>NZ_CEEDEB010000012.1:0-197210 GCF_979253795.1 Roseateles sp. AC306
GGCGGTCGGGGGGAGCTCTTTGCCTACTTTCTGGCGGCCCAGAAAGTAGGTCGCCCGCCGGGGCGAAATCCCGGCACGGGCCTGTGATGCGCACCACCGCAACTTGGCTGACCCTGTGTGCCGCATTCGCTGCACTGTCCCTTCTCGCGTGGCCCCTGCCCCGCGACGCACTGGACTGGCAGCCTGCGCTGATCACCGCCGAACCCTGGCGCACCCTCACCTCTGCCTTCGTCCACTGGACGCCCCTCCACCTTGCCGCCAACCTGGCTGGCTGCGCCGTCCTCGCCCTGCTGGGCCACCGCGCCAACCTGGGCAGGCGCGAGGCCATCGCTGCCCTCATCGCGCTGCCGCTGACCCAGGCAGCCCTGCTGCTGCGCCCCGACCTCCACCGCTATGCCGGCCTCTCCGGCGAACTCCACGCCCTCACGGCCATCGCCGCATTGACCCTCATCGCGCGACCCGGCCGCGACCGCCTCATCGGTGCCGCCATCGCCCTCGGCCTCATCGCCAAGCTGGCCCTAGAACACCCCCTCGGCCCCGCCCTGCGCACCGCCGCCGGTTTTGACTTCCAGGTCGCCCCCTTCGCCCACCTCGCCGGCACCATTGCAGGCCTCATCGCCTGGAGCCTGACAATGCGCAGCTACCCAAAATCACCGAGGAACCCGCATGGGACGTGAAGCCAGCTGTACCGCCCGCGTCGGCAACGAGACCGCCGAGGCCACCGCCCTGCTCGAATCGACCACCGTCGTGCTGCGCGGTGAGCTGAAGCGCCGCTGGGACATCGCCACGCTGCAGAACCTGCGCATCGAAGGCGAAGAACTGCGTTTCGAAGCCGGCGAGGAGCCCGTGGCGCTCGTGCTGGGTGAAAAGGAAGCCGCCCGCTGGCTGCGGAAGCTGCAGACGCCGCCGCCCACGCTGGCCGCCAAGCTCGGCGTCAGCGCCGAGAACCCGGCCCTGCTGATCGGCCCGACCGTCGGCACGCTGGACCCGGCGCTCGCTGAGGCGCTGGCCGGCGGCATCACCACCAACCTGCGCGAGGCGCGCATGCTGGTGGCGGTGCTGAGCAATCCATCCGAACTGCCGCGCATGGCCGAGTTCCATGCCGACATGATCTGCAAGACCGTCTGGGTCGTGCATCCCAAAGGCCCCGAGGCCAGCCCGTCGGACACCGAGGTTCGCCTGGCCATGCGCAACTGGGGCTATGTCGACAACAAGACCAGCGCCGTGTCGGACAAGCTGACGGCGACGCGCTATGTGCAGACCGAGGCGCCGGCCAAGAAGCGCGTGCGCAAGCGCTGAGCTGGCATGAGCTCCCAGGCTCGCCAATCGCACCTCGACCCGCGCGCCATCGCGCTGCTGCTGCTCTGCTGTGTCCTCTGGGGCATCAACCAGGTCGCGGCCAAGGCTGCGCTGACGGAGATCGGCCCGCTGTGGCAGGCCGGCCTGCGCTCGGTCGTTGCCGGTCTGCTCGTCTGGCTGTGGTCGCTGTCGCGCGGTGTGAGGCTGTTCGAGCGTGACGGCAGCCTAGGCGGCGGCCTGCTGGCCGGCGCGTTGTTCGCGGCGGAGTTCGCCTGCATCTTTGTCGGCCTGCAATACACCAGCGCCTCGCGCATGGTTGTCTTCATCTACCTGTCGCCCTTCGTCGTGGCCCTGGGCATGCCGTGGATCGCCCATGGCGAGAAGCTGTCGGGCAAGCAATGGGCGGGCCTGGTGCTGGCTTTCGGCGCGGTGGCGTTCGCGTTTGCGGAAGGCTTCTCGTCGCCGCACAGCCCGACCCAGTGGTGGGGCGACGCGCTGGGCGTGGCCGCCGCCGTGCTGTGGGCCGGCACGACGCTGGCCATCCGCGGCACCCGACTCGCTCAAGCGCAGGCCGAGAAGACGTTGCTCTACCAGCTCGGCGTGTCGGCCCTCGCGCTGTGTGCCGCCGCGGTGTTTGCTGGCGAGCCGCTGCCCGCGCACTGGTCGCCGCGCCTGCTCGGCCTGTTCGGTTTCCAGGCCGTCATCGTGTCGTTCGCGAGCTACCTGGTCTGGTTCTGGCTGATCCGCCACTATGCCGCCACCAAGCTCGCGGTGTTCACGCTCAGCACGCCGCTGTTCGGCTTGGTCGCCGGCGCGCTGCTGCTGGGCGAGGGCATCAGCACGCGGCTGATCATGGCGCTCGCTGCGTTGGCAGCCGGCATCGTGCTCGTCAACCGCTGATGTCGCGCCGGCGCCAGAGGCCGTGAGCGCCTCTGCCTAGACTTGCGCGTTCACCTCCAGGAGACCCACCCATGATCACGCTCTGCGGCATCCCGCTGTCCAACTACTACAACAAGGCCAAGTTCGCGTTGCTGGAGAAGGGCATTCCCTTCGCTGAAGAGCGCATCGAGACCCACTCGCACGACGAAGCCGTGCTGAGTTGCTCGCCGCTGGGCAAGGTGCCCTTCCTGAAGACGCCACAGGGAGCGCTGTGCGAGAGCCAGGTCATCGTGGATTACCTCGAAGCCGCCTTCCCCGACTCGCCGCGCCTCATCCCGGCCGACCCTTTCGAGGCCGCCAAGGTGCGTGAGCTCATCGTCTACGTGGACCTGCACCTGGAGCTGGTGGCGCGCGAGCTGTATGCGGAAGCCTTCTTCGGCGGCCAGGTCAGCGACGGCACCAAGAAGCGCGTCGCCCGCGTGCTGCCCGAGAACATCGCCGCCTTCAAGCGGCTCGCGAAGTTCGGCCCCTATCTGGCCGGCGACACCTTCACGATGGCCGACTGCGCGGGCTGGGTGAGCCTGCCGCTGGTGGCGATGTCGACCAAGGCCATCTATGGCGAGGACCTGCTCGCTGCTGGCGGCATCGACTGGAAGCCCTATGCCAGGCTGATCGGCGAGCGCCCGCATGCCGCCCGTGTGGTGGCCGACCGCAAGGCCGACCAGGAGCGCTCGCTGGCGGCCAACCGCGCCAAGAGCTGACGCGCGGCTTTCGGCGGCGCCGGGGGGGCGCTGAGAAGTCATCTGGGTGCGACATTTGTTGCGACTGGCGACAGAGGGCCACGCCTAAACTGATCGTTCCCAATCTCGCCCCACTCGCCATGCCCATGCGCCCGCTGCTGATCGCCCTTGCTGCTGCCACCTTGGCCGCGCTGGCCGCGCCGGCTTTGGCCGAGACCCAGCTCGATGCCGAAGCCCGGGTCATCGTGCGCTTCAAGCCCAAGGCGGACAGCGTGCGGGCAAAGGCGCTGTCGCTGCGGGCCACGCGGCTGGAGGCCCGGGAGGTGGCGCAGACGCGCGCCACGGCGCTGGGCCTGCGCAGCGGCCACGCGCTGGCCGCCGGCCGCAGCCTGGACGAGCGAACCCACGTTGTCATGGCGCGCGGCCTGTCGGGCGCGCAGCTGGCCAGCCGCCTGGCGGCCGACCCGGAGGTGGAGCTGGTAGCGGTGGACCAACGGCGCAAGCGCCTGGCCGTGCCCAACGACCCGCTATTTGGAGGCGCGGCGGTGAACGCCGAAACGGTGTCCGGCGGCATCCCGAGCCGTGTCATCGACCAGTGGTATCTGAAGGCCTACAGCAACACGCCGGGCCAGGTCGTCTCCAGCGTCAATGCGCCAGCGGCCTGGGACCTGACTGCAGGCATCACCACGACGACCGTCGTCGCCGTTCTGGACACCGGCGTGCGCCTGGACCACCCCGACCTCGCGGGCCAGTTGGTCGGTGGCTACGACATGATCGGTTATGGAAGCCCGGGCAACTTGTCGACCGCAATCGCCAATGATGGCGACGGTGCGGATGCCGATGCCTCCGATCCGGGCGACTGGGTCAGCTCGGCCGATGTGGCCGGGGGCACGCTGGGCAGCAGCTGCGACAGCAGCGACGTCGGCAACAGCTCCTGGCATGGCACGCGCGTCTCCGGCCTCATCGCGGCCAGCACCCACAACAGCCAGGGCATGGCCGGGGTCGGCTGGGGGGTGCTCAAGGTGCTGTCCATCCGCGTGCTGGGCAAGTGCGGCGGCTACGACAGCGACATCATGGCCGGCATGAAGTGGGCCGCCGGCATCAGCGTGCCTGGCTTGCCGGCCAACCCCAACAAGGCCAAGGTGCTCAACCTCAGCCTGGGCGGCACCGGCAGTTGCGGCAGCTCGGGCACAGGCGGCCTCTACCGCGAGACCATCGCGGCGGTCAACGCAACCGGCGCGACCGTCGTCATTGCCGCCGGCAACTCCGAGGGCCAGGCAGTGGGCCTGCCGGGCAACTGCCCCGGCGTCGTCGCGGTGGCGGCGCTGCGCCATGTCGGCACCAAGGTCGGCTTCTCCAGCATTGGCACCGAGGTGACCGTTGCCGCGCCGGGCGGCAACTGCATCAACATCCTCAGCGGTCAGCCTTGCCTCTATCCCATGGTCAGCACGACCAACACCGGCCTGACCGCCCCCGGTGCCAGCGGCTACACCGGCAGCAACGCCTCTGTGGGGACCAGTTTCTCGGCGCCCATCGTCAGCGGCATCGTCGGCCTGATGGCGGCGGTGCGGCCGACGTTGACCTCGGCCGAAGCGACACCGATCCTGAAGCTGACAGCGCGTGCTTTCCCGACGAGCGGCGGCACCGCCGGCATCCTGGCTTGCACCGTACCGACGCCCGGCAGCGCAGTACAAGACGAGTGCTACTGCACCACCAGCACCTGCGGCGCCGGCATGGTGGACGCGGCAGCAGCCGTCGCAGCGGCCAAGTTGCTCAACAACGCGACCGTCACCATCACCCCCAGCGCCGCCATGACGGCCGCGCAGTCGGGCACGCTGACCGCCGCCATCACCGGCCTGGCCAGCGGCAAGACCGTGACGGCGACCAAATGGACGATCAATGACAAGGGCGGCAGCGTCGTGGCTGATTTCAGCAGTGGCGCCAATTCGGCCACCGCGACGCTGACGCCGACCGCCGCCGGCAACTTCGTCGTGCAGGCCGACGTGACCGACAGCGACGGCTATGTGCACAGCCAGACGGCCACGGTCAGCGTCGCGGCGGGCGCCGTCTTTACGCCGCCGGCCACCTCGGGCGGTGGCGGTGGCGGTGGCGGCGGTGCGGTGAGCGCCGCGTGGCTGCTGGCGCTGCTGTTGGCTGCCCTCAGCTTGAAGCGGCCGAAGCCGCGTCCGCAGCCGCTGCGCTGCAAGCTCTGAAGCCAGGCGCCAGTGCCGGGTCCTTGCTGGCCTTGAGCTTGGCCGCAAGCAGGCCGTCGGCCTGTGAGATGACCAGGGTGTGGTGCGTCAGCGGGGCCTTCAGCGGCAGCACGCGCAAGCCCTTCAGGCCCCGCCTGTCCAGCGCCGCCGCTGCCGCCGTTGCCTCGGCCACGCTGGCGTGCCTGCTCAGCACGAAGGCCGGCTGCTCGGCGGGCATGCCCTCCAGCGGCTCGAAATTGAGCTTCAACTGCCGGTAGGTCGCCTCCTTGCGCGCGCGGAACTCGGCGTCGGCCAGCTTGATGGTGGCCACTGCCCATACGCCGACCTGCTCGCTGCTGCGCACCTGCGCCTGCGCACCGGCATTGCGCAGCGCGGTCTGCGCGGCGGCCAGGGCGGTGTCGCCGTCCAGCGGGCCCAGCTCCAGGCAGCTGCGCTGGGCCAGCGCCGCGACGGCACTCGCCGCCAGCGGCTGGATGCGATCGGGGTGCTGTTGGGCCGCGAGGCGCTGGGGCTCATGCCCGCCGTGGGCCGGCAGCCCGGTGACGGCATCCAGCCAGCCTCGCGACCAGACGAAGAACAGGGCGTTGACCGCCAGCAGCACGAGAACGAGCACACGGATCATGGGGAGGCATTCTCCAGCCTCAGACTGAGTTCGCCGCCACTCACGAAGGCGATGCCCGCGTCCGTGTCCAGCAGCAGTTCGCCGCGCGTGGACACGCCGCGCGCAATGCCCACCTGCTCGCCGACGCGCACCCGCTGGCCGGCGGCCAGGTCACGGCGCGAGAACGCAGCCTGCCAGGGTCCGAAGCCCAAAGTCTCGAAGTCAGCCAGCAGAGCGCGCAGTGCCGGCGCCAGGCGGTCCAGCGTGGCAGTTGCCGTGGCGGCCGGGTCCAGACTTTGCAAGGCGGCGTGGCCGCTGGCGAAAGCGCTGCGGTCGGCTGGGGATGGCAGCGGCTGCAGATTGAGGCCGATGCCGATGACGACGCCACGGCGGTCATGCGCCATGGGCACGGTCTCGATGAGGATGCCGCCCAGCTTGGCGCCATCCAGGAAGAGGTCGTTGGGCCACTTCAGGCGGATGCGCTCTCCGCCCGGGTCCAGCGCGTCGGCCACGGTGCAGCCGACAGCGAGGGACAGGCCGGAGAGGTCGAGCTCGGCGGGCAGCGTCAGCGCAAGCGAGAAGGTCAGCGCCGCGTCGTCGGACTGCCACGCCCGGCCCAGCCGCCCGCGGCCCGCGGTCTGGCGCGAAGCCGATACCAGCAACGGCCCGCCGCCTTCGCGCAGGTGCATGAGTGCCTCGGTGTTGGTCGAGCCGCATTCGGCGAGATGGCGCCGTTCCATCGTGTCAGCGCCCTGACTTACGGGTCTTGGGCGCCAGCATCGTGCCGCGGCAGGTGGCGGCGCCGCACCAGCAGGCGAACTGCTTCTTGACCTTGGCCGTGTGGCGCTCGTCCAGCACCAGGCGGTAGTCGTAGAACAGTTCCTCGCCCGGCTCCAGGTCGCGCAGGGCATGCACGAAGACGCGGCCGTCGACCTCGTCAGCCTCGCAATTGGGCTCGCAGGCATGGTTGATCCAGCGCGCGTCGTTGCCGCGCAGGCCGTCGATGACCATGCCGCTGTCGAGATGGAAATAGAAGGTGTGGTTGGGCTGAGCCGGGTCGTGCGGATGGCGCTCGACGGCCTCATCCCAGGAAATGATCTCGCCGGTGTACTCGATGATGCGGGCGCCGGCCTTGATGGGCACTGCGGCGTAGACGCCCCGGCCATGCACGCCGGAATCACGAACTTCGATCTTGCGGCGCGGGGTTTTTGGCGTCATCGGCGCTGTGGTACGGTGATTTCATGGGTGCGCGTGTGCGTAGGCGTGTGCATAGGCATGCGCGCGAGGCCCGGATTGTAGGCAGGGGATTTTGAGTCCCCCGCCGTTGAACAGGCGTTAGAGAAAGACCGATGAGCAAGACTCTGATCATTGCCGAGAAGCCCTCTGTCGCGCAGGACATCGTCCGCGCGCTGACGACCGTGGCGGGCAAGTTCGACAAGCACGACGACCACTTCGAGAACGAGCAGTACGTCGTCAGCTCCGCCGTGGGCCACCTGGTGGAGATCGCGGCGCCGGAGGAGTTCGACGTCAAGCGTGGCAAGTGGAGCTTCAACAACCTCCCCGTCATTCCGCCGCACTTCGACCTCAACCCCATCGACAAGAACAAGGGCAGGCTGAACGCGCTGAGCAAGCTGATCCGCCGCAAGGACGTGACCGCGCTGATCAACGCCTGCGACGCGGGCCGCGAGGGCGAGCTGATCTTCCGGCTCATCGAGCAGTACGCGCAGCCGGCCAAGGGCAAACTGAACAAGCCCATCCAGCGGCTGTGGCTGCAGTCCATGACGCCGGCCGCCATCCGCGACGGCTTCACCAAGCTGCGCAGCGACGAGCAGATGCTGCCGCTGGCCGACGCCGCGCGCTGCCGCTCCGAGGCCGACTGGCTGGTGGGCATCAACGGCACGCGGGCCATGACGGCCTTCAATTCGCGCGACGGCGGCTTCTTCCTGACGACGGTGGGCCGCGTGCAGACGCCGACGCTGTCGGTCGTCGTCGAGCGCGAAGAAAAAATCCGCAAGCACGTCTCCCGCGACTACTGGGAGCTGCGCGCCAACTTCGACGCCCAGGCCGGCCAGTACGAAGGCAAGTGGTTCGACCCCGCCTGGAAGAAGAACGACGACCTGGAGCGCCGCGCCGACCGGATGTGGAACGCGGCCGATGCCGACGCCATCGCCAAGGCGGTGCTCGGCAAGCCGGCCACGGTGACTGAAGAGAGCAAGCCCAGCACGACCAGCTGCGGCGGTCTCTACGACCTGACGACGCTGCAGCGTGAGGCCAACTCGCGCTTCGGCTTCTCGGCCAAGACGACCTTGTCGATCGCCCAGGCGCTGTACGAGAAGCACAAGGTGCTGACCTACCCGCGGACGGACTCGCGCTTCCTGCCCGAGGACTATCTGGCCGTCGCCAAGGACACCGCCAAGATGCTGGCCACCGAGGACCTGCCCGGCCCGCTGGCGCTGCTGTCCAAGCATGCCGCCACGGCCTTGAAGGAGGGCTACATCAAGCCCACCAAGAAGGTCTTCGACAACGCCAAGGTGTCGGATCACTTCGCCATCATCCCGACGCTGCAGGCGCCCAAGAGCCTGACCGAGATCGAGGCCAAGCTCTACGACATGGTCGTCAAGCGCTTCCTCGGCGTGTTCTTCCCGCCGGCCGAGTTCCTGGTCACGACGCGCATCAGCAAGGTGGAGGCCGAGGGCCAGACGCACCAGTTCCAGACCAACGGCAAGGTGCTGGTCAAGCCGGGCTGGCTGGCCGTCTACGGCAAGGACGTGGACGACGAGGACGCCAACCTCGTGCCGGTGCAACTTGGCGAGGTCGTGCGCACAGAAAGCGTGGACGTGAAGGCGCTGCAGACCAAGCCGCCGGCCCGCTACACGGAAGCGACACTGCTGTCTGCCATGGAAGGCGCCGGCAAGCTCATCGATGACGACGAGCTGCGCGAAGCGATGGCCGAAAAGGGCCTGGGCACGCCAGCCACGCGCGCGGCCACCATCGAAGGCCTGATCAGCGAGAAATACATGCTGCGCGAAGGCCGCGAGCTGATCCCGACGGCCAAGGCCTTCCAGCTGATGACGCTGCTGCGCGGCCTGGAGGTCGAGGACCTGACCAAGCCCGAACTGACCGGCGACTGGGAAAGCAAGCTCGCCCAGATGGAAAAGGGCAAGCTCAAGCGCGAGGTCTTCATGGCCGAGATCGCGGCCATGACCGAGAAGATGGTCGCCAAGGCCAAGGGCTATGACCGCGACACCATCCCCGGCGACTACGCGACGCTGAAGACGCCGTGCCCCAAGTGCGGCGGCGTCGTCAAGGAGAACTACCGCCGTTTCACCTGCACCGGCAAGCATGGCGATGGCAGCGATGCCTGCGGCTTCTCCATCGGCAAGATCCCGGGCGGCCGCAGCTTCGAGCTGAACGAGGTGGAGACCTTCCTGGCCAACAAGAAGATCGGCCCGCTGGAAGGCTTCCGCTCCAAGGCCGGCTGGCCGTTCACGGCCGAGCTGGCGCTTGTGTACGACGAAGAGATCCAGAACTGGAAGCTGGAGTTCGACTTCGGCGAGGACGCCAAGAAGGCCGAGGGCGACGGCGAGCCGGTGGACTTCTCGCACCAGAACTCGCTCGGCGCCTGCCCCAAGTGCGCCGCCCATGTCTACGAGCACGGCGCCAACTACGTCTGCGAGCGCTCGGTCGGCGAGACCGTGACCTGCGACTTCAAGACCGGCAAGGTCATCCTGACCCAGCCGATCGAACCGGCGCAGGTGCACAAGCTGCTCGCCAACGGCAAGACCGATCTGCTGGAGAACTTCGTGTCGAACAAGACGCGGCGCAAGTTCAAGGCCTTCCTGGCCTACGACAAGAAGGAAGGCAAGGTCATCTTCGAGTTCGAGCCGCGCGCCGCCAAGCCGGGCGCCAAGGCACCGGCGGCCAAAAAGGCCCCCGCGAAGAAGGCCGCCGCGAAGGCCTGATTGCGACCCTGGAGCTGTTGCGTTAGCGGCAGCCGCTCCAATTGCCCCTATGCTCGCTTTGCGGCGCTGCAGCACGGAGCCGGGAGGAGAGCGGATGGCGTTGGCGCCGTTGAGCATCGGCATACAGACGCGCCTGACGGCCGGCATCGCCGTGGTCGCCAGCCTGCTCGTCCTCGCGGTGGGCTGGACGTGGACGTCCTATGAGGGCGACGAGCTCCTGCAGAGCCTGCGCCAGCGCGAGGCGCGCATGGCCGGCCTCATCGAGCGGGGCTTTGCCGGGCCGATCTGGAACCTCGACCATGTCGCCATCGAGAATCTGCTCGATGCCGTCATGGCCGACCCCGAGGTGCATGCCATCGAGCTGAAGGGCCTGGGCCTGCGCGGCGGACACGGCAAGCGCGAGCGCGACCGTCCCGTCAACGGCCCGCTCAAGCGCGAGTTCGCCATCACCTATCAGCCGGCGGCGGATGCGCCCGGCACCCAGGTCGCCTCGGCCGTGCTGACCTTCACCCGCGACCTGGTCGATGAGCAGATCCGCCGCACGCGCCTTTTCGTCGTCGAGATGCTGGCCGTTGTCGTGGTCGGCATCGTCATTGCCACCTCGTTGCTGGTGCACTGGCTGGTGCGCCGGCCCGTCGCGCGGCTCGGCGCGCTGGCGCAGCGTGTGGCCACGGGCGACCTCGGTGCGCAGGAGACGGTGGAGCGCGACGACGAGATCGGCGAGCTGACGATGCGCTTCAACGCCATGAGCCTGAAGCTGCGCGCTGCGGCCGACCAGGTGCAGCTCAGCTCCCAGGGCCTACGGGCCAGCGAGGCGCGCTATCGCAGCCTGTTCGAGAACGCGACCGAGGGCATCTTCCAGGCCGACGCCGAAGGCCGCGTGCTGGGCATGAACCGCGCCTTCATGCAGATGCTGGGCCTGGGCGGGCAGAACCCGATTGGCCGGCGGCTGCGCGAGGTCAGCGGCATTGATCGCGACGAGATGCAGCGCGTCGCGGCCATCATGAACGAGCAGGGCAAGGTGCAGCAGGCCCAGCTGCAGCTGCGCGGTGCCGGTGGCCGGCCGTTATGGGTGGAACTGAGCGCCCATTGGGTGGAGGCCGAGGAGGGCCAGAGGCGCATCGAGGGCATGGCCATCGACATCTCGCTCCGCCGCCAGGCCGAGGCCGAGCTGACCCGCCACCGCGACCATCTCGAGGACCTCGTCAACGAGCGCACCGCCGAGCTCAGCGAGGCCAAGCTGCGCGCCGAGGCGGCCAACCAGGCCAAGGGCCGCTTCCTGGCGACCATGAGCCACGAGTTCCGCACGCCGCTGAACGCCATCCTCGGCTTCACGCAACTGATGCAGATGGACCCTCGCGTGCCAGCGCCCCAGCAGGCGCGCCTGCAGCTGATGCGCGACTCGGGCCTGCATCTGCTGGAGCTCATCAACGACGTGCTCGACATGGCCAGCATCGAGGCCGGCAAGGTCAGCCTGAAGCCGACACCCGTGGACCTGCGCGCCCTGCTCGACATGGCCTGCGACAGCGTTCGCCTGCGCGCCGAGCAGAAGAACCTGAGCTTTGCGCTGGACGTGGACCCGCGCCTGCCGGTGCAGGTGCTGGTGGACGGCCAGCGCCTGCGCCAGGTGCTGCTCAACCTGCTGTCCAACGCCGTCAAGTTCACCGACAGCGGAGCCGTCACCCTCACCGCCGGCGTCACCGAGCCGGCCCAGGCCGGCCATGTCCGGCTGCGCTTCGGCGTGACGGACAGCGGCATCGGCATGACCCCGGCCCAGCAGGCACGGCTCTTCCAGGCCTTCGAGCAGGTCTCCGAGGCCTCTCGCCACCTCGGCGGCACGGGGCTGGGCCTGTCCATCAGCCAGCAGCTCGTGCGCCTGATGGGCAGCCAGATCCTGGTGCAGAGCACGGCGGGGCAGGGGAGCAGCTTTGCGTTCGAGCTCCGGTTGCCAGTCGCGTGACATCTCTGATGTCTTTCGGGCCGAGCGCCGGGCCGGTCCCAAGCCGGCCCGCGATGGCGATGTGCTTGTCGGTCAAGCCGGCAAGACTGGACGAGGGGCCTGAATGACTTGGGCAATTGCGTTCAAGCTTCTGGCCATTCTTGTGGCGGTCGCCATCGGCTGGGCCGTCGGCCGCATGCGCTGGCTGGGCGGCGGCGAGGCGGGTAGCGATTCGGACCCCGCCCGCGTACTCGCCAACGCGGCCTTCTTCATCTTCGTGCCGGCGCTGCTCTTTCGCACCACGGCGCGGCTGGACACGGCGACGCTGCCCTGGGCCTTCCTGTTCGCCTTCTTCCTGCCGGTGCTGGCCGTCGTCGCCCTCATCTATCTGTTTGAGCGCTGGCGGCGCAAGCCCGGCGAGCTGGTCACGGCGCCCAGCGTCAAGGCCATCACGGCCGGCTTCGGCAACACGCTGCAGGTGGGCCTGCCCGTCGCCGCCGGCGTGTTCGGCGAACGCGGCCTGGCCATCCACATCGCCGTTGTCAGCCTTCATTCCCTGACCATCCTGACGCTGCTGACCGCGCTGGTGGAGATGGACGTGGCCCGCGGGCACGACTCGCGCAGCTTTCGCTCGACGCTGGCGCAGACGGTGCGCAACACCGTCATTCACCCGGTCGTCCTGCCGGTGCTGGCCGGCCTGGCCTGGAACGCCACCGGCTGGCCGCTGCCCGCCGTGCTGGACGAGGTGCTGCAGAGCCTGGGCACGGCCGTCGTGCCGCTGTGCCTGACGCTGATCGGCATGTCGCTGGCCTATTACGGCTGGCCCAAATCCTGGCGCGGCCTGACCGGCCTGGTGCTGGCCAAGCTGCTGCTGATCCCGGCGGTCGTCTTCGGCATCGCCCACTGGGCACTGGGCTTGAACGGCCTGCCGCTGGCTGTCATCGTCATGCTGGCGGCGCTGCCGACCGGCTCCAACGCGCTGATCTTTGCGCAGCGCTACCGCACCATGGAGGCCGAGGTGACTGCGGCCACCGTGCTCTCCACGGTGCTCTACGTCGCCACCGCGCCGGTCTGGCTGGCGCTGCTGGCCTGGGTTTCTCCGTGGTGACTCCTGGCACTTCTGGCGCGGTCAAGGCCGTCGCCCAATCCCTGCATTGACCTTCGAGGATCGTCCCGAATGAAAGCACCCACTCCCCTTCGTCTCGTTGCGCTGCTGGCCCTGGCCGGCGCCCTGTCCGGTGGACTGCCCGCCGCCGCGGCTCCTCCTGCGCAAGGCGCTGTCAGCACCGAGGCCGGCCAGCTGTCCATCCGCCACCAGAAGTACACGCTGCCCAACGGCTTCGAGGTCATCCTGGTGGAAGACCACCGCCTGCCGCTGGTGTCCTTCAACCTTTGGGTGCATGCCGGCCCGCGCAATGAGACGAAGGGTCAGACGGGCTTTGCCCATCTCTTCGAGCACCTTGTGTTTGCCGGCAGCAAGCATGTGCCGCGCGGCGAGTTCGACAAGTACGTCGACGCCGCCGGCGGCACGGATGCCAACGGCTCCACCAACTTCGACCGCACCAACTACTTCTTCACGCTGCCCTCCAACCAGCTGGAGAAGGGCCTGTGGCTGAAGGCCGACATGCTGGGCTGGATGATCGACGAGATCGACTCCGTGTCGCTGGCCAACCAGCAGGACGTGGTGCGCAACGAGCGCCGCCAGAGTGTGGAGAACCGGCCCTACGGCATCGTCGAGGAGGCGATGTACCAGGCGCTCTATCCCGAGGGCCACCCCTATCGCGCCGCGGTCATCGGCTCGCATGCCGACATCCAGAGCATTCAGCTCAAGGATGTGAAGGACTTCGCCCGCACCTACTACCGGCCCAACAACGCGACGCTGGTGCTGGCCGGCGATTTCGACCCGAAACAGGCCAAGGCCCTGGTGCAGAAGTATTTCGGCACGCTCAAGGCCGGCCCCAAGCCGCCCGAGGTCAACGTGGCCACGCCCGAGATCACGAAGGAGCGCCGACTCGTCGTGACCGACCGCATCGAGCTGTCGCGGCTGAACTTCGGCTGGCACACGCCCGCCATGTACAAGCCCGGCGACGCCGAACTGGACATCGCCGCCCATGTGCTGGGCGGCGGCAAGGCCAGCCGGCTCTACGGCCTGCTGGTGCGCGACAAGCAGCTCGCCCAGAGCGTGCAGGTCAGCCAGGGCTCGCAGTCGCTCAGCTCGGTGTTCGACATCGAGGTCGTCGCCCGCCCCGGTGCGTCGGTGGACGAGATCGAGAAACTGGTCGACGCCGAAATTGCCAAGCTCGCGCAGGAGCCCCCGAGCGCCGCCGAGCTGGCCCAGGCGCGGGCCGTCATCGAGACGCAGGTGCTGCAGCGCATGGAGAAGGTCACGTCCCTGGCCGATCTCGTCAACCACTACAACCAGATGGCGGGCGACCCCGGCTTCTTGGGCCAGGACCTGGCGCGCTATGCCCAGCTGACGCCGGCCGCCGTGAGCGCCGCCACCGCGCAATGGCTCAAGAAGGACCGGCGCGTCGTCGTGCTGGCCAAGCCGGGCGAACAGGTGCTGGCGCCCGAGGTGGCCACGCCCCCCGTGCCGACGAAAGCGGCCAAGGGTGAGCGCGAGGCGCTGAACGCACCGGAAGCCTGGCGCAACAAGGCGCCGGGTGCCGGCAAGGCCAAGGCACTGTCCCTGCCGGCAGCGCAGAGCTTCACGCTGGCCAACGGCCTGACGGTCATCCACTCGGCCAAGCCGGGCCTGCCGCTGGTCAGCGCCAGCCTCGTGCTGCGCGCCGGCCAGGCCGTGAACCCGGCGGACAAACCCGGACTGGCCGGCTTCACCGCCGCCATGCTGCCCGAGGGCACCAAGACCCGAAGCGCGCAGCAGATTGCCGAAGGCATCGCCGCGCTGGGCGCCACCCTGACCGCCCAGGGTGCGCCCGAGGAAGCGCGTGTCGACTTCTCCGGCCGCAAGGCCGCCGCCAGGGAGGGCTTCGCTTTGCTGGCCGACCTGGCCTTGAACCCCGCCTTCGCCGCACCCGAGATCGAGCGGCTCAAGGCCCAGCGCCTGGCCGCCCTGGCGCAGCAGCGCGAGCAGGCGCCGCTGCTGGCCAATGCCGTTGGCAACCGCGTGACCTATGGCGAGGGCCATCCGCTGGCCGAGAACGCGTTGGGCACCGAGGCCAGCATCAAGGCCGTCGACGCCGCCGCGCTGCGCGGCTTCTGGCAGGCCTACTACCGGCCCGAGCGCGCCGCCCTCGTCGTCGCCGGTGACCTGAGCGAGACCGAGCTGCGCGCGCTGGTCGAGCCGTTGTTCGGCGCCTGGAAGGGCGAGGGTGTCGCGCCTGTGGCGCAACCGCTGCCGCCGGCCAAGCCCATTGCTGGGCGCACCGTTGTCGTCGACAAGCCCGGCGCGCCGCAGACGGCCCTGGCCGTCGTTGCGCCCGGCCCCTATGCCGCCGCGCCCGACGCGGCGCCGCTCAAGGTCATGAACGCGGCGCTCGGCGGCCTGTTCACGTCACGCATCAACAACCAGCTGCGTGAAGTCAAGGGCTACACCTACGGCATCTACTCCGGCTACACCATGGGCCGCGAGCGCGGCCAGTTCGGCATCCGCGGCAGCGTGCGAACCGACGTGACCGGCGCCGCGCTGGCCGACATGTGGAAGGAGATCGAAGGCATGCGCGCCAAGCCCATGGGCGCGACCGAGCTGGGCCGCGTGCGCAACGCTCAGCTGCTGTCGCTGCCGGGCCTGTTCGACACCAACCTGGCGGTCGTCTCCGGCTACGCCAGCAACTGGGCCACCGGCCAGCCGCTGTCCACGATCACCGACCTGCCGAAGAAGTACAGCGCCGTCACGTCGGCCACCGCGCTGAAGGCCGCGCAGCAGCACCTGGACCCGGCCCAGCTCATCGTCGTGGCGGTGGGTGACAAGGCCAAGGTGGTGCCGCAGCTGGAGGCGCTGGGGCGCAAGCCGGAAGTGCGGGATGCCGAGGGGCAGGCGCTCTCTCGCTGAGGGGTGCTCAATCGCAGCTCGCGCTGCCAAGGGGTACGGGCTGGCCCTGTTGCGAGCTGGCCAGCCACAGCCTGCCCAGCGCCTTGTCGGGCGCCACGCCGAGCCCGCCGCACAGCGCCAAGGCCACGTTCATCTGCGCGTGCGCGAGGCCGGCCTTGCCGGCAGCCAGGTAGAGGCGGAAGGCCTCCTCGGGCGACGGCGTCAGTCCGAGCAGGCCCCGCTCGTAGGCGCCGGCCAGGGCCTCCTGGGCCATCGGGTGGCCTTGCTTGGCTGCCGCATTGAGCCAGGTGAGCGCGCCGGGCACGTCTCGGTTGCGAAAGCGCAGCCAGCTGCCGAGCAGGTATTGGGCGACCGCGATGCCGGCCTCGGCATGCGGCCGCACGAGGTCGATGGGTGAGCGGGTGTCGCCGTCCGCCCAGCGAAGGCGGGCGAGCTGGATCTGTGCGTCCGGCCGGCCGGCGGTGGCCAGGGCTTGCAGCTCGCTGCGTGGCAGCTGCTGAACCTGCGCAAGGAACTCGTCGACGGGCATGGCGGGGTAGCCGCCGGGCGCCCTGACGTAAGCCACGAGCGGCGGCGGCGGGCCGACCTCGGCCGCGGCATCGGCGGCCCATGTCGCGGCCAGGCCCGCCGTCAGAAGCGACAGCAGGGCGAGTCTCATCGGTGCACGCATGGATCTAACCCTGCAGGGACTCGTACAGCGCCACCAGCTCCTGCGTGAGCTTGTGGCGCGCGTCGAGGTGGATCATCGGCCGGCTCAGCTCGTGCGATTCCTTGACCTTCACGCTGGCCGACAGATAGGGCTGCAGCACCGGCAGGCCCTCGTCCACCAGTTCCTGCACCACGCGCTGCGGCAGCGAGGCGCGGGCCTGGAACTGGTTGACGATGATGCCCTCCACGTGCAGCTCGGGTGCGTGGTCCGCACGGATCTCGTTCACCGCCTCCAGCAGGCCGTAGAGCGCCCGGCGCGAGAAGTCGTCGCAGTCGAACGGGATCAGGCAGCCCTGCGACGCGATCAGCGCCGAGCGCGTGTAGAAGTTCAGCGCCGGCGGCGTGTCGATCCAGATCTCGTCGTAGTGGTCGTCCAGCCGCTGCAAGGCGTCACGCAGCTTGTAGATCTTGTAGCGGCTCTCCAGCTTGCCGTGCAGTTCGTCCAGCTCCGCGCTGGCGGCCATGACGTGCAGGTTCTCCCACGGCGTCTCGCTGATGAACTCGCTCGTGTCCGGATCACGCACGCTGAACTTCAGCGTCTGGGCGAAGAACTCCGCCGAGCCGGTGCGTTCGTCATCTGCCGCGTCGCCCAGCAGGTAGCGGGTCGTGTTGCCCTGGCAGTCCAGGTCGATGACCAGCACCCGCTGGCCCTGTGCCGCAGCAATCGCTGCCAGGTTGCTCGTGATGGTGGACTTGCCCACGCCGCCCTTCTGGTTGAACACGACTCGCCGCATCGCCATTACCTCCTGTGGATGCGACGATTGTGCACCGCAGCAAAGTCAGTCCGGCCTGGTGGCCGCCTGGTTTTTGAGGGGGTGGGCGATGCCGCCATCGCCGTAGCTGTGCATCACCTGCGCGATGACGACCTGATAGCCCTTGAGCCAACGCGCCTGGGCCTGCTTGGCCTCGCGGTGGATCGGGTGGCCTATCAACTGCTGCAGCGCTTCCATCGAGGCCCAGTAGTAGACGTTGGAAATCAAACCCGTCGCCGCGTTCTCCCAGGCCTCCTCGCCCAGATAGCCGGGGATGGCGCGCGCCATCTCGGCGATGCGCTGGTCCAGCGCGTGGAACTCGTCGTCGTAGGCGCCGGGCGCGAAGGTGAAGGTCGAGGTGAACATCAGCGAGGGTTGGAGAGCGCGCGTTCGACGAAGCGCTTCGGCACGGTGGTCTTGGGCACCCGCACAGGGAACCAGCTGCGGATGTCGCTGTCCACGCCGATGCCGTGCATGAAGTTGTAGAGGCCCTTCTTCAGTCCCTGGCCCAGGCCATCGTGGTCGGTGGGCGTGGGGTCGATGAACGCGATGTCGTTCTTTGCGAAACGGCCATCGACCGGCAGCGGCTGCAGCGTGACGCCGTATTCCGCCGGGTTCATGCCCACCGGCGAATGCACCGTGCAGGCAAAGCGGTGGAAGAAGCCGCTGTGGATGCAGCCGTTCTCGAACAGCTGGCGCACGTACTCCAGCGCGTCCACGGTGTCCTGCGTCGTCTGCGTCGGGAAGCCGTACATCAGGTAGGCATGCACCAGCACGCCAGCATCGGCAAATGCCTTGGTGACGCGCGCCACCTGCTCGATGGAGACGCCCTTCTTCATCAGCTGCAGCAGCCGGTCGGACGCCACCTCCAGCCCGCCCGAGATGGCGATGCAGCCACTGTCGGCCAGCAACTGGCAGAGCTCGGGCGTGAAGGTCTTCTCGAAGCGGATATTGCCCCACCAGCTGATGGCCACGCCGCGCCGGATCAGCTCCTCGGCCAGCGCCTTCAGCGCCTTGGGGGGCGCGGCCTCGTCGACGAAGTGGAAGCCCGTCTGGCCGGTCTCCTTGACGATGGCTTCGATGCGGTCCACCAGCACCTCGGCGCTCGCGGCCTCGTAGCGCGAGATGTAGTCCAGGCTCACGTCACAGAAGCTGCACTTCTTCCAGTAGCAGCCGTGGGCCACGGTCAGCTTGTTCCAGCGGCCGTCGCTCCACAGCCGGTTCATCGGGTTGAGCATGTCCAGCAGCGACAGGTAGCGGTCCAGCGGCAGGCCGTCCCAGGTCGGTGTGCCAACGTCGTCGAAGGGAATGTCGGGCTCGACGAAGTTGGTGTACTTGACCTGGTCTTCATCACGCCAGAAGGTGCGCACCAGCCGCGTCTTCGAGCGCTTGCCGGCGACATGCTCCAGCAGCGCCAGCAGCGGCCGCTCACCGGCGTCCAGCGTCACGTAGTCGACGAAGTCGAACAGCCTTGGTTCTGCCAGCTCGCGCAGCTCGGTGTTGACATAGCCACCGCCCAGGAGGGTGACGACATGCGGCCGCGCGGCCTTGATGGTCTGGGCGATGCGCAGCGCCGCATAGACCGAGCCGGGGAAGGGCACGGACAGCAGCACGACATCGGGCTGGTGCTCGTCCAGTGCCGCCAGCGTGAGGCGCTGCAGCGTCGTGTCGACCAGGTTGAGCGGCGCCGCGAGCGCCTGCGCCAGCGGGTCGAAGTGGGCCTGCGCGGCAGCCAGGCTTTCTGCATAGCGGACGAACTCGAAGCGCGCGTCCACCGCGTCGCGGAGCACGTCGGCGAGGTCGTTCAAAAACAGCGTGGCCAGATGGCGCGCGCGGTCCTGCAGGCCCAGGGCGCCAAAGGCCCAGGCCAGCGGGTCGCCGCCGTCCTCGTCAACGTAGGCGTCCAGCGACGCGAAACGCGCGCCCTCAGGCAGGAAGGCGCGCGTGTTGATGCGATGCGCCACCGTCGGGTCGCGGCCCTGCAGGAAGGCGATGACGCGCGGCGTGGCGGCGGCAATTGCGGTGAACTCGGCGGCGAACCAGGCGGTCTGCGGCGTGCGCTTTTCGTCGGGCAGGGCCTGGACGGTCCCGTGCAACTGCGTCAGGCCGTCGCGCGAGAAAAGTTCCAGCACCAGCGTCAACGCCAGGTCCACTTGGCGCGCGTCCATGCCGCGTGAGCGCAGGAAGCCGGTCAGGTAGGCGGTGGACGGGTAGGGCGTGTTCAGCTGCGTCATCGGCGGGATGACGGCGAGCACGCGGGGAGACGACAACGGCATGGCGGGATTGTCGCGGGCTCCTTGCCGGTCTAGAAACGCTCCCGCCGAATGGAGATGAAGCCGTGGACGACGACCTGAACGCCTTGACCAAAGAGCAGCTGATCGACGAGCTGAAGAAGCTGCGCGCCGCGATCCGCAGCCACCGCGACGAAAGCCGCCACGAGCTGTGCTGGCATCAACCGGCGTTGTGGAACCTGCTGCCCGAGAAGACCTCCCCCGAGATCGCCGTGCCGGCGTGGCCGCAGTTCATGCGCGGCTGCATCCGTTACCGCCAATCGCTGGACGATCAGCTGCCGGATGCGCCGCGTGAGAGTAAGGAGTTTCGGGAAACCTGACCCCAGGCCGCCTCAAAGCCACACCGGCGACAGCGCTGGCGGTTCGCCTATCCCGCCAACCACCCCGCCAGCTTCTCCGCAATCATCAAGGTCGGCGAGTTCGTGTTCCCGCTCGTGATCGTCGGCATCACGCTCGCGTCGGCGATGCGCAGGCCGGTCACGCCGCGCACGCGCAGCCGTGAGTCGACCACCGCGCCCGGGTCGTCCTTGCGGCCCATGCGGCAGGTGCCCACGGGGTGAAAGATGGTCGTCGCGATGTCGCCGGCCAGACGCGCGAGAGCCTCATCGGCCTGGTGCTCCGGTCCCGGCTTGTATTCCACGGGCTTGAAGCCCGCCAACGCCGGCTGCGAGACGATGCGGCGGGTCAGCTTCAGGCTCTCGACGGCGACCTGCCTGTCGGTATCGGTAGCCAGATAGTTGGGCCGGATGGCCGGCGCCGCAGCGGCGTCCGGGGACGTGATGTGCACCGTGCCGCGGCTCGTCGGGTTGAGGTTGCAGACACTGGCCGTGAAGGCGTCGAAGCCGTGCAGCGGCTCGCCGAAGGCGTCCAGCGACAGCGGCTGGACGTGGTATTCCAGGTCGGGCCATACCTTGTCCGGGCTGCTGCGCGTGAAGGCGCCCAGCTGGCTCGGCGCCATGCTCATCGGGCCGCTGCGGCGCAGTGCGTATTCCAGGCCGATCATGGCCTTGCCGAACAGCGAGGCCGAGCGCAGGTTCAGCGTCTTGGCGCCTTCGACCTTGTAGACGGAGCGGATCTGCAGGTGGTCCTGCAGGTTGGCGCCCACGCCGCGCAGGTCCTGCTCGACGGTGATGCCCAGCCCCTGCAGCAGTTCGGCCGGGCCCAGGCCCGAGAGCTGCAGGATCTGCGGCGTGCCGATGGCGCCGGCGCACAGGATGACCTCGCCGCCTGCGTTCAACCAGGGCTGCTCCACGCCGTGCGGCGTCTGCACCTCCACGCCACTGCAGCGCATGCCCGTGTCGTCGCGCATCAGCCGCAGCTTGCGCACCTGCGCACCCGTCCACAGCTCGAAGTTGGGCCTGCCGAAGGTGGTGGGCCGCAGGAAGGCCTTGGCCGTGTTCCAGCGCAGGCCCTTCTTCTGGTTGACCTCGAAATAGCCCACGCCTTCGTTGGTGCCGGCGTTGAAGTCGCCGGTGGCCGGGATGCCGGTCTGCTGCGCTGCTGCGGCGAAGGCGTCGAGGATGGGCCAGCGCAGGCGCTGCTGCTCCACGCGCCATTCGCCCTTGTGGCCGTGCATGGCGGCAAAGCCCTCGGGCGCCGTCTTGGGGTCGTCCAGCCGCCAGTGGTTCTCGTGGCGACGGAAGGCGCGCAGCACGCGCTCCCAGCGCCAGGTGTCGTCGCCCGTGACCTCGGCCCAGTGCTCATAGTCGCGGCTCTGGCCGCGCATGTAGATCATGCCGTTGATGCTGGAGCTGCCGCCCAGCACCTTGCCGCGCGGATAGCGCAGGCTGCGGCCGTTCAGGCCAGCCTCGGGCTCGGTGCTGTAGCACCAGTCGGTGCGCGGGTTGCCGATGCAGTAGAGATAGCCGACGGGGATGTGCACCCAGTGGTAATCGTCCTTGCCACCCGCCTCGATGAGCAGCACGCGCTTCGTCGGGTTGGCCGTGAGCCGGTTGGCCAGCAGGCACCCTGAGGTGCCGGCGCCCACGATGATGTAGTCAAAACCTTCTTTTGCCATGGGCCCGAGGGTAAATCACTCGCCCCGCGGGTTCCCTGACGTCAGCCCGTACCAGTCCAGCTTGCGGGTCAGCGTCATGACCACCGCCAGCACGATGAACAGCAGCACCGCGCCGATGACGAGGGCCGTCTGCTCGCGGCTGAGCAGCACGTAGAGCGCGCCGTACAGCAACGCGATGCCGCCGCCAAAGGCCGCGCCGCGCAGCCAGCCGCCCAGCATGGCGGCGGCGTACTGGGTCAGCACCAGGGCCGCCGCTCCCGCGGCGATCAGGTAGGCCAGCAGGAAGGGCAGGTGCTCCGACAGGCTCAGCAGCAGCAGAAAGAACAGGCTCAGCGCCAGGCCCACGAGCAGGTATTGCACCGGGTGCACGCGCCGGCCGGTCAGCAGTTCGGTGAGGCCGACGGTGACGAAGGTGAGCGCGATGAACATCAGGCCGTACTTGATGGCGCGGTCGCTCATGACGTAGGGGTTCACGGGGTCGATGAGTTCGACGGCGAGCGTATCGAGGTTGGGTTTGCCGGCGACGACGTCGGCCGCAGCGCTGCTGGCCAGCTCGGAAACCTGCCAGCGCGCCGAGAAACCGGCAGCGCCAACCTCGCGCTCGGCCGGCAGGAAGCGCCCGCCGAAGCTGGGGTGCGGCCAGCTGGACTGCAGGCTGACCGCCGTGCTGCCGGCGGCGGGGATGAGAGAGAGGCGCTGCGTGCCGATCAGATCCACGCTCAGCTTGAGTTCCAGCGTTTCGCCTGCGCGCGGCACCGCCAGCGCGGCGTGCAGTCCGGCGGGGTGCAAGGCGTTCGTCGTGCCGGGTTTCACGGTCAGCGCGCGACCGTCACGCTTGAGCTCGACGTCGCGCAGGCCGCGCGCGTCGCTGGCAGAGAACATCACGACGACGTCACCGCATTCGACCCGGCCGCCGGCGTTTTGCGCGGGCGGGCTCAGCGCGTCGAAGTCGTCCCAGCGCGCCTCGATGGACAACTTGCTGCCATAGCTGTTGATCTTGAACAGACCGCGGTAGCGTGGATCGGGGCTGACGCGCCCGTCAACCTGCAGCTGCGCCGGCGGCAGCACGGCCGCGAAGCTGCGGCTCTGAACGGTGTCTTTGGCAGGCGACCACGTCTCCTTGCAGTTGCGCGTCAGCAAGGGGCCGAGCAGGGTCTGCGGGCCGGCCTGCGATTGCTCGATGCTCTGCTGAGCCTCGCGCTGGCGTGCGCGACGCTCGTCAACCAGCCCACCGATCTGCGCGAGTACGAGGCTGATGATGACGGTGACGACGGCCAGGATGGCCAGCTTGGTGATGAGGGCTTTGTTCATGCCGCGCAGCATCGCGAGGCGATGTGAGGGCACGAAGGGCTGTGTGAAGTCGCTGTGAAGTCAGCGCGGAAGAACCAGGCTCACCCGCAGCCCCGGTTCCGCCGCCTCGAACGCCAGCCGTCCGCCGTGCAGCTCGGCCACGCGCCGCGCAATGGCCAGGCCCAGGCCCGAGCCTTTGACAAGGCTGCCGGGCCGCGCCGTCGAGAAGAAGCGCTTGCCCAGCTGTGAGAACGCGGCGGCCGGCACGCCGGGGCCGTGGTCACGCAGCGTCAGCCGTGCGGTGGCCGGCCCGCTGCTGACGGCCAGTTCCAGCGTCGAGCCTGCGGGCGCGAAGTCGATGGCGTTGACGAGCAGGTTGCCGAAGGCCAGCTCCAGCAGCGCGGCGTCCACGTCGACCGCCACGTCGTCCCGCGCCGTCCAGGCGATGCGCAATTCCTTCTGCGCCAGCCGCGATGCCTGCCGGTCCAGCTGCGCCTCGGCCCAATCCACCAGCGTCAGACGTTGCCGTTCACCCAACCCCAGCTGGGCCTCCAGCTGCGACAACCCCAGCACGCGCTCCACCAGCGTCTGCAGCCGCGCGGTCTGGTCCAGCACCTGGGCGGCGAAACGCTGGCGGTCGGCGGCGGGCAGTTCGTCCTGCAACAGCTCGCCGCTGGCACGCAGCGCGGCCAGCGGGCTTTTCAGTTCGTGGGTCAGCGCGCGCACGTCGTGCTCCAGCTGCTCACGGCCCTCCAGGCGGCGGCGCATGTCGTCCATGGCGTTCGCCAGGTCGCCCAGCTCGCCGGGCATGTCCGGCGGCGCAATGGCCTGTCCGGCCTGGGCCTGCTGGGCATAGCGGCGCAGCTTCCGCACCGAGGCCACCAGCCACAGCGTCACCGCCACGCCGACGATGAGGCTGGCCGCCAGCAGCGCCGCGCCCGCCCAGAAGACCCGGCGCTCGGCGCGGTCGATGAAGCGCTGCACGCTGGCCACCGGCTTGGCGACGCTGACGACGCCCAGCTTGCGGCCGTCCTTCAGCACCGGCGCGGCAACGACCAGGACGGTGCTCAGGTCCCGGTGCGTCTCGTAGGGCGTGTTGAGTGAGGCGCGGGCACCGTAGTCACCGCGCAGCGTCAGTGCCACGTCGCGCCACTGCGAGTAGTCCTGGCCCACGGCCGAGGGCTGGCCGGAGTCCAGCACGACGCGGCCCTTCGCATCGGTCACGTAGATGCGCAGGTCCAGGCTCTGCTTGCGCAGGCCCCAGATCATGGCGTCCACCTCGCGTTTGGCATAACGCTGCAACTGGGCGGCCAGGCGGCTGTCGGCCGTCAGCTGGCCCGCGCCGTCCATCTCGTCGGCAGCGGTCTCGGCCAGCAGGTTGGCCGTGTCCACCATCAGATCTTCCATGACCTCGCGCACGCTGGGCTTCACCTCGGCCAGGAAGACCTTCAGCAGCAGCACGGCGCTCAGGCCGGCGATGAGGAAGAAGCCGAAGAAGACGCGCAGGCCCAGGCGCATTCAGGGCTCCAGCGAATAGCCCATGCCGCGATGCGTCTTGATCGGGTCGCGCGACGGCGCCGCCTCGCGCAGCTTGGCGCGCAGCGTCTTGATGTGGGTGTCCACCGTGCGATCACTGCTGTCGGCGCTGGCGCCCCAGACGGTGTCGAGCAGCGCCTCGCGCGAGTGGATGCGCTGCGGCGCCTGCAGCAGCTTGAGCAGCAGGCCCAGCTCCAGCTTGGTGAGGTTGAGCAGCGCGCCGTCCAGCCGCACGCGCGAGCCGTCGACGGCAAAGCCTGTTGACGGTGCAGCGGGAGCAGGCACCGCCTGCGCGCGTCGCAGCAGTGCCCGCACGCGCGCCACCAGCTCGCGCGGGCTGAAGGGTTTGGCCAGGTAGTCGTCGGCGCCCAACTCCAGGCCGAGCACGCGGTCCATCTCCTCGCTGCGGGCACTCAGCACGATGACGGGCAGGTGCTTCAACGGGCCGGCGCGCAGCTCGCGGCACAGGTCCAGGCCGTTGCCGTCGGGCAGGCCGATGTCGAGGATGAGCAGCTCGGGCGCGGGCGCCTGGCGCAGCCGCTCGCGGGCCTCGGCCAGCCAGGCGCGGTGCTCCACGGTGAAGCCCTCGCGCCGCAGCGCGAACACGACGGTGTCCGCGATGGCGGGGTCGTCTTCCAGTAGCAGCAGGGTCGTCAAGCGCGCCTGCCCCGGCTCAGCCGATGGAACGCGCTGCCAGCACGGGGAACAGCTTCATGAGCCCGTCCGCCAGCAGCTCCACCGCCAGCGCGGCGAGGATCAAGCCCATCAGCCGCGTCATGATGTTGATGCCGGTCTGGCCCAGCACCTTGGCGATCTTGCCGCTGGCCGAGAAGGTGATGAAGGTCACCAGCGCGACGACGACGCCATAGCCGCACAGGATGGCCAGCTCCCACCAGACGCGGGTCTTGTCGGCGTAGATGACCATGGTCGAGATGGTCGCCGGCCCCGTCAGCAGCGGAATGGCCAGCGGCACGACGGCGATGCTGGCGCCGGCGTCGGCCTTGCTGTTGCCTTCGGAGACGTCTTCCTTGTTCGCCTCGGCCGGCTTGGCGTTCAGCATCTGCAGCGAGCTGATCAACAGCAGGCAGCCGCCGCCGACCTGGAAGCTGGCCAGCGAGATGCCGAAGAACTCGATGATCTTCAGGCCGAACAGCGCACTCAGCGCGATGACGATGCCGGCGGTGCAGGCGCTGACCAGGATGGTCCGGCGCCGCTGCTCGCGGGTCAGGCTGCTGGTGAAGTGGATGAAGAAGGGCACCACGCCCACCGGGTTGACGATGGCCAGCAGCGCAACGAGGGGCTTGTAGATGTCCATGGCGGGCGATTGTGGCCGGTAGGATGCCGTCGCGGCCGCTGCCCGAGGTCTTTGCCAGCCTTCACGGGCCAGCACTCCGGGGCAACCCCGGGGGTTCTCGATCTCGCGTCCAGCAGGGCGTGAAGCTCGGGGCGCTATGCGCCCGACACCTCACGCATCACCCGTCGCTCGGGCAGCGTGCCGCACCTTTTTCAGGGAGACATGACGGGTGGATACAGCCCGCACGATGACGGCCCGGGCGCTGGCCCGCGCGATGCTGGCTGGCCCGCATGAGGCAAGCGGCCTGGCGGCGCGCATGGCCGTCTGCCTGGATGCCCGCCCGCCCTGGCTCGCCGTGCTGGCGCAGGCGATGGCGCGTGTGCCGGGCGAGGTCTGGCGGCGGCTGGAGGTGGCGACGCTGGCCGAGCGCGTCGAAGCGCACGATGCCTTTGCCCAAGCCTGGCGCAGCGAGGCGCGGCCGGTCGCCCGCCACTGGCTGCTGTGTCCGCCCGATGACCTGTCTCCGGCACCGGCCGGCCTGCAGCGCCCGCACTGGACCACCGTCGGCGCGCTGGCGCGCGGTCTGGGCATGACGCCCGCCGGCCTGTGGCGGCTGACCCTACCCGCCGACTGGCAGCGCCGTCGCCCTCTGGTGCAGCAGCACTACCGCCAGCATCTGCTGCCCAAGCGTGGCGAGGGCGCCGGCTGGCGGCTGCTGGAGGTGCCCGAACCGCATCTGCGCGCCGTCCAGCGCCGCCTGCTCGGCCAGTTGCTGAACGGCCTGCCGCCGCACGAGGCCGCCTTTGGCTACACGCCGGGCCGCTCGGTCGTGCAGCACGCGGCCCGGCACACCGGCCAGGGCCGGGTCTTGCGCTTCGACCTCAGCGACTTCTTTTCGACCGTGCGCGCCGCGCGCATTCACGCTCTCTTCGCGACGCTGGGCTACAGCACGGCGGTCGCCCGTGCGCTGACCGCGCTGTGCACCGTCGCCACGCCCGAAGCCTGGTTGCGCGCCGAGCCGCGCCTGAGCTGGCCGCAACGCCAGCGGCTGCGCGACGCCCACCTGCCCCAGGGCGCGCCGAGCTCGCCCGCGCTGGCCAACCTCTGCGCCTTCGCTCTGGACGCCCGCCTGGCCGGCCTGGCCGAGTCCTTCGGCGCGCGCTACAGCCGCTACGCCGACGACCTCGTCATCTCCGGCCCGGCCACGCTGCCCATGCGCCAGATCGCCGCCTGGGTCGCGGCCATCGCCGCAGACGAAGGCTTTACCGTGAACCCACGCAAGACACGCAGCCTCGGCACCGCGCAGCGGCAATCGGTCTGCGGCATCGTCGTCAATGAGCGGCCCAACCTGCCGCGCGACGAGTTCGACCGTCTCAAGGCCATCCTGCACCGCTGCGTCGTCGACGGCCCCGCCGGCCACAACCGCGAGGGTCACGCCGACTGGCGGGCCCACCTGCAGGGCCGGGTCGCCTGGGCGGCTCAGCTGAATCCTGGCAAGGCCGAAAAACTCAAGGCGCTGCTGGATCGCGTTGACTGGTCGCGCTGAGGCCGCGCAGATAGTCCAACCCCGCCGCGCCGCGTGACCCCCACCAGCTCAGCAGTTCGCCGTCGACCAGTTGCACCCGCGCCTGAGGGCACAGCGCCTGCGCCTCGGCAATGTGCGTGGGGCCGAAGCGGTAGGGCTCGGAGCTGAGCAGCACGCGGTCGATGCCGCGCAGCCAGGCCTCATCGCCCGTCAACGTCGGGTAGCGGCCGGCACCGTGTTCGCCGCCCGGCATGTCCGGCCAGCTGCGCCAGTGGACTTCCGCCAGCAGCGTCGAGATGTAGGTGTCGCGCGCCACCGTCATCCACGGGTCGCGCCAGATCAGGTAGAGCACGTTCTCGCCCGGCCAGGTCTGCTCGCGGCACCGGGCCAGCGAGGCCGAAAACTCGCTCGACAGCGCCGCCGCGCGCTCGTTCACGCCAGGCTGGCCAGCGAAGGCGGCGCGCAGCTGTTCGAACAGCGCCAGGTTGTCCTCGGGCCGGCTTGGGTGGGTCACGATGACCTCGGGCACGAACTGCCCCAGCGCTTCAGCCGTCTCGCGCCGGTTCTCGTCCACGTTGACGACAACATGCGTCGGCGCGAGCTGCCGCAGCTTGGCGAGGTTCACGTCCTTGGTGCCGCCGACCTTGGGCACATCCTTCACCGCCTCGGCCGGGTGGATGCAGAAGCCGGTGCGGGCGACAAGACAGGGCCCCAGTCCGAGGGCCACCAGCGTCTCGGTCGCGCTCGGCACAAGGCTCGCGATACGGGGTGTCATTCCGCCTCGGTCAGGGCCAGATACACCGCGCAGCAGCCACGCAGCCACACCAGCGTCGGCAGCACCAGGGCCAGCGCAAAGACGATGCCGCCGCCGATCAGCGCCGCCATGCCCAGGTTGCCGCCTTCCAGCGCCACGCCGTTGGCGCCCAGGCCACGCGGCCCCAGGCCCATGACGCCGGCCAGCAGCTGGCGCGCCGGCAGCTCGATGCCCGCGCCCAGGATGGCCAGTCCCGCGAGCAGCTTGCCGCCGGTGACCACGACAAAGCTGACCGCCGCGGTCGTCAGCGCCACCAGCAGGTAGACGGTCGCCATCAGCAGGGCCGTTTCCGGCAGGCCGTGGCGCAGCCGCCCGCGCAGGAAAGCCAGCACGCCGGTGCTGTGCCGCCCGGCCCAGACCGCCGGCCCGGCCAGCGGCCCGACCAGCACGACCAGCACGAAGGCCAGCCCGCCCAGCAGCAGCACGCCGGCCGGCAGCACCACGGCCAGCAGCGGCGCGCCCACCCAGGGCCAGCGCGTCGCCCACAGCAGCCCGGCCAGCACCGCCACGCCAGCAGCGGCCAGCGCCACGCAGGCCAGCAGGGCCAGCAGCACGCGGTGGCCGCTGCGCAGCGCGTCGGCGAGGGCGTCCTGCGGGTCGCGCACCGGCAGGCTGCGGGCCTGGTCCATCAGCATCAGGCCAGTGGTGTTGACGCCGAAAAAGGCGACAGCCAGCGCCAGGCCCATCCACAGCGCGCTGAGCAGCTCGTCGCTGCGGGCGAGTGCCGACTGGGCCATGGCCAACAGCAGGCCGGCCAGGCAGAAGCCCGCCAGCAATGCATAGAGGGCGCGCAGATTTCGGGGCGCGTCGATGCTGGCGAGGACGCGGGCGAGGGCAGGCAGCAGGGGAAAAGTCATTGGGCCGGGATGGTAGCGATGACGCGAACATGAGAAACGGGACTCGCCAGGGTTTGTGCTAGCTCTGAAAAACAACACTTACCAGAGGGCCGCCGTGCAATCTTTACCCTCGCCACCATAATGATTCGCCTGTGTCTGGACGCCGCACCTCGCTGAATGGTTCACGATGGGTTGAAGCTCCACATGGTTTTTTTGGTTTTGAGTAGAGAAGGGCTTCCCCATGGGAAACAAGCTTTATGTGGGCAATCTGGCCTACAGCGTGCGTGACGAATCGTTGCAAGAGTCGTTCGGTCAGTTTGGTACGGTGACCTCCGCAAAGGTCATGATGGACCGCGAGACGGGCCGTTCCAAGGGTTTCGGTTTCGTCGAGATGGGTTCTGACGCTGAGGCTCAAGCAGCCATCAACGGCATGAACGGTCAGGCCCTGGAAGGCCGCGCGATCGTCGTCAACGAGGCTCGCCCTCGTGAAGAGCGTCCGGGCGGCTTCGGCGGTGGCGGCGGTGGCCGTTCCGGCGGTGGTGGCTTCGGCGGCGGCGGTGGCGGCAGCTACGGCGGTGGTGGTGGCTACGGCGGTGGCGGCGGTGGCCGTTCCGGCGGTGGCGGCGGCTACGGTGGTGGCGGCAGCACCGGTGGTGGCGGCGGTGGCTACGGCGGTGGTGGCGGCTACGGCGGCGGCGGCGGTGGCCGTTCCGGCGGTGGCGGCGGCTACGGCGGTGGCGGCGGTGGCCGTTCCGGCGGTGGCGGCGGATACGGTGGCGGCGGCGGTCGCTCCGGCGGCGGCGGCGGCGGTGGCTACGGTGGCGGCAGCTACTAAGCCCAGCTGACCCAGCACCGAATGAACAAGGCGCCCTCGGGCGCCTTTTCTTTTGCGCATGGCTGTTGGCTCCCTGGAATTCCGGGCCGAGCGCCGGGCCGCTCCCAAGCCGGCCCGCCAAGGCCATGATGGCAGCTCAATGCCGCCGTCATGGCCGTCCTCTCGGGGGACCCACTAGGCGCGCCCGCGTTCAGCGGCGCGGGGCTGGGCGAGGGGCTTCAGTACCCCAACGTGGCCTTGGCGAACAGTTCGTGGCGGCGCAGCAGGCCGGGGCGCTCGCTGGCCCGGTTCAGGCCGATGCTGAGGATGCGCGACAGGCCGACGCGGTGCTGGAACATCAGCGCCAGCTGCCGCTCCCGGCCGTTCTCTGAGGAGAGGCTGGCGGCGACGTCCTGGCGACGGGTGAAATGGGTCTGCTGGTGTATGAGGCGCAACGAGTCCCGCGGGCTCAGGTGCAGCACGATCAGACTCTGTGCGCTGCGGTCTGTGAAGGCGCGCCGGCCGTCCGGGGCATCCACCCAGCCGGTGCCCAGGCGCTGTTCCACCTCCAGCCACCACCCGCCGGGGAGCGGCATGCGCAGCTTGGCCTCCACCTGCGCCTGTAGCCCCAGGCCGAGGCGGTCGGCCTCCACGTCCAGGCGTCTGCCCCATTCGATTTCGCCCATCAGGAAGCTCAGCAACTCTCCCGGGTTGGACTCGAAGCCCAGCAGCAGCGTGCGCGTCTGATGCAAAGGGCCGCCGCTCCTGGCGCGGTGCTGGTCCAGCCCGACATGGCCCCAGACGCCGGTGTTGCGCGCTGCGGCGAACCAGAAGCCGGGCTGAAAAAGCCGGTCCACGACCTGACCAGCGGCCACGCCGAGCAGCGGGTCGGTCAGCGTGCGCGTTTCCTGGACCGTGAGCTGCAGCTCGCTGTCGTGCATGTCTATGCCGATGAGTTCGCGCTCGCCCATGCGCAGATAGCCGAAGGCGGAGGCGCGGCGCACGCCGCTCTGGCTGACGAAGCCGTTGTCGTTGGCGAAGCGCGCGCTGATCTCCTCGACGTTGACGTTGGCGACCCAGTCGGCATCGCGGTGGCGCCAACCCAGCCATGCGCGGTGGCCGCGCTGGCGCGAGACGCGCAGCACCTGGCCGGCCTCGTCCAGCCCCAGCGTCGTGCCCGACAACAGCAGGTGCCCGCGCCATTGGTCGCTGTCGCCCGCGCGCCAGACGCCGTCGCTGCCGGTGACCTGGGTGCGCAGGCCGTTGCCGAAGTCGCGCTGTGAAACCAGGCCGGCCAGGCCCAGGCTGCCCAGCTGCATGCGGCCGCGCGCAAAGCGGGCCTGCGAGCTCTGAGGCTGCAGGCCGCTGCGCGTCGCAAAGGCGCCTGCCCGCAAGACCTGCCCCCCGCCGGCGTCGCGCAAGCTCAGCGCCGTGGCCTCGGCTCCGGCGCCGCGCCAGGTGGCACGCAGGCCCCAGTCGGGGTCGGTGATGGCTCGGGTGTAGAAGGCCGCCAGGCTGCGGTTTTCGCCGGACTCATCCGGCTGGGTGGGGCCGACGACATCGGCGCTCTCCAGGAAGAACGGCCGCTTCTCCGGCACGCTCAGCGCAAACCGGGTGTTGCCCGCGAGCTGAGGAGCATCCAGCTCGACCTGGGAGAAATCGGGGTTGAGCGTCGCGTCGATCACCCAGTCCGCTCGCGGCCGCCACTTGAACTCTGCGCCGAGGCTTGCCTTGCGGCTGCGGCGCGTGCCGGTCTCGTCGCTGTCGCGCGTCGAGCGCAGCGTCAGCTCGGGACGGAAGGTGATGAAGCTGCGTTCGCGCACCTGCTCCACGAGGTCGGCCAGGCCCTCCAGCGGCTGCAGCTCGGCGATGAAGCTGAGCGCGTCCTTCGTATGCGCCGGCGCGCTGACGTCGAGCGTGCGGTTCTCGCGCGGGATGTTGCGCGCCACCATGACGCGCCAGGGCGCGCCGTCCGAGTGTGGGAACCTCAGCGCTGCAAGCGGCCAGCGCAGCTCGACGCTGTAGCCGTCCGGCAGGCGCGTGGCAGCGGCCTCGACGTCGAAGTCGGGCGCCGTGTCCTCGGTGTCTTCCTCTGCCGCGAACAGGCCGTCCTCGACGACGCCGGCCGCGCTGATGCGCGCGTATTGCGCGGTGCGGCGGCGGCCCACGGGATCGATGAAGACGGAGACGAAGTCCTGGTCGGCCTTGACCTGGTCGCGCCGGGCCAGTGGCGCGCGGATGCGGCCGGGCTCGGGGTCCCAGGCGCGGATGCCGAAGACGAGGGCATCTGCGGTGACGAGCACCTGCACCGTGGTGCGCCAGCGTGCCGGCTGCTTGTCTGCCGGCAGGAACTGCACGAAGCGCTCGTAGACGGGAGCGCGCTGCCAGGCAGCGTCATCGAGGCGGCCGTCGATGACGGGCGCCGCCTCGGCAGGAGCTAGGCGCAGCGCAGTCGGATGAATGGGTGAATCGGCCCACACGGGCAGGGCCAGGGCGCACAGGCCCAGGCCGAGAAGCGGGAATTTCATGGCGGCAATCGAAGCGATGACGTCGCGGCCCGGCGGGCGGCGCGACGGGAGGCATTGAGCCCGCTGCGAACAGGCGTGCGGGCTGGCGGGCGGCGCTGAAGCAGGTCAGCGCGCGGGCACTAGCAGGGGTGAAGCACCTTGGCCATGATGTCCTCCTTCGCCGCCCATGCAGGGCCGGCTCTCGGTCCGAAGGCGCGCAGTGTAGCCGCGCCGCCCGGCTATTCGCTCGCGCGCTTCTTGCGCGGCCGGCCGGCCAGCAGCCGGTCATACAGCGCGTTAGGCAGCAGGCGCAACAGCTTGGCCACAACGCCCATCTGCCAGGGGATGACGCGGTAGCTGACCTGCGCGCGGATGGCGCGCACGGCCTGTTCCGCGAAGTCGTCCACTGGCATCAGAAAGGGCATGGAATAGCGGTTGCCGCGCGTCAGCGGCGTGTCGATATAGCCCGGCAGCAGCGTGACCACCTTGACGCCGTAGGGTCGGCATTCGCCACGCAGGCTCTCGCAGTAGGCGACGACGGCAGCCTTGCTGGCCGAGTAGGCGCCATGGCCCGGCAGGCCGCGGATGGCGGCAACGCTGGCGATGCCGACCAGCGTGCCCGAGCCGCGCTCGTTCATCGCTGCGACGAAGGGATGGAAGGTGGCGGCCAGGCCGACGTTGTTGGTGGCAAAGGTGCGGCGCATCACGTCGAGGTCGTCGAAGTGCGCCGTGTCCATGCCGATGCTGATGCCGGCGTTGGCGATGACGACGTCGGGCAGGCCCTGGGCGGCGATGCAGTCGCGGCCCGTTTGAGCAATGGCCGCTTCGTCGGCCACGTCGGCGCCGTAGACCTTGAAGCGCGCCGGGGCGAGCTTCTGCTCGACCGCCCAGCGCTCGACCTCGGCGGTGCGGCGGGCCACCAGCGCCAGGCAGGCGCCGTCCTGGTAGTAGCGCAGCGCTAGCGCCTGGCCGATGCCGCTGGACGCGCCGGTGATGAAGACCAGTTCCGTCATCGAGCCGGCCGCGACGTGATCTGCCCCTGCGCCTTGCCGCTGAAGCTGACCTGGCCTGTCAGGTGCCGGTATTCGAAGTTCTGCGTGTTCATCGTCGTGCCGCCCTGGCGGATGGTGACGGGCAGATGGGAGCGCAGGATCTCGCTGTTGGACAGGGCCTGCAGAAACTCTCCGCGCACTTCCATCTGCGCGCGGTCGTTCTCGCCCGCGCCGGGCGGAAGGCGGCGCAGGCGCACGTCGCCCAGCAGCTGCATGTCGCTGCCGTCGCCATTGCTGAGGGCACGCCTGGCTTCGGCGATCGCGAGGCTGCCGTCGGGCGACACGGCGCGCACGCGGACCTGGTCGATCTCGACGGTGTCGGTGTCGGGGTAGTGGCGCAGCTCGGCGCCGGCGATCTGCACGTTGAGCCGGCCGTCGGCGCCGATGCGCTGGATCTCGAAGCGGGCCATGCGGTAGTCGGGCTCATGGCGCGGCGCGGCGGGTGCGCCAGGGTCGTCCAGCAGCGGCGTGTTCTTCACCAGCCACCAGGTGCCGCTGGCCAGAAACGCCATCAACAGCAACGGCAGGTAGTTGGACAGCAGGCTCTGCACGCGCCACAGCCAGGGCTGGGCCGGACGCAAGCGCGGCGTCGGTGCGGGCAGGGCCGGCGTCAAGCGGCGCCCCCGTCGAGCGTGCGGTGGTGTGCGTGCAGCAGGCGCTCGTAGTGGCCGGCTGCCATCAACAGCAGGTCGCAGAACTCGCGGGCCGCGCCATAGCCGGCGGGCGCACGGGTGACGTGGTGGGCGATGGCCAGCACCTCGGCATGGGCGCCGGGCGGGGCACAGGCAAAGCCGGCGCGGGCCAGCAGCGGCAGGTCGGGCCAGTCGTCGCCCATGGCGGCCACCTCGCCCCAGCTGGCGCCGAGTTGCGCCAGCACCGGCTCGGCGGCGGCCAGCTTGTCGCTGATGCCGTAGAGGGCGTGCGTCAGGCCCAGGTCGGCGACGCGGCGGCGCACGGCGGGGCTGTCCCGGCCGGTGATGACGACCGGCGTGATGCCCACCTGCTGTAGCGATTTCAGGCCGTGGCCGTCCAACGTCGAAAAGGCCTTGAAGGCCTCGCCGCTGTCGCCGATGTAGATGCGGCCGTCGGTCAGCACGCCGTCGACGTCGAAGAGGGCCAGCTTGACGGACAGGCCCGTGCCTTGCGCCTTGACCAGCAGTTCGGGAGGAAACACCAGCGCGGCCATCAAATTACCTTTGCGCGCATCAGGTCGTTGATGCTGATGGCGCCGAGCAGGCGCTTGTCGGCGTCGGTGACGAGCACGACGGTGATGCGCGCGGCTTCCATCAGGTCGGCGGCATCGACGGCCAGCGCGTCGGCGCCGACGGTGCGCGGCCTGGGGTGGGCGACCTCGGCGGCGGTGAGCGCGCGCAGGTCGCGGCCCTGCTCGACGAGGCGGCGCAGGTCGCCGTCGGTGAAGATGCCTTGCACGCGATCGTCGGCATCGACGATGACCGCCATGCCCAGGGCCTTGGCGCTCATCTCGCGCATCAGCTCGGTGAAGGACGTGCCGGCCGCCACGCGGGGCAGGGCGTCGCCGCTGCGCATCAGGTCGCGCACATGGGTGAGCAGCTTGCGGCCCAGCGCGCCACCGGGGTGGGAGCGGGCGAAATCCTCGGCCTTGAAGCCGCGTGCGTCCAGCAGGGCCACTGCCAGCGCGTCGCCCAGGGCCATCTGCGCCGTGGTGCTGGCGGTGGGCGCCAGTTGCAATGGGCAGGCCTCCTCGGCCACGGCGCTGTCGAGCACGACCTCGGCATGGGCGGCCAGGCTGGATTCCGGCCGGCCAGTCATGGCGATGACCGGGATGCCCAGGCGCTTGAGCACCGGCAGGATGGCGTTCAGCTCGTCGCTCTCGCCAGAGTTGGACAGGGCCAGCACGATGTCGCCGGCCGTCACCATGCCGAGGTCGCCATGCGCCGCCTCGGCCGGGTGAATGAACAGCGCAGGCGTGCCGGTGGACGCCAGCGTGGCGGCGATCTTGCGGCCGACGTGGCCGCTTTTGCCCATGCCCATGACGGCCACGCGGCCCTTGCAGACGAGGATGGCCTGCACGGCGCGGGCAAAGGACTCGCCCAGGCGGGGCGCCAGCTCGGCCAGGGCGCGCGCCTCGACCTCAAGCGCCTGGCGGCCGATGCGGATGGCGCTCTCGGCAGCAAACTCGGAAGAACTCATTCGGGCAGTGTAGACAAGGCCCTCGGGGGCGCCGGGGCTGGCGTGAACTGTGACCGTATACGGGTCTATCCCGAGTCAATCGGCCAGCCAAATGCAAGCCTTGCGGCTCGCGCGTTCGCACAATCCGCCGTCATGCAGATCAGCCTTGCTCCCAGTCTCGCGCGCGTCGCCTTGCCGGCCCGCGTGTGGGCACTGGCCCTGAGTCTGGCAGCGTTGCTGGCCTGGGATGCCAGCGGTCTGGACCTGTGGGCCATGCGGCAGGTGGGCAGCGCAGCAGGGTTCGCGCTGCGCGAGAGCTGGTTCACCACCCAGGTGGTTCACCAGGGCGGCCGGCTGCTGTCCTGGGCCGTGATGGCCTTCATCGTGCTCGTCAACCTGCGGCCCACGCTGCTGCCGCGCCTGAGCCGGCGTGACCGCCTCAGTTGGCTGCTGATCACCTTGCTTTGCCTGGCCGTGGTGTCGCTCATCAAACGCGCCAGCCTGACAAGCTGCCCCTGGGATCTGAGCGAGTTCGGTGGCACGGCGGCTTACGTGTCGCACTGGACCTTCGGCCTGCGCGACGGCGGCGGCGGGCATTGCTTCCCGTCCGGCCACGCCAGTGCGGCCTTCGCCTTCCTGTGCGGCGGTTGGGCGCTGGGCCGCGCCTATCCGCGGGCGGCGAGCGCCTGGCTCACGTGCGTCATTTCACTCGGCGTCGTCTACGGCCTGGGCCAGATGCTGCGCGGCGCCCACTACCCCAGCCACACGATGTGGACGGCCTGGATCTGCTGGGCGGTGACGGTGGCGGCGACGTCCGTCGGCCCGGGGCGCGTTCGCCGGATCGCTGTCACGGCCTGACACCAGCTTGCCGGCGCCTGCCGCCGGTGCAAAGGGTTTCCACGTTGATTTGCGGTGATCGCCAGTCCTAGACTGCCGCGACAAAACGCACCCACGGAGGAGACACCGTGCAGCGCACCGACATCTCGGACCCGGCCTATTTCCACAAGGTCGTCGATTGCCAGTGGGCCTGCCCCGCGCACACCCCTGTGCCGGAGTACATCCGGCTCATTGCCCAGGGGCGGCATGACGAGGCCTATTGGGTCAACTGGGTCAGCAACGTCTTCCCCGGCGTGCTGGGGCGGACGTGTGACCGGCCTTGCGAGCCCGCCTGCCGGCGTGGCCGGGTCGAGGAGAAGCAGGCGGCTAAGCCCGAGCCCGTGGCGATCTGTCGCTTGAAGCGTGTGGCGGCGGACAACAAGACGGACGAGTTTCGCGCCATGCTGCCCAAGCCGGCGGCGCGCAACGGCAGGCGCGTGGCCTGCGTGGGCGCGGGGCCGGCGTCGCTCGCGGTGGCGCGAGACCTGGCCCTGGAGGGCTATGCCGTCACGGTGTTCGATGGCGAGGCCAAGCCCGGCGGCTTCATCCGCACGCAGATCCCGCGCTTCCGGCTGCCGGAGCGCGTCATCGACGAGGAGTGTGGCTACATCCTCGGTTTGGGCGTGGAATGGCGTTCCGGTCAGCGCATCGCCTCGATGAAGGCGCTGCTCGCCGAAGGCTGGGATGCCGTCTTCGTTGGCTGTGGCGCGCCGCGCGGGCGTGACCTCTCACTGCCGGGGCGGCAGGAGGCGGGCGAGCAGATCCACATCGGCATCGACTGGCTGGCCAGCGTGTCCTTTGGCCATGTGACGGCCGTCGCGCCGCGCGTCATCGTGCTGGGTGGCGGCAACACGGCGATGGACTGCTGCCGCTCGGCGAGGCGGTTGGGTGCCAGCAGCGTGACGGTGGCCGTGCGCAGCGGCTATGCGCAGATGAAGGCGTCGCCGTGGGAGAAGGAGGACGCCGAGCACGAGGGCATTCCGATTCTGGACTTTCACGTGCCGCTGGCCTTCGAGCATGCCGGTGGCAAGTTGACGGGCATGCGCTTCAAAAAAGCGCAGACCGGGGAGGAGATCGTCATCCCCTGCGACGAGGTGCTGATCGCCGTCGGCCAGGAGAACAGCTTCCCGTGGATCGAGCGTGACGCGGGCATCGCCTTCGGCGACGACGGGCTGCCGGTGTTGGATGCGAAGAGCTTCCAGTCCTCTCTGCCCCACGTCTTCTTCGGCGGCGACGCGGCTTTCGGCCCGAAGAACATCATCACCGCCGTCGCCCATGGCCATGAGGCCGCTGTCAGCATCGACCGCCTGCTGCACGGCGAGCCGGTCATGCAGCGCCCGCCGCCGCATGTCAATCTCGTGTCCCAGAAGATGGGCATCCACGAGTGGAGCTACGACAACGCCATCACCAACGACCTGCGCAGCAAGGTGCCCTGGACGGCGGCCAGCATCGCACTGGCCAGCATCAAGGTCGAGGTGGAACTCGGCTTCGACGCCGCCACCGCCTTCAAAGAGGCGCAGCGCTGCCTGAACTGCGACGTGCAGACGGTGTTCGCGCCCAAGCTCTGCATCGAGTGCGATGCCTGCGTGGACATCTGCCCGATGGACTGCATCACCTTCACCGAGGACAGCGACGACAGCGCCGACCTGCGCGAGCGGCTGAACGCGCCGGCGCTGAACCTGATGCAGGACGTCTACGTCGAAGGCGGGCTGAAGACTGGCCGCATCATGGCCAAGGACGAGGACGTCTGCCTGCACTGCGGCCTGTGCGCCGAGCGCTGTCCGACGGGGGCCTGGGACATGCAGAAATTTCTGCTGGTGACGGCCAAGGCGGGTGCGTCCTGCCGCGACCACACGAGCCGCAAGGAGGTGACGGTATGAGCCGCATCGAAGCCGTCAACGACTTCGTCGTCAAGTTCGCCAACGTCAATGGCTCGGGCTCGGCCTCGGCCAACGAGCTGTTCGCCCGCGCCATCCTGCGCATGGGCGTGCCGGTCAGCCCGCGCAACATCTTCCCGAGCAACATCCAGGGCCTGCCGACCTGGTACGAGGTGCGCGTCTGCGAGGCCGGCTGGCTGGGCCGCCGCGGCGGCGTGGACCTGATGGTCGCCATGAACCCGCAGACCTGGGCCCAGGACCTGGCCGAGATCCAGCCCGGCGGCTACCTGTTCTACGACTCGACCAAGCCGATGCCGGCCAGCGCCTTCCGGCCCGACATCCACATCATCGGCATGCCGGCCACCGCCATCTGCAACGCCACCTACGACGTGCCGCGCGAGCGCACGCTGTTCAAGAACATCCTCGTGCTGGGGGCGCTGAGCGAGCTGATGGGCATCGAAGCGGCCGTCATCGAGAAGCTCTTCGCCGAGCAGTACAAGGGCAAGGAGCGGCTGCTGGACTCCAACGTCCGCGCGCTGCACGCCGGCCGCGAGTTCGCGCGGGATCACCTGTCCGTGCAGCCCTTTGGCCTGGCGGTGAAGCCAGCCGATGCCGTGGGCGACAAGGTATTCCTGGAAGGCAACGCGGCGACGGCACTGGGCTGCGTGTACGGCGGCGCGACCGTCTGCGCCTGGTATCCGATCACGCCGTCGTCGTCGGTGGCCGAGGCCTTCGAAAAGTACGCGACCAAGTTCCGCACCGACCCCGCCACCGGCGAGAAGCGCTACGCCATCGTGCAGGCCGAGGACGAGATCGCCTCCATCGGCATCATCACCGGCGCCGGCTGGAACGGCGCGCGCGCCTTCACCTGCACGTCGGGGCCGGGCGTGTCGCTGATGACCGAGTTCCTTGGCCTGGCCTACTTCGCCGAGATCCCCTTCGTCGTCATCGACGTGCAGCGCGGTGGCCCCAGCACCGGCATGCCCACGCGCACGCAGCAGGCCGACCTGCTCTCCAGCGCCTACGCGTCGCACGGCGACACGCAACATGTGCTGCTGCTGCCCGAGGACCCGCGCGAGTGCTTCGAGTTCGCGGCCGATGCACTGGACCTGGCCGAGCGCCTGCAAACGCCCGTCTTCCTGATGAGCGACCTCGACATCGGCATGAACCAGCGGCTGTGCGCGCCGCTGGAGTGGGACGACACGCGCCGCTATGACCGCGGCAAGGTCATGACGGCCGAACAGTTGGAGGCTGGCAAGGAATTCGCCCGCTACAAGGACGTGGATGGCGACGGCATCCCTTGGCGCACGCTGCCCGGCACGCATGCGAGCAAGGGCGCCTACTTCACGCGCGGCACCACGCGCAACGAGGCTGCCATCTACTCCGAGCGCGGTGAGGACTACCTGCGCAACGTCGAGCGCCTGCGCGCCAAGTTCGCCACCGCCGCGCTGCTCGCGCCGCAGCCGCTGGTGCGCGCAGCCGCGCAGAAGACCAGCGTGGGCGTCCTCTACTTCGGCTCCACCGCGCCGGCCATGGACGAGGCGCTGGCGGCGCTGGCCGAGGCCGGCATCCACATCGACGCGATGCGGCTACGCGCCTATCCCTTCCCGCCGTCGGTCGCGGAGTTCATCGAGGCGCACGACGCCGTGTTCGTCGTCGAGCAGAACCGCGACGCGCAGATGCGCCGCATGCTCGTCAACGAGCTGGAGGTGGCGCCCAAACACCTCACGCCGGTGCTGCATTTCGACGGCACGCCCATCACGGCCCGCTTCATCACCGATGCGATCACGCGCCATGTGCACGCGCTCGCCACGGCCCCGAGGAGTGCCGCATGACCTACCTCGCCAAACCCAAGCTGCATCACCCCAGCCTGACTCGCAACGCCGTCGGCTACACGCGGCGCGACTACGAAGGCAAGGTCTCCACGCTGTGCGCCGGCTGCGGCCACGATTCCATCTCCAGCGCCATCGTGCAGGCCTGCTGGCAGCTGGACATCGAGCCCCACCGCGTCGCCAAGCTCAGCGGCATCGGCTGCTCCAGCAAGACGCCCGACTACTTCCTCGGCGCCAGCCACGGCTTCAACACCGTGCACGGCCGCATGCCCAGCGTGCTGACGGGCGCCTACCTCGCCAACCGCGAGTTGCTCTACCTCGGCGTGTCGGGCGACGGCGACTCCGCCTCCATCGGCCTCGGCCAGTTCGCCCACGCGATGCGGCGCGGCGTGCGCATGGTCTACATCGTCGAGAACAACGGCGTCTATGGCCTCACCAAGGGCCAGTTCAGCGCCACGGCCGACAAGGGCTCGGTGGCCAAGAAGGGCGCCACCAACAATGACGCGGCCATCGACCTCGCCGCGCTGGCCCTGCAACTTGGCGCCACCTTTGTGGCACGCAGCTTCTCCGGCGACAAGGCCCAGCTGGTGCCACTGATCGAAGGCGCCATCCGCCACGGCGGCGCGGCCTTCATCGACGTCATCAGCCCCTGCGTGGCCTTCAACAACCACGCCGGCTCGACACGCAGTTATGACCATGTGCGCGCCCACAACGAGGCGCTCAACCGCATTGACTTCATTGACCTGGCGACCGAGCAGGTCGCCCCGCTTTCGGCCGAGACCATCGACGTGCCGCAGGCCGACGGCAGCACGCTGCGCCTAAGGAAGATGGCGCCGGACTACGACCCGACGGATCGCCTCGGCGCGATGAACGCGATGCAGCGTTTCGCGGCGGGCGGCGAGATCGCCACGGGCCTGCTTTACGTCGATCCCACCGCCAAGGACTGGCATGCCGCCCAGCGCACGGCGGCCGCGCCGCTCAACGGTCTTGGTGAAAAAGACCTCTGCCCGGGCTCGGCCGCGCTCGCAAAAATCAACGCCGGCCTGAGATGATGCGCGCGCCATGCGCCCACATCACCTCGCTCTCACTCTCGCCGCCATCCTTGCCCTGACTGCCTGCGCCAGCGCCAGCCAAGACAAGGTCGCCGGTGCCGCCACCACGCCGCTCTCCGACCTCAACGTCGTTCGCGCCGATATTCCCGAAGTGCTGCGCGCCGCCGCCGCTGCGCCCTACGCGCAGCCGGCCGATGTCAGCTGCCCGGCGCTGACCACCAGCATCCAGGCACTCGACGAAGTGCTCGGTCCTGATCTCGACGCCCCCACGGGCAAGGGAAACACCGGCCTGCTGGAGCGCGGCGAGGATGCTGCCACAGGCGCGCTGCAACGCACGGCGGAAGGCGTCATTCCGTTCCGGGGCTGGATCCGCAAGCTCAGTGGCGCCGAGCGCTACGCCCGCCAAGTCAACGCGGCCATCACGGCCGGAGGCGTGCGGCGCGGTTTCCTGCGCGGCCTGGCGGTGGCCAAGACCTGCGTGGCGACCACGCCGGCCAAGCCGGCCTGATACGAAAGTGCTGCGCCGCTTGGGCGCAGCCCGCAACTCGCGTCGCTAGCTCGGGCGCGCCCGCCCGGTGGCCGGCGTGTCGTCGTCCAGATCGATGTCGTCGATGAGTTCCTCGCTGTCGGGCGCATCGATGATGCGGTCGACATCGATGTCCGACGCCTCGGTCTCGTCCGACGCCTCGCCGGTGCCCTCGATGGGCGCCACGGCCTGGTCGCGGTTCAGCGTCACGTCGACCGGCTCGCCCGGGTCAGCGGCCGGGATGCTGCCGGCGCCCAGCATGTCGCTGCCGCTGTCCGAAATATCGGAAGGGCCGAGTGCTTCTTCATCGGTGCCCTTGGGGCGGAGGGGCGTCTTTTCGATGCCCACAAGGCTGCTGTGTCCCATGACGGTCTCCTGGTAGCGATGGATGAGTCCAGTCTGCGCCGCGAGCCGTTGTGGCAGCGTCGGACGAGGGCGAGGCTGGCGTAGGACTTTGCCCCCTGGCTATCCTCTCGGGCATGGCCACCAAGAAAACGCTCGCCGCTCCCGTGGCGGACCACCACGACCGGATTCGCGTGCAGGGCGCACGCGAGAACAACCTCAAGGACATCAGCGTCGACATCCCCAAGCGGCGGTTGACGGTGTTCACCGGCGTGTCGGGATCGGGCAAGAGCTCGCTCGTCTTCGGCACGCTCGCGGCCGAGTCGCAGCGGCTGATCAACGAGACCTACAGCGCCTTCGTGCAGGGCTTCATGCCGACGCTGGCGCGGCCGGATGTGGACGTGCTGGACGGCATCACCACGGCCATCATCGTGGACCAGGAGCGCATGGGCGCCAACGCGCGCTCCACGGTGGGCACGGCGACGGACGCCAACGCGATGCTGCGCATCCTTTTCAGCCGCCTGGGCAAGCCGCACATCGGCCCGCCCAGCGCCTTCGCGTTCAACGTGCCGTCGGTGAAGGCCACCGGTGTCATCACCGTCGACAAGGGCGATGCCAGCCAGGCGGTCAAGCAAACCTTCACCCGCACTGGCGGCATGTGCCCGCGCTGCGAGGGCATGGGCTCGGTCAGCGATTTCGACCTGACCCAGCTCTACGACTCGGCCAAGTCGATCAACGAAGGTGCCATCACCATCCCCGGCTACAGCATGGACGGCTGGTCCGGCCGCATCTTCCGCGCCTGCGGCTTCTTCGACCCCGACAAGCCGATTGCCAAGTTCACCAAGCGCGAACTGCACGACCTCCTGCACAAGGAGCCGACCAAGATCAAGGTCTCCGGCATCAACCTGACCTATGCCGGTCTGATCCCGTCCATCCAGAAGTCCTTCCTGTCCAAGGACGTGGAGGCGCTGCAACCGCACATCCGCGCCTTCGTTGAGCGCGCCATCACCTTCACCACCTGCCCCGAATGCGGCGGCTCGCGGCTGGGCGAAGCGGCGCGGTCTTCGCGCATCGGCAAACTCAACATCGCCGAAGCCTGCGCGATGCAGATCAGCGACCTGGCCGACTGGGTGCGCGCGCTGAAGGCGCCTAACGTCGCGCCGCTGCTGACCGCGCTGCAGCACTTGCTCGACGCCTTCGTCGAGATCGGCCTGGGCTATCTGTCGCTGGACCGGCCCTCCGGCACGCTGTCCGGTGGCGAGGCGCAGCGCACGAAGATGATCCGCCACCTCGGCTCGGCGCTGACCGACGTGACCTATGTCTTCGACGAGCCGACCATCGGCCTGCACCCGCATGACATCGGCCGCATGAACGAGCTGCTGCTGCGCCTGCGCGACAAGGGCAACACGGTGCTGGTTGTCGAGCACAAGCCCGAGGTCATCGCCATTGCCGACCACGTCATCGACCTCGGGCCGCGCGCCGGGTCGGGCGGCGGCGAGGTCGTCTACCAGGGCAGCGTCGAGGGCCTGCGCAAGAGCGGCACGCTGACCGGCCGCCACCTGGATGACCGCGCCGTGTTGAAGGCCGCCATGCGCAAACCCAAGGGCGCGCTCAAGGTGCGCGGCGCCAGCACGCACAACCTGAAGAAGGTGGACGTCGACATCCCGCTGGGCGTGCTCGTCGTCGTCACCGGCGTGGCGGGCTCGGGCAAGAGCTCGCTGATCCACGGCTCGGTCGCCAAACTGGACGACGTCGTCGCCATCGACCAGGCCGCCATCCGCGGCTCGCGGCGCAGCAACCCGGCCACCTACACCGGGCTGCTCGACCCCATCCGCAGCGCCTTCGCCAAGGCCAATGGCGTCAAGCCGGCCCTCTTCAGCGCCAACTCCGAAGGCGCCTGCCCGGCCTGCAACGGCGCGGGCGTCATCTTCACGGACCTCGGCCCCATGGCGAGCGTGGCGACAACGTGTGAGGACTGCGAGGGCAAGCGCTTCCAGCCGGCGGTGCTGGAATACAAGCTGGCGGGGCGCGACATCAGCGAGGTGCTGGCCATGCCGGTCACCGAGGCCACCGCCTTCTTCGCCTCGGCAAAAGTCCCGGCGGCCCACGCCATCCTGGAGCGCCTGGCCGACGTGGGCCTGGGCTACCTCAGCCTGGGCCAGCCGCTGACCACGCTGTCAGGCGGTGAACGCCAGCGCCTGAAGCTCGCCACCCACATGGCCGAGAAGGGCGGCATCTATGTGCTGGATGAACCGACGACCGGCCTGCACCTGGCCGACGTGGCGCAGCTGCTGGCGCTGCTGGACCGGCTGGTCGACAGCGGCAAATCGGTCATCGTCATCGAGCACCACCAGGCCGTCATGGCGCATGCAGACTGGCTGATCGACCTCGGACCGGGCGCCGGGCATGACGGTGGCAAGGTCGTCTTCGAAGGTACGCCGGCGGCGCTGGTCAAGAAGCCGGGGACATTGACGGCCAAGCACCTTGCCGCTTACATCGGCGGTTAGGGGGCGGCGTCTCTGACCAACCGGATGCCCACCAGCGTGTAGCGCGTCTCCGGCGTGTTCCAGTTGCGGTAGGAGCAGCGCGCATACAGCGACCAGCTGTGCCAGGAGCCGCCACGGCGCACCTTGGTGTCGCCCGCCGCAGGGCCTGTCGGGTCGGCGGGCGGCGACTGCGCGTAGTAGCCCTCGCCATACCAGTCCGCCGTCCATTCCCACACGTTGCCATGCAGGTCGAACAGGCCGAAGGCGTTGGGCGCATAGGAACCGACCGGCGCCGTGAAGGCGTGGCCGTCATGGCCGGCGAGGGCGCGGTCGCGCCATTGGGGCCATAGCGCAGCGGTGTCGGCGTCGAAGGTGTTGCCTGCGCGCACCAGACCCTCGGGGTCGTTGCCATGCTGGTAGCGGCCCTGCCGGCCGGCGCGGCAGGCGTACTCCCATTCCGCCTCGGTCGGCAACCGGTAGCGCCGGCCTTCCTGGGCGGACAGCCAGCGGGCCAGGGCCATCGCGTCGTGCCAGGTGACATTGACGACCGGGTGGTCATCGCCCTGCGGGAAGCCGGGGTTCTGCCAGGAGTAGACCGGCCGGCGGCCCTCGAAAGCGTCGTTGCGCGGACTGGTGGCAGGGTCGTAGGCGACGTTGTAGCCATAGCCGCCGGTGCCGTCGGCGACGGATTGGGGCACATGGCCCGAGCGCTGCAGGAAGGCGCGGAACTGGCCCACCGTGACCTCATGCCGGCTCATCTCGAAAGGCCGCGTGATGCGCACGACGTGCACGGGCGCCTCGTCGGTCAGCCGCTCGAAGCGGGATGGGTCCAGGGCCGGGTAGGCGGCGGTCAGGGTGGCGACCGACTCGTCGCTGCCCATCCTGAACTCGCCTGCCGGCAGGCGCACGAAGCCGATGCCCAGCGAGTCGACCAGCGGCCCGGCTGCCAGCGACGGCACCGCAGCGACGGCGAGCAGCGCGGTCAATGACAGTTGGACGATCAAGTGCTGTGGCATGCCGGCATTCTGCAGAAGCTGAAGCCGGGAGATTGCCAGGGGCGCGGGCCATCAACGTCCCCAAGCGGCACGACGGGCCGGCCCGTCGATCCGTGCTTGGCGGCGCGGTCAGTACTGCAGCTTCGGATACCAGTTGCCTGGCCGCCCCTCGGGCGTCAGGTCCAGGATGGACCACAGCGACGCGATGTCCGGCGCGTCGCGCGGGTCCTGGCCGGGGTCGGCCATGGCCTTGGTCATCTCGCTCGCCCAGAACAGGCGCACCTCTTTGCCGTCCTTGCCGCTGCGCTTGAAGACGACCAGGGCCGGGTACTCGCTGCCGTCGGGCTGCAGCAGGCCCAGGTCCTTGGCGTAGTCGTCGCCCACGGTCTGCACGAAGTTCAGGTCCCGCCAGCCGCGCTCCTGCGCAAAGGCGTACTGGCGCTCGACAGGCGAGCGGCCGAGGATCTTCAGCGCCACGTTCTGCTTGATGTCTGCCGCATTGCCGTTGACCGCACCCAGCCAGTTGGTGCACATCGGGCAGGGCCGCTGGCGCTGCGGGCCGTACATCCAGAAGTAGGTCACCAGCGTGTCCTTGTCGCCGAACAGGTCGGCCAGGCTCGCGTCGAAGCCTTGTTCGTCCTTGAAGCGATAGTCCTTGCTGATCACCGGGCCGGGCGGCAGCGCGCGGCGTTGTTCGCCCAGGCGCGTCATGTGGCGGCGGAACTCGATTTCCTCGGCCAACAGGGCTTGGCGTGCGGTCTCGTAGTCTACGGAGGCACCAGGGAAGGGCGTTTTCGCCTGACGGGCCAGTTCAGCGGAGGGGATGAGGTCGGGCATGGCAGCTCCCGCGACTAAAAAGGCGATGCTGAGCGCCATGGCGGTGCATGGCTGTCGGCCACGGGCAAGCCTGCTTGCGGGCGAACGCCTACAGGCTCACACTCGGCACCGGGTCGCCTGTCGCTGCTTCGGTGCGAATGGCGTCTGTTCCTGACAAGCCCTCTTCAAGCAACGTCATGATGCCTCTGCCCACGCCCCGCCGCCTGCTGGATGCGCTGGCCTCGCAGCGCCGTTCCATTGATCAAGCGATCAACCGCAGCAACGAGCCCGTGCTGCACTTCGACAGCCTGCCGGCGCCGCCGGCGTCCGCCGCGCCACCGCCGCTGCTGCGCCGGGCCATCGAGCTTGAGCTGGAGGAGGGCAGCCGCCGCCTCTACGTGCCGATGGCCGAGGAAGAGGTCGTCGAACGGTCGCGCGGCAAGTAGCGGCAGTCCGCCTCAGATCGGCGTCGGCAAAGACGCGCCGCTTCGTAAAGCCTCGACGTTGGCAATGAAGTTCTGCACCGTGGCGGCGATGGACTGCGGTGACCACCCGGCCACGTGCGGCGTCAGGATGACGTTGTCGAAGGCCAGCAATTCCGCAGGCGGCTGCGGCTCGCTCTCGTAGACATCCAGCGCCGCACCGGCAATCTGGCCGGCCCGCAGCGCGGCCACCAGCGCCGCCGTGTCGATGCAGCTGCCACGCGCGATGTTGACGACGTGGCCGCCGGCGCCCAGGGCCGCCAGCACCTCGGCGTTGACGATGTGCCGGGTTGCCGCACCGCCGGGCGTGGCCACGACGAGGTCGTCGGCCCAGGCGGCCAGGCCAGCGGCGCTGTTGAAATAGCTGGCGTCGCCGGCATCGGCCTTGGGTTGGCGGTTGTGATAGCCGATGACCATGCCGAAGGCCGCCGCGCGCCCGGCGATCTTGCGGCCGATGCCGCCCAGGCCGATGACACCCAGGCGCCGGCCGGTGAAGCTGGGGTAGAGCGGCAGCGCGTCGCGCCAGAGGCCGGCGCGCACGGCCAGGCCTTGCCGGGGCAGGGTGCGCACGCTGGCCAGCAGCAGGGCCAGCGCGTGGTCGGCCACGCAGTCGTCGTTAGTGCCAGCCCCGTTGCACAGCGCCACGCCGCGCGCGCGGGCGGCGGCCAGGTCGAGGTTCTCGTAGCCGGCGCCCTGGGCGGCCAGCAGCTTCAGCTTCGGGCACGCAGCAATCTCGGCGGCCGTGAAGCCGACCGAGCCGTTGGTCAGCACCAGTTCGATGTCGGCCCCATGGGCGGCGATTGCAGCAGCACGCGAGGCGGCGTCCGTCGCTTCGATGACGCGAAAGCGCGCCAGCAGCGCGGCCTTGTGCTCGGCGGCAATCGGCACGAGCAGCAGCAGGGTGTCGTTCATGTGGCCATCATGCCGCGCCTGTCTCCTCTGCGGCCGCTGACGAATGGCAGAGCCCGAGGGCACGCCCACAATTGCCGCACTTCATACCGAGCTTTGCCATGAAACGACTGCTGCTTCCCGCCCTGCTCGCGGCCACGCTGGCCGCCCACGCGGCCGATGAGACGCCGCTGGACGCGCTGCCCTACACGCCCAGCCTGGACGCTGCCGCCATGGACCGCAGCGCCGACCCCTGCGACGACCTCTACCGCTTTGCCTGCGGCGCCTGGAGCAAGACCAACCCCATTCCCGCAGACCAGTCGCGCTGGTCCGTCTACGCCAAGATGGCCAACGAGAACCAGCGCTACCTGTGGGGCGTGCTGAACAAACTGGGCGACACCGCAGCCGAGCGCAACGCCAACCAGGCCAAGCTGGGCGACTACTTTGCCAGCTGCATGGACGAAGGCGCCGTGCAGGCCGCCGGCTTGACCGGCCTGCAGCCGCTGCTGGACCGCATTGCCGCGCTGAAGGCCAAGGGCGACCTGCCCGGCCTGCTGGCAGAGCTGCAGCTGGCGGCCGGCAATGACCGGCTCTTCTTCGGCTTCAGCGCCGGCCAGGACTTTGCCGACGCGACGCGCCAGATCGCCTTTGCCACGGCCGGCGGCCTGGGCCTGCCCGACCGCGACTACTACCTCAAGCGCGACGCCAAGACGCTGAAGATCCGCAACGCCTACGAGGCCCATGTGGCCCAGGTCTTCGTGCTGCTGGGTGAGTTACCCGCTGCGGCCAAGGCGGCCGCGCACAGCGTGCTGGCCACCGAGACCGCGCTGGCCAGGGCTTCGCTGAGCAAGGTCGACAAGCGCGACCCCTACAAGACCTTCCACGTCGTCGATGCCGCCGGCCTGAAGGCGCTCATGCCCGGCTTCGACTGGGCCAGCTACCAAGCCGCGTTGGGCACAGCGCCCTGGCATGCGCGCTACAACGTCACCGAGCCGGCCTTCTTCAAGGCCCTCGGCGCGCGCCTGCAGGGCATGAGCCTGGGCGACCTCCGGACCTACCTGCGCTGGCAGCTCACCAGCAGCCTCAGCCCCGCGCTGGACAACCGCCTGGTGCAGGCCAACTTCGACTTCTACGGCCAGACGCTGACCGGCCAGCCGCAGATCAAGCCACGCTGGAAGCGCTGCGTGCAGCTGGTCGATGTGCAGCTTGGCGAGGCGCTGGGCCAGGAGTTCGTGGCGCGCAACTTCACGCCCGAGCTGAAGGCCGCCACCGTGCAGATGACCGACGAGATCGAGGCCGCGATGGCACGCAGCATCGACAGCCTGGCCTGGATGAGCGCCGAGACCAAGGCCAAGGCGCACGCCAAGCTCAAGACCATCGTCAACAAGGTCGGCTACCCCGACCGCTGGCGCGACTACGCCGGCCTGGCCGTGCAGCGCGGCGACTTTCTCGGCAACGTCGTGCGCGGCAATGCCTTCGAGGCGAAGCGCCGCCTGGCCAAGATCGGCCAGCCGCTGGACCGCGGCGAATGGGGCATGACGCCACAGACCGTCAACGCCTATTACGACGCACAGATGAACGACATCAACTTCCCGGCCGGCGTGCTGCAGCCACCGCTTTACGACCCCAAGCTCGACGAGGCGCCCAACTACGGCAACACCGGCGGCACCATCGGCCACGAGCTGACCCACGGCTTCGACGACGAAGGCCGCCAGTTCGACGCCCAGGGCAACCTGAAGAGCTGGTGGACGAAGAAGGACGGCCAGGAGTTCGAGAAGCGCGCCGCCTGCGTGTCCAGCCAGTACGCGAAGTACACCGTCGTTGATGAGATCAAGATCAATTCCAGGCTGACGCTGGGCGAGGATCTGGCCGACCTCGGCGGCTTGGTACTGGCATGGGAAGCCTGGAAGGCGCACATGCAAGGCAAGCCCGGAGAGTCCAGGGATGGCCTGACTCCCGAGCAGCGCTTCTTCGTGGGCTTCGCCCAATGGGACTGCGCCGACGCCCGCCCCGAGCAATTGCGCGTGCAGGCCAAGGTGGACCCGCATTCACCCGCCAAATGGCGCATCAACGGCGTCGTCGTCAACATGCCGGAGTTCGAGAAGGCGTTTGCATGCAAGCCCGGCGCCAAGCTCGTGAAGCCGGCGGGGCAGCGGTGCAAGGTGTGGTGAGCGGCGCCCGTTGACGGCAGCGCGCGCGGCCAGCATCATCCTCTGCCGTCCCTGCCTGGCCGCGCATGAATATGCGTTTGCCTTCCAGTTCAGGCGGCGAGGCGGATCGCAAAATCACTGCCCTGGGGGTGCCCGGGCGAACTGGGAGACCAACCATGTCCAATCATTGCAAGCAATACACGGTGATGGAGGTCAGGCGGCTGATCGAGGCCTCTGAAGGCAAGGGGCCGGGGGTCGGGGGCCATGCCATCAAGGAGCACGGCAACGCCCGTGTCGACGTCACGAGCCGTGGCAAGGGCAAGGACGGCGCCTTCAATCGCGGCTGGTCGGTCGCGGTCAAGCCCACCTCCTCGTTCGAGGACTCGATCATGAAAGGTGTGTTCGACGACGACTACGAGCCGGAACCTGCGCACATCAATCGCTTCAGCAAGTCCAGCGACCAGTACCTTGCGGTCTGCAACGCACTGAACTCGGACTGGGGTCAGGTCAAGCTCAAGGAACTCGACGGCGAGGCGGAGGTTGGAACCTTTTCACGCGTCTTTGACGCCGAGGTGAACCTTGGGCTGCGCGATGGCAAGAGCCTGGTGCCGACGGTGCGCAACGCCGACGGCAATGTCGAATCACAGTCAGGTTTTGCCCAGGTTCACATCGAACTCTTCAAGATCGCGGGTGCGCTGCATCTGCACACAGCCTTCGCCGTGCAGACGGCGCCCGGCAAGAACGCAAAAAAAGACCGCGCCCGGGCCATTCGGAACGCGCACCTCTGACCTTCGGTGACGGGCTGGTGAATCGGCCAGGAAGCTGCTCGACGGCGGCTGCCGCTCAAAGCCAGGCGCCGAACCGCGCAGTGCAGCGGCCTGTCAGAGCAACTCATACTCCGGCATGAAACTCACAGTCGCTGTTCACTTCGATGGCGCGCAGGCGAATGCCGCCGCTGTGGCTTTTGACGACTGGGGTGCCGCGGAAGCGACGAAGACCTATGTCTCGCGCATTGCCCATGTCGAGAAAGCCGTGCGAGGAGAACTCGACCTGCGAGAGCTCCCCTGCGTGATGCAGCTGCTGCGCGAGCACGGCCTGGAGCCGGAGCTCGTGCTGGTCGAAGGCTTCGTCCATCTCGACGCAGACGAAGCGCCCGGCCCAGGCCTGTACCTGTATCAGGCGCTGGGCGGCAAGGTGCCCATCGTCGGTGTCTCGAAGAAGAGCCTGCCGGGTCTGTCTGCACAGTTCGAGGTCATGCGGGAAGAGGAAACACCACCGCTGCTTGTGACGTGCGCGGGGATCGACATTGGTGCAGCCAAGGCGCGACTGCGTGCCATGCACGGCAGGAAGCGTGTTCCTACGCTCATGAAGCTCGCCGCCCGGCTGGCAAAAAGCCAGGACTGATCAGCGACCGCCGCGGTTCAGGCCTGCACCACGTTGCGCCCCTGCGCCTTGGCCCGATACATCGCTGCATCGGCCCGTGCCAGCACCGCGTCGCTGCTCGCGTCACCGCGCTCGGCCTCGGCGATACCGAAGCTGGCGCTCAGCGGCCAGTCCTGCTCCAGCCAGCGCAACGGCGTGGCGTTCACCAGCGCGCGCATGCGCTCGGCCACCAGCGCTGCGCCGGCGATGTCGGTGTCGGGCAGCAGCACGCAGAACTCCTCGCCGCCCAGGCGGCCGAAGCGGTCCACCTCGCGCAGGCAGGGCTGCAGCTCTTGCACCATCTGGCGCAGTGCGGCATCGCCGGCAGCGTGGCCCAGGTTGTCGTTGAGCTGCTTGAAGCGGTCCATGTCGATCATGACGAGGGCATAGCCGCGGCCGCGCTTGAGCCAGGCGTGGGCCTGGTCCAGGGCGTGGTCGAAGGCGCGGCGGTTGAGCGTGTCGGTCAGCGGGTCGCGCTCCAGCAGGCGCTCGATGCGGCGGATCAGGCGCATCAGCACGAGGAAGGCCAGCGTCGCGTTCTGCAGCAGCGTCAGCACCAGGGCCGTCCACAGGAAGGCGATGTTGAACTCGTTGGGCACGCGCATGTCGGGCGTGCCGCCGGGCTGGATGAAGGTCTCCATGCCGCGCACCGCCATCAGCACCGCGATGAGGAAGAGCGGCAGCGCCAGCGCCGCCGGTGTGCGGCGGCCCTCGGCAGCGCCCAGGTGGCGCCAGACCGTGATACCGGCCGCCGCCGTCAGCGCCGCGCCCATGCCGTTGACGATGCGGGCCGGCCAGTGCAGGTCGCCGTCGTAGGGCAGCGCCAACAGCAGGAGCGAAGTGGCCGCGACGGCGACGGCTGCCGGCTGCCAGGGCAGCCGGCGCGTGACGATGCCCGGCACGGCCACGCTCAGCAGCGCGAAGGAGGCCACGGCGAGGACATCACCGGGGCGGTAGGTCAGCACATCGGGCAGCACGCCGCGCAGCGCATGCAGCGTCAGCGACAGCGCGGCCGCGAGGTTGGCGCCGGCCATCGTCAGCGAGGCGCGCGGCGCGATGCGTGCAACCAGGGCGAGCGCCAGCCACACCAGCGTTGACACGGTGGCGATCATGATGATGGCCGCCAGCAGCGTGAGCGTCTGCGCCGGGGAGATCACGGTGCGCCCCGCAGGTGCGTGGCCACGCAGACACGGTTGCGGCCCTCGGCCTTGGCGCGGTAGAGCTCGCCATCGGCGCGCACCAGGCCGACGTTGCCCTTGGGGTCGCCCGTCACCGGCAGAGCCACGCCGAAGCTGGCGGTCAGCGGCAACACCTGGCCCTGCCACAGCAGGGGCTGCGCCGCCAGCGCGGCGCGCAGCCGCTCGGTGACGGCGGCAGCAGTGGCCAGGTCGGCGGGCGAGGCCAGCGGCAGCAGTGCGCAGAACTCCTCCCCGCCCAGGCGGCCCAGGCTGTCCACCGCGCGCAGGCTGGCCTGCCAGATGCTCACGCAGTGCAGCAGGGCGGCGTCGCCGGCGAGGTGGCCATGGGCATCGTTGATGCGCTTGAAGTGGTCGATGTCGATCATGGCCAGCGCGAAGCCATGGCCGCGCTGCAGCTGGGCCTGGGCGTTGTCCAGCGCCTGCTCGAAGGCGCGGCGGTTGAGCGCGCCGGTCAGCGGGTCGCGGTGGGTCAGGTGCTGAATGCGCGCGATGACGCGCCAGATCATCAGCGCGATGAGGCTGAGCGTGATGCTGGCCGTGACGATGAACCAGAGCACGGCGCGCTCGGCCGAGGGCAGCTCAGCCTGCAGCAGGTGGCCATGCCAGCCGGGTTCGCGCAGCAGCTCGGCGGCGTGGGTCAGGCTCATCAGGGCGAGCAGGGCGAACGGCAGCGTCGTGCAGGCGGTAACGATGCGCGAGAGCTGGCCACCCACGCCGCGCACCACCTCGCGCACGGCCAGCAAGGCCAGCACCGCCACTGCGGTCGAGCCGGCCAGCTCGGCGGCCAGCCCCGAGCCGCCGGCCAGGCCGGCCGCGATGCCCAGCGCGCCCAGGCCGCCCACCCAGGCGATGTCGCGCGGGCGCTGCCGGCTGCGCAGCATGCGGCGCAGTGCCAGCAGCAGCAGCACGATGCAGCCCAGCAGTCCGAACTCATGCACAGCCTGGCGCAGCGGTTCCGGCCAGCTGGCGAGGTTGGCGCTGGCGTTCTGGGTCGCGAAGCGCAGCACATGGGCCGCCGCCATCAGCCGGCTGGCGCGCGGCGCGATGCGAAAGACCTGGGCCAGCGTCACCCAGGCCAGCGCCGCCATCAGGTTGAAGAGGGCGCTGACCTGGAGGACGGTGGGGACGTCGAGGAATTCCATTGCGGCTTGGGGTTAGGGCCTGCTGGCAGGCCCCTGGAGCAGCATCTTCGTCGACAAGGCCACAATGCCGCGCATGTCGGCCTGGGTCTTGATCACCGGGGGTTCGCGTGGCATCGGCGCGGCCACCGCATGGCGCTGCGCCGAGGCCGGCTGGGACGTGGCCATCAACTATGCGCAGGATAGCGTTGCCGCCGAGGCGCTCGCCGCGAGATTGCGGGCACTCGGTCGACGCGCGCTGACCCTGCAGGGCGATGTGGCCGACGAGGCGCAGGTGGCCGCGATGTTCGAGCGCCTGGACGCTGCGGGCGGGCGCCTGGGTGGCCTGGTCAACAACGCGGGCATCGTCGCCCCGGCCGCGCGGCTGGAGGCGATGGCGCCCGAGCGCTGGCGGCGGCTGTTCGACGTCAACGTCATCGGCACGCTGCTGTGCTGCCAGCAGGCGGCGCGGCGCATGAGCATCCGGCAGGGCGGCGCGGGCGGATCCATCGTCAACGTCAGCTCGCGCGCGGCCGAGTTCGGCTCGGCCGGCATCTACGTCGACTACGCCGCCACCAAGGGCGCCGTCGACACGCTGACCCGGGGCCTGGCGCGGGAGTTGATCGCCGAGGGCATCCGCGTCAACGGCGTGCGGCCGGGCATCATCGAGACGGACATCCATGCGAACAGCGGCATGGACGCGACTGCCGCGGCGACCACCATCCCCATCCAGCGCCTGGGCCGCGCCGAGGAGGTGGCCGAGGCGATTGCCTGGCTGCTGAGCGATGCGGCGAGCTACACGGTCGGGGCCTTGCTCGACGTCGCAGGTGGGCGCTAGGAACGGCTCCTAGCGCTTTTCCACCAGACTGGATTGCACGCCCTCACCGCGCAGCCGGTCGGCCGTCAACCGCGCCTCGTCCGCAGTCGGAAAGGGCCCGGCGCGCAGCCGGTGCATGCCGGCCTCGCGGACGATGCTCAGCAGCGGCATCAGGCTGAGGTCGGCCTCGGCGACCCGCTGGCGCAGGCCTTCGGCGCTGTCCAGCTTGGCAAAGGCGCCGAACTGCAGCCAGTAGCTCTGGCCGGCGACGATGGCCGTCGTCTCGCGCTGCGGCGCACCGGGTGGTGTCTCCGGCACAAAGACCGGGAGCGGCTCGCTGGCCGGTTTCTGCCAGGCGCCCGCGCGGATCTCGGCGTAGGTGAGGCGCCTCACCTCCACGGGCGCCACGCCGCGCAGCACGTCGAGCTTGAGGGCGGCCGTGTAGCTGAGGTCGATGATGCGGCCCTTGTGGAAGGGGCCGCGGTCGTTCACACGCACGATGATCTCGCGGCCGTTGGCCGGGTTGCGCACGCGGGCGTAGCTGGGAATGGGCAGCGTGGGGTGCGCGGCCGTCATCGCATACATGTTGTAGACCTCGCCGCTGGCGGTGGGCCGGCCGTGGAACTTGCGGCCATACCAGGACGCCAGGCCGCGGTCGGCGTAGGCGATGTCGCTGGCCATGGGCACGTAGCGCTCGCCCAGCACCTCATAGGGCTTGTTCGGGCCGCCGATGCGGATGGCTTCCAGGCGCGGCACGGCGTCGGGCATCTGCGCCAAGTTGGCCGGCGGGTTGGCCTCGGGGCCGTCGCGGCTCACGGCCGTCGGGCTGCTCGCGCAGCCGCCCAGCAGCGCGAACAGCAGCACGAGCAGCGTCATCATCAGGGCCAGCCCAGTATGCTTTGCCCCCTGTTTCCATCGTCGATGCCAAGCCATGAGCAACTTCGTCTTTCCCCCGGTTGAAACGCCGAGCGCCGCCGTGCGTGGCACCGACGCGCGATATGCGGTCAGCCGCATCTTCTGCGTCGGCCGCAACTATGCCGATCATGCCCGCGAGATGGGTGCCGACCCGACGCGCGAGCCGCCGTTCTACTTCACCAAGCCCGCCACGGCGCTGACGGCCTCGGGCTCGACCGTGCCCTACCCGACCGAGACCAAGAACTATCACTACGAGATGGAACTGGTGATCGCCATCGGCGCGCCGGTCTTCAAGGTGACGCCAGAGGCCGCCAAGGCTGCCATCTGGGGCTATGCCGCCGGCCTGGACATGACGCGCCGCGACCTGCAGGCCGTGGCCAAGGCGGGTGGCAAGCCCTGGGACACGGCCAAGGGCTTCGACCAATCCGCCATCCTGACCGACATCGCCCGCGTGTCCGAGGTCGGCCTGCTGGAGAAGGGCGCCATCACGCTGAGCGTGAACGGCGTCGAGAAGCAGCGCGGCGACCTGGCCGACATGATCTGGAGCCAGGCGGAGATCGTCTCCAACCTGTCTCACCTGTATCGCCTGCATCCCGGCGACCTGATCTACACGGGCACCCCGGCCGGCGTAGGCGCGGTGGTGCCGGGCGATGTGATCACGGGTCGCATCGAGGGCCTGGGTGAAATCACGATGACGGTGGGGCCGGCCGAGTGACGTCCTTCCATCAAGAAACGCTGGACGAAGCCCGCGCACGCAACATCCGCGAGGCGCTCGAAGAGGACATCGGCCGCTGCGACTGGACGGCGCAGCTCGTTCCCGCAGGCCGGCGCGTGGCCGCGCAGGTGCGCGTGCGTGAACAGGCCGTGCTGTGCGGCCGCGACTGGTTCGACGGCGTGTTTGCGGCGCTGGACCAGACGAGCCACATCGAGTGGCTCTATGACGAAGGCGCGGTGATGACGGCCGACAGCATCGTCTGCCGCATCGAGGCCGACGGCCGCCAGCTGCTGTCGGCCGAGCGGCCCGCGCTGAACTTTCTGCAGCTGCTGTCCGGCACGGCAACCATCACGCGCGCCCATGTCGACGCGGTGGCCGGCGCCAGCACCAACCCACGCGGCTGCGCCATCCTCGACACGCGCAAGACCATTCCCGGCCTGCGCCTGGCGCAGAAGTACGCGGTGCGTGTGGGCGGCGGGCAGAACCAGCGGCTGGCGCTGTACGCAGGCATCCTCATCAAGGAGAACCACATCGCCGCCGCCGGTGGCGTGGGCCCCGCCTTGCGCGCGGCGCAGGCACTGGAGTCAGGCGTGGACATCCAGATCGAGGTCGAGACCATCGACCAGCTGCGTGAAGCGCTGGCCGCCGGCGCTGTCAGCGTGCTGCTGGACAACTTCACCGAACCGCAGATGCGCGAAGCCGTCGCTGTGAATGCAGGCCGGGCACTGCTGGAGGTCTCGGGCGGCGTCGCGCTGGATCAGCTGCGCTGGATCGCCGCCACCGGCGTGGACCGCATCTCCATTGGCCGGCTGACCAAGGACGTCAGGGCCGTGGACTATTCGATGCGCGTGCTCGGGCCGGTCTAGCTACCTATTCATCGAACCAGGGTTCGTTCGGCAGGTCGTCGAACACCTTGCGCAGCCCTGCGCTCCATCCCATGCGCAGCGCCTGGAAATAAGGGTCGTCGCGCCCGATGCGGTGCGGCGGCTTCATGGCCATCTCGAACTGGTTGGCGCGCAGCATCAGCATGTCGATGGGCAGGCCCACCGACAGGTTGGACTGGATGGTCGAGTCAAAACTGACCAGCGTGCACTTGGCGGCTTCGTCCAGCGGCGTCGTGTCGTAGCGGATGACGCGGTCGATGATGGGCTTGCCGTACTTGCTCTCGCCGATCTGGAAGTAGGGCGTGTCTTCCGTCGCCTCGATGAAGTTGCCCTGCGGGTAGACGTGGAAGAGGCGCGGCCCTTCGCCCTTGATCTGGCCGCCCAGCAGGAAGTTGGCGCCGAAGTCCACGCCGTGGTTGTGCGGGTCGCCGCTGTCGCGGCCGACGATTTCCTTCAGCGTGCGTCCCAGCAGCACGGCGGCGTCGAACAGGTTGGGCACGCTGAGCAGGTGCTCGGTCTCGCCATGCAGGCGCTGGTTGAGCAGCGACATGACCGACTGCGTCGTTGCCAGATTGCCGGCGGCCAGCACGACGATCTCGCGCTGGTGCGGGATCTGGAACTGGTACATCTTGCGGAAGCTGGCGATGTGGTCGATGCCTGCGTTCGTGCGGGTATCCGAAGCGAACAGCAGGCCGGCGCGCAGGCGCATGGCGACGCAATAGGTCATGGGGGCAGGTCCTCGACAGGCGACCCGCCGATTATGGAAGCCGCTTCGCCACCGAACCGTATCAATGCGAATCGCGTTCGACCACCGAGCCTGAGCTGCCCACCAGCACGTCGAGGTCGGCGCCCAGATGGGCCTGCTGCACGTGGTCAACGTAGAGCTTCACATAACCCCGCGTTGCCACGGCGACGGGCGGCGTCCAGGCGGCGCGGCGGCGGGCCAGCTCGGCGTCGCTCACCAGCAGCTGCAACCGGCGTGCGGGCACGTCCAGCTCGACCAGGTCGCCGTCCTGCACCAGCGCCAGCGTGCCGCCGGCCGCCGCCTCGGGCGCCACGTGCAACACCACCGTGCCGTAGGCCGTGCCGCTCATGCGGCCGTCGGAGATGCGCACCATGTCCTGCACGCCCTGTTCGACAAGCTTGCGCGGCAGGTCGACATTGCCCACCTCGGGCATGCCAGGGTAGCCGCGCGGGCCCACGCCCTGCAGCACGATGACGCTGTCGGCGGTGATGGCCAGGTCGGGCGCGTCGATGCGGGCGTGGTAGTCCTCCATGCTGCTGAAGACCACTGCCGGGCCGGTGTGGCGCAGCAGGGCCGGCGTGGCGGCCGAGGGCTTGATGACGGCACCCTGCTCGCACAGGTTGCCGTGCAGCACGGCGATGCCGGCGGCCGGCTGCAGCGGCTCAGCCAGCGGGCGGATGACGGTCGCGTCGTAGCACTGGGCGGCACGGTAGTTGTCGTCCAGCGTCTGGCCGTTCGCCGTCAGCACGTCGCGGTGAAGCAGCGCGCCCAGCTCCTTCATGACGACGGACAGGCCGCCGGCGTAGAAGAAGTCCTCCATCAGCCGCTCGCCCGAGGGCTTGAGGTTGACGAGCAGCGGCACCTGGCTGCCATGACGGTCGAAGTCCTCCAGCGCCAGCGGCACACCGATGCGGCCGGCGATGGCCAGCAGGTGCAGGATGAGGTTGGTGGAGCCGCCCACGGCGGCGTTGACGACGATGGCGTTCTCGAAGGCCTGGCGCGTCAGCAGCTTGGCCGGGGTCAGGTCTTCACGCACCATGTCGACGATGCGCCGGCCGCTCAGTTGCGCCATCAGCTTCTTGCGCGAATCGGCGGCCGGGATAGAGGCCATGCCCGGCAGCGTCATGCCCAGGGCCTCGGCCATGACAGCCATCGTCGACGCCGTGCCCATCGTGTTGCAGTGGCCGGCGCTGCGCGCGCCGCAGACCTCGGCTTCGGTCAGGTCGTCCGCCGTGAACTCGCCGCTGTCGATCTTGGCCTTCACCTGCCAGTTGAAGGTGCCCGAGCCGATCTCGCCACCGCGGAACTTGCCGTTCAGCATCGGCCCGCCGGACACGACCAGCGCCGGCAGCCCCACGCTGCAGGCGCCCATCAAGAGCGACGGCGTGGTCTTGTCACACCCCGTCATCAGCACGACGCCGTCCAGCGGGTTGGCGCGCAGCGACTCCTCCACGTCCATGCTCGCGAGGTTGCGGAACAGCATGGTGGTCGGCTTCATGATGGTCTCGCCGAGCGACATGACCGGGAACTCCATCGGCACGCCGCCGGCTTCCAGGATGCCGCGCTTGACGTTCTCGGCCAGCTCGCGGAGGTGGCCGTTGCAGGGCGTCAGCTCGCTCCAGGTGTTGCAGATGCCGATGACCGGCCGGCCACCGAAATAGTCGTTCGGGTAGCCCTGGTTGCGCAGCCAGGCTCGGTGCACGAAGCCCATCTTGTCGCGCCCGCCGAACCAGTCCTGGCTGCGCAGTTTCTTCTTGCCCGTCACGTCGTCCGCCACCGTCGTCTCCTCATCAAGGACGCAAATGGTAGCGCTATCCAGCCATGGCGGCCAAGTGCGGGGCTGTGGCAGGGGGCAGGCAACCGAGGCCTCGCAGTGCGGCCTCGACGGCGTCATCCAGCGGCGTGTGGGGTTCGCGGCCGAGTGTGGCCACCAGCTTGGCGTTGTCCATGCGCACGGGCTGCTGCCACAGGTAGCGCATCTCCTGCATCTCCTTGAGCGTGGCAACGAAGGGCGAGGCCAGCTTCAGCAGCCACCAGGGCAGGGCGGTGATGCGTGGCGCACGGCCGTGGCGGGCGGCGACGCGCTGGATGGCTTCCGCCATCTGGCTGCCGTCTGCATCCCAGTGGCCGGCCATGTGGAAGCTGGCGAAGGCGGGCAGGGCCCCGCGCCTGGCCAGCAACTCGACCATGGTGCGCGCCACGTCGGGCAGGTAGGCCCACTGGTGGCCCACGCCCGGCGCCGCGGGGTTGCTGATGCTCGTCACCGGCTTGCCGGGCTTGATGAGCCCCTGCGAGAACCAGTTGTTGCCCGCCTTCGGGCCGAAGAAGTCGCCGGCCCGCACGACGATGACGCGCGCACCGCGCTGGCTGGCCCTGCGCAGCCGCGCCTCCATTTCGACGCGGATGGCGCCCTTGCGGGTGACGGGGCGCTGCGGCGCGTCCTCGCGCAGCGGCGCAGAAAGGGCGTCGGGCCCGAAGTTGTAGACCGTGCCGGGCAGCACCAGCGTGGCCTGCTGGGCCGTGGCGGCGGCGATGGCGTTGTCCAGCATGGGCAGCACGAGGCGCTCCCAGTCGCGGTAGCCGGGCGGGTTGACGGCATGCACGATGACGCCGCAGCCCTGGGCGGCGCCGGCCACGTCGGCCCCGTTCAGCGCGTCGCCGCGCAGCCAGTGGATGCCGTCGCGCAGCTCATGGGCCGCGCTCAGGCCGCGCTTGAGCCCTTTCACCGTCCAGCCTGCGTCGCGCAACTGGCGCGCCACCTCGCCACCGATGCCGCCGCTCGCGCCGAGCACCAGGGCCGTCTTGTCGTTGCTGTTCATTGCTGTGCTCCAGGAGTTGATGAGGCAGATTCTGGGCAGCGGCGGCCTATTTGAGAATTGCAGAAGCTGATCGTGCGGCTATACATTTATGCATGACGTCGACGCCGCCTTGGGAACTGCTGCACACACTGCTGGGCGTCCTGCGCGAGGGTTCGCTGTCGGGCGCCGCACGCGTGCTGGGCCTGACGCAGCCCACCGTCGGCCGCCATATCGCCGCGCTCGAAGAGGCACTGAGCCAGGTTCTCTTCACCCGCTCGCCCACCGGCCTTCTGCCCACCGAAGCGGCGCTGGCCTTGCGCGGCCATGCCGAGCAGATGGAGACCGCCGCCGCCGCGCTGCAGCGGGCGGCCTCCGTGCGTGGCGACGCCTGCGTCGGCACGGTGCGCGTGACGGCCAGCGAGGTCATCGGCGTCGAGGTGCTGCCGCCCATCATGGCGGCGCTGCGCGAGCGCCACCCCGGCCTGGTGCTGGAGCTGGCGCTGGGCAGCCGCGTGCAGGACCTGCTGCGCCGCGAAGCCGACATTGCCGTGCGCATGACGCCGCCCGAGCAGGGCCAGCTCATCGCGCGGCGCATCGGCAGCATCGAGCTCGGCCTGCACGCCCATCCGGCCTATCTCGACCGCCGTGGCCGGCCGGCCTCATTGGCCGACATGCAGGGCCACACGCTGATCGGCTTCGACACCGTCACGCCCTTCATCCGCGCGGGCGCCAAGCGCATGGGCGGCATCAGCCGCGACAGCTTCGCGCTGCGCTGCGACTCCGACCTCGGCCAGCTTGCGCTGATGCGCGCGGGGGCGGGCATCGGCGTCTGCCAGCTGGCGCTGGCGCGGCGCGAACCGGTGCTGGAGCGCCTGCTGCCCGAGCAGTTCGCCTGGCCGCTGGAAACCTGGGTCGCCATGCACGAGGACCTGCGCCAGAGCGCCCCCTGCCGCCTCGTCTTCGATGCACTGGTGGAGGGGCTGACGCGCTACGTGGGACGCTGAGCCGGCGCGCTACTTCTTGTTCACAGCCGTGAGCGCGTGGGCCATTTCCAGGTGCTGCCGCAGGCCGGGCAGTGTCTTCTGTGCCCAGGCCTTGATCTCTGGGTCCTTGGCCTCGAGTGACGCCTTCTCGAACAGCTCGATCGTGTCCTGGTGGGCCTTGATGCCGAAGTGCCTGGCATAGCGCTCGTCGAACTTGTCGTTGTCGCCTGCATCGATGAGCTTGATCTCGGCCTTCTGCTTGACCGAGGGACCCTCCGGCAGCTTGACCTGCTTGGCCTCGGCCAGGGCCATGAGCTCGTTGGCCACCTTGGTGTGGTCGGCAATCATCGAATCGGCAAATTTCCTCACGTCGGCATTCTTGGCCTTGGCCAGGGCCAGCTTGCTGGCCTCGAGCTCGGCGGCGCCCGCCTGTGCGGCTTCCTGCAGGAAGGACGGGTCCGACCGCGCATGGGCCTGGGCGGCAAAGCCAGCAGCGGATGCGAGCAGCACGAGGCTTGCGAGTCGTTGAGTTGGGCGCATGGGGAATCCAGTTGTTGTCGGGTCAGGGGCAGCTTAGGCAGCGCTCCGCTCCCCGCTCGTCGGCAGCGGCCGAAGCGCCTGTAGGAGGGCAGGCCGGCGCACTCCGACAGCCACCCGTCTTGCCGGCCGACACCCGCCGCGCCCGGCCCTCCCTAGGCTTTGGTCCATCAACGCCACCAAGGAACAGACATGTCCGACGACGACCTCAGCACCGAACTAGACCTCAGCGGCCCGGCCGCCGCGCAGAAGATCGCCGACATGGTCAAGGCCGGCAACAGCTGCTTCTTCTGCACGCTGGGCCTGACGACGCAACTGCACGCACGGCCCATGACCGTCACCGAGGTGGAGGAGAGCGGCGTGCTGTGGTTCTTCACCGAGATCGACAGCCTGAAGAACGTCGAACTCGACCGAGACCCGCGTGTGACGCTCTTCTTCAAGGAAGGCGACAACAGCGGCCACCTGAAGCTCGACGGCACCGCCACCCTGGTCACCGACCCAGCCACCATCCACCGCCTGTGGAGCCCGAAGATGCGCGCCTGGTTCACCGAAGGCGAGAACGACCCGCGCATCAGCCTGCTGCGCGTGGACCCGATCAGCGGCGAGTACTGGGACAACCGCCACGGTGCCGCTGTTGCCGGCATCAAGATGCTGTTCGGTGCCATCGTCGGCAAGCGCGTGGACGAGGGCGTGCACGGCAGCCTGGCGCTGTAGATATCCGGCGAGGTGGGTGCGACCCTGGGTGACCCACCGGTAGCGCCCAACGTGAAGCCACCGGCGCGCCAAGTTCGCGGCGCGAGCCGATGACGAAGCGTCGCAGACTTACCCTGAGGACGCGACTGCAAGCCATCAGCGAGACTGCGCCAACTTCACCAGCCGGTAGCGCCATGCTCGACAGGGTTGACGGTCACACCGGCGCCGCTTGGATCCGCCAAGCGATCGCCGGGATGACAGGCGCGCTGGCCGTGCTGCCGGTGGTGGTGACGCTCGGCTTGCTGGTGTTCTCGCCGCTGGGCGCGGCGGCGGCGCAGGTGGCCCTGCTGGCAGCCTTCGTCACGGCCGGCATCGGCGGCCTGTTCCATGGCGTGGCCAGCCGCAGCGTCCTGCCCGTGGCCGGGCCCTCATCGGCCACGTCGCTGGCGTTGACCAGCCTGGTGGCACAGCTGGTGGCCGACCCGCGGCTGGCGCCCGCCACGGCGGCCGGCCTGCAAGGCATCGTCGCCCTGTGCGGCCTGTCGCTGCTGCTGAGCGGCGCCTTTCAGGTGGCCTTCGCGTGGCTCGGGCTGGCGCGCATGGCCCGCGTCGTGCCGCAACCGGTGCTCGCCGGCTTCATGAACAGTGCGGCGCTGCTGATCGTGCTGGCCCAGGTGCCGCTGCTGCTCGGATTGCCGCTGGGTGCCGGCGCGACGCTCGCGAATCTGGGCGGGGGCCAGCCGATGGCGCTGGCACTCGGCCTGGGCACTGCAGGCGCCATCTGGCTGCTGGCGCGCCACTGGCCACGGCTGCCGGCGTTGCTGCTGGGGCTGGTGGCCGGCACCGCGGTGCATGCCATCCTGTTGGCGCTGGGCAGCGGGGCAACGGCCGGCGCCAGCATCGGCCCGCTGCCGTTGACCTGGCCGTGGCCACCGGCCCTGTTGTCACTGGTCGAGCCTGCCGGCATGGAACTGCTGCAGCGGCACGCCGGGCCCGTGGCGCTCACGGCGCTGGCCCTTGCTGCCATCGGCGCGCTGGAGTCGGCGCTGAACCTGCGTGCGGTCGACCAGCTGCTCAACACCCGGCATGACCCGCGTCACGAACTGGTGGCGCTGGGTTGCGCCAACATCCTCTGTGGCCTGTTGGGAGGCGTGCCGCTGGTGGTCACCCGTGTGCGGGCGCTGGCCACCTTGAAGGCCGGCGGGCGTGGCCGGGTGGCGGTGCTGGTCGGGCCCGTGGTGCTGGGCCTGATGTATGTGCTGGGCGGGCCGCTGCTGGCGGTGCTGCCGCTGCCGGTGCTGGCCGGGGTGATGCTGATGGTGGCGATCACGCTGGCCGACCGCTGGGCCGGCCCCGTGCTGGCGCGCTGGTGGGCCGGCGACCGTTCGCGCGACGTCGCCCTCGGCCTGGGCGTGGTGGCCCTCGTCGTCGGCACGTCGCTGTGGCGCGGCATGGTGGCCGGCATCGGCCTGGGGGTGCTGCTGTCGCTGCTGGCCTTTGCGGCGCGGATGAACCGCTCGCTGGTGCATGACCGTTATCTCGCATCGGCACGTCCGTCGCGCCGCATCTATCCGGCTGCCGTGGAGGTGCGCCTGCGGCCACTGCGCGAGGGCATCGTCGTCTTCGAGCTCGACGGCGCGCTGTTCTTCGGCAGCAGCGACCGGCTGCTCGACGAGGCCGACACGCTCGGCCCGGACTGCCGCTGCCTGGTGCTCGACCTGCGCCGGGTCAGCGCCATCGACGAGTCGGGCGCCGTGGCCCTGCAGCAGCTGGTGGCGCGGCTCAAGGCGCGCGGCATCGCGGTCGAACTGGCCGGCATGGCGGCGGCGTCTGCTGCGGCCAAGGCCGTGGACAGCTTCGGTGGCCTGGGGGCTCACGTACCGCACTGGCCCGATGCCGACCGCGCCATCGAGGCCGCCGAGCAACGCCTGCTGGCCGAAGCCGATGGCGGCACCGCGAACGACGTGCGCGCGATGGCCGAGGTGCCGCTGGCCGAGTCGTCCCTGCTGGCCGGGCTGGACGCCGCGCAACTGGCCGCCGTCGCCCCACACCTGCTGCCGCGCCAATTGCAGGCCGGCGAACTGTTGTTTGCCGAAGGTGAACCGGGCGACCGGCTTTTCGTGGTGAGCAGGGGCTCGGTCAGCATCCTCAGCCTGCCGGACAGGCATGGGCGCACGCAGCGCTACCTCAGCGTCTCGCCCGGCATGATGGTCGGCGAGACGGCCATGCTTGACGGCGGCGGCCGCACCGCCGGCGCGGTGGCCGACGCGCCTGCCCTCGTCCATGAGTTGACGCTCGACGCCCTGGACGAGATCGGCCGCAGCCACCCGGCGGTGGCCATCCACCTGCATCGCAACCTGGCCCTGCACCTGTCGCAACGCCTGCGCGGCGCTGCGAGCGCCTGGCTCGCCAGCACGCGCTGACCGTGTTCAGCTTGCGCAGCGCGGCTGCGGTCAGCGCAGTCGCGCGTTGGCGTGTGCTGCCACGATGGCGCGGTAAACGGGCAGGGCCTGGAGCAGGCGATCCCGGTCGGCCGCGTCGGTGATCTCGGTGGCGCGCACCTGGACGTCGGCGTACAGCTGATCGAGCAGGGGCGCCGCGCGCGCATCGCCGGCGGCCTCGAGCGCCTGGTGGCAGAGCCAGCGCATCAGCACCGTCTCGAACGCCGGCCGGTCGGCCATGTCGCCGTTCAGTCGCGCCAGCAGCAGGCCCACATTGCCCATTGCCGCCGCGGCTCGGCCCAGGCGCATCTCGCAGAGTGCGGCGTAGGCCGACGCCACGCAGGCTTCGAGGGATTTCTCCAGGGTCTGGTGCACGGCCTGCGCCTGGGTGCACCACGGCAACGCGGCATCGGCATCTCCCTGTTCGAGATGCAGGGCGCACAGTTGCCGCAGCGTCGTCGCTTCGTCGTTCCGGCTGCCCGTGGCGCGGTAGAGCGCCAGGCTCTGTTCCAGCCAGCGCTTCGCCGTGGCAGAGTCGCCAAGCGAGCCGGCCGCCACAGCCAGATAGGTCTGGGCCGTGCCGACGTTCTGTGTGGAGCCGATGGACTGGGCCAGCATGCGCATGCGTTCCGCCCACATGGTCGACTCGTCCCACCGCCCCAGATCGGCCGCGCCGTTGGCCAGGCCGGACAGCGCGCCGAGCTGCAGACGCGGCATGCCGAGCGTCTCGCCGCGCGACAGCACGGCCATCAGCGAGGCGCGGGCCTCGTCGATGTGTCCGAGCGCTGTCGACACCATCGCCGACACCGTCAGCAACTGGCCCTCGGTCTCGGCCCGCCTGCGCTCCGCCTCGATCCTGCCGGCCCACTGCAGGCCGATGGCCATTTGTCTCATGGCACCCGGATGGTCCTGCCTCGCGTAGTGCAGCCAGGCGATCTGGCCCTTTGCCATGGCTGCCCACTGGGCGGCCCCACAGCGCTCCGCCAGGTCGAACGCCTTTGCGCACAGCCGCTCCGACGTCTCGGCGTCGCCGCGACGGTCGGCGAGCAGGGCCCCGCTGAAAAGCAGATTCGCCTGACGCGCATCGTCGGGGTGGCGCTCGAGGAGTGCCGCCATGTCGGCCTGTGCGACATCCTGGGCCGCGCGGTCGCCGATTGTGTCGGCGATGTCGCCGAACAGAGCCAGCAGTCGATAGCTGCGGGCGGGGTCGGCCTCGCCGAGAGAGGCCACGGCGCGGCGCAGATAGGCCATCGAGGCTGCGTTCGCAAAGCGCTTGCGGGCCTCGTTGGCAGCCTCTTCGAAGCAGTCCGTCGCCAGCACGGCGTCGCCGGCACGCTCGGCATGGTCACCGGTCATGGCGAGGAACTCTGCGCCACGCCCTTTGGTGCGCTCGGTCAGCCAGCGCGCCACGGCGCCGTGGCCCACCCGCCGCTCGGCCTTCATCAGCGTGTCGTAGGTCACCTGGTGCAGCAGATGGTGGTCGAACTGGCGCTCGGCGGTATTGGCAAAGTCGCTGGTCTCGTGGGCCTTCACAAAGGCAGCGCGCAGCAGTGAGGGCAGGGCCCGCATCGCCTGGCCATCGACAGCCGACAGCGCGTCGTCCCAGAACACATGGCCGATGACGCTGGCCTGGCGGGCGGCCAGCCGCTCAGCAGCGGGCAGGGCGTCCAGCCGCGCCTGCAGCAGGCCGACGAGCGTGCCGGGCAGGCGGTGTTTTTGCAGGCGCTCCAGCTTCACCGTCCAGCGCTCGTCGGCCACCACGATGACGTTGTCGTCGATGAGGCGGCGCACCAGCTCTTCCATGTAGTACGGGTTGCCCTCGGCGCGGCCGACGACAAGTTCCGTGAGCTCGGTGGGCACGTCGGCAATGCGCTGCATCAGCGCCTGCGCGAGTTCATCGCTGTGCGCGGTGGCCAGCGGCGACAGCTGCACGAGGGTCTCGCCCGCGCCCCATGCGGGCCGACGCGTCAGCAGGCCGGGCCGCCCGGTCATGACGAGGGCCAGCGGCAACGCGGCCGCATGCGCCTGCAGGTGCTGCAGCAAGTCCAGCGAGCCGTCGTCGACCCAGTGCAGGTCTTCCATGATCAGCACGGGGAAGGCCTCGCCCCGGGCGAGCGCCTGCAGGTAGCCGCGCAGGGCCGCCAGAGCCTGGTCGCGCAGGGAGCGTGGGTCCAGGCCGTGCAGATGCGGGCTGTCGCCGAAGTCCAGGCCTGAGAGCTGGCCGATGAGCTGGGCCTGCCGCTGGCCGCCTTCGCCAAACCACGGGCTCAGGCCGTCTTCGACCTTGCGGCGTGCGACCTCGGCGCTGTCGGCATCGGCCACGCCGAACTGCACGGCCAGCAGATTGCGCAGCAGTCCCCAGGGCCGCAGCATGCTGTCGGGCTGAGAGCGCACGGAGATCACGCGACAGCCTTGCAGGCCAGCCAGCCACTCTCGCAGCAGCCGGCTCTTGCCCAGGCCGGCGTCGCCCACCAGCGTCAGTGCGCGCAACTGACGCGCCTGGCGCGCTTGCGCGAGGGCTTGATGCAGGCGCAGCAGCTCCGCGCTGCGGCCCACCATCGGGGTGCTCAAGCCCTGCAGGCCGCGCTCGACACTGGCGCCGCTGCGGTCCAGGGCCGCGTGCACCAGATAGGTCTTCATCAGCTCTCCAACGCCCTTGACCTGCAGCGGCGGCTGCGGCTGAACGTCGAACAAGCCGCGCACATGGTTGAAGGTGTCGTGGCTGATGCGCAGCGCGCCGGGTGGCGCGCTCTGCTCCATGCGCGCGGCGATGTTCACGGCAGCGCCCATGGCGGTGTTGTCGGCCTCGACGCCGGCACCCAGCGCCACGTCGCCCGTGTGCACGCCGACGCGTACCGCGAAGTCGTTGAGGCCGTGAAGGCGCTGCGCGGCAGCCGCCTGCGCACGGCCGGCCGCCACGATGGCCAGCCCCGCGCGCACGGCGCGCTCGGCGTCGTCCTCGCGCACGTCGTCCATGCCGAAGGCGGCCTTCACGCCGTCGCCGGTGAAGCGCAGCACCCGGCCCTGGTGAGCCTCGACGAGATCGGCCATGCGGCGCAGCGCACCGCTCAGCACATCGAGCGTGTCCTCGGCGTCCAGGCCCTGCGCCATCGCGGTAGAGCCGACGACGTCGGCGAACAGCACCGTCATCTGGCGGCGCTGCAGGCCGGTGGGCCGCAGCAGCGCGGCCAGGCGCTTGCGCAACGGGGCAGTGGCCATGTCGACAACGCCGTCGCCCAACGTGCCACGCTGGCCCTCGAGTGCCGCGATGGCGGCGCGGCAGGCTTGCACGTCCTCGTCGTTCATGTCGTGCCGCTGCGCGCAGCCTCCCTAACCGCTCAACAGTGGAGCGACGAGGCGATTGTGCTTGGGGTGGTTCACTGTTGAACCGGAACGTGCTTGGCGGCCCCTGTCTCACGAACATGCTTGCACCGCCTGCAGGCGGCTTGCCGCATCGACGTTTTTCTCACTTGCCTTGAGGTAGCAGTACGTACCGGCAAAGAAAAAGCACCTAGCCGCGAAGCCTAAGTGCTTGATACGTCTGGTGCGCCCGGTTGGGATCGAACCAACAACCCCTGCCTTCGGAGGGCAGTACTCTATCCATTGAGCTACGGGCGCGAAGCCGCATAGTCTAACAGCGGGCTTCTACCGCCCGGGAGGCCGCATGGCCGGTGCCTATAATTCGGCGGTTTTTCGTGTCGCGCCTGGCGTCGGCACGCGAGAAGACCGACAAGACCGACAGGATCGACCAGAGGAATCCATGAGCGCCAGCCACGATCATCACCAAGACGACGCCCATACCGGCCCGATCAAGACCCCCAAGCAGCTCGCCTGGGCCGTGTTCTTCGCCTTTGTCGTGCCCATCGTGGTCATCATCCTGCTGGCCAACTACGTGACCACGTCGACCAAGCCGGCCGCCGGCACCGGCGCACTTGAGGGCCAGGCCGTCGCCGGGCGTATCGCGCCGGTCGGCCATGTCGAAGTCAAGGACGCCAATGACGTGGCATCGCTGAAGACCGGCGAACAGGTCTTCCAGGCGCAGTGCGCCACCTGCCATGCCGCCGGCGTGCTGGGTGCCCCCAAGCTGGGCGATGCCGCTGCCTGGGGCCCGCGCATCAAGAGCGGCGTCGAAGCGCTGGTGACGGCGGCCCTGAAGGGCAAGGGCGCCATGCCTCCGCAAGGTGGCGGCGATTTCAACGACTTCGAGATGCACCGCGCCGTGGTCTACCTGGCCAATGCCGGCGGCGCCAAGTTCGAAGAGCCCAAGGCGCCGGCCCCGGCCGCCTCCGCCGCGAACTGAGTCTTCCCGCTTCGCCGATCAAGCCCGCCGCGTGCGGGCTTTTTCATTCAAGGATGGGGTCGGCGCTGGAAGTGATGAATGGCGGGCATCTTGGCGGCGAGGCAGTCCTGCGGCGTCCAGCGCCCGGCCTCGACGGCTTCGGCGGCCAGGCCCATGTCCTGCGTATGCACCAGGCCCAGGCCGAGGTCGGTGAGCAGGTAGAGATGGCCCGTCTCGTCCAGCCAGACGGACTCGACCTGGGCCTCCCGGCCGGTGTGGCTGAGCACCCTGCCGTCGGGCTGCAGGCGCCAGACCCACGGCGTGCATTCCAGCTCGACATAGACGCGCTGCGGCCCGTTCTGAAAGAACCAGGCGCCGCGTTCATCGCTGTCGTAGTTGCGGCCGATGAAGGCGAGCAGCTTGTCATGGTCGATGCGACTGCCCTTCACGCGCGGGAAGGGGCCGGCCTGCTGGATGCGATCGTCGCGCATATACCAGTCGCCGCGCGCGTCCAGCGCCAGCCAGCCGTAGCAGTGAGGGACGTTGGGCCACTTCTTCAGAGCGGCCTGAACGATGTCATCCATCGGCGCAGTTCCTCAGCGTTGCTTGCACAGCCAGTCGCAGACCTGCTCCGGCATCGTCAACAGATGCCCGGGCAGCGAGCCGGCCGGGAAGCCGACATGCCCGCCATGGCCGGGCTGCCAGAGTGTCACATAAGCCCCCACTTCAGCGGCATGGGGCAGGCTGTAGCCGGGCACGAAGGGGTCGTTGCGCGCGTTCAGAACGAGAGCCGGAATGCGGATGCGGTGCAGGTGAGGCTTGGCCGCCGCGCGGGCCCAGTAGTCGTCGGTGCCCTTGAAGCCGTGCAATGGCGCGGTGAAGAGGTTGTCGAACTCGTAGATGGTGGACGCGCGTTTCAGCCGCTCGCCGTCGAACAGCCCGGGGTGCTGCTGGAGCTTGCGCAGCGCCTTGGGAATCATGGTGCGCAGGAAGCGGCGCGCGTAGACCTGTTTGTTGAAGCCGCGGTCGATGGCCGCACCGGCGGCGGCGAGGTCGATGGGCGAGCAGATGGAGCAGACGGCGGAGGCCGTGCGTGCGGCGGTGGTGCCGGCCTCCTCGGCCCAGCGCATCAGCGCATTGCCGCCGAGCGATACGCCAGCCACGAGCAACGGCCGGCCATGGCGCTCGCGCAGGTGGGACAGGATCCAGCCGACCTCTTCATAGTCGCCCGAGTGGTAGGCGCGCGGCCCGCGGTTCAGCTCGCCCGAGCAGCCGCGGAAGTGCGGCAGCGCCAGCGCCCAGCCGCGCGCACGGGCGACGCTGGCGAAGGCGACGCTGGAGTGGCTGGTGCGGTCGCCTTCCAGGCCGTGGAACAGCACCAGCATCGGCGCATCGGCCGGCACATCGGCGAGGAAGTCGACGTCGATGAAGTCGCCGTCCGGCGTGTCCCAGCGCTCACGTGTCCAGTTCGGCAGCGGGCCGTCGTGCTGGCGGCTGAAGAGGGCGGGCCAGATGGTCTGGGCATGGCCGCCGGGCAGCCAGCGGGGGGCGCGGTACTGCATGCGCGAGAAGTGTCTAGTGCAGGGTGCCGGCGTCGGCGACGAGTTCCTGCACATCACCTGCGTTGCCGGGGCTGGCGTGATGCAGCACCAGGCGCCAGCCCAGTGCGGTCTTCAGATAGACATTGGTGGCGATGACCCAGGCCTGCTGGGGCTCGCCGACCCGCTGCACGCGCTCCAGCACATGGTGGATGGCGCAGTCGCCACTGTGCAGGCGGCGCACGCGCTCGGGGTGGATGTTGACGGCACCACGCTCGAACACCGCCGCGAAGGCCGCGCGGATGGCGCCCAGGCCGACGATGCGCGGGCCGCCCGGATGCACACAGGCGATGTCCTCGTCGTCGGCCCACAAGGCCATCAGATGATCGAGGTCGCCATGCTGCAAGGCCTCGTAGAACTGGGCCTCGGTGTCGTCGGGCGAGGCCAGCAGCGCGGCCGTCTGGGCGGGGGAGCGGGGCATGTCAGCTCAGTGATGTCCGCCGACGACTTCACCGGCTTTCAGCTTGTAGGCCGTGCCGCAGTAGGGGCACTGACCCTGGCCGCCGTGGGTCAGGTCGATGAAGACCTTGGGGTGGTTGCTCCACAGCGCCATCTTGGGGTTGGGGCAGAAGACGGTGCCGTTGTCGTTGCAGTCCTTGGCGGTGACTTCGACGGTAGAGGCGGGGCTTTGGGTGGTGCTCATGTTTTGTGCTCTCAGGCGTCGATCAGCAGGCGGTCAGCCACTCGGCGTACTTGGGGTTGCGGCCGTTGACGATGTCGAAGAAGGCCGACTGGATCTTCTCCGTGATGGGGCCACGCGAGCCGCTGCCGATCTCGATGCGGTCCAGCTCGCGGATGGGCGTCACCTCGGCGGCGGTGCCGGTGAAGAAGGCCTCGTCGCAGATGTAGACCTCGTCGCGGGTAATGCGCTTCTCGACCAGTTTCAGGCCCAGGTCCTGGCAGATCGAGAAGATGGTGTTGCGGGTGATGCCGTTGAGCGCGCCGGCCGACAGGTCGGGCGTGTAGACGACGCCGCCCTTGATGACAAACAGGTTCTCGCCCGCGCCTTCCGACACGAAGCCGGACGCGTCCAGCAGCAGCGCCTCGTCATAGCCGTCGTCGGTGGCTTCCATGTTGGCCAGGATGGAGTTGGTGTAGTTCGACACCGTCTTGGCCTGCGTCATCGTGATGTTGACGTGGTGGCGCGTGTAGGAGCTGGTCTTGACGCGGATGCCGCGCTTCAGGCCGTCCTCGCCCAGGTAGGCGCCCCAGCTCCAGGCGGCCACCATCAGGTGCACCTGGTTGCCCTTGGGGCTGACACCCAGTTTCTCGGAGCCGATCCAGATCAGCGGGCGGATGTAGGCGCTCTTCAGACCGTTGGCCTTGACGACCTCGCGCTGCGCCTCGTTGACCTGCTCCTGCGAGAAGGGGATCTTCATGCGCAGGATCTTGCCGCTGTTGAAGAGGCGCTGGGTGTGCTCCTGCATCCGGAAGATGGCCGTGCCGTTCACGGTGTCATAGGCCCGCACGCCCTCGAAGGCGCCGCAGCCGTAGTGCAGCGTGTGGCTCAGCACGTGGATCTTGGCGTCGCGCCAGTCGACGAGTTCGCCGTCCATCCAGATCTTGCCGTCGCGGTCGTGCAGGGGGGCGGGAACCATCGGGTACTCCAGGAGCTTTGAGGAAAGACGGCGATTTTACGAAGAGCCCGAAGCTTCGTCGGCCCGGATCAGCCGCCACTCGGCGAGCTTGCCTTTCTTCAGCACCACTTCCACCACGTCGCCGCCGGCGTCGCGCCAGACAAAGGTCTCCGGCGCCTGCTTCACACCGAGGCTGCCGGCCAGCTTGATCAGGTCGACCAGCTGCATGCCGGTGTGCAGTTTGCTGTTCAGCATGACGGCATTGGCGACCGAGCCCAGCGGCGCCGCGCCGGCCGTTTTCATGACGCGCATCAGCCGCGAGATCTGCAGCAGCAGCCAGAAGACGATGCCCGTCGTCGCAAAGATGGCGCCCTGCCAGCCAAGCAGCAGGCCACCGCCGATCAGGGCCACGAGCGCAAGCCCAACGCCGATCCAGGGGTTCATGCCTGTGGGTCCTTCGCGCCATCCGCGCGCTGCCAGGCGTAGGCTCGCTCGACCTTGGCGATGCGCAGCGTGTAGTGGGCATACCAGTCGCTGCGGCCGGTGTCGCGGGCGACCTTGTGCTCGGCATTTCGGCGCCAGGCAGCGATGTCGTCCGTGCTGCGCCAGTAGGACACCGTGATGCCCAGGCCGTCATCGCCGCGCGTGCTCTCCACGCCCAGATAACCCGGCTGCTCGGCCGCCAGCGCCACCATGCGGTCGGCGGCGTCGCCATAGCCGCCGTCCACGGCCGTGCGCTGGCTGGTAAAGATGACGGCGTAGTAGGGAGGTTCAGGCAGGGCGCTCATGGGCGCGCATCCTGCCACGTCGTCAGCTTGCGACCTTGAGCAGCACGCAGCGCACCCACTGCCCGGACTCCAACGCCGGCTGGTGGCCGGCCAGGAACTGCTCGGCCGTGGAGTTGCGCGCCGTGAAGCACATGCCGTGCAGGATGCCCATGCGCGGCACCGGGCGCGACCACTTGCGCTCCACCACGCCGTTGAACCACGACACCTGCTCGTCGTCGGAGTCCACGTCGGACCGGCCCAGCAGCAGCACGACCTCGTACTTGGCCTCGGTCAGCGGCTCGGAGGCGCTCGTCAGCACCTGCAGGCCGCCGTCGCTCATGTTCAGCACCAGTCCGGCCGGCCCCTGGCTGAACTGCACCGGTTTGAAGACCCAGCCGGGAAGCGATTCAGCATCGTGCTGGGCGGCGAGAAAGTCGGTTCGAGCGTACTGCCTGAGGTCGGCGGGGTCGGACATGAAAGATTCCTCCGGTGGAAGCGCGATCCTAAGCAGTCTTTGCTAGGCGCTGACCCAAGGCAATCCCGCACGTTTCAGACGAGCCCGCGCAGCACCTCGATGGCTTGCTCCACGCGTTCGACGGCATGGATGGTCAGTCCCTCGATGGCCTTCTTGGGCGCATTCGCCTTGGGCACCACGGCGACGCTGAAGCCCAGCTTGGCCGCCTCCTTCAGCCGCTCCTGGCCGCGCGGCGCGGGGCGTACCTCGCCGGCCAGGCCGATCTCGCCAAAGGCGATGAAGCCCTTGGGCAGGGCCTTGCCGCGCAGGGAGCTCTGGATGGCCAGCAGCACCGCCAGGTCGGCCGCCGGCTCGCTGATGCGCACGCCGCCCACGGCGTTGACGAAGACGTCCTGGTCGCCCGTGGCCACGCCCGCATGACGATGCAGCACGGCCAGCAGCATCGCCAGCCGGTCACGGTCCAGCCCGACCGACAGCCGCCGGGGGCTGACGCCGCCGCTGTCCACCAGCGCCTGCAACTCCACCAGCAGCGGCCGCGTGCCCTCCAGCGTGACCAGCACGCAGCTGCCTGGCACCGGCTCGGTGTGGGTGGACAGGAAGATGGCGCTGGGGTTGGCCACGCCCTTCAGCCCCTTCTCCGTCATCGCGAACACGCCGATCTCGTTGACGGCGCCGAAGCGGTTCTTGATGGCGCGCACGAGGCGGAAGCTGCTGTGCGTATCGCCCTCGAAATACAGCACCGTGTCGACGATGTGCTCCAGCACGCGCGGGCCGGCCAGCGCGCCTTCCTTGGTGACGTGCCCCACCAGCACCATGGCGCAGCCGCGCGACTTCGCGGTGCGCGTGAGTTGGGCCGCGCATTCGCGCACCTGGGCGACCGAGCCCGGCGCCGACGACAGCTGCTCGGAGTACATCGTCTGGATGGAGTCGATGACGCAGAAGTCCGGCTCCTCGACCTCGATGGTCGCCAGGATGCGCTCCAGGCTGATTTCGGCCAACACACGCACCTTGGTGCCCGACAGGCCGAGGCGCCGCGAGCGCATCGCCACCTGCGCGCCGCTTTCCTCGCCGGTCACATAGAGCACCTTGACCGTCTGCGACAAGGACTCGACGGCCTGCAGCAGCAGCGTTGACTTGCCGATCCCCGGGTCGCCGCCGATCAGCACCACGCCGCCGGCGACGATGCCGCCGCCCAGCACGCGGTCCAGTTCCTCCTGGCCGGTGGGCGTGCGCTCGAAGTCGCTCGCCTCGATCTCGCTCAGCGTGGCCACCGGCTGGCTGCGCGCCAGCGACTGGTAGCGGTTCTTGGCGCCGCCGGCGGGCTCGGCGGCGCTCTCGGTCAGCGTGTTCCAGGCATTGCAGTGCGGGCATTTGCCCAGCCACTTGGGTGTCGTGCCGCCGCACTCGGTGCAGGTATAGATGCTTTTGCTCGTGGCCATGCGGCCATTGTCGGCGCGCGGCCCTGTTCGATGCGGTGCCAAGCCCTGACTTCTGCCCGTCGCGCACCTCCGTGCTAAAACCTGCGGCCCTGCGGTGATCTCCTTTTCCGCGGAAGCAAGGAGTCGTCATGGAATTCTCAGTCTGGCTCGCGTTCTTCGCTGCATCCTGGGCCATCAGCCTGTCGCCCGGCGCCGGTGCGGTGGCGGCCATGAGCGCCGGCCTGTCACACGGCTTCAGGCGTGGTTATTTCATGACCTTCGGCCTCATCCTCGGCATCCTGACCCAGGTGGTGCTGGTCAGCGCCGGCCTGGGCGCGCTGATCGCGGCGTCGTCGCTCGGCTTTGCGCTGGTGAAGTGGGCCGGCGTGGCCTATCTCATCTACCTTGGCGTGCAGCAATGGCGCGCGCCGGCCAAGCCGATGGTCGCCGCCGATGACGGCGCCCTCCAGGCCACGCGCCGCCAACTGGTGCTGCGCGGCTGGGGCATCAACGCGGTCAACCCCAAGGGCACGGTCTTCCTGCTCGCCGTGGTGCCGCAGTTCCTGGACCTGCATGCGCCGCTGGGCCCGCAGTACCTCGTCATCGGCACCACGCTGGCCTTCACCGACATGGTCGTCATGGCCGGCTACACGGTGCTGGCCGCGCGCCTGCTGGCGGCGCTGAAGAGCGAGAGCCACATCAAGCTGCTGAACCGCGTGTTCGGCTCGCTGTTCGTGGCGGCCGGCCTGCTGCTCGCCAGCTTCAAGCGCGCCACCTGATGGGGGGAGACAGCTCCGGCCGCCTGCCCACCTGGCTTCTCTTCCTGGCCCCGGTGCTGATCTGGGCCAGCACCTGGCACGTCATCCTCTACCAGCTCGCCTCGCCGGTGCCGGTGCTGACCTCGGTGGGCTGGCGCTTCGCGCTGTCGGCGCTGCTGCTGGCCGGCCTGGCGCGCTGGCAGGGCACGTCGCTGAAGCTGCCGCGCTATGCCCACGGCTATGCGCTGGCCACCGGCGTCATCCAGTACGCGGGCAACTACTGGGCCGTCTACGAAGCCGAGCGTTATGTACCCAGCGGCCTGGTGGCGGTGCTGTTCTGCCTGCTGGTGTTCATGAACGCGATCGCTGCCTGGCTGCTGTGGCGCCAGCCGGTCAGCCGGCGCTTCCTTGTGGCAAGCAGTGGGGCGGTGCTGGGGGTGGCCTTGATCTTCTGGCCCGAACTGGCAGCCACCGGCGCGCGGCCCAACGCCGCGCTGGGCCTGGGCCTGAGCTTCTTCGCCGTCGTGGCGGCCTGCGTCGGCGGCTTCTTCACGCTGGCCTTGCAGCGCCGCGGCGTGCCACTGGTGCCGGTGCTGGCCTGGAGCATGGGCTATGGCGCGCTGTTCCTGATCGGCCTGTCGCTGGCGACCGGGCGTGGCCTGTCCTTCGACACGGCCTGGACCTATGTGGGCAGCCTGTTCTACCTGGCCGCCTTCGGCTCGGTCATCGCCTTCACGCTGTACTACAAGCTGGCCGAGCGCAAGGGCGCTGCGCAGGCGGCGCTGGTGGGCGTCATGGTGCCGGTCATCGCGCTCGTCGTGTCGGCCGCGCTGGAAGGCTGGCAGGCAACGCCGCTGGCCGTGGGCGGCATGGCGCTGTGCCTGGTCAGCCTGTTCGTCGCTACTCGGCCGGCGAACGTCGCCCGGCCTTGATGTTGCTGCGTTTCGATTTGCCCTCCAACCGCCGCTGCTTGGAGCCATAGGTCGGCTTGGTCGCCCGCCGGGCCTTGGGCACATGGGCGGCGGCCTGCACCAGCTCGATGAGACGCGCCACCGCGTCGGCCCGGTTGCGCTCCAGGCTGCGCGTGTCCTGCGCCTTGATGACGACCACGCCTTCCGACGTGATGCGCTGGTCGGCCCAGTTCAGCAGCCGCTCCTTGACGGCCTCGGGCAGGCTGGACGCGCGGATGTCGAAGCGCAGGTGGACGGCGTTGGACACCTTGTTGACGTTCTGCCCGCCCGGGCCGCTGGCGCGGATGGCGTCGAAGTCCAGCTCGTCCGGGCGTGGAGCCCAGTTGAATTCAGGCATGGCGGATGGGCACGCGCGGCGCGATGGCGCACATCAGCTCGTAGCCGATGGTGCCGGCCGACTGGGCCACCTCGTCGATGGGCAGGCGTGAGGCGTTCGGCCCCTCGCCCCACAGCGTCACCTCGCTGCCGAAGTCGCTGGCCGGCAGGGCGGTCAGGTCTACCGCCAGCATGTCCATGGACACACGCCCCAGCGTGCGGCTCCTCGCGCCATCCACCAGCACCGGCGTGCCTGTGGGTGCGTGTCGCGGATAGCCATCGGCATAGCCGCAGGCGACGATGCCCACGCGCGTGGCCTGCTCTGCGGTGTAGGCGCTGCCGTAGCCCACCGTGTCGCCGGCGTTGAGCTGCTGCACGCCGATGACCTTGGAGCGCAGCGTCATCGCCGGCCGCAGGTCCCAGTGGGCGGCGTCGTGCTCGGGGAAGTCGGGCACGCCGCCGTAGACCATGATGCCGGCGCGCACCCAGTCGGCCGCCGTGCGGGTGGGGTGGCGCAGCGTCGCGGCGCTGTTGGCAATCGTGCGCTCGCCGGCCAGGCCGTCGGCAGCGGTCTCGAAGGCAGCGAGCTGGTGGGCGATGCCGTCCACGCCCTGGCGCTGCGCATCGGCGTCGGAGAAGTGCGTCATCAGGCCGATCTCGTCGACCTGGGGCAGGGCGTCCAGCCGCGCATAGGCGGCGCGGAAGGCGGCGGGGCTGAAGCCGAGGCGGTTCATGCCCGAATTCAGCTTGAGAAAGACGCGGTGCGGCTCGTGCGTCTTGTGCATGGCAAGCCAGTCGATCTGCTGCTCGCAATGCACGGCATGCCAGAGCTTCAGGCGCGAACACAGCTCCAGGTCGCGCGGCTCGAACACGCCTTCCAGCAGCAGGATGGGGCCGCGCCAGTCCAGCGCGCGCAGCCGTTCGGCCTCGGCCAGGTCCAGCAGCGCGAAGCCGTCGGCGGCGCGCAGCCCCTCGAAGGCGCGTTCGATGCCGTGGCCATAGGCGTTGGCCTTGACGACCGCCCAGACCCGCGCGTTGGGGGCCTGCGCGCGGGCGCGGGCGAGGTTGTGGGCCAGGGCGTCGGTGTGGACGAGGGCTTCGATGGGACGGGGCATAAGCTGTGATTTTGCGCGCGCTGCTGGTGCATGAAATCGGCTTGGGGCGCATGCTATAAACCCGCTCCGCCCGTCCTTAGTCGACCTCTCTTGCCCATGGCTCCTCTGTCAGGATCGCACTCCGGTCGATGAAACGCGGCTTCTACACCATCATGTCGGCGCAGTTCTTCAGCTCGCTGGCTGACAACGCGCTGTTCGTCGCTGCGGTCGAGCTGTTGCGCTCCTCAGGCGCCGCCGAGTGGCAGCGCGCCGCCCTGGTGCCGATGTTCGCCCTCTTCTACGTCGTGCTGGCGCCCTTTGTCGGTGCCTTCGCCGACGCGGTGCCCAAGGGCAAGGTGATGTTCTTCTCGAACAGCATCAAGGTGGTGGGCTGCCTGATGATGCTGTTCGGCACCCATCCACTGGCCGCCTACGCCATCGTCGGCCTGGGCGCTGCGGCGTACTCGCCGGCCAAGTACGGCATCCTGACCGAGTTGCTGCCGCCGTCACAGCTCGTCAAGGCCAACGGCTGGATCGAGGGGCTGACCATCGCCTCCATCATCCTGGGCGTGCTGCTGGGCGGCCAGCTGATCGGCGACCGCATCGCGCCGCTGCTGCTGGGCTTCGACCTGCCGCTGCTGGACACCGGCATCGACACCGGCCCCGAAGCCGCCATCGCCAGCCTCGTCGGCCTGTACGTGCTGGCCGCGCTGTTCAACCTGCGCATCCCGCGCACCGAGGCGCCGCTGCAGCCGCTGGCCCACACCGTGGTGGGCCTGGTGCGCGACTTTTCTTCCTGCAACAGCCGGCTGTGGCAGGACAAGCTGGGCCAGATCTCGCTGGCCACCACCACGCTGTTCTGGGGTGTCAGCGGCAATCTGCGCTACATCGTGCTGGCCTGGGCCGCTGCGGCGCTGGGCTATGGCACGCAGCAGGCGTCGTCGCTGGTGGGCGTCGTGGCCATCGGCACGGCGGTGGGCGCGGTCGTCGCGTCGGCCTACTGCCGGCTGGATCGCGCCACCTCGGTCATCCCGCTCGGCATCGCGATGGGCCTGCTGGTGATCTTCATGAACGTCATCACCAACGTGTGGGTGGCGGCGCCGTTCCTGATCCTGCTCGGCGGCATCGGCGGCTATCTGGTCGTGCCGATGAATGCACTGTTGCAGCACCGTGGCCACAGCCTGATGGGTGCCGGCCGCAGCATCGCGGTGCAGAACTTCAATGAGCAGGCCTGCATCCTGGGCCTGGGCGCCTTCTACACGGCCATGACGCGCTTCGGCATGTCGGCCTTCGGCGCCATCACCATCTTCGGCGTCGTCGTGGCCGGCACGATGTGGTGGATCAGGCGCTGGCACCAGCGCAACCTCGTCGAGCACAAGGAAGAGGTCGAGCACCTGCTCGACCTGGCTCGCAGCGACGACCTGAAGCCTGTGGACCGCTAACCCGCGCGGTTAAAAACGCGGGCCGGCGTTCAGGACGAGTTGCTGGAGCTGCTGCCCCGACCCTTGCGGCCGGTGGTGGGCTGGATCAGGTGCTTGCCCTCCAGCACCAGCTCGATGGCCTCGCTCCAGGCGCGGGCGATCTTGAAGCAGCCGCTGTGGTTGAGGTGGATCTCGTTGTGCCAGTCGCCGCTGATGCCGGTCGACCCGGGCGCGGCAAGTGCCAGCGGCACGGCTGTCGAGTCGAACACGAAGAGGCCCCGGAAGGCCTCCTTGTCGGCCGCCATGCCCTTGAGCAGCTGCGCCAGGTGGAAGACCATCAGCCGGCTCACCGCCGCCCAGTCGGCCGCCGGCACGCCATACGCCTTCAGTGCGGGATAGAGCCAGGGCCCGCTGGCGCCCAGTTCATCGTTGACCGCGGCGCCGGCCGGGCGCGGCATGGGCACGGCGTAGCAATGCATGAAGATGGGTTTGCCGGCGGAGGGCCCCTGGTCGCGCAGGCTCAGCAGGTGCTTGATGTTGGCGCGCAGGTAGGCGGCGTAGGTGGCCCAGCCGGGCTCGGAAAAATAGCGCGCCACGCCGGCCGACGGCGGGCCCCATTCGGTCTGGTGGCGCAGCAGGCGCAGCTCCAGCGGGATGGGCTGGCCGTTGCCGTCTTGCGCCGGCGTGCGGGCGGCGGCGATGAGGTCGTTGCCGCCCACGGACAGCAGCACGCCGTCCCACACCGGCGCGTCCTTGGCAGCAAGCAGCCGCACGAAGTCGGGGTTGGACTCCAGGTCGACGATGTGCGACAGCGCATTGCCGGTGCCGGCACAGTTCACGGCCGCTGCCGAACTCTTGAAAACCAGCTCCTGCAACAGGTTGGCGTGGGCGTTGAGCTTGTCTCGCGAGTTGGAGAACCAGGAGTCGCCCTGGGCCAGCAGCTTCCAGCGGAAGGCGGCCAGTTCGGGGGGAGTGCGGCCGGCCAGATCGGCCGGGGTAAAGCTAGCCAGGTGATCCATGAACGTGGGCGAGTCCGGGGGGAGGAGAAAGGGGCCTGGGCCGCCCGGAAGGGCAGCCCTGAGGTTCGCGCGATTGGACGGCCAGCCGCGCGCCGGGCGCCATGCTACAAACCCTCGGCGCATCGGCGTTAGCATCGGCCGCGTCTTTCTAGGGAGGCTATATGAGCGAGAGCGTCTTCGACTTCCAGGCCGTCTCCATCCGCGGCGAGCCTGCGAACCTGGCCTCCCAGCGCGGCAAGGTGCTGCTGGTGGTCAACACCGCCAGCGAGTGCGGCTTCACGCCTCAGTTCAAGGGCCTGGAGCAACTCTGGCAGGACTACGGCCCGCGCGGCCTCGTCATCGTCGGCTTCCCGAGCAACGAGTTTGGCGGCCAGGACCCCGGCGGCAACGACCAGATCGCCAGCTTCTGCGAGCTGAACTACGGCGTCAGCTTCCCGATGATGGCCAAGACCAAGGTCAATGGCAGCGACGCCCATCCGCTGTGGAAGTTCCTGAAGAGCGAGAAGCCCGGCTTCCTCGGCACCGAGGCCATCAAGTGGAACTTCACCAAGTTCCTCATCGGCCGCGACGGCCAGGTCATCAAGCGCTTTGCGCCCAATGACCCGCCAGAAAAATTGCGCGGCGATATCGAAGCGGCCTTGGCCGCGAAATGACCCTCAATGCGCGGCTTGCGGCACCGCCGCGCTGCGCAGCCTGAGCAGGTAGTCCCGCATCGTCGGTGACTGCTCTGAAGCCCGGCGGCGGATGTCGCGCACGTGGGCCAGGGCCTTCATGCTGATCTCCGGCGAGATGTGACCCGCCAGGCCGATGCCGTGGCTGGGCAGGCGGTGCAGGCCGGCCAGCAGGTAGGACCAGTTCGCCGCACCGAACATCGACCATCGCCGGTCGAGGTCGGTGGGTGTCGGCACCTTGCTGTCCCACAGCGCCAGGAGTTCGGCCAGCCGTGCCGGCAGGGCGGCCTCCTCCGTGCAGGCGCGCCAGAACGGCGTGTCGCGGCGCTCTGACAGCGCGTAGTGGGCGACGATGAAATCGCGCATCTCGCAGTAGAAGTCGTTGAAGACGCGGTTCACGCGGGCACGGCAGGCGTCGCCATTGCCGGCCGGTGCGACGTGGTCGGCAAACAGCTGCAGCATCCATTCGACGACGTACAGGCGCGTGGACTCCAGCGGCTCGATGTCACCGGACGCCGAGCCCAGCGACAGGCAGTTGGCCTCCCAGGCACGCGCGGCGTGGCCCGCGCGCAGTTGCTTCAGCTGCGGCTCGGCCAGCGGCGTGTGGCCGGCATTCAGCTCGCGCAGCTTGTGCACGGCCTCGTCGTCACTGCAGAAGCGCGAGGCGTAGACATAGCCCGTGCCGCGGCGGCTTTGCAGATCCATGGCCCAGGTCCAGCCGGCATCCTGGGCGGTGGCGGTGGTGTAGCTGCGCAGGGCCTCGTGCGGGCGGGCATAGGCGATCGGCAGGGCGACGCTGCGGTCGCAGGGCAGCCAGTCACTGAACGACACCCAGGGCACGTTCAGGCTCTGTTGCAGCAGCAGCGACTGCGCGCCGCTGCAGTCGATGAAGAAGCTGGCCGCGTGGCGCTGGCCGTTGGCCAGCTCGACCGATTCGATGCCCTCGGCGCCTCGGTGCACCCGCACCACCTCGCCCTGTACATGCCGTACGCCACGCTCCCGCGCCGTCTGCTGCAGCAGCATGGCCAGCCGGCTGGCGTCGAGCTGGTAGCCATAGCTGACCGGGGCCTGGTAGTCGGGCGAGTCCAGCAGCTTGGGGCAGAGGTGGCCGTCGAACAGCGTCGTCTGCACCGTGCAGGCCTGGGCCATGGGCTGCTGCGTCAGGCCGCGCTGCATCAGGTTGAGCCAGTGTGCCGCCGCGCCGAAGCCGTGGAAGGGCGGCGGGGTGTCGAAGGGATGGTCGTAAGAGTCGTCCGCCGCAGCACCGCCGTGGCGCCAGCCATTGAAGCGGATGCCGTTGGTCAGCGTCGCATCGGCGGCGGCGAACAGCTCGCTCTCGGGCAGGCCCAGCGCCTGCAGCGTGTTGCGCAGCGTCGGCACGGTGGCCTCCTCGGCGCCCAGGGCCGCGCTTTGCGGCAGCTCGATCAACGTGATGGGCAGCGGGGTCTGGCGCGCGGCGCCCAGCGTGCGTTGCAGGTAGCAGGCGGCCAACCAGCCGGTGGTGCCACCGCCGACGATGACGATGGATTGGATATCGGACACGACAGGAACTCCGAAAAGCGTCGGTCGCCACCTTACGGCCGCCACCCGCCGGCACGACGTGTAACGCGCGCGGCCGGCGTGCGTCCTGCACGCCCGATACCGCCGTTACGTCTTGTCGGGCCGCCACCGCCAGCGGCCAGCGGCCGCGCGGAATGCCTATGCTTGCCGCATGGACAGAGACATCCTTTCGACGCTTCTGCGGCGCTTCGGCCACGAGGAATGCAGCCTGGAGCCGCTCTACGCCGCGCTGTGCGGCATCGCCGCCGAGGACGACCGCGCGCTGGCGCTGTTCGCCGAGGCGCCGCCCGAGCAGCGCAAGGCCAACCTGCTGCTCGCTGCCCTGCATGAACGCGTGCTCGCCGGCGCGGCCCCCGAGCTGGCGGCCTACTACCCCAGCGCCGGTGGCGAGCGCGCGGCGGACGTTGGCCTGGCGGCGGCGCTGCGCGCCTGCCTCGAACAAGAGTGGCCCGCGCTGGTCGAGCACCTGCGCCACGGCGCGACGCAGACCAACGAGGTCGGCCGTTGCGTCGCCATCTGGCCGGCTCTGGGGGAGGCGGCCCGCGTGACCGGCAATCACGAGCTTGCGCTGCTCGACTGGGGCTGCAGCGCCGGGCTCAATCTTGGCGTCGACCACTACGCGTTGCGCTATGTCAGCGATGACGGGGCTCACCACGACCGCGCGGCGCCGCGCGACGGGCGGCGTGCCGAGGTCACGGCCCGCTGGTTGGGCGACGCGCCCGTGCCGCGCGAAGCCGGCTGGCGCCTCGTGCAGCGCGATGGCCTCGACCCTGCGCCCATAGCCGTCACCGACCCTGCCGGCCTACGCTGGCTGCAAGCCTGCCTGTGGCCGCACGACGCGCCCCGCCGTGAACGACTGTCCCGCGCCGCGCGCCAGATGCAGGCCCTGCCGCACACCCTCCGCCGCGCCGACGACTGCATCGCCGCCATTGAGCCCTGGCTGGCGGGGCTGCCTGCCGGCGTGCAGCCGGTGATGCTGACGAGCTGGGTGCTGTACTACCTGAACGACGGCGACCTTGTGCGGCTGCGCGACGCGGTTGACCGCCTCTCGCGCAGCCATGGCCTGGCCTGGATCTGTGGCGACCTGGCCCGCCTCAGCGCCCGGCAGGCGCCCTTGCCAGCCGAGCCGGTGCTGCCGGCCGGCGAGGCGGCATCGACACTGACGCTGTGGACGCTGCGCCATCGGGGCGAGGAAAGCGCCGTCGCCTGGAGCCACCCGCACGGCCGCTGGGTCCATTGGCTCTGAAGCCTGCAACGGGTGTCCAGCCGCTGCATTCGGAGCCGCTCCGATAATCCGCCTTCCCCAACGCAGCCTGACCCACCCCATGTTCAAGCATGTCGACGCCTATGCCGGCGACCCCATCCTGAGCCACAACGAGGCCTTCCAGAAGGACCCGCGCGCCGGCAAGATCAACCTGTCCATCGGCATCTATTTCGACAACGACGGCCGCATTCCGCTGCTGCCCTCGGTGCGCGCGGCCGAACTGGCCGTCGTCGAGAACGCCGGCGCCAGGCCCTACCTGCCGATGGAAGGTGCCGCCAACTTCCGCAGCGCCGTGCAGGCCCTGCTGTTCGGTGCCGACCAGCCGGCCATCGCTGCCGGCCGCATCGCCACCATCCAGGGCGTGGGCTCCAGCGGCGGGCTCAAGGTGGGCTCCGACCTGCTGAAGCGTTATTTCCCCGACAGCACCGTCTACCTGTCCGACCCGACCTGGGACAACCACCGCGCGGTGTTCGAGGGCTCGGGCCACAGCTGCGAGACCTACCCGTACTACGACGCCGCCACCGGCGGCCTGCGCTTCGACGACCTGATGGCCGCGTTCAACGCGCTACCGGCGCGTAGCATCGTCGTGCTGCATGCCTGCTGCCACAACCCCACCGGCGTCGACCTGACGCAGGACCAGTGGCGCGCCCTTGTGCCCGTGCTGCGTGAGCGCGAACTGCTGCCCTTCCTGGACCTGGCCTACCAGGGCTATGGCGACGGCATCGAGGAAGACGCCTTTGCGCCGCGCCTGCTGGCCGACGAGGGCCTGTCCTTCCTGATCGCCAACAGCTTCTCCAAGAGCATGAGCCTGTACGGCGAGCGCGGTGGCGCGCTGAGCATCGTCTGCGCCGATGCCGAAGAGGCTGCGCGCGTGCTCGGCCAGATGAAGTTCACGATCCGCCGCAACTACTCCAGCCCGCCCATGCACGGCGGCCAGGTCGTGGCCAAGGTGCTGACGACGCCCGTGCTGCGCGAGATGTGGGAAGGCGAGGTGGCCGAGATGCGCGAGCGCATCCAGGCCATGCGCCGCCAGCTGCACGAGGTGCTCGCGGCCAAGCTGCCCGGGCGGGATTTCAGCTACTTCCTGACCCAGCGCGGCATGTTCAGCTACACCGGCCTGAGCGCCGACCAGGCCGAGCGGCTGAAGGCCGAGTTCGGCGTCTACATCCTGCGTTCGGGCCGCATGTGCGTGGCAGGGCTGAACACCCGCAACGTCGAGGCGACTGCCGAGGCCATGGCCGCCGTGCTGGCCTGACTTTCGTCACCCCGCGCCATAACGCGGGCGTGACTTTGAGAACCCCGCGCCATAACGCGGGGTGATGGCCGCAGCCGCCGCTTTCATTGGTAGCTGACGGCGAGCGTCTTTACCCTGCCGGCAGAACAGCGGCTCAGGGGCAGGATGAAGCATTGCGTGGTGATCGGCGGCGGCGTGGTGGGTCTGACCACGGCCTGGGCGCTGCTGCAGCGCGGCCACGGTGTGACGCTGGTCGAGCGCGAGGCCGACGTGGCCCAGGGCGCCAGCCGCGCCAACGGCGGCCAGCTCAGCTACCGCTATGTGTCGCCGCTGGCCGATGCCGGCGTGCCGCTGAAGGCGCTGCGCTGGCTGACCGACCCCGACGGCCCGCTGCGCTTCAAGCCCGAGGCGAGCTGGGCGCAGTGGTCCTGGCTGCTGGCCTTTTTGCGGAACTGCCGCGGGCCGGTGAACCGCCGCACCACCGAGCGGCTGCTCGCACTCGGCGCCTACAGCCAGCAGGCGTTCGCCCGCCTGCATGCCGAGGCGCGGCTTGGCGACACCATCGCACTGCGCACCCCGGGCAAGCTGGTCGTCTACCGCCAGCCGGCCGAGTTCGCGCGCGTGGCTGCCCGTGTGCGTGGCGGCGGCGCCGAGCAGGCCCTGTCGCATGACGACTGCGTGGCGCTGGAGCCGGCGCTGGCCCGGTTCGAGGAAGGCGAGGCGACGCTGGCCGGAGGCATCTTCACGAATGGCGAGGCGGTGGCGGACTGCCACGCCTTCTGCCGCGCGCTGCATCAGCGGCTGGTGGCGCACGAGCACTTTCGCGGCCGGTTGGCAACGCCCGTCGGCGGCCTGCTGCGCGATACGCGTGGCAGCGTCGTCGGCGTGCAGACCCAGCTTGGCGAGGTCGGCGCCGACGCCGTCGTGCTGGCCGCCGGCCTGCACAGCCGCGCGCTGGCGGCCACGATGGGCGTCAAGCTGCCGCTGTACCCGCTCAAGGGCTACAGCCTGACCGCGCCCATCCGTGATGGCCATCAGGCGCCCGAGGTCAGCGTGACCGACTTCGAGAAGAAGATCCTCTACGCCCGCATCGGCGGCGAGCTGCGCGTGGCGGCGATGGTCGATCTCGTCGGCGACGACCTCGGCCTGGACGCCGCGCGCCTGGCCTCGCTGCAGCGCTCGGTGCGCGCCGCCTTCCCCAATGCCGCCGACTACGAAAGCGCCACGCCCTGGGCCGGCCTGCGCCCCGCCACGCCCAGCGGTGCACCGATCCTCGGCGCCAGCGGCGTGCCCGGGCTGTGGCTCAATGTCGGCCATGGCGCCCTGGGCTTCACCTTCTCCTTCGCCACGGCCGACATCGTGGCCGAGCTGGTCAGCGGCCGTGCCAGCCCGCTGCCGCTGGACGGGCTCACGCTTTGACGGCTGACGACCTCGCGCAGGCGCTGCGCGCCGCCGTGCTGGCGCAACGCTTCGAGACCACGGCCGACTCGCTGCAGGGCGGTGCGCCGCTGGGCTTGCATCCGAGCATCGACCTGGCCGTGGCCGTTTTCCCGCGCGGTGCTGCGCCGGTCGCCGCGAACGTGCATTTCTCGCGCGAGCATCCGCATGGCCTTGTCGCGCGCTTTGGAACCGATGGCGCCGTGGACAACATCGCCTTTTACGCCGACGTGCGCGACGCGGCGGGTGATTCCTACGCCTGGCTGCCCGGTGCCGACTGGTCGCGGATCACCTTCCCGGCGTGGTTCGGCAGCGGCCCGCGTTTTGTAGCGCCTTACCCCGCCTCGCTGCTGAAGATGATGGTGGCCGTCGGTGTCGCCCGCCTCGTCGACACCGGCCGCAGCGACTGGGCATTGCCACTGACGCATGCGGGCAAGACCCGGCCCCAGGCGGACTGGCTGTTCGACATGATCACCGTCAGCAGCAACGAGGCGACCTCGGCGCTAGTGGCCCATCTGCATGAACGCGGCGCCATCCGCCGCGAGGGCGGGCGGGAAGTTCACAACGAATTGCACGACGTCTTCAAGGCACACGGCCTCACCGGCCTGATGCTGGCCAACACCCGGCCCGACGGTGGCTGGGGCAATGGCGCCGGCTCGGGCGTCGGCCAGATCCAGATGACGGCCTGGGACGCGCTGCGGCTGATGTGGCGGCTCGATGCCGATGCGCCGACTCAGCCCGAGCTGGTCAGCCCCGCCAGTCGCACGTCATCCGCCGCGCGCTGGACGCGCAGACGCTGCACCACAACCTCAGCAGCGAGTCGTTGCGTTCATTGCCCGGCTGGGTGCCAGGCATCCCGGCCCGCTTCGCCCACAAGACCGGCAACACGCAGAACTACGCCAGCGACGCCGGCATCGTTCACGACGGCGACCTGCACTACCTCATCGCAGTGACCACCAGCCTCGGCACGCGCTACGCGCCGCACGAGCAAGCGTCGACGACCTGGCGGCTGCCGGCGCTGGGCGGCGCCGTGCACGCGCTGTTGAAGTCGAGCTGACAAGAAAAAAGCCTCGCCGGAGCGAGGCCTGAAACCGGCCCCGATCATGCGAGGCCGGCAGGGAGAAGGACAACTCAGCGGAAGGTGTAGCTCGCCGACACGGCCAGCGTGCGACCGAACGGGTCGGCCACGCGCGGGTCCCAGCCGGCGCCCACGACGTTGTCGACGTTGTGATAAGTGAAGGGCGGCGTCTCGTCGGTCAGGTTGCGCAGGCCGGCGGTCAGCGTCATGTTCTTGATGCCGGTATAGGACGCGAACAGGTTGAACGTCGTGTACTTGCTGACCTTGCGGCGCGGCGTGCCGAAGCGCGTCAGGTCTTCGTCCATGTAGCTGGACTTGAACACCATGCTCATCGTCGTAGCCCAGTCACCGCTGGCCCAGCCGAGGTCGGCGCTGAACTTGTTGCGCAGGTAGAGCGTGCGGGTGCCGAACTCGCCCACCTGCTCCACCAGCGGCTGCGTGGCGATGGTGCGCTCCTTGTGGCTCAGCATGTGGGTGCCGTTGATGTTGGCCTTCCACGTGCCGGTGTCGAGCTTGGAGACGAAGCTCGCGCCCCAGTCCAGGCCGCGCGTCGAGCTGTCGGCGGCGTTCACCCAGCCGGCCTCCACCAGCGTCACCTTGCCCGCGGCGTCGCGCTGGAAGTGGTCGGCGAACAGGCCGTAGTTGTTCTTCAGTTCGGCCAGCGTCAGCTTCTTGATGCGGTCGTCGAGGTCCACCCGCCAGTAGTCGAGGGACAGCGTCACGTCGCGCCCGGGCGAGACGACGATGCCGAGCGTGCCCTGCTTGGACTTCTCCGGCGTCAGCGAGGGGTTGCCGGAGTCGGTGTAATTCACGCGCAGCGTGCACTGCGACGGGTCGGTCGGGCAGAGCACGGGGTCGGGCCAGTCGGCGGTGTCCAGTCGCGGCGCGGTGTTCAGGCTGAGCTGCTGGAAGCTCGGCGCCTTGAAACCGGTATTGACCGAGCCGCGGAACAGCAGCGTGTCGCTGGGCTGGTAGCGGAAGGCGATCTTGGGGTTGGTCGTGCCGCCGAAGTCGCTGTACCGGTCATGGCGCACGGCGAGCTGCAGGTCCAGCCCCTTGAACACGGGCACGGCCAGCTCGGCGTAGACGGCCTTGATGTTGCGCGACACCTCGGGAATCGCCGTGTTGCCGGGGCAGTTGTAGACGATCTTGGACTTGCTCGTGTCGGCGGCGGTCAGCGCGTCGGCCAGGCCGTCGCTGCAGGTGAAGGTGCCCGTCTCCGGCAGGAACTCGAACGTCTCGCGGCGCAGGTCGAAGCCGACCGCGAAGTCCAGCGAGCCGGCCGGCAGCTTCATCAGTTCGCCCGACAGGGCGCCGTCGAACTGCTGCAGCGTCGTGTTGCCACCCTGCAGGCGGCCGCGGTCCTTGACGGACTCGATCAGCGCCATCGCCTCGGCCGTCTGCTTCTCGCCTGGCTTCACCCAGGGGTTGATCTTGCCGGTGCGCAGCGCGTCGTTCAGGCGGCCCATGTTGGCGTAGCCGTCGACGAGGTTGGTCCAACCCTCGGCCTTGGCGCTGGACAGACCCAGCTTGTAGTCGTACTTGCCGATCAGGCCGTCCAGTCCCACCAGCAGGCGCTTGCTGTCGGCCACGTTTTCCAGCGTGCGGTAGCCGAAGTCCTGCATGCGCCAGCGGTAGGCGATGGGCTTGGTCGGGTCGAAGTCAGTGACGCCGGCGTTGCGCAGGTTCAGGTAGTAGGGGCCGTTGACCGGGTAGTGGTTGTTGGCCGCATTCGTCGTGCTGAACTGGCTGGGCGTCAGCTCGGCGGTGACGGCGGTGCGCGAGGCGGTCAGCTCGAAGAAGGCGGTATGGCTCTCGCCGAGCAGCAGGCTGCCGCGCGAGACCAGGTTGTAGGCCTCTTTCTTGGGCGACAGCATGTACTGGCGGCCGTAGTCGGTGTTGCACAGGTACTTGGTGGACGGCGCGGTGGCGTTCCACAGCTGGGCCTGGTAGCGCACGCCGGTCTCGATGTCGCCGCAGTCGTCGGTCAGCGCCAGCAGGTTGATGCGGGTGTACCTCACCGGGTCGGTGGTGCCGACCCGGGAGCCCACCGTGCCAGACGCGCCGCCCAGCGCCGTGTTGGCCACGGTGGCGGAGTTGCCCAGCACGTTGGCGAAGGGGTGGCTGGATGAATCTGGCGACAGGCGCAGGTCGGGCTGGAAGCCGTTGGCCCATTCACGGTCCCGCCCGCGCAGCACGTCGTTCTTCTCGACGGACAGGCTGGCCATCAGGTTGAAGCGGTCCTGGTCCAGCGTGCCGAAGCCGCCGCTGATGCTGGCGCGGCGCGTGGTGCCGGCGCTGGACTCCAGCGGCTGTGCCAGGTCGACCTTGAGGTTCACGCCCACCAGGTCCTTCTTCAGGATGAAGTTGATGACGCCACCGATGGCATCCGTGCCGTAGATGGCCGAGGCGCCGTCCTTCAGGATCTCGATGCGCGCGATGGCGGCCATCGGGATGGAGTTCAGGTCCACCGCGGCGCCGCTCATGCCCTGGGCCGACAGGCGCCTGCCGTTCAGCAGCACCAGCGTGCTGCCCGGGCCGAAGCCGCGCAGGTTGGCGTTGGCCGAGCCGCCGGTCAGGCGATCGGTGTCGGAGCCGAACACGTTGTTGTTGGAGATGGCGCTGTCGGCGCCGGTGCCGTTGATGCCCAGCTGGCGCAGCATGTCCTCGGCCGTCGCGAGGCCCTTGCTGTTGAGCTCGTCCGCCGTGATCACCTGCACCGGCAGCGCACCTTCGCCGGCCAGGCGCTTGATGCTGGAGCCGGTCACCTCCACGCGCTCCAGCTTCCCGCCCTGGCTCTGCGCCAGCACGACCCCTGCATGAGCCGCGAGGCCGACCACCGCGAGCTGCGACACCAGACGATTCAGTTTCATCTCAACGACCCCTTCGTGATTCGATTGCGGCCATGTTGACGGGCGCGCGCGGAGTCGCCCAGGGGGACGCACCCCAGTGTTGCGCGCCGTTCAATGAATGCTTGTGCGCAGCGCATAACCTGTGGGAATGCGTGGCCCCCTAAAGCACACCCCCAGTGCGGCGCGGCCCTTCTAAAGTGCGCCCTGCCCCTTTTGCAGGATGACGAAAGAGTCTTGATGCGCCTGATCACCGAAGCCGAAGTCGTGGCCGTGCTCGACCCCGACAGTGCCGTGGCCGCGCTGCGTGCCGCCTTCGCCCAGCACGGCCGTGGCCAGGCCCAGGTGCTGGCACGCCACCGCGCGACCCGCACGCAGGACGGCAACGCGCTCGCCATCAGCGCGATGGGGGCCATCCTTGAAGCGGATGGCCACCTGCCCGCGGTGCTCGGCACCAAGGTCTATTCGGCGTGCAACGGCAAGTACAACTTCCTCGTCAGCCTGTTCTCGGCCGCCACCGGTGCGGCGCTGGCCACCCTGGAGGCCAACGAGTTCACGCGGCTGCGCACGGCCGCGGCCAGTGCGGTCGCGACCGATCTGCTGGCGCTGCCCGAGGCGAAGACGCTGGCCATCTTCGGCGCCGGCATCCAGGCCAGGGCGCATGCCGAGGCGCTGATGCGGGTGCGCCGCTTCGAGCGTGTGCTTGTCTGCGCGCGCTCGGGGGCCGAGGCGTTCGCTGCCGAGCTGGGCGCGCAGGTCGTCGATGCGGCAACGGCCGCCGCGCAGGCCGATGTGATCGTGACTGCCACGCGCTCACCCACGCCGCTGTTCGACGGCGGCCTCGTCAAGCCCGGCGCCTTCATCGCGGCGGTCGGCTCCAGCACGCGCGCCGCGCGGGAGCTGGACGACACGCTGCTGGCCCGTGCCGACCTCATCGCCGTTGAATGGCGCACCGCCGCCGAGCTGGAGGCGGGCGACCTGATCAGCAGCTCGCCCGATCGCTGGGCCGAGCTGGGCGACTTGCTTGTCACGCCGCGCCCACGCGGGCCGCAGGACATCGTCGTCTACAAGAGCGTCGGCATAGGCCTGGAGGACGTGGCGCTGGCCCGCTTCGTGGCCCAACGCCTGGGCGTTTTCTGATGCGTGCCTGGCTGTACGCTGCGGCGCTGCTTCTGGCCGGCTGCGCCACAACCCGGGTGCCCGACCCCGTCGAGGCGGCGCTCGCCAAGGCCGGTCTACCCGCCGACAGCCTCGGCTACGTGCTGCAGCCGCTGGACGGCTCGCGGCCTGCGCTGACCCGGCGCGCCGACGACGCGATGGCGCCGGGCTCGACGATGAAGCTGGTCACGGCCATCGTGGCGCTGGACAAGCTCGGCACCAACCACCGGGGCCGCACCGAGCTGCTCGCGGTCACCCCGCCGCGAGACGGCGTCATCGACGGCCCGCTCATCCTGCGCGGTGGTGCCGACCCCGACCTCGACTGGCCGGCCCTGTGGTGGCTGCTGCGCCAGCTGCGCGAGAGCGGCGTGCGCGAGATCCGCGGCGGCCTTGTCGTCGACCGCTCGCTGTTCAACCCGACGCGCTTCGACATCGGCCTGCCGCCCTTCGACGAGGCGCCCGAGTTTGGCTACAACGTCATCCCCGACGCGCTGCACCTCAACGGCAGCCTGCTGGACTACGAGCTGCAGGCCACGCCCACCGGCGTGACGGCGCGCAGCCTGCCCGTGCTGCCGGGCCTGAGCCTGGACGCGAGCGCGATGACGCTGTCATCGCGCCTGTGCAAGGACTGGGACGAGGTCTGGAAGCCTGCCGTCGTCACACCCGCAGGCGACGGCTGGGCGCTGAAGCTGCAGGGCGCCTTCCCGGCCAACTGCCGCCAGCGCGCGCCGCTGCAACTGGTGGACCGGCAATGGCTGGTGACGACCGCCGTGCGCCAGCTCTGGCGCGAACTGGGCGGCAGCATCGGCCCTGGCGACGTGGAGGCCGCCGCGACGCCCGGCGCCGTCGTGCTGGCCACGCACCGCGGCCGGCCGCTGGCCGAGGTGCTGCGTGGCGTCATGAAGAGCAGCGACAACGCGCTGACCCGCCTCATCTTCCTTCAGCTCGGCGCCCAGGCCGCACAGGGCGGCGAGCCCACGCTGGTGGCGGCCGAGCGCAGCGTGCGCGCGTGGTTTGCGGCGCAGGGTCTCAACGACAAGGGCCTGGTGCTGGACAACGGCTCCGGCCTGTCACGCAGCGAGCGCATCAGCCCGGCCCAACTTGCCGGCCTGCTCCGCGTGAGCCAGGCCGGCGCCCAAGCGCCCGAGCTGCTGGCCGCACTGCCGGTGGCGGGCCTGGACGGCACGCTGTCGCGCCGCCTGAAGGACAGCCCGGCGGCGGGCAAGGCGCGGCTCAAGACGGGCACCTTGCGTGACGCTGTCGGCCTGGCCGGCTTCGTGCCGGACGCAAACGGCAAGCCGTGGGTCTTCGTCGTGCTGCTGAACCACCCGGAGGCGGCCGCCAAGGGGCGGCCGGTGCTGGATGCGCTTGCGGATTGGGTGGCCCGGCAGCGCTGAGTCATCACGCCCGGCGTGCCTGCAGCACGATGTTGAACGGCGTCTCGGCCGTGCAGGCCACGTTGCTCAATCCGCCGTCGCGCAGCACCTCGCGCAACCGCGCCGGCCCGGCTTGTGCGCCCAGCACCAGCGCGCCGCCGTCCGCCAGCGAGTGCGCGCAGCAGATGGCCGTCGAGCCGCCGAAGTAGAGCCTGCCAACGGTGTTGTGGTTGTGCTCGGCGCGGTCGTGCGCAAACGGCTCCACCAGCATCACCGAGCCACCCGGCGCGAGCGAGCGCTCAACGTGGCGGATCGCGGCGACCGGGTCGCCCAGGTCGTGCAGCGTGTCAAAGAAGCAGGCCAGGCCGTAGCCGCTGCCGGGGAAGTCGGTGGCGCGGGCGACGTCGAAGCGCACCCGGTCGGCCACGCCGGCGCGCCGGGCCTGGCGGCGCGCCTCGTCGATGGACGGGGCGTGGCTGTCGAAGCCATGGAAGCACGATTTAGGAAACGCCAGCGCCATCAGGATGGCCGAGTGCCCGTGCCCGCAGCCCACGTCGACAACGTCGATGCCGGCGGTCAGCTGCTCGACGACCCCGTCCATGCTCGGCAGCCACTGCGGCACGAGGCTGGCGCGGTAGCCATTGCGGTAGAAGGCCGCGACGCCGCAGGACAGACGCCCGTCGCGCTCGCTCCAGGCCACGCCGCGGCCGGTGCGGAAGGCCTGCAGCAGCTGCTTTTCGTCGGCCCACAGCGACGCGGGCACATTCCAGGCGGGCGGCATGTGGACGGGGCTGTCTTCGTCCGCCAGCACCATGGCCTGCTCGGGCGTCAGTTCGTAGCGACCGCTGGCGGGCAGGTAGTCGACATAGCCGCCCGCCGCCTGGGCGTTGAGCCATTCGCGCACATAGCGCTCGGCGCAGTCGCTGCGCGCGGCCAGCTCCGTGGAGGTCAGGGGGCCGGCGCCGGCCATGGCGCGGTACAGGCCGAGCTGGGCGCCGATGTGGCCGAGGAAGACACCGTAGGCCGAGGCCACGTCGCCGACGACGCGGCCGGCGAAGGCTTCGAGTTTCTGCAGATCAAGGGAAGGGGTGTTCATGAGGGTGAGCCGGTGTATGAAGACAGGCCGTCATCGTCGAGCGCCACCCTTGCCGTGCGAAGAGGCGCCTTGGCCGCAACCGGTTCAATCCTGCCAACGCGGCAAGGCTGACGTCAGGGCCGCGCGAACGCCGGGATGCTGAAGCGCCGCCGGTAGTCGCCCGGTGTCAGCCCCGTCAGCCGCTTGAACAGGCGGCGAAAGAAGGCAGGGTCTTCATAGCCCACCCGCCAGCCGATGTCGTCCACCGGCGTGTCGCCACGCTCCAGCTGCTGCTTGGCGCCCTCGATGCGCAGCCGCTGCACATAGGCCAGCGGCGCCATGCCCGTGGCCTGGGTGAATCGGCGCTTGAAGGTGCGCTCGGCCAGGCGCGAGCGCTCGCAGGCCTGGCCGACGGGGTCGGGCGCGGAGAAGTGCTGCGCCAGCCAGGCCTGTGCGCGCTCGATCTCGGCGTCGCCGTGGCCGCGCCGGCCCTCGAAGACGATGTAGGGCGCGAGGCCGTCCTGGTGCCACACCAGCGCGAAGCGCTTCGCCACCGCCTGCGCGGCCTCGCTGCCGGCAAAGCGCGCGATCAGGTACATGGCCATGTCGTGCCAGGTGGTCGACGCGCCGCAGCTCACCAACTCGTCACGCGCGCCGGCCACGACGAGCACGCGCTCGGGATGGATGCGCGTGGCCGGATGCGCGGCCTGGAAGGCGCTGGCATACGAGAAATGCACGGTGGCGTCGGCGCCGTCGAACAGCCCCGTCTCGGCCAGCACGAACAGGCCCGAGCAGGCAGAGCACAGCAGCGCGCCCCGTGCATGCATGCGCGCCAGCCAGGCCACCAGCGCCGGGTAGCGGCCTGGCACCCAGGCGGCGCTGAGCAGCAGCGAGGGCACGATGACGATGTCCGCCTCGGCCACGTCTCGCACGGCAGCCTGCACCGTCATCGGCAGGCCGCTGGCCAGCAGCAACGGGCCGGCTTCCTCGCCGACGATGCGCACGTCGAACGGTCGCACGTCCGCCAGGCCCATCAGGCCGGCGCCACGCATCACGTCGAACAGGCCGGCCATCGTCGAGATGACGGCGTCCGGCAGCGCGACGATGCAGACGCGCACGGGCGGCAGGGCGGCCTGGGTCATGGCGGTCAGGCGACGGCGGGGGCGAGCAGGCGCAGCGTGCCGGCGTCAGCGTCCAGCTCGGCCATGGCGCCCACCGGCACCGTCAGCTTGCGCTTGATGTGCCCGATGGCAGCGCCGCGAAACACCGGCACGTTGAGCGGCAGGAAGTAGTCGTCGAAGACCTCGTCCAGCGTCAGGCTGCCGTAGCCGTCGCCCGGATCGCACTTGGTGAAGCGGCCCAGCACGACGCCGGCCAACTGGCCTAACGCACCGGTCAGCCGCAGCGTGGAGAGGCATCGGTCGATGCGGTAGATGTACTCGTTGATGTCTTCCAGGAACAGGATGGCGCCGCGGCAGTCGGGGAAATAGGGCGAGCCGGCCATGGAGGCCAGCACGGTCAGGTTGCCGCCCACCAGGCGACCGCGCGCGCGGCCGGGGCGGATCGTCGAGATGCGCTCCTCGCGCTGCACGAGGTCGTCACCCGGCGCCACGACCGGGTTGCGCAGCAGCGCGGCCTCGGCGTTCATCGCCACGGCCTTGAAGCTCTGCACCGAGAAGTCGTTCCACTCCGAGCCGGCCACCGGGCTGTGAAAGGTGACCAGGCCGGTCTGGCGATGGATGGCGTTGACGAGGCTGGTCAGATCGCTGAAGCCGCCGAAGAACTTGGGCTTGCGCTTGATGAGTTCGTAATCAAGCTTGTCGACGATGCGGTTGCAGCCAGAGCCGCCGGTCAGGGCCAGGATGCCGGCGACCGAGTCGTCCGCGAACATGGCGTTCACATCGGCGGCGCGCTGGGCGTCCGTCCCGGCAAAGGGCCCGCGCCGCGCGGCGACATGCTGGCCCGGCTTGACCTTGAAGCCCAGGGCCTGGATGGCCTCCATGGCCATCTTCATCGGCTCGCGTTCGAAGGTGGCGTTAGCGGGGCTGACGAGGCCGAGGGTGTCGCCCGGGCGCAGGCGGCGCGCAAGCAGGGCGTTGCCTTGAGCGCGGGCGGGCGCGGCGGCGGCCAGCAGGCCCGAAGCGGAGGCGGTGAATTGCAAGACTTGTCGGCGGGATGCGTTCATGGCGGGAGGCTTGTCCTCAAGGTGAATCTTTTCGGGCCGACTCAGGATTGACGCTGCGCCGCCCGGCTCGCTATGTTGCGCGAAGAATCACTGAGGACATAGACATGAAGCCCTGCCTGACCGCGCTGCTCTCGCTGGCGCTGCTGCTGACCGGCTGCGTCAGCACCACGCCCACCGCCGGCCTGGAGGACACGAAGAACTGTGCCGCCATGGTGGCGGGCGGCTTCCGCAAGGTGGCCGACGAGCGCAGCGAGCGCTTCAACGGCAAGGTCGGCGAGGCCGTGGCGCGCTGCCGGGGCGGCGACAAGGCCGCGGCCTTCCGCCCAACGCCGTATGTCGACTGGTCCAACTACTGGGCCACGGGCGACCGCAATTCGCTGCTACCGGGCACCAGCGGCGTCGGGAGTCATCTCGGCGCCAACGGCCGCGGCGTGGACGGCGCGCTGCTGGACCTGGAATACCAGCGCATGGAACTGATCAAGTTCAACCTGTTCGACAACTCGGGAACCTTCGCCGACTACGCGCGCGGCCGCGACGGCGTGGACGGCCCGGCCATCAAGACCTGGCCCTCGATGCGCCTGCCCGCCAGCTCGCCCTTCTACGCGGCCGTGGGTGGCGACGGCCCGCAGCTCTGCCAGGGCGACCTGATGCGCTGGCGTCAGCTGAGCGGCATCTGCAATGACCTGATCAACCCCGGGATGGGCGCCAGCGGCGCGCTGTTTGCGCGCAATGTGCAGTTCGAGGCGACCTACCCCGACATCAGCGACGACACGCTGGCCCGCAACCGCCATGGCAACCGCCTGTCCCTGCTGCAACCCGACCCGCAGCTCATCAGCCGCAAGCTCTTCACCCGCGCACAGAGCGACCCCGCCAAGTGCCGCGACGGCCAGGGCCTGCCCGGCGCGGCGACCGACGCGAACTGCGACTACCAGAAGGCGCCGTTCTTCAACGTGCTGGCGGCGTTCTGGATCCAGTTCATGACGCACGACTGGTTCATGCACATGCAGGAAGGCCACAACGACGACAGGCCGAATCAGTGGATGCCCGTCGGCTGCGCAGGAGATGCCGCCAAGCTGGGCTGCCGGCCGGGTGACCGCATCGACCGCAGCTTCGTCGCCGAGGGCAACGCGCCGCCGCGCTACACCGCGGCCGACGGCAGCACGCCACTGGCGCGCGCCTACCGCACGCATGCCAACAACACCACAGCCTGGTGGGACGCCTCCCAGATCTACGGCTACGACGGCGTCTCGCGCCAGCGCGTCAAGCGCGACCCGGCCGACCCGGCGCGGCTGCTGCTATTGCCCGGCAAGCGCGGTGGCGCCGGCGAGGCGCTGGGCCAACTGCCCGTTTTCGCCCCCGGCGACCCCATCAACCCGCAGTGGGCGGGGCAGGGCACTGCGGCCATGCCGGACAACTGGAGCATCGGCGTCGGCTTCTATCACACGGTCTTTTCGCGCGAGCACAACGCCTTTGTCGCCGAGTTTCGCCGCCGCGCGGCCGCTGCACCCGACGACGACTCGGGCCTGCGCGACCCGGCCGCGCCGGCGGCGGTCATCCGCTACCGCGACGTGTCGCCCGACGTGCTCTTCGAGGTGGCCCGCCTCGTCGTCGCCGCCGAGATCGCCAAGATCCACACCATCGAATGGACGCCGCAGCTGCTCTACGGCGAGCCGCTCAACCTCGGCATGAACGCCAACTGGGGCGGCCTGTTCGACGGCACTCGCTGGGTGGAGAACGCACTGGAGGCCGTCGTCGTGCAGAACTTCGGCAAGAGCAGCGACGCGAAGAAAGCCGGCCAGTGGTACTCGGCGCTGGCCTCGGGGCCGGGCATCTTCGGCCTGGGCGCGCGGGTCTACACCAGCGACCGCTTGTTCGCCCGCCACGACGCGACGAAAGACGACATCTGGAACCTCGCCAACCCCGAGCATGTGAACGGCGGCGTCAACCACTTCGGCTCGCCGTTCAACTTTCCCGAGGAGTTCGTCAGCGTCTACCGCCTGCATTCGCTGGTGCCCGACCTCATCGAGCTGCGGCACTGGGACGCCGACCCCAACCGCATCGCCGCCAAGGTGCCGGTCATCGAGACCTTCCGCGCCAAGGCGACCGGCGCGTTGGCCGAGCAAGGCGCGGCCGACTGGGCCCTGTCCATGGGCCGCCAGCGCCTGGGCCTGCTGACGCTGGGCAACAGCCCGGCCTTTCTGCAGAACCTGCCGCTGCCGCGCCTGCAGAGCAGCACCGGCAAGATCGATGTGGCCGCACTCGACCTCATTCGCGACCGTGAGCACGGCGTGCCGCGCTTCAACGAGTTCCGCCGCCAGTACGGCCTGCGCCAGCTGACGAGCTTTGACGACTTCATCGACGCACGGTTGCCGGCCGACTCGCCCGAGCGCACCCGGCAGGCCAAGGTGATTGCCGACCTGCGCAGCATCTACGGCCAGCACACCTGCGACGCCAGCAAGCTCATCACGGCGGCGCAGAAGAACCTCGACGGCAGCCCCATCAACGACTGCCTGGGCAAGCCCGACGGCAGCCTGGTCGACAACATCGAGGACGTGGACACGGTGGTCGGCTGGCTGGCCGAGTTCACGCGACCGCATGGTTATGCGATCTCGGAGACGCAGTTCCAGGTCTTCATCCTGAACGCATCGCGGCGGCTGTTCAGCGACCGCTTCTTCACCAGCAGCTTCCGGCCCGAGTTCTACGGCAAGCTGGGCGTGGAGTGGGTCAACAACAACGGCCCCACGGCCAAGCAGTTTGAGCCGCGTGAGAGCAACGGCCATCGCGTCGAGGTGTCGCCGTTCAAGCGCGTGCTGCTGCGCACGGTGCCCGAGCTCAGCACCGAGCTGGCCGGCGTCGTCAACGCCTTCGACCCCTGGGCGCGCGACCGAGGTGACTATTACGGCCTGGGCTGGCAGCCGCGCAAGGGGGCGGAGAGCGACGCGGCGTTCAAGCAGCCTTAGCGTGTCCAATGCGGGCATGAGCGAACACGACCTGCCCGCACTGCCCCACCTGGCCCCCGGCCGCTATCGCCACTACAAGGGCGGCGAATACGAGGTCATGGCCGTCGCCCGCCACAGCGAGACGCTGGAGGCCTTGGTCGTCTACCGGCCGCTCTACAACGACAGCGGCTGGTGGCTGCGGCCCTATGAAATGTTCACCGGCACGCTGGAGGTGGATGGCGTGGTGCGCCGCCGATTCGAGCGCATGGCTGGCTAGGATGAGCGGCAGGGAGGACTTGGCGAATGGATGAAGAGACGTCGGTGCCGGGTGCCGGTGCTGATCTGCCTCGGTTGTCGCCGGCGGTCGAGGGCGACGCCGTGCGAGGCCGCCTGGCCTGGCTGCGCGAGGGAGGCCGGATGCTGGCGTTGCGGTCGCCTCGGTGGGAAGGCCTGGAGGCACGGCCGCTGACGCTCGCGGCACTGACGCTGGCCGGCTATCCGCTGGCGCTGGTGGTCCAGCGGGCGCTGTTGGCGGGCGAACCGAGGTTCATGTGGCACGGCATCCTCAGCGGCTGGGTGGGCGTTGCCGTGATCGCCTGGCTGTGCTGGGTGGTGGCAAGGTCGGGCGTGAGAACGGGCGCTGCGGCGGTCAGCCCGGCGACGCTGTTGGCGGTGTCGAGCGGCGCATGGCTGGCGCTCAATCTCGGCGGTAGCGCCGTGCTGCTCGCGCTGCGGGCGGTGCTGGGCCCGGGAGAAGACTGGCCGGCTGCACTGGCCTGGACGGTCTGGCTGATGCCCATGCTCTGGGCCTGGCTCGCGCAGGTCGTGCTGCTGTGCCGGGTGGCCGGCCCCAGCCCGGCGCGCGCTGCGGCGCTGCTGTTCACGGCCATCCCCCTGGTCGTGGGCGGCTGGCTGGCGCCGGTCACCTTCTGGTGGTCCGAGCCGCAGGCCGACGACGAACCCCGCTACGCCGGCCTGCCGTTGACTGACGAGGTCGTCAGCGTGCAGCCGCAGCTGCTTGTCGACGCGCTGGAGGCGCTGCAACCGCCGCGCCCCGACCGCGTGAATGTCTACGGCCTGACCTACGCGCCGTACGCTGCCGAGGACGTGTTCATGCGCGAGAGCGCCGTCGTGGCCAGGACGATGCGCGAGCGCTTCGGTGCGGACGGCCGTCTCGTGGAATTGGTGGCCAACCCCGCCACGGTCAAGACCCTGCCGTGGGCCACGCCGCTGAACCTGCACAAGACCATCGCCCACCTCGCCACCGTGATGGACCGCGACCGCGACGTGCTCTTCCTGCACCTCACCTCCCACGGCGGTGCAGACGGCAAGCTGGCCAGCAACACCTGGCCCTTGCAGACCGAGGAAATGACGCCCCAGTTGCTGAAGGGCTGGCTGGACGAGGCCGGCGTGCGCTGGCGCGTGATCTCGGTCTCCGCCTGCTACTCGGGCAGCTGGATCGCACCGCTGGCTGGCGACGGCACGCTGGTGATGACGGCGGCCGATGCCGACCACACCTCCTACGGCTGCGGCAAGCGCTCCGAGCTGACCTTCTTCGGCCGGGCGATGTACGAGGAAGCGCTGCGCAAGACCTGGTCGTTCACGGAAGCCCACGCCCGCGCGCGCACGGTCATCGAGGTGCGGGAGCAGGAGGCGGGCAAGAGCGACGGCTACTCGAATCCGCAGATCAGTGAGGGGGCGAGCATCCACGGCGTACTTCAGCGGCTGCAAGCTGAGCTGGCTGGCCATTGAGGAGCGCGTTGCTTGGAGGAGCTGTTGAGCTTTGCGGTGTGGGTGGCGGTTGAGCTGCTGCTGATCGGCACCGGCCGTGCGGTCGTGTCGCTGGCCACCTTCGGGCGCTGGCGAGGCGAGCAGCTCGGCTCTGGCGAGGGCCGCGTCTACGGCATGGCTGGCGCGCTCTCTTTCAAGCGTGACGGCCGACGCGTCATCACGCGAGTAGGCCTGTTGCTGGCTGGGCTGGCTTTTTATGTCGTTTCAGCCGTCGGGCTGGTCGCGTGGGCATAGTCAATGCCCACCAAACGCTTGCGACGGTTGCTCCGGCGTTGTCCGGCAGCGGCTCTCGTCTAACGAATGGAGCACTTCAATGAAATCCTATGCAGCCATCGCGTGCCGGGTGGTACGCATCCTTGGTCACCCGAACAGCGGCTGGTCCCCGGCCGATCCTGACGACGACAACGCGCTCGAGATTGAGTTTCGATTCGATGTCACCGACGATGGAAACAAGAATTTCCTGCTTGTCTGCCAATCTTTGGATGGGCGCTTTGCCGCAGACTCATGGCACGAAACCGTGCAAGAGGCTCTCGCCTGCGTGGAAGAGACATATGGCATCGCGCCATCGGAATGGGTCATGCACGACTCCATTCCTCAGCGCTGAACGCCGCTCCTTTCCATTGCACACATGATTGATCACCAGCAAGCAAATTCACTCGCCAAGGCAGCGCTCAAACTTTGGGGAGCCGGGCGCCTTGAGGAAGCGGCGGATGGGTACTTGCGCGCCATTTCACTGCTCAAAGGCAAGCAGCCAGGTTGCGAGTATTTCCATAGCTCGCTTGCAGGTGTACTCACGGATCTGGGCCGGCACAGCGAAGCCGCTGCGCACTACGAGAAGGCGCTGAACGCTGAATTGGCGCGGGCGAATTCCGAGGCCGATGTCGGCGTGAAGATGGCGCGCTATTCGTTGGCCGTGCATCTCACCCGTCAGGATCAGGCTGGCCGAGCGTTTGACGTTTTGGCCTCCGCACTCGATGCGTTTCCCAATGACTGGCTCATTGGCGCAGCTCAGGCGCAACTGCTCTTCGCGCTCGGGCGTCGCGCCGAAGCACGGGCTGCGGCTGAGCTTGCGATTGCAAATGCGCATTCGGGCGAAAAGAAGGAAGAGCTCAAGGAGCACTTGAAAACGGTGCTCGCTGAGCGCAATGGCCAAGGGTCGAACACATGACATCGAGATCTGAACGCATGGACAGGTCAATTTCTGAAGCCCAAGCGGATACGCACGGGGCTTGCGATCAATCCGTAGCGCCGTTCCGCCTGCCCATGCACAGCATTGACTTTGAATCGCCCGACCAGCCCGAGGTCATCGCCCTCATCGCCGAGTTGGATGCCTACCAGGACTCCCTCTACCCGCCCGAGAGTCGGCATGCGCTGGACCTCGCATCGCTGACCCAGCCGAACGTGCTGTTCGCCGTGGCCCGTGATGCTGCTTTGCAGGCGGTGGGCTGCGGCGCCGTCGTGATGAGTGCCGAGTCCGGTGAACTCAAGCGCATGTTCGTCAGGCCGGCGGCGCGCGGCCGGGGCGTTGCGCAGCGCTTGCTCAGCCAGCTCGAAGCCGAGGCGGTGGCGCGCGGCTGCCAGCTGCTGAGGCTGGAGACGGGGCCTTATCAGCCCGAGGCGCTGGGCCTGTACGGCCGTTGTGGCTACGAGCGCTGCGGGCCGTTCGGTGGCTATGCCGACGACCCCTTGAGCGTCTTCATGCAGAAGCGGGTCTAAAGCACCCGCGGCAGATCCCGCCTCACCGCGACGCGGTCGCCGAAGTCGAAGTGCCACCACTCGGTGCTGATGCCGTGGAAGCCCGCGGCCCGCATTGCCGCGCGCAGCCAACCGCGCTCGATCAGGTGCTGCGCCGTCAGTGTGCCCAGCGCCAGATGCTCGGCCTCGTGGTCGGGGTGCGAAGCCAGCGTCATCTCGTCGAAGCCACTGCCCATGTCGACTTCGCGGCCGGCAGGGTCGAGCAAGGTGATGTCTACCGCCATGCCGAAGCTGTGGATGGAGCCCCGCTCGGGGTGGGCGAGGTACATGGTCAGCGGCGTGCCCTGCAGCTCGTCCCACAGGCGTTGCTGCACGCGTTGTGGGCGCAGCGCGTCCAGCACGAGCAGGCGGTAGCCGGGGCGGCGTTCGTGCAGCCAGGCGGCGGCTTGCTCCAGCGCAGCGGCGGCCTCGCGGCGCAGCCAGGCGCAGTCGATGCCGGCGTAGACGGAATGGCCGACGAAGTTGTCGGCCGTCGCGTAGCGCAGGTCGACGGCGATGCCGTGGGCCAGGCCGGCGAGGGGACGGAAGTCCGGGTGGGCGGCGATGTCTTCGATCGCGATGGAGGGTGTCACGCCGACCCCGCCAGCCCGGCCAGATGCGACTGCGCCGCCGCCGTGATGAAGCGCACCAGCCGGCGCGAGGCCTGGCCCAGCGGCGCGCTGGCGGCGGTGAGCAGGTGCAGGTTGACCGGTACCGTCGGCGTCAGCGGGCGCACGCGCAGCCGGGTCAGGTCGGCGCTGGCGGCGGTGAAGGGGTCCACCAGCGTCATGCCGACGCCGGCCTCGACCAGCGCGCGCGCCAGCTGGTAGGTCTGCACGGTGATGCGGCTGGCGAGGGGTTGGCCCAGCGCCTCGCCCGCGTGATGCAGCAGGCCGGCGAGCGGGTCGTCGCTTTGCAGGCCGACGATCTCGCTGCGGATGTCGGCCAGCCCCAGCGGCCCGTCGCCTTCAGCCTCGGGGCTGCCGAGCGGGCACAGGGCGACCATGGCGCCGCTGGCGATGGTCTCGGCCTTGATGCCGGGGTGGTGCGGGTCCTGCAGCGACAGGGCCAGGTCAGCCTCGCCGAGCAGCAGCGCGGAGACGATTTCTCGCGTGTGGTGCGTGGCCAGCGAGCAACGGGAGTTGGGAAAGGCCTTGCACCAGGGTGTCATCGCGGCGGGCACGATGGCCATGGCGACGGCGGGTGTCGCCACCAGACGCACCTGCTCGCTCTCGCCGAGCTTGAGGTTGGCGGCCAGGCGGCGGATACCGACGAGGTCGCGGTTGAGCTTGTCGATCTCGACGAACAGGCGCTGCGCCTCGGGTGTCGGGTAGAGCTTGCCGCGCACGCGGTCGAACAGCGGCATGCCGAGCTGCAGCTCGCAGTGCTGAAGCACCTTGGTGACGGCGGGCTGGGAGATGTGCAGCAGTTGGGCGGCACCGCTGATGGTGCCGGCCTGCATGATGGCGTGGAAGACTTCGATGTGCCTCAGGCGCATCTGTCAGCCCCCCGGCCCAGGAAGTCACCACGGCCGCGACGCGTCATTTCCGGTACACGCCCTCAAAGTCCACCGACCCATTCGGCGCCATCTTGAAGCCGACCACATCCTTGCGAATCGGGATGTAGACGGTGGAATGCGCCATCGTGATCCACGGCCGCTCGCGCTTGAAGATCTCCTGCGCCTTCTCGTACAGGGCGATGCGCTTTTTCTGGTCCGGCGTGGCGCGGGCCTCGTCGATGAGCTTCTCGAACTCGACATTGCAGAACTTGACGCCGCTCTTGTTGGCCGCGCAGCTCAGGTTGGGCGTGAGGAAGTCGTCCGCGTCGCCGGTCTCGCCGCTCCAGCCGCTCATGTAGACGTTGTGCTCGCCGTTGTTGGCGCGCTTGAGGTACTCGCCCCACTCGAAGGTCTTGATGCTGGCCTTGACGCCGATCTTGGCCCAGTCCTGCTGGATGAGCTGGGCCATCAGCTGGCCGTTGGGGTTGGTGGGGCGCTGCACGGGCAGGGCCCACAGGTCGATCTCGAAGCCGTTGGGGAAGCCGGCCTTGGCCAGCAGCGCCTTGGCCTTGGCGGGGTCGAACTCGTTCTTCAGGCTCTTGTTGTAGCCGGGGATGGCGGGCGGGAAGGCGCTGACCGCCTGCGTGGCGTCGCCCCGCGGGAACAGGGCCTTGAAGATGGCGTCGCGGTCGATGGCGATGTCCAGCGCCTCGCGCACCTCGCGCTTGTCGGTGGGCGGCTTCTTCAGGTTGAAGCTCAGGTAGGAGATGTTGAGCGCCTGTATCTTCTCGATGCTGACGTTGGCGTTGCCGGCCAGCGAGGAGACGTCGACATCACGCAGCGCTGCCGTCACATGGCACTCACCGGCGGCAATCTTCTGCACGCGCACATTCGGTTCGCGGCTGATGCTGAACACCAGGTTGGTCGTCGGCTGCTTGCCGCCCCAGTAGTCGGGGTTGGCCGTCATGCGCAGCACGTCGTCCTTGGCGTAGCTCTTGAACATGAAAGGCCCGGTGCCGACCGGCTGGACGTTGATTTGCGACGCCTGGCCGGCCTTCAACAGCTGCTGCGCGTATTCGGCTGACTGAATGCCCGCCCAGCCAAAGGCAAAGTTTGCGACGAAGGTCACGTTAGGCTGACGGAGCCGGAAACGAATTGTGCGGTCGTCGATTCTGTCGATGCCTTCGATCAATTTCGCCAAGCCCAGATTTTGCGGATAGACGAAGTTGACGGAAAAAGCCTTGTTGAACGGGGTGGTTGGGTCAATAAAGCGCTGGAAGGTGAAGAGCACATCGTCGGCATTGAAGTCGCGCGTGGGCTTGAACCAGGGGGGGCTGTGGAACTTGACGCCCTCGCGCAGCCTGAACGTGAAGCTCTTCGCGTCTGGCGAAATCTCCCAACTCGTTGCCAGCTTGGGAACCAGCTCGGTCGTCGGCCGCTTGAAGCCCAGCAGGCCGTCGAACATCTGGCTGGCGACGATGTTCGTGCTGGCGCTGTCCCACATCCCGGGGTCGAAGCCTTCCGGACTGGCGTCGGCGCAGTAGATCAGGGGCTTGCCCTGAGCCAGTGCGGCCGGTGCACCGCAAAGGGTCAGGAGGGCCAGCAAAGCGGGGTAGAAAGGCTTCATCGCTTGAGAAGTTGCTGAGCGCCTGGGCGCGAAATAGTGGGCATTGTTGGGGACGGCGACCCGTCAGCAAGCTACGCCAGAATGGGACTGCATAACGCCAACTTATACCGCCGCGCGAAAGCGCGCCCGTAACGTTTGGCCACGGGGGCTGCAACAGCCGCCACCAGAATCGCCGCTGTCCCCCTTTTGTATGCCCGCATGCACAGTCACTGTGCTGCATAGGATCGCTTTTTCATGACAGACGCTCAACGCCGCAAGTTCCTTCAATATTCAGCAGCAGTGAGCGGGGGGCTGCCCCTGATCGGTTGCGGCGGCGGCAGCAGCCCAGCCCTGACCGAAGCAGCGGCCGTGCTCCCTGGCGCAGAGGCGACCGCCGCGCCCAAGCCGCCGGTCCCCGCGTCGCCTCCGCCGCCCCCGCCGCCGCCGGCACCTCCGCCCCCGGCGCCCGCGCCGCCAGGGCCCGCACTGGGCATCTTTGCCGGCCTCATGCAATTCAGTCTGCTGAGCAGCAAGACCCAGTCCAGGGCGCCGTACTGCCTTGGGTATGCCTTCCGACGTGGTGACATCCCTGCCGGCAGCAGCGTCGGCGCGAGCATCAGCGGCATGCAGGTCATTTCACGGACGACCTGGCCCGACGGCTCGCTGAAGTTTGCTCAGCTGGCCGGTTTGGTCGACCTGACAGCCGGCACCGTGCTGGAGGTGCGCCTGCGCCGCATTGATCCGGTCACGCCGGGCACGCCGCTGGGGATCGCCGACCTGAAGAAGACCGGCATCACCGCCGAGTTCGGCGCCGGCGCCCTCGGCTCGGCCAGCTTCGGTGCGGCCGACTGGGATGCGCCGCAGACCACCTGGGTCAGCGGCTCGCAGATGTCGTCGTGGATCTTCCGCAAGCCCTTCGGCAGCGACCCTCACCTCGTGGCATGGCTGGAGGTGCGCCTGTTTGCCGGCGGGGCGGTCGAGGTGCTGCCTTGGGTGGAGAACGGCTACCTGACCGTGAGCGGCCCGACCAACAAGTCGGCCACCTTCGTCTTCACGCTGGGGGCGCGCCAACGTTTTTCGTCAGCCATCGATCTGCCTCACCACTGCCGCACGCCGCTCATCAGCGGCACGGCGCTGTCCCATTGGCTGGGTGACGATCCCGGCGTGACGCCGCGCCACGACGCGGTCTATCTGCAGGCCACCGAGCAGGTGCCGACCTACAGCACGCGCGTTGCCGCCACTACGGGGGCGGCGCAAGGCCTCGCCACCACCTTCGCGCCTTTGCAGAAGTGCAACCTCCTCTACGACGGCGACAGCATGCCGGCCACGGGCTACCAGGAGCCCATCGGCCTGCTGCCCCAGCATGACGTGCTCTATCTGACCAGCGACGTTGCCGAAAACTACGCCGCCGTGGTGCGCAATGGCTATGCCGCCGGCCGCTACCCGATCCACTACCGTGACGAGAAGACGCAGCGGCCGCTGCGCTTCTCCAGCCACCCCAATCTGGTGCTGCACCCGAACTCCCCGGTGCGTGATATTGGCAGCGGTGGCGGCACCACGCCAACCGTCGCTGGCACCCGCCCGCCGGTCTGGGACTGCGCGCACAGCCCCTCGGTGGGTTATATGGCTTACTTGGTGACGGGCCGCTGGTACTTCATGGAGCAGGTCCAGTTCGCGACGACGATCAACTTCCTGACCAAGGACACCGGGTCCAAGCAGCGGCGCGGCTCGCAGAACCTGACGCAGACGGACGTCGGTGCCTGGCAGACCCGGTCCAGCGCCTGGGACATGCGTTCGCTGGTGCAGGCGCTCGCCGTCACACCGGAGAGCGACAGCACGCTTCACGCCGAGTTCCGTGCCTCGGTCGAGGCCAACATCCAGTTCTTCCACGCCGCCTATGTGGCCAAGCCCAACAACCCCTGGGGCTGGGTGCTGCCAGGCGAGGGCTACGACAACATCCTGCGCATCGGCGCCTCCTGGCAGCAGGACTTCGTGACCGCCGTGTTCGGCTACACGCTGGCGCTGGGGCTGCCGATCTCTGCAGACAACACCAGCAAGCTGGCCGCCTTCTTCCGCTGGAAGGCGCAGAGCGTCATCAGCCGCCTCGGGCCGTCCAATGCCTTCTGGTACATCAATGCGGCACCGTACACCATGGTCATCAGTCCGGCGTCGCGGCCCGACTACGAGAACGGCACCGGCCCCTGGTACCCCACGGCGGCCGAGGTCTATGCCGCCACCTACCTCGTCCGCCCTGTCTGGCTGGGTGCGGTGGAAGGGAAGCTGGCCTGTGAGTTCTATCCGGGCGAGCGTTCCTTCTGGGGCAATCTGATGCCTGCCATTTCTTACGCCGTGCGCCATGGCGTCACCGGCGCACTGCCGGCGTACAACCGCGTGATGCAGGCGAGCAACTGGCCCGTGTTGCAGGAGGCCTTCACCCGCGCGCCGGTCTGGGCGGTGGCACCGGCGCGCTTCATGCCGGCCTGGCTGGCCAACAAGCCGCTCAACGAGTGGTTTGAGATTCCCGGCACGGCGGGTGCGGGCGGTGCGGCCATCGATGCCTTCAGCGGCATGGCCTTCAACGAGATCAGCAACGAAATCCTGATTGCGGCAGCCGGTGGGCACAACGACTCGGCCGACAACCGTGTCGTTTCCCTGAACTTGACCGCCGACGCGCCGAGCTGGAAGTTGCGCCTGGCGGCCAGCAGCAGCACTGCGCGCGACGTCGCCTACTACGCTGACGGCAAGCCCGCGTCCCGGCATCTGTACAGCTCGCTGCATTTTGTGCCCCAGGTCAACCGGCTGATGCTGTTCGGCGCACGAGCCGTCTATGGCTCCGCGGTGGACTACGCCAAGGTGGACGGCTTCAACCTCGACACGAATACCTGGGACCCGGCCGGCACCTGGCCAGACGCGCCTGCTGGCACCTATGGCGCGGTGGTGAACCGCAGCACCGGCGAGGTGATCAGCACGCAGCTGACGAAATGGTCACCCCAGACCAAGGCCTGGAGCTACGGGCTGACCCAGCGGAGCGACGACGTGGTGCGCTGGCCGATCGCCGTGGATACGAAGCGCAATCAGCTGTTCACGCTGCAATGGGGCGACGGCCAGGGCTACGACCCCTTCCGCCTCAGCGCCAGCCGGGCACCGCTGGGTGCAGGCAAGCAGCAGAGCGTGCGCTTCAACCCCGGCGCTGCGCTCGACCAGTGGCTTGCCGAGCAGCCCAGCTATGCCGCGCTGGACTACGACGCCGACAACGACCGCTTCCTGTTCTACGCCGGCCAGGGCACCTCGGCCGGTCGGGTCTACGTGATCACGCCCAATGACAGCAATGTCTGGGACATCAGCCTCTTCAAGTTCGGAGCAGGCAGCATCAAGCCGTCGGCGGTCGGCATCGGCGGCGTGCACAACCGCTTCCGCTACGTGCCCGCGCTTCACGGCTTCGTGCTGCTGGCCAATAGCGGCAGCAACCTCTACTTCCTGCGCACCGCCTGACAGAATCGGTCCACCATGTGGACCGGCTTCGAATCCTTGAACGTGCAGCGTGACGGCGTCACGTTGTTCGCCCGCCAGGGCGGCCCGCTGGACACCGGCAGGCCGCCCTTGCTGCTTTTGCACGGCCACCCTCAGACGATGGCGATGTGGCACCGCGTGGCGCCGGTGCTGGCGCAGACGCGCCGCGTCGTGCTGATGGACCTGCGCGGCTATGGCGACAGCGACCGCCCGGCAGCCGGCGAGGGCAGCGCGGCTTACGCCAAGCGGGAGATGGCGCTGGACGCCGTGGCGCTGATGCAGTCGCTTGGCCACGCGCGCTTCGCCGTGCTGGCCCATGACCGCGGTGCCCGCGTCGCGCACCGGCTGGCGCTGGACCACCCGGGCGCCGTCACGCGGCTGATGCTTCTGGACATCGCGCCCACGCTGGCCATGTACGAGGGCACGACCGAGGCCTTTGCGCGCGCCTACTGGCATTGGTTCTTTCTCATCCAGCCGGCGCCGCTGCCCGAGCGCCTGATCGAGGCCGACCCCCTCGCCTATCTGCGCGACGGCATGGGCCGCCGGGGCGGCAGCTTTTTCTCGCCAGACGCCTGGGCCGAGTACGAGCGCTGTATCGCCCGGCCCGGAACCGCCGCCGCCATCTGCGCCGACTACCGCGCCGGCGCCGGCATCGACCTGACGCACGACCGCGCCGACCGCGACGCTGGCCGGCGCGTCACGCAGCCGCTGCGCGTGCTGTGGGGCGCCAGCGGTGTCGTCGGCCGTTGCTTCGAGCCGCTCAAGCTCTGGCAGGCTGCGGCTGAGCACGTGACCGGCCGCGCTGTCGACAGCGGCCACTACATCGCGGAGGAAGCGCCCGACGTGGTGCTGGCCGAAGCTGAATCCTTCTTCGAGGACTGACAAGCAAAAAGATTGCCGTGATCACCGGCGACCCAGCTCGGAGAGGCCATTGCCCGAGCTGCGTCAAGGGTCTTGGCGCGTTGATGCCTGCCGTAGAAATGCTCGCAAGTCAGGCTTTCTTGCGCGTCAACGGCTCACGCGCCAAGAGCCAGCGAAAATCACGGCATGAAGCCGATTGCCTACACCCGCGCCAAAGACCTGCCCGCCATCCTTCAGCAACGCATCGCCGTGCTCGACGGGGCGATGGGCACCATGATCCAGCGCTACAAGCTCAGCGAGGCCGACTACCGCGGCGAGCGCTTCAAGGACCATCACAAGGACCTGAAGGGCAACAACGAGATGCTGATGTTCACGCGGCCCGACGTGCTCAGCGAGATCCACGAGCAATACCTCGCCGCCGGGGCCGATCTCATCGAGACCAACACCTTCGGTGCCACCTCGGTCGCGCAGGAGGACTACGACCTCGCCGGGCTGGCCTACGAGATGAACGTCGAGGCAGCCAAGATCGCTCGCGCTGCCTGCGACAAGTTCTCGACGCCCGACAAGCCACGCTACGTGGCCGGCGCCCTCGGCCCGACGCCGCGCACCGCGTCCATCAGTCCCGATGTCAACGACCCCGGCGCCCGCAATGTCGACTTCGACACGCTGCGCGCGGCCTATTACGAGCAGGCCAAGGCGCTGCTGGAAGGCGGCGCCGACGTTTTCCTCGTCGAGACCATCTTCGACACGCTCAACGCCAAGTCCGCCATCTTTGCGTTGGACGAGCTGATGGAAGACACCGGCGAGCGCCTGCCCGTCATCGTCTCCGGCACGGTGACCGATGCCTCCGGCCGCATCCTGTCCGGCCAGACGGTGACCGCCTTCTGGCACTCGGTGCGCCACGCCCGCCCCATCGCCATCGGCCTGAACTGCGCTTTGGGCGCGACGCTGATGCGGCCCTACATCGAGGAGCTGTCCAAGGTCGCGGGCGAGGTCGCGGTCAGCTGCTACCCCAACGCCGGCCTGCCCAACCCGATGAGCGACACCGGCTTCGACGAGACGCCCGACGTGACGGCGCGTCTTGTGGGCGAGTTCGCCAAGGCAGGCTTCCTGAACATCGCCGGCGGCTGCTGCGGCACGACGCCCGACCACATCGCGGCGATTGCCAAGGCCGTGTCGGCCTACAAGCCGCGGATCAGTGGGGAGAAGTTCTTCAGCCAGATGCTGGACGCCGCCTAGCTGGCCATCGCCCGTTCTGCGCCCGTGAAGACGGGCTGTTGACAAATGAATTCAAACGAATACATTCGCGTTCGTTGGAACTCATTTGAAGGCGGTGCCGCATGGCGACGCAGACGATCACGATGGAGCCGCTGTCGGCGCGGATTCCCAGCGACTTGTATTTATGGCTGGCGCAGCTGCAGGTGGACGGCGCCACGACAAACAGCGACAAGCTGCGCGTGCTGCTCGGCCAGCTCAAGCGCCAGCATGACGGCGCATTCGATTACGTCGCTGCCCACGGCTGGGCGCGGGAGCTGACGCACCGGCTGCGCGAGGCGCTGGTGCGCATCGAAGGGAGCGAGGGGCGGCATTCCGAGGTGCTGAACCTGCTCGTCGAGCAGGTCACGACACTGATGGCGCTCGTCATCAGCAGCGCGCCGACGTCGGCCGACGAAGCGGCGAAGCTGGAAGACTCGTTGGTGCGCCGCGCCGCGCTGCTGAGTGAATCGCTGCTGCGCCAGGCCACCACCGGTGGCGCGCATGCCTTCGACCCCGAGGTGGTGAAGCGCCACCTGACCGCCACCGTCGAGCTGGCCTCGACCCTGACCATGACCAAAGGAGCCTGAGATGGCCGATTCCCTGAAGACCCGTGTGGGCCGCGTCATTGCCGGTGGCATGCACGCGCTGCTGGACAAGATCGAGGACCTCAACCCCCACGCTGCCATGGAGCAGGCCATCCGCGAGGCCGACGGCGTCATCGACGACGTGCGCCACGAGCTGGGCCTCGTCAGCGCCAACCGCCACTTGGCGCAGCAGCAACATGCCAAGCTCAATCGCAGCCATGAAGCACTGAGCGATCAGATCGCGCATGCCTTGGCCGATTCTCGCGAAGACCTGGCCCGAGCCGCCGTGTCGCGCCAGATCGACATCGAGGCGCAGATTCCCGTGCTGGAAACGACGCTCGCCGACCTGGCCCGCCAGGAGCAGGAGCTGCAGGGATTTACTGCGGCGCTGCTCGCCAAGAAGCGCGAGATGCAGGAGGCGCTGGCCGAGTTCCGCAAGAGCCGCGCGGCGACGGAGTCTGCCGCGCAGCCGGTCGGCCAGTCGAACGTGGAGCAGCGCCTGGGCAAGGTGACGGACGCCTTCGACAAGATCTACCAGCGCCAGACCGGCCTGGACGGCACGCAGCAGGCAGGCAATCTGGACCAGGCTGCGCGCCTGAGCGAACTGGAGCAATTGATGCGCGACAACAAGATCGCCGAACGCATGGCTCAAATCAAGGCTGGACAAGCGTGACACTCCTGCCCGTCCGCAACTCCCAGGGATTGCTTCGATGAACCTCTTTACGTCGCCCGAGACCATGCCCTTCGGCGTCGCCGTGGCGCTCATCGTGGCCATCGCGTTGCTGGAAGGCCTGGGCATGCTGGTTGCGCTCAGCCCCAGCAACGTCATCGACGACTTGCTGCCCCACGCGATGCCCGAGTCCGGCCTGGACCGCGTGCTCGGCTGGCTGCACCTGGGCCGCGTGCCGGCGCTGGTGTTGCTGCTGCTCTTCCTGCTGGGCTACGCGCTGTTCGGCTATGCGCTGCAGAAGGTGGCGTTCAACCTGCTCGGGGGCTTTCTGCCGGCGTGGCTGGCCGGGCTGCTGGCGGTGCCGCCGGGGCTGGCGACGGTGCGCGGCCTGGGCTCGTTGGTGGCTCACATCATTCCGCGCGACGAGACCAGTGCCGTCAGCGAGCAGTCGCTGGTGGGCCGCGGCGGTGTCGTCAGCGGCGGTGCGGCGCGCCGCGGGCTGGCGGCGCAGGCGCGGGTGCGCGACGCGCATGGCCGCGTCCACTACCTGATGGTCGAGCCCGACCTGGACGACGAAGTGTTCGAGGAAGGCGCCCAGATACTGATCGTGCGCAAGCTGGGCGCGTTCTACCGCTGCATCGCGAACCCGCATCCTCATCTGATCTGAACGGAGGGACTTCAAAAAATGGACAACGTCATCGAGATCACCGGCATCGCCGGCATTGCACTGGTCGGCCTGCTGACCATCGGCTTCGTCTTTGCGCGGCTGTACAAGCGCAGCACCAAGGAGTTGGCCTTCGTGCGCACTGGCCTCGGCGGCCAAAAGGTCATCATGGACGGCGGCGCCATCGTGTTGCCGGTGTTCCACGAGCGCGTGCTCGTCAACATGAACACGCTCAAGCTCGAGGTGCTGCGTCGCGAGCGCGAGAGCCTCATCACCAAGGACCGCATGCGCGTCGACGTGACGGCCGCCTTCTTCGTGCGCGTGAAGCAGACGGAGGAAGCCGTCAGCACGGCGGCGCAGACGCTGGGTTTGCGGACCATGAGCCCGAACGAGCTGAAGGCGCTGGTGGAGGACAAGTTCGTCGACAGCCTGCGCGCCACCGCTGCGACCATGACCATCCAGGAGCTGCAGGACAAGCGCCGCGACTTCGTGCAGGCGGTGCAGAACGCCGTTGCCGAGGACCTGGAGAAGAACGGTCTGGAGCTGGAATCCGTCTCGCTGACCAGCCTGGACCAGACCGACAAGCAGTTCTTCAACCCCAACAACGCCTTCGACGCCGAGGGCCTGACGCGCCTGACCGAGCAGACCGAGGCGCGCCGCAAGCAGCGCAACGACGTCGAGCAGGACACCGAGGTGCAGGTGCGCACCAAGAACCTCGAAGCCTCGCGTCTGAAGCTGACCATCGAGAAGGACCAGGAGTTCGCCTCGCTGACGCAGAAGCGCGAGATCGAGATGGCGAGGGCCGAGCAGTCGGCGCAGATCGCGTCCCAGCAGGCCGAGCGCACGCGTGAGGCCGAGACTGTGAAGATTGAAGCCGAGCGCCAGGTGGGCCAGCGCCGCATCGAGGCCGAGCGCGAGATCAAGGCGGCGGAGATCGAGAAGACGCTGGTCATCCAGACGCGCGAGATCGAGCAGGAGCGCCAGACCGAGATGAAGCGCGCCGAGCAACGCAAGCAGGTCGAGATTGCGCGGCAGGACACGCAGATCGCGATTGCCACCAAGTCACGCGAGCAGTCCGAGGCCGACGCCGCCGCCAACCTCGCGCGTGCCGAAGCCGTCAAGGCCGAGGAAACCGTCAACACCGCGCGCCAGGTGGCCGTGGCCGAGCGCGACAAGGCGATTCAACTGATCGAGGCGAGCAAGGACGCCGAGCAGAACGCCATCGCGGTCAAGGTGTCGGCTTCCGCCGAAAAGGAAGCCGCGATCGACCGCGCCGAGGCGCTGACCATCGAAGCCAAGGCCAAGCAGGCCGCGGCCATCGCCGAGGCCGAGGGCCGCCGCGCGATCAACGAGGCGCTCAACACGCTGTCGGCCGCGCAGGTCGAGCTGCAGGTGCGCACGCAGCTGCTGCAGCAGTTGCCCGCCATCCTGGCGGAGGCGGTGAAGCCGATGGAGAACATCGAATCCATCCGCATCGTTCAGGTGAATGGCATGCCCGGCCAGGGCGGCGGCGCGGGCGAGGGCGCGGCGAACAACGGCGCGACCTTTCCCGAGCAGGTCATGAACTCGGCGCTGCAGTACCAGATCGCCAAGCCTATCGTCGACGCCGTCATGCACGACGCCGGCCTGTCCAACCAGGGCATCACCGGCATCGCGCAGAACCTGGCCGGGCTGCTGAAGCCGGCGCCGTCCACGGCGGTCGTGCCGGCAGCGCCGCCGGTTCAGTGAATCAGGAGGAGCGCGTCGGCGCGCTTGGCGCGGTCGGGGCGTTCGGTGCATTCGGCGCCGGCCTGGCGCTGCGCCGCGGCGTCTCGCTGAACTCCGCCGGCGGCTTCATCAGCGCCGGGTCGGGCTCCCCGCGCTTGATCTTCTCCAGCCGGTAGTTCTGCTCGCCCTGGCGCGGGTCGGCGTCGCGGCTGGAGACGGTCAGCATCAGCTCCGGGCTGCGCCACACCTCGCGCCTGATGACGATGGGCTTCTCGTTGCCGATCTTGCCGGCTTCGATGGTCCAGGTCGTGCGCTCGCCGTTGACCTTGACGCCGTCGATCTCCTTCGGCGCCAGCGCCGTCGTCGTGCCGCCCTCGCGCGGCAGCAGCGGGCCATTCAGCAGCAGCGGTGGCATGGGCGGCACGGGAATGGCCAGGGGCGCTGGCAGCGCTGGCAAGGCGGGCGGCGCGGGCATTTCGCTGGCGCGCAGGACGCGCAGTTCGCGGCGCCGCTCAGGGGCGCTGGCGCCGGGTGCTGCGGGTGCCAGCGGCGCGACGAGTTCCTGCTCGATGACGATGCCCGGCTCACCCGCCGCCGCGCGGGCGCGCACACGCCCGGCGTCCGCGCTGCGAGCTTGCTCGGCCACGCGGGAGCCCCAGTCCCGCCAGCGCCCGGCCTGTTCCTTCATGCGCTCGCCCCAGTCCTGCATGGAGGCCTGCCAGGCGGCGTGTGCAGCGTCGTCGCCACCGCGGAACGACAGGGTGTTGCCGCGCAACCGCTGCACGCGCTTCTGTTCCGGGTGGATGACCCAGCTCTCCTTGGTGGCCGGGTCGTTCAGGTAGACGACCTTGGGCCCGCCCTCGCGCTGCACCTCGCGGCGCGTGCGGCCCTCGCCATCGCGGCAGAGCTGGCTTTGCTGCCTGCGCACGATGCGGTTGCCGTCGGCGAGCGCCTGCACGTTCTCGTGCACGGCGGTGGCGCAGTAAGGCGCGCCCTTGACGACGCGCTCCGCCTCCAGTTCGCGGCCGGCGAAGCTCAGGGCCCGGTCGCCCAGGGCCAGGTGCACGGGCAGGTCGGCCAGCGCCAGGGCCACGTCGCGCTCGATGTTGAGGCGCAGCGTGTCGTGGTCCTGTGCGAAGGCGCAGGCAGCAAGTGCGCACAGGGTCAGGCTTGTCAGGGGTTTCTTCATGGTCGGGTCTCCAACTATCAGTTCAGGATGCGCACGGCCAGCACCTGGCCGAGGGGGTTCAACATCAGCTCGGCGCGCACCGGCTCGTCGGCGCGTGCGGCATCAAAGGGCAGGCCCAGCAGGGCCAAGCGTTCGCGCGGCAGCTCGGCGGGCTGCAGCCAGACGGCGGCACTCCGCCCGGCGGCCAGTGCGGCGCGGAACTCGCGCTCGGGGACCAAGGGGATGAAGCCGCTGCCGCCGGCCGCGAGTGGTTCGGCGCGGCTGTCGGGCGGGTCCAGCAGCAGCAGGGCGCACATCAGCAGGGCGGTCGTGGCGCCCAGGGCGCCGCTGCCCCAGGCCAGCCGACGGAGCCAGCGCGGCTCGCACGTTTCGGTCGGTGTGTGGCGGGCACGCAGCTGCCGGGTCAGCGTCGCCAGCGTGGCGGCGTCCTGCGCGGCGTCGGGCCGCAACCGCGCGAACGCGGCGCGGGCCGGCCGCAGCCAGTCGGGGGTGTCGTTGGTGTTCATGGTCGTTCTCCCACGGCCAGCAGCTCGCCGAGCCGTTGACGTGCGCGGTGCAGGCGGGTGCGCAGCACGTCGACGCTGATGCCGGCGATGCTTGCGGCGGCGTCGTAACTGTGTTCCTGCAGGTCGACGAGGACGAGGGCCTCGCGCTGCGGCCAGCTCAGGCGGCGGATGCCGGCCCAGAGGGTGTCCTGCAGCTGGGCCTGGGCGAGGCGGGTGTCGCTTGCGGGTGTGGCTTCGGCGTGCTCGTCGTCTTCGAGCGAATCGTCCAGCGGCACAAGGCGGCGGGCGTCGCGCCAGTGGTTCAGCAACTGGTGGCGGGCCATGCCGGCCAGGTAGGCGCCGAGCGAGCCACGGTCGGCCTGGTAGCCCTGCGGCCGCGCAGCAACTGGGCGAAGGCCTCCTGCACGGCGTCCAGCGCGGCGGCCTCGTCGCCGGCCAGGGCCAGCGCGTAGCGGTAAACCGAGCCGCTCTCACGCCGGTAAAGCAGGGCCAGCGCATCGGCGTCGCCCGCCGCCAGCCGCTGCAACAGCGAGGCCTCGTCCGCCTGAGCCGCCGCAGGCGCGACGAAGCCGAGCCGGGTCAGCCAGCTCATGACGGGCAGCTGCATAAAAAAGGGGCCTGCAGAACTTGCATGCCCCTATTGAGCGCGGGAGGCCGGTCTTGTTACTCCGGACTAACCCGCCGTGACTTCCGGGATGGCTTAGCTGGGATCGCCCATCTGGCTTTGGAGATAGTTCTGCACGCCGACGGTGGTCACCAACTCCAACTGCGTCTCGAGGTAGTCGATGTGTTCCTCGGTGTCGTCCAGGATCTGCACGAACAGCTCGCGGGACACATAGTCGCGCACGCTCTCGCAGTAGGCGACGGCGTCCTTCAGGTGGGCATAGCCGGCCTTCTCGATCTTCAGGTCGCACTCCATCGTCTCGACGGCGTTCTCGCCGATGTAGAGCTTGCCGAGGTCCTGCAGGTTGGGCAGGCCGTCCAGAGTCAGCACGCGCTCGATGAGCTTGTCGGCGTGCTTCATCTCTTCGATGGACTCTTCGTACTCGTGCTTGGCCATCTTCAGCAGGCCCCAGTTCTTCAGCATGCGGGCATGCAGGAAGTACTGGTTGATGGCCGTCAGCTCCAGCTTCAGCTGGGCGTTGAGGTGGGCGATGACCTGGGGGTCGCCTTTCATGGAAAGCTCCGAATTCGTGACATTGGGCCGCAGTATCCCGACAGAAAGCCCTTCAGCAAAACCGCTCTTTCTGCAAATGAGACCGATTCGCATTAGACTTCGACCCCATGATTGTCTGTGTCTGCCACCGAGTCTCTGATCGCGACATCGCCATCGCGGCGTCGTCCGGTTGCCCCAGCTTCGACGCCTTGCAGGACGACCTGCTGGTCGCCACCGCCTGCGGCGCCTGCCGGGATTGCGCCTGTGCGGTTTTCGAGGAAAGCCGGGTTCAGGGCGGTGCGCCGCACGCCCGCAACATGGCCGGCGCAATTCAAATCCTGCGCGCAGCCTGAGCGGCAGCTACAATGCCGGATTCAGTCGGCGATTCCGCTGGCTGGAATGTCCGTCTCGTCTGATCTTGAGTGTTGTGTTTTGCCGCAGCCGTTCGGGCTGCGGGCAAATTGATTCAACGACACCAAGGAAATTCTCATGAGCACCATGCAAACCGGCACCGTCAAATGGTTTGATGACGGCAAGGGCTTCGGCTTCATCACGCCGGCCGACGGCAGCAAGGACCTGTTCGCCCACCACAGCGAAATCAAGAACAACGGCGGCTTCCGCACCCTGGCCGAAGGCGCCCAGGTTGAATTCGAAGTCAAGCAAGGCCCCAAGGGTCTGCAAGCTTCGAACATCCGTTCGCTGTAATCCCTCACGGCTTCGGCCGTTGAGTGAAGCCCGCGCTTAGCGCGGGCTTTGTGCTTTCTGGGCCTGTCCACCGACAATCGCTGTCTTATGTCCGCACTACCCGCCGCCCCGAAGGCGCTGACCGCTTACCGCCCGTTCTGGGCCAAGCGTTTCGGCCCCGCGCCCTTCCTGCCCATGACCCGGGCGGAGATGGAGCAGCTCGGCTGGGATTCCTGCGACATCATCATCGTCACGGGCGACGCCTATGTCGACCACGCCAGCTTCGGCATGGCCGTCATCGGCCGCACGCTGGAGGCCCAGGGCTTTCGCGTCGGCATCATTGCGCAGCCCGACTGGCAGAGCGCCGACGCCTTCAAGGCGCTGGGCAAGCCCAACCTGTTCTTCGGCGTCGCGGCCGGCAACATGGATTCGATGATCAACCGCTACACGGCTGATCGAAAAATCCGCAGCGACGACGCCTACACGCCCGGCGGCCAGGGTGGCAAGCGCCCCGACCGCGCCACGCTGGTCTACACGCAGCGCTGCCAGGAAGCCTTCAAGGACGTGCCGGTCATCATCGGCGGCATCGAGGCGAGCCTGCGCCGCATCGCCCACTACGACTACTGGCAGGACAAGGTCCGCCGCTCCGTCCTCGTCGACAGCAAGGCCGACCTGTTGGTCTACGGCAATGCCGAGCGCGCCATCATCGAGATCGCCCACCGCCTGGCGCGCCGCGAGCCCATCGAGACGCTGACCGACGTGCGCGGCACGGCCTTCATGCGCCGCGACGACGATCCGACGGCGGCAGGCTGGTTCGAACTGGACTCGACCGAGGTGGACCGGCCGGGTCGCATCGACGAGTTGATCAGCCCCTACCAGATGGTCGAGGAAACGGCTGCGGACAAGGGCGCCTCCTGCGCCACGCCCGCCGAACCGGGCGCCGCCCAGCCGATCCAGCTGCACCTGAGCAGGAAGACCGGCAAGCTCGCGCTGCCGCCCCGCGACCACACCGTGGTTCGCCTGCCGGCCTACGAGCAGGTCAAGAGCGACCCGGTGCTCTACGCCCACGCCAACCGCGTGCTGCACCTCGAGACCAACCCCGGCAACGCCCGCGCGCTGGTGCAGCGCCACGGTGAGCGCGACCTGTGGATCAACCCGCCGCCCATCCCGCTGACCACGCCGGAGATGGACCACGTCTTCGACCTGCCCTACGCGCGCAGTCCGCACCCGAGCTACGCGGACGAAGCCGGCAGCCACGACGGCGCGACCAAGATCCCGGCCTGGGAAATGATCCGCTTCAGCGTGAACATCATGCGTGGCTGCTTCGGCGGCTGCACCTTCTGCTCGATCACCGAGCACGAGGGCCGCATCATCCAGAGCCGCTCGGAAGACTCCGTGATCCGCGAGATCGAGGAGATGCGCGACAAGGTCAAGGGTTTCACCGGCATCGTGTCGGACCTTGGCGGCCCCACGGCCAACATGTACCGCATCGGCTGCAAGAGCCCGGAGATCGAGGCCGCCTGCCGCAAGCCGAGCTGCGTCTACCCGGGCATCTGCCCGAACCTGAACACCAGCCACGATCCGCTCATCAAGATGTACCGTCGCGCGCGTGCGCTGCCGGGCGTCAAGAAGATCCTGATCGGCTCCGGTCTGCGCTACGACCTGGCCGTGCAGTCGCCGGAGTACGTGAAGGAGCTCGTCACGCACCACGTCGGCGGCTACCTCAAGATCGCGCCCGAGCACACCGAGGGCGGCCCGCTGTCCAAGATGATGAAGCCGGGTATCGGCAGCTACGACCGCTTCAAGCAGATGTTCGAGGCGGCCAGCGCCGCGGCCGGCAAGAAGCAATACCTGATCCCTTACTTCATCGCAGCACACCCTGGCACCAGCGACGAGGACATGATGAACCTCGCCGTCTGGCTGAAGAAGAACGGATTCCGCGCCGACCAGGTGCAGACCTTCTACCCCAGCCCCATGGCCACGGCCACGGCGATGTACCACTCGGGCAAGAACCCGCTCAAGGGCATCAGCCGTGACCCGGCGCGTGGCGAGAGCGTGGACATCGTGCGCGGCGAGCGCCGCCGCCGGCTGCACAAGGCCTTCCTTCGATACCACGATGCCAACCACTGGCCTCTGCTGCGCGAGGCGCTGAAGGCCATGGGCCGCGCCGACCTCATCGGCAACGGCAAGCACCACCTGATCCCGAGCTACCAGCCGCTGACCGACGGCAGTTACGACAGTGCGCGGCGCAAGAACTCGACGACCGCCAAGCCTGCCGCCAAGGCCCCGACATCCGCGCCAATGAAGGCCGCCACGCCGCGCAAGGGCCAGCTCTTGACCCAGCACACCGGCCTGCCGCCGCGCGTCACCGGCGCAGCTGGCGGCGCGGCCCGCGCGCCCGCATCGCGTCCGGGCAAACCCGGTAAACGTTGAGCCGAACTGCCGGGCATATGCCCGCGCTTTCCGTGGCAACGGTTCCACGGATGCACTACGCTTGCGTGTCCTGATCGACGAAGCTGCCGCGGCCGCCGCAGCCCGATGCCGGAGCCTTCGCCCCCATGCAAGAAATAACGTCCGCCGTAGACGACGACCTGCTCGAACTGCTCGATGAGCCCGAGCCCGTAGAAGGCGAGCACCGCCCGCAAGAGCGGCCCTGGCGCATCCTCATCGTCGATGACGACGGCGACGTCCACAAGGCCACCGAACTGGCCATGCAGGGCCTGACCGTCGAAGGCCAGCCCCTCATCTTTCTGCACGCCTCTTCTGCCGCACAGGCGCGGCAACTGCTCGCCAGCGAGGAGGACCTGGCCGTTGTGCTGCTCGACGTCGTCATGGAGACCGAGGACGCCGGCCTGCAGCTCGTGCGCCACATCCGCGAGGAGCTGGACCTGAACGCCGTGCGCATCGTGCTGCGCACCGGCCAGCCCGGCTATGCGCCCGAGATCGAGACGGTGCAGGCCTACGACATCAACGACTACAAGACCAAGTCGGAGCTGACCCGCACGCGCCTGTACACGGTGCTGACGGCGGCCGTGCGCTCCTACCGCCAGATCTGCGCGCTGGAAGCCAACCGCCGCGGGCTGGAGATGATCGTCGAGAGCAGCGCGTCGCTGTCGCGCATGCGTGGCCTGAGCCGCTTTGCCGAAGGCGTCGTGACGCAGCTCTGCGCGCTGCTGGGCATGCTGCCCGAGGGCCTTGTCTGCGCCCAGGTGGGCGGCGAGACAGGCGACGAGGTCCGCATCGTGGCGGCAGCCGGCCAGTACAGCGGCCTCATCGACCGGCCGCTGGCCCAGGTCAAGATCCCCAACGTGCGCGACCGCCTGGAGCGCTGCCTGCAGCAGCAGCGCAACATCTATGACGACGGCACCTGCCTGTACTTCGGCATGGGCGAGGGCCGTGCGATGGCCGCGCTGGTCGATGTCGGCCGCGAGCTGGACGAACTGGACCAGCAGCTGCTGCGCGCCTTCTGCTCCAACATCGCCGTCGGCTTCGAGAACGTGGTGCTGTACAGCCAGCTGCTCGACCAGGCCTACAACGACCCGCTGCTGCGCCTGCCCAACCGCAACCGCTTCGTCGAGCTGCTCGACAAGAACCTGAAGGACCCGGCCGGCGTCACCCTGGCGCTGATCGACATCGACGACTTCGCCGACATCAACGACGCCTTCGGTCATCACTTTGGCGACCAGGTGCTGCAGGCGGTGGTGCACCGCCTGAGCGAGGTACTGGGCCGCAACACCGCCATGGCCCGCGTCGGCGCCGACACGTTCGGCGTGCTCGGCGAACACGCCAGGGTCTGCCCGGAGACCGTGCAGGAGGTCTTTGCCGAGCCCTTCATCGTCGCCGGCGAGCGCCTGCAGCTTTCGGCCACCACCGGCCTCGTGCGCCTGGGCGAATCCAAGGCCGTCGGCTCCGAACTGCTGCTCGACGCTCAGATCGCGCTCAAGCGCGCCAAGCAGCAGCAGCGCGGCTCATCTCAGTACTTCTCCGCCGCCATGGGCAGCGACGCCCGCGAGCGCTTCAAGCTGCTCAAGGGCCTGCGCACCGGTTTCGAGGAGAGCCAGCTCTTCGTCGTCTACCAGCCTCAGGTCGAGCTGGAGACCAGCCGCGTCATCGGCGCCGAGGCGCTGCTGCGCTGGCGCACGACGGACGGCCGCTTCATCCCGCCTGACCAGTTCATCCCGCTGGCCGAGCAGAGCGGCCTCATCATCCCGATCGGCGAGTTCGTCGTGCGTACCGCCTGCCAGCAGCTCGCCAAGATGCGTGCCCTGGGCCACAACGACTTCCGCATGGCCGTCAACATCTCGATGGCGCAATTCCGCCATCCGGGCTTTCTGGAGACGCTGGCGCGCGCGTTGAAGGATGCCGGCGTCGAGGGCCAGCACATGGAACTCGAAATCACCGAGTCCATGGCCATGGAGGATGCCGACCTCGTGCTGCGCGTGCTGGCCGACATCAAGCAGCTCGGCTTCAGCGTCGCCATCGACGACTTCGGCACCGGCTTCTCGTCACTCAGCCAGCTGCGCCAGCTGCAGGTGGACCGTCTCAAGATCGACCGCGCCTTCGTGCAGGAGGCGCAGTCCTCCACCGCCGGCTCCACCATCGCGCAGATGGTCATCAACCTCGGCCGCGGCCTGGGGCTGACCGTCATTGCCGAAGGCATCGAGACCGAGGAGCAGCGCCAATACCTCATCGGCCTGGGCTGCCACGAAGGCCAGGGCTGGCTGTTTGCGCGGCCCATGCCGGCTGATCAGCTCGAAACTTTCATGGCGCGCTGAACCCCTGATTGCGTCGTCACGGCGGAGTCCTAAACTCCGCCGTCCTTTCGACAGCCAGGAGCGTTCATGAGTCTCGCCAAGATCCTCGTCGCCCAAGGCGGCGGCCCCACCGCCGTCATCAACCAGAGCCTCGTCGGCGTCGTGCTCGAAGCGCGCCGGCAGGCCGGTGTGGGCAAGGTCTACGGCGCGCGCCATGGCGTGCGCGGCATCGTCAACGAGGATTTCGTCGACCTCACGCAAGAGACCAGCCACAACCTGGAACTGGTGGCCAACACGCCGTCGTCTGCGCTGGGCTCCACGCGCGACAAGCCCGATGCCGCCTACTGCCACGAGATCTTCACGGTGCTGAAGGCGCATGGCATCACGCACTTCTTCTACATCGGCGGCAACGACTCGTCCGACACCGTGCGCATCGTCTCGGAAGAGGCGCAGGCAGCCGGCTACCCGCTGCGCTGCGTGCACATCCCCAAGACCATTGACAACGACCTGGTCGGCAACGACCACACGCCCGGTTTCCCATCAGCCGCGCGCTTCGTGGCGCAAGCCTTTGCCGGCGCCAACCTCGACAACGCCGCCCTGCCCGGCATCTACGTCGGCGTCGTCATGGGCCGCCACGCCGGCTTCCTGACCGCCGCTGCCGCTTTAGGCAAGAAGTTCGACGACGACGGCCCGCACCTCATCTACCTGCCCGAACGCCATTTCGACACCGAGCACTTCCTGCGCGACGTCAAGGCCACCTACGAACGCTACGGCCGCTGCGTCATCGCCGTCAGCGAGGGTATCCACGATGCGGCCGGCACGCCGATCCTGTCGAAGCTCGCCGGCGACCTGGAGCGCGACGCGCATGGCAACGTGCAGCTCAGCGGCACCGGCGCGCTGGCCGACCTGCTGTGCGAGGAGATCAAGGCCAAGCTCGGCATCAAGCGCGTGCGTGGCGACACCTTCGGCTATCTGCAGCGCAGCTTCCTGGGCTGCGTGAGCGACGTGGACCAGCGCGAGGCCAGGGAGGTCGGCGAGAAGGCCGTGCAATACGCCTTCCACGGCGACCGCGACGGCTCCGTCGCCATCAAACGCGTGGGCTATTACTCGGTCGACTACGAGTTGCTGCCGCTGACCGCCGTGGCCGGCAAGACGCGCACGATGGAAGACGAGTTCATCACCGCGAGCGGCACCGACGTGACCGACGCCTTCCGCCTCTACCTGCGCCCGCTGCTGGGCTCCGGCATGCCGGATGCGTTCAGGCTGCGGCCGAATCCGGTGGCCAAGGTGCTCAATCGCGGCTGAGGGCCAGCCGTCACTCGCTGACGAACATCCACCGGCCCATCACATCGCCGCCCCGCGCGCCGACGAAGACGGCCAGACTCGGCGTCTGCGCGTGATGGACGGCACCGGCGAAGCAGAGGCGCTCCTTCACGAACTCGCCGTTCTCGAAGGTGCCTGGCAGCCAATCGCCGCGCAGGTTGCCCTGGAAGAGGCCGGCTTGCGCGCCAGCCGACAGCTGGGCCGACAAGCCGCACAAGCTCAGCGTTCTGCCGGAATTCAGGAAGAGCAGATAGGAGTTGGGAATGTTCCTGAACGAAGGGTAGACGCGGGGGCTGAGGTCGCCACTACTGCTGTCGCTGCCAATGCTGGCGAGCATCACTGCGGATTGGCCGCTTGCGCTTTCGAAGGTGGTCTCGTACAGCGGCGTGTTGTAGCTGGTAAATGGCCGGTGCGCGCCGCTGGGGAGCGCGATCCAGAACTCGCTGGCGCCGGTGGCAGCATCCCGTGACGACGAGATCAGGACCGGACCGTCGTTGCTGCGCGCCGCCCTGATTCGCATCGCGCGGTCGCGCGACACCAGTTCGATCTCGCTGCCGACCCATGCCGCTTCATAGCGCATCAGACGAGACGCTGGACATTGGTCGATGGGCACCGGCGTGTCGGGCAGACAGAGCTGGAGACTGCCGTCCTTGAAGCGGGCCGACCCCACATAGGCATCTAGCGGCTTGCCATTCGCGTCAGCCCGGGAACCGAGCACGTTGAAGCTGAACCCTTCCAGCTCGCTAAGCTGGTTGACGAGCCGGCGTGGTGCCAGATGGGGCCTGCGCACACCGTCAATTTCGAGGCCCAGCACGCTGATCGGACCCCGGTCGTTGAAGCTGCCACGCTGCCAGAGCGGGCTGGTGTTGCCGAACTCACCCAGCAGGGGCTGACCCGTCACGTCATAGGAGAGCGGAATCCGGTAGTCCACGCCGGCTCCCACCGCGCGCAAGGTCTTCACCCAGCCTGACGTCAGCTGGTAGTGGCGCCCCTCCAGATCGGTCATGAATGAATGCTCAATGCTCGACGGGCTGGTGCTGGACTCGTTGTTCCGTGGATCAGCGTCCCCCGCAGCTTCGGCTCGGCTGCGGACGCTGGTCGGCCGGTTGAAGGGTTCTGTGGTGGCGTCCGACTGCACCTGCAACTGCACGGTGGCCCCGACCGGCAGCCGTGCGAGTTGCATATGCTCCCCCAGCGTGGCGGGGCAGTTCGCGCCTGCGCTCGCCTTGCAACCCGCAATGCGCCAGACCTGATCCAGTGACATCAGCAGCGCCCAGCGCACGTCGGTGGCCTCGTCCGGGCCGTGATTGGTCAGTGTCACCTCGTGGATGGTCTTGGTGGGGGCCGCGGCCGAGGTCGAAGCGTCGCCGACCGTCACCGCCACGTCGGCGACATACGCCATGAGCTCCTGCCGCCAACTGGCCGTACTGCCGGTCGCGCTGGCTTGCCAGTCGTTGCGCAACGCGCCGCGGTAGCCTGGTTTGATGCGCAGCGGTTGACGCAGTACCACCGTGCTGCCGGCCGCAATCTCTGCGATTTCAACGCCGCCGTCACTGCGCTGCACGCAACCCGCCGATTCACAGCCCAGCGGCAGTTGCAACGCCTGGGCATCGGCGCTGACGGACACCACGACCGCGAGCGCGCTGCTGGCGCCGACGTTGCGCAGCTCGATGCGGCGCGTTTGTACGACGCCGCTGGGCGCGCGGCCAGAGTCGTCCGTCGCCGCGCCGATCCGCAGCTCTGCTGCTTTCGTGGCTGTGCCGCCTCCTCCCTCGCTACCGCTACTGCTACCCCCTCCACAGGCGCTCAGGCCAATGGCTGTTGTGCAGCAAAGTGCCGCCACGATTCGTCGCATCTTGTTTTCCTCCCTGGAACGACGAGCGTAGCGGAGGTGCGGTTAATACTCCGCGGGTCGATGCCCCGGATTGTTCGCATAAGGGTAGTGAAAACGGCGGCCTAACCCGCTCCTGGCATGTCTCACGGCTTGGGCTTGATCAGCTTCGGATGCCACTCATTGACCGCCAGCAGCGCCGCCGAGCCCATGTGCTTGTGCAGCTCGGCCACCATCTCGCCGCTGACGATCACCGGGTCGGTCTCCACGGCCTTGCGGGCGGCCTCCAGGTCGGCGGTGGCGAAGATGAAGAGGCCGCGCAGGCCTTCCTTGCCGTCCAGCGGGCCGGCATAGACGAGCAGGCCCTCCTTGGCCAGGCGCGTCATGTTCGCGAAATGGCCCTGGAACATCTCGTTGCGCGCCGGCCCGTCGGCCATCCTGTTGGGGCCGGTCTTCAACAGCACGAAGACGTAGGAGCGCAGGCCCTGCTCGTTGGCACCCCAGGCCTGGGCCTTGGCGGCGTCATAGGCGGCGGGGGCGTCCTGCGCGTGGGCAGCAGGCAGGGCGCATAGCAGCGTCAGCAGGCAGGCAGTGAGCTTCATGGTGTGGTGGCGTGGCGGTCGCGGTGAGAGGATTGAACCGCACTGCAGCTTCAGCGAGACCGCGATGAAACCCACCCCACCCGGCTGGCCGCGCCTGTCAACGGCCATCTATTGCGACGACCCGCGCGACGCCATCGCCTGGTACGGCCAAGCCTTCGGTTTCGAGGTCGTCATCGTCGTGGACGGGCCGGACGGCGGCGTGGCGCACAGCGAGCTTCGCTACGGCGAGGCCATCGTCATGGTGTCGCAGAACAGTCCCGACCGCGAGGCCCGCTTCGGCGTGGCGGGCCGCAGCCCGCGCTCGCTGGGCGGTGCCAACACGCAAAGCCTGATGCTCTACGTCGACGATGCCGACGCCCATTGCGCGCAGGCTCGCGCAGCGGGTGCCCGCGTGACCTACGGGCCCGCCGACAACGACTACGGCGCCGACTACTGGTGCGACCGCACCTACGGCTGCGTCGACCCGGACGGGCATCTGTGGTGGTTCGTGCAGCGGCTGCGCAATCCGCCGGTCCACACCTGATTCAACCGGCGGCGAGTTCCGCAAGCTGGACCGGCGCCGTCCTGCGCTGCATGGCCTGCTGCACGAGGAACTCAGCGTCGCGTGCGACGCCCGAGAACCGGCCCGAGCCCCAGGTGTGCAGCCAGGGCAGGCCGATGAAGTACAGGCCCGGCACGGCGGTCACGCCGCGCTGCTGGATCGGGTGGCCCCGGCCGTTGAAGACGGGCGCGTCCAGCCAGCGGAAGTCCGGCGTGAAGCCGATGCACCAGACGATGCTGGTGATGCCAGCGTCGCGCAGCGACAGGCTGTCGCGCTCTTGCGGCGGCTGCCACACGGGCTCGTAGATGCCGCCCGGCGGCGCATCCAGGCCGGTGGCCTCGATGTAGCGATCGATGGACGCGTTGATGCCGTTGTAGGTGCGGTCGGCCTGGTCCAGCGAGTTGCGCAGGCCGGTCGCGAAGCGCAGCGTGTCGCGGTCGTCGTCCAGGCCGGTGAGCACGCCGTACAGCGCCATGCCTTCGCTGGCGAAGCGGCGCAGGTCGATGTCGCGCCCGCCGTCGCGGCCGGTCACGTAGTGGTTGGTGTTGTCGCGCACGCCCTCTCGCAGCGGGTGCTGGCCCACGGGCATCTCGTAGTAGCCCATGTCGGCCAGCCAGTCGACCACGTCGCGGCCGCGGTAGAAGCGGGCGCAGCGCGGCGCGTCGCCCACCGCCAGCACCACCTCGCGGCCGGCGAGGTGCAGGTCCTCGGCGATCTGCGCGCCGCTCTGGCCGGACCCGACCACCAGCACCTTGCCCGGCGGCAGCTGCGCGGCGTTGCGGTATTGCGCCGAATGGACCTGCGTGATCTGCGGCGGCAGCCGCTCGGCCAGGCGCGGCACGATGGGCTCGTGATAGCCCCCGGAGGCAACGACGACCTGGCCCGCGGTGCATTCGCCGTCGCTGCTGCGCACGAGGAAGCCACCGTCCGCCAGCGGCTTCACCAGCTCCACAGCGACACCTTCGAGCAGCGGCGCGTTCACATGGGCGCGGAAGGCGTCGAGGTATTGCAGGATCTCGTCCTTCTTCATGAAGCCGTGCGGGTCGGCGCCGGCATAGGCATGGCCTGGCAGCTGGCATTGCCAGTTCGGCGTCACCAGGCAGAAGTTGTCCCAGCGCTGGCTCTGCCAGACGTGCATGGCGCGGTGCTTTTCGAACACAACGTGCTCCACGCCTTGGGCCGTTAGCCCGTGGCTGACGGACAGGCCGGCCTGGCCGCCGCCGACGATGACGACTTCATGGTGAGCGGGTTTCTTCATCTGGGTCTCCTGGAGGATGCGTTCAGGCGGGCTCGAACGAGAGCACCCGCACGCGGGCCTCGGTGTCGGCCGCGAAGGCGGCGGCGTGCGCCTCGGTCTGCAGCAGTTGCTCCCCGGCGCGCGAGCATGTGAAGCCGAACTTGGCCTGCACGCGCTCGTTGGCGATGCGGGTGGCCTCGCGCAGGCGGGTCAGCAGGTCGGCCAGCGGGTAGTCATCGCCCGGGCGCAGGTAGTCATGGATGACGACCGAGGGCGAGTAGCAGAGGGTCTCGCTGGCGTCGGGCCAGCGAAGGCGGTAGTGCATGGCGGGCATGGCGGAACTCAGCGGCAAACAGAAAGAGAAGCGGAAAGGTCGTTGTCCTGCGCATCGGGCGACATGGTCAGCGTGCGCAGGTACCAGGCCTCGTGCACGGCTGCGCTGCGCTCCCACGAGTGGGCGACGCTGACCGGCGGTGGTGCCGTGAGCCTCGGCATCCGCGCTGCGGCCTGCAGGCCGGCGGCGATGGAGGCGATGTACTCCGGGTCGCACCAGGCGACGCCCGGCGTGCCACGCAGATGCTCGGTGAACGGCGGGCGGTCCGACACCAGCACCGGCGTGCCGCAGGCCAGTGCCTCCAGCGCGACCAGGCCAAAGCCTTCGACCAGCGAGGGCATGGCCAGCACGTCGGCGCGGCGCATCAGCGCGGGCACGACCTCGTCCGCAAGCGGGCCCGTGCGCTGCACCGGCTGGCCCACGCCCTCGGCCAGGCCGAGCCGGTCCAGCGTCTGCTGCCAAGCCTGGCGCGCCGCGCTGTGGTCGAGCATGCTGGCGCCGCCGGCAATCACGAGCCGCGCGTCCATCCAGGCCGGGGCGTCGTCGCGAAGGCGTGCGAAGGCCTGCAGCAGCCGCACGGTGTTCTTGCGATCTTCAACGCCGCCTACCAGCAGGCACACCGGCCAGCCCGCATCGTGCAGCCCGAGCGTGCTCAGCAGCCGCGCGTCAGCGGCATCGGCGGTGACGCGATAGCGGGCGAGGTCGACGCCGTTGAACACGCGTTCCGCCGTCACGCCAAAGCGGTCGCGGAAATGTGCGCACCAGGTATTGCTGACGCAGGCCACGCCGTCGGCCGAACGCCAGGCGAATTCCTGCCACTGGTTGAGCGTGTCCTGCGCGAAGACATCGAGGTGATGCACTGTGCGCAGCCAGCGCGGCAGCGGCAGGCCCTGGGCGCGCAGCAGCGCCAGTGCGTTGCCGCTCAGGCTGTCCTGCGCGTGCAGCAGGTCGAATCGGCCGGCCTGAAGCAGGGCAGGCAGGGCCTGCACCAGTGCGGCGATGCGCTGGCTCACCTGCTGGACCAGGTCGCCGCCCAGCACCGGCAGGCGGATCACCTGGACGGGAAAGCTCGTCGTGCGGAAGAGCGATTCCCCGCGCTCCGCCGCCGCGATCACCGTCACGCGGTGGCCGCGCCGCTGCAGCGCGTCGGCCAACTCCAGCGTGTGGATGACGCCGCCGCGCGGGCGCACGGAGTGGGTCAGCAGGGCGATGTTCATGCGGCGGGCCTTTGCTGGCCGGCGGGTGCCGCGCCGATGAAGGCTTCGGCGCCCAGGTCCCACAGGGTCGTTCGCGCGTCGCCCAGCTGCAGCGTGAGGCGGCTGCCGGGTTGCACGGTGCCGATATCGGCACAGGCAATGCCATGTGACTCGAACACTTGCCGCACCGCTGCGGCCTGCGGTTCGCGCACGCTCAGCAGATAGCCGTAGCTGGGGAAGGCGCTGAGCCAACGCAGGTGCGCGGCCAAGGCGCCGGCCTCGTGCCAGCCGGGCGTACCGGGCGGCAGCGGCAGCCGCGCCAGGTCCACATGCGCACCAGCGCCTGAACACTCGAGCAGCATCAGCAGCGTGCCCAGCACGCCGGCCATGCTGATGTCCTTGCCGGCGTCGCACAGGCCGGCCTCGGCGAGCTGCGGCAGCAGCGCGAGGTCGGCGCGCAGGCGTTCGGGCGGCGCGGCGGTCGATGCGTTCCAGAACGGCTGGCCGTCCTGCCACTGCCCGCGCAGGTCGATGGCCATCAGCAGGCGGTCGCCGGGCTGCGCGGCGAAGCTGCTGATCAGGCGCCGGGCGCGGCCCAGCACGGCCACGGCCAGCTGGCCGGCTCCCGCGCGCAGGTTGCTGTGGCCGCCCACGAGCGGCACGCCGTAGCGTTCGCAAGCGCTTCGCATGCCGGCCAGCAGTTGCTGCGCCACGTCGGCATCGCCGGCCCACAGCGCGTCCACCACGGCCACGGGCCGGCCGCCCATGGCGGCGATGTCGCTCAGGTTGACCATCACGCCGCTGTAGCCGGCGAACCAGGGCGTGGCGGTGACGAAGTCCTGCATCAGGCCCTCGATGGCCAGCAGCAGATGGCCGTCGCCGCCGGGGTCGGGCAGCACGGCGCAGTCGTCGCCGTTGGGCACGCTGGTGATGCCGGCCACGGCACCGCCGAGCTCAGACAGCACGGCCGCGATGTTGCGCTTGTGGCGAAATCCGCGGCTGTTGCGCAGCGCATCGGTGAGCTGGGCCAGGTGGGTCATCGCCTAACCTTGAGTGAGAACGAAGCCGGCATACGGCGTCGCGCACGGCGGGTAGTGCGCCAGCGAGGCGCGCATCAGCGCATGCGGCTTGCCATGCAGCTCGACCGTTTCCAGCGACTGCCAGTGCAGCCGCTCGAACAGCGCCACGTTCTGCCCTTGCACATGGGCGAGGAATTCCTCGCAGCCGAGTGCGTGCGCGCTGGTCACGGCCAGGCGGATCAGGCTGGTGCCCAGGCGCTTGTGCGTGCGCCAGTCGGCCCGCACCGCCAGGCGCGAGCCCCACCACACCCCCGGCGCGGCCTGGTGGATGCGCACGGTCCCGACCACCTCGTCCGCCTCCCCGGCCAGGCAGGTGACGGCGACGAGGGAGCGGGTGCTGGGCTCGCGGTCGATGGCGTCTTCGTCGTCGCGGACGAACAGCCGCTGCTCCTCGCAGAACACCTGCCGGCGCAGCGCCAGTGCCTCGCGCGCCATCCACGGGTCGCTGGCCCACTGGATGCGGAATTCCTGCGGTGTGTACGACGCATCAAGTTCGCACCAGGGCTGAGAGTGGAGTGTGTGGAGTTGCATGGTCAAGCCGCCAGCGGCGTCTCGTACCGCGACAGCGTCGAGCAGGCCGCGCACCGCCCGCAACCCGCCTTGATGTCGCCGGCGCGCAGGCCTGCGTCCGCCACCAGCTGGCCCAGCGGCTCCAGCACGCTGCGCATGAACTCGGCATCGGGGGCAGGGCGGTCCTCCAGCGGTGTGCCGCTGATCGGCACGAAGGGCACGACGAAGGGGTAGACGCCGAGCGCCAGCAGCCGCTCGCTGGTGGCCAGCAGCAGCTCGGCGCTGTCGCCCAGGCCGGCCAGCAGATAGGTGCTCACCTGGCCACGCCCGAACACGTCGACCGCCGCGCCGAAGGCATCCCAGTAGCGTGCCATCGGCACCTCCGCCTTGCCGGGCAGGATCTGGCGGCGCAGGTCCTCGCCGATGACTTCCAGGTGCATGCCGAGCGTGTCGATGCCGGCGTCCTTCATTTGCTGAAACCAGGCATCGGTGTCGGGCGGCTCGCATTGTCCCTGCAGCGGCAGGTCGACAGCGGCGCGGATGGCCTCGGCGCTTTCGCACAGCACCTGGGCGCCGCGGTCGGGCGTGGGTGGCGTGCCGGTGGTCATCACCATGTGCTTCACGCCGTCCAGCTCCACGGCGGCCTGGGCGACCTCGGCCAGCTGCGCCGGGGTCTTGTGCGCAATGGTGCGGCCGGCCGCCAGCGACTGGCCAATCGCGCAGAACTTGCAGGCCTTGCGCCGGCTCTCGTAGCGGATGCAGGTCTGCAGCACCGTCGTCGCCAAAACGTCGGCGCCGTGCAGCGTGGCGATCTGCGAATAGGCGATGCCGTCGGCCGTGCTGCGCGAATAGAAGCGCGGCTGGCGCGGGAAGCTGACGCTGGCGATCGGGATGCTGCCCCGTCGCAGCACGCTGCGGCCATCGGCCCCGGGCGCGTCGGCGACAAACGGCGAGCTGAAGGCGGTGTGCGTGTGCACCGGCACCATCAGCGTCACGCCGTCCACCGTCACGGCCTTGTGGTCCGACGGGCCGGCGCCGCCGCGGCGGCTGGCGGCACCGGCCGCAGGGTCGAGCAGCCGCAAGCCCTGGGACTGCAGCTCGGTCATCAGGGCGCGCGAGGCCTCGGGCAGCGCCAGGGCTTCAGTCATGGGGAACTCCTTCGGGTATGGGGAGGGCGGCTTCTTGCGAGGCGGCGCCGGGCCAGGGCTGGGTGGTGCTGTTGGCCTCGCGCCGAATGGCGAGGCTCAGCAGCTCGGGCCGCGCGTAGTGGCCCACCGAATCCATCATTCGCTTGCGCTTGGCGATCAGCGCCATGTCGAGGTCGGCAATCACCAGGCCCTCGCCTTCGGTCAGCGGCTCGGCGAGGTACTTGCCTTCGGGGGACACGATGGCCGTGTGGCAGCCGCCGCGCAGCGCGCCCTGCAGCTTCTCGTCGGCGGTGATGGCGCGCACCTGCTCCTCGCGCAGCCAGCCCGTCGCGTTGACGACGAAGCAGCCCGCCTCGAGCGCGTGGTGGCGGATGGTCACGCCCATCTGGTCCGCAAAGATCTGGCCCACCAGCGAACCCGGGAACTGCGCGCAGTGGATCTCCTCGTGCTCGGCCATCAGCGCGTAGCGGGCCAGCGGGTTGTAGTGCTCCCAGCAGGCCAGCGCGCCGACGCGGCCCACGCGCGTGGCCACGGTCGTCAGGCCGGCGCCATCACCCTGGCCCCACACCATGCGCTCGTGGTACGTCGGCGTGATCTTGCGGCGCTTGAGCAGCAGGCGGCCATCGGCGTCGAAGATCAGCTGCGTGTTGTAGAGGCTGCCGTGGTCGCGCTCGTTGACGCCCAGCACGATCACCATGCCGGCCTCGCGCGCGGCGGCCGAGACGGCGTCGGTCATCGGCCCCGGCACGGTCGGCGCCCGCTCCATCAGCAGCAGGTGGGCCGGGCCTTGCTGCACCGGTGGCTGCACGAAGGAAAAGTACGGGTAGTAGGGCAGCAGGGTCTCGGGGAAGACGATCAGCTCCACGCCCTTGCGGGAGGCCTCGCGCACGGCCTCCAGCACACGGGCGAGGGTGCCGTCGGCGCTGTCCAGATCGGGGGCGATCTGGGCGGCTGCGGCGCGGACCGTCTTCAGCGCCGGCATCACAAAGTCCAGGTGTCGATGATGACGGCGCCGGCCTTCTTGTGCAGCAGCACCACGTCCAGCACGTCCAGCGGGTTGATCGGCCGGATGCCCTCGATCAGCGCGCCTTCGCCGTGGCCGTACAGCGCCTGCAGCGCAAAGCGGCAGGCGTAGACCTTGCCGCCCTCGGCGATGAACTTGGTGATCTGCTCGTTGAAGTTCTGGTGGCCTGGGAAGGCCGCGTCGCCCAGCTTGGGAAAGCCGCGCTTCACGCCCAGCGTGACGCCGGGGCCGTAGAGCAGGATGGAGGTGTCGTAGCCCTTGCGTTGCAGGCGCGTGGCCTGCAGCAGGTTGACGAAGCCGATGGAGCCTTCGAAAGCCACGGTGTGGAAGGTCACCAGGGCCTTCTCGCCGGGCTCGGCCTTGACGTCCTCGAACACCTTCTCTTCGTAGTCGACCAGGAAATCGCCCTTCTGGGCGGCGGGGTGGGTGACCTTGGGCATGGGGTTCCTCTTGGGTTGCGGTGGAGCCGGCATCCAGGAGCGCCGGGCAGCGTCTTCATTGCGAATCACATGCCACGCGCCGCCATCACGGCGCGATCAACATGCGATCAAACGGGCGTCGTGCCCCAAGCCGGTCGTCAGCGGTGGAAGCCGGCATGTCCTGAGGCTTGCACCACGACATGGCAGGGCCATGCAATCAATGCACCCGATCAATGGCCGGGCCGCACCTCGTATGCCCCGCTGCGACGGGGCAAACCCATCAAATCAGCCCGTGCGACAGGCACACTGGGCCATGCCCTTCACGCACTGGATCGCCCGCATCCGCAACAGCGGGCTGCCTGCGTACCAGCTCATTCCCGAGCTGATTGCCGAAGACCTGCAGCAGGGCCGGCTGGTGCCGCGCGAACGCCTGCCGCCGCTGCGCGCGCTGGCGACCACGCTCCAGTTGAACTACACGACCGTCGTGCGCGGCTTTGCCCAGGCGCGCGAGCGGGGGCTGATCGCCTCGCGCCCCGGCATGGGCTCCTATGTGCGGGGCTCCTTCATCGGCCTGCCGCTGCGTGCCGGCACGGGCGCCGAGATGACGATGAACATGCCGCCCGAGATCGAGGACCACCCCGCCATGCAGGCGCTTCAGGTGAGCGGCGCCGAGGCCGTCGCCCAGACGCCGTTGCACGACCTCATGCGCTACCAGGACTTCGGCGGCACTGCGCACGACCGCGATCTCGCCGCCCATTGGCTGGCGCAGTGGGTGCCCGACGCCGCCGTGGAGCGCGTGCTGATTGCGCCTGGCATCCACGCGGTGCTGCTGGCGCTCGTGTCCCTGCTCGTCAAGCCCGGGCAGAGCCTGTGCGTGGAAAGCCTGGCCTATCCGGGCATGAAGGCGATTGCCGCGCAGCTGGGCACGCCGCTGCACCCGCTCGACATGGATCACCACGGCCTGATCCCCGAGGCCTTCGAGGCCGCCTGCAAGAGTGCGCCGGTGGGCGCGCTCTACCTGTGCCCCAACCTGCATAACCCCACCACCGCCACGCTGCCCATGCGCCGCCGCGAGCAGATCGCCGACATCGCGCTGCGCTACAGCGTGCCCATCATCGAAGACGACGCCTACGGCATGCTGCCCGCCGCTACGCCGCCCGCGCTGGCCGACTTTGCCGGTGCCGTCACCTACTACGTCAGCGGCCTGTCCAAGTGGCTGGGTGCGGGCGTGCGCGTGGCCTATGTGCTGTCGCCGACGGTGGCGGCGCACCAGCGCCTTGCCGGTGCGCTGCGGGCGACCACCGTGATGGCGTCGCCCTTCATCAATGCCGTCGTCTCGCGCTGGCTGGAGCAGGGCCATGCCGCCCAGGTGCTGGCAGCCGTGCGAACGGAGTGCGGCTGGCGCAGCGCGCTGATGCGCGAGCGACTAGGCGCGTTTGGCGTGCGCACACAGCCGAACGGCTTCCACGGCTGGCTGCCACTGCCGGACGCGACCGGCCCCGAGTCCTCTGCCAGTGCGATGGCGAACGACTTGCGCGAACTCGGCATCGCCGCTGTGGCCGCCAGCGCCTTCTCCACCGACCGGCAACCGCCCGAAGGCCTGCGCCTGTGCCTGGGCGGCGGGCTCAACCGGGATGACTGCGGGCGGGCGCTGCAGGCGGTGGTGGCGGCGTTGGGTGAACGAAGGGCGACCTGAGGCAGGCGCCGGCAAGCTCGAGGCACCGCAAGTGCGCCGCCGTGAGCGTCCTCGGCGCGTTCGCGCTGCACGGCCGGCATGCAGGTCGTTGCCGAGCGAGGTTTGGATCGACTGTCGGCACCTGGCCCAGGTGGCGGGCCGCTGGTGCAGCGTCAATGTGTTGTGGGGAATGCGGGGCTGACGGGGCTGCAGCTTGCCCGGGCGCCGACGCGGCTTGGCGGTCGACTGCTGCTTCGGATCATTGGGAATGAAGGGCGGTTTGAGGCTGGGTGCGGCCGTTCGCGCGGCGCCCCTTGGGGGACGGCTTTCGACCCAAAGCCGAGGTCCGCGACCAGGGGTGAAGATCAATTCCGCAGCGGTTGCCGTCGTCGGCGGTCAGCCGTCGAGTTGACGATGCCTGACATGAAGCGGTCGCCGGCGCACCTGGCCATTTGACGGCTTGAACTCCCGGTGTTGAGGGTGATGCGGTCGTCCAGCCTGGCTGGTACCGGCTGTGGCCATCGACGTGCGCCGGAACGTCTGCTCCAAGCGTTGGAACGGCGCTCTCGACCCTTTGCAGACGCAGCACTAGGCCCGGTGAGCCGCCCCAAAAGCTGACGTTCAACGTCGGAGTGGACGACCTTCAAGGGCTTCAAGCAGCGTTACTTAGCAGCATGCTCAGGAGGGCGATGGGTTTCAAGATCAATGGCTTAGTTTTGAGGCCGGCCGGGCCCGCCGCATAAAGGTCCAGGCCATGGCAAAAAAGGCCGCAGCGGCGATAGACCGCAGGGCGACGGCGACGACCACGGCGGCCCAGCCGCGCTGGTCGCCAAACCAGGCGATGGACGACAGCCCATGCATCACCAGTGCGGGCTGGTCACTGCAGTTGGCTGCAATCCATTCATGGCCGCGCTGGATGTCCTCGGGCCACTCGCGCTTGCGGGGTGAATCGTCCAGCGGGCCGAAGGTGCGAAGGGTCTCGTACACCTGGCCTTGCCAGTCGTACTGCATGCGCAGGAAGGCGAAGCCGCGATGCGACGCGGCCCCAGCTTCCCAGCCGCCTTCCACGCAACGCGCCGGCACGGGGTGGAACAACTGGTCTCGCAGCAAAAAGGTCATGCCCACCGTAATTGCACAAAAGCAGCAGGCGGTCAGCAGGAACCGAACAATAAACGTGCCCATGCCCAGAACGGGACCCGGAAGTTGCATGCCTTGCCTTGAAGATGGGCGCCTGGATTGTCGGCGCCGATCCAATAGTTACCCGCCTGGGATGGATGCCAACCGCGTGGTGGTCATCGGCGCGACTCTGCCAGCCACTCGAACCCGGCGCAACGGTGGACTTTCCCGCCCGGCGGTCTAGCAACCGGGCCCGGTCAGGCGACCATGCTCGCTGCCGCACAGCAGCCGTCCGCGGATGACAGCTCCTGGCCGATCACTGCCGACCATCAGTAGCCAACCGGTGGCGACGCCGTTCTGGGCCATGACGACAAGCCCGCTTAAGCGAGATTGGCAACGCGGATCTCGCATTCGCCGAGGTGAGATGCGATGAAATTGAGAGCGGCCTGCTTCGCGAGCAGGTCGGGTGACTTGTTAGGCCGCATTCTTGCGCTCCATGAGAACTACATCACCGACAAAATTAGACGATGACTTCCTCTGCTGCTCAACGAACCCCTCACGCAACCAGAAGGAAAGTGCCCGACGATTTTCCGAGTCGACCACGATGCCCAGGGAATCGCATCCCCATGAGGCGGCTAGCGCTTCAATGTGCGCAAGTACATCGACCCCCAAAGACTTTCCCTGCGCCGAGTGCACTATGAGAAGCAGACCGATGAACGCGACGTTCGACGAGGGATAGCCCCTTACTACGACGGCGCATCCAACCACCTTGGAACCTTCATGAATACTGAGAATGAATTTGTCGTCCTCGGTTGCCGTATGAGGCACGAGGTTCATCAATCGCTCGGCATCGTCGTCTGTCGCAGCCTTACCCTGAGTCGCGAATGTGAAAGAGGGAGTTTGACGAAAGACTTCCTGAAACACCAAAACGTCCTCGGGAGTTGAGGGTCGTAGGCGGCATTAGCCGATCTTTCGCATGTGGCTAGGGTCTGGATTTTCAGCGGCTTCCCGAGGTCCTAGGCGCCCATGAGAATCGGCCGGTGGCAGCTGAACGGGTCATCGATTTGAAGCATCCTGAGAACTCGGGCAGGGAGCCTACCCGAAGCAAACCTTCGCCAGCGCCCGCTTTTGGCCGAGACCTGACCTCCGAGGCGATGTACGCGATCGGCAGCAATCGCTGCAAAGAGAGAACTGCTCGTCAGTCGCCCTCAGCCAGCCGGCTTGGCCAGCACCGCCTGCGCCACACCAGCTTGTCCAAGTCAATGCCGGTTTCAATGCCGGGGCCGTTGAGCATGAACACCACAGCTGAAGTCGCACCGGTTGGCAGCCTTTTGGATGGGTCAGCAAGTTGTTCTACAGAACGATTGATCAGCGCACACCCCTGCCAAAAGCCACTTGCGCCGTCGCGATTTGTTCAACTACATTTGTAGTACGACAACTGTAGAAGATAAGTCATGGACGAAGACACCGGCAGTGCAGACGTGTCGCTGAGCGAGCTGCAGCTCAGCCTGATGCGCGTGTTGTGGGCGCGCGGCGAGGCCAGCACCGCTGACGTGGCCGAGGCGCTGCGCGGCGAGCGCGACCTGGCGCACACGACGGTGGCGACGCTGCTGACGCGCCTTGAAAAGCGTGGCCTGCTCAGCAGCCGCCGCGAAAGCCGGGCGCTGCTGTACACGCCGCTGGTGAGCGAGGCAGACGTGCAGCGCTCCATGGTGGGCAGCCTCGTCGACAGCCTGTTCGCCGGCCGCGCCAGCGCGCTGATGAGCCATCTGCTGGACGCACGCAGCGTCGACGCCAGCGAGCTGGCCGAGCTACAGGCGCTGCTGAAGCAACGCAAGGGAGCAAAGCCATGACCGATGTGCTGCTGACCTGGCTGTGCAGCTACCTCCTGCACAGCAGCTTGTTGATCGCCGGCCTGTGGGCGGCCGAACGCGCCGGGCTGCTGGCGCGGCTGGCCACGGGCACGAAGGAGACGTTGTGGCGCCTGGCGCTGCTCGGCGGCCTCGTCAGTGCCAGCCTGCCGCTGCTGCCGGCCATGCCCATCCAGGCGCCGGCCGACGTGGCCCGGCCGGTCGTCGTGGCGCAGGCTGCCGCGCCTGTGTATGCGCTGCCGGTCGTGGCCGACCTGCCCTCCGCAGCGCCACCCAGCGCACAGCTCGGCACGCTGCATGTGACGACCCGCCTGGCGCCGACGACCCATGACATGGCCATCGGCTTCGTCGCCGTCTGGCTGCTGGGTGCCGCGCTGATGCTGGCCGGCCTGGCCCTGCAATGGGCCTGGCTGCGCCGCGCCGTTCGCCGCCTGCCCGTGCTGGCCGACCCGCGCTGGCAGGCCCTGGCCGCGCGCTTGGCGGCCGAGCTGGCTTTGCCCCTGCCCGCGCTGCACCACGCCCGCCCCGGCTGGGCCAGCCCGCTGCTGGCGCCGGGCCGCGTGCTCTGCCTGCCGGCCTGGTGCCTGGACCTGCCCGACGACGAAGCCCGCGCCGTGCTGGGCCACGAACTGGCCCACCTGCGCCGGCGCGACCCCGCCTGGCGACTGCTCGCGGCCGTCATGAAGGCGCTGCTGTGGCCGCAGGCGCTCAATCGCATCGCCGTGCAGCGCCTGGACCTGCTCGCCGAGCTGGCCTGCGACGCCGCAGCTGCCGCGCCCTCGGGCCAGCGCCTCGCCCTGGCGCAAAGCCTGCTGCGCTGCGCCGAAGCCTTGAAGGCCCACGGTGGTGGCCACGGCCCGGCGCTGGCCTGCGGCGCCGCCAGCGCCGGCTCGCCGCTGTTGGCCCGCGTGCGCCGCCTGTTGAAGAACGACGACGAGACGCCGCGCGAGCGCCGTGGCGTGCGCTGGGGTTTGGCGGCAGCGATCCTTGCCGGCCTGGTCGCGCTGCCAGCGGTCGTCGTCAGCCACACCGACGCGCGCGGGCTGATGGAGCGTGTCGGGCTGGACGGCATCGCTGATCGCGATTTGTTCAGCGGCGGCACGCGCATCATCAGCCGCTACCCCGGTGGCAGCTTCACGGTGAAGCTGAAAGGCCAGGTCGTCTTCAACGATGCCGAAGACGATGTGCAGACGCTGACCGGCACGCTCACCGTGCGCGAGCGCGAAGGCGGCGTGACGCGTGAGATCGCGCTCAAGTCCATGGGCGAAGGCCGCATCGTGCGTGACTACCGCGTCGGCAATGAAAGCCGGCCGATGGACGACGCCGCACGCCAGTGGTGGGCCAGGGCCGTGCCGCGCATGTCCGAGCACCTGACCGACCCGCTGGTGCGCGCCAGGCGCCTGTTCGAGCGCGGCGGCGTTGACGCCGTGCTGGCCGACGTGGAGCGCGCCAGCGACGACTTCCCGCGTCGCCAGCGTGTCGAGGCGCTGCTGCGCCTGGGCCAGCCGCTGCCGGCGGCGGCACAGGACCGCCTCATCGCCGTGGCCGCCCGCATGGACAGTGGATTCGAGCGGCGCCAGGTGCTGCAGGCCGTTGCCGGGCTGGCGCTGGCCGAGCCGCAGCAGCTGGCTTGGCTGAAGGCTGCAGGCGGTGTCGACAGCGACTTCGAGCGCCGCGAGGCGCTGGCCACTTTTGCGCCGCGCCTGCTGCCGACGCCCGACGTGCTGGCGGCCTGGAACGAGGCCATGGGCCACATCGGCAGCGACTTCGAGCTGCGCACTGCCATCGAGGCCCAGGTCGGCAGCCAGCCCCAGCCGGCCGTGCTGAACGCGGCGGTGCAGGCGGCAAGCCGCATCCAGAGCGACTTCGAGAAGCGCGAGGCCTTGAGTGCCATCGCCCGCCGCCTGCAGGGCGACGAAGCCGCTTTGGTGGAGGCCTATGCCCGCACGGCGGGTGGCATCGCCAGCGGCTTCGAGCGGCGCGAGGCGCTCAACCTGTTGCTGGACCGGCCCAAGCTGGGCGCTGCGGGCCTGGAGGGCGTGCTGACCAGTGCCGAGAGCATGGAGAGCGGCTTCGAGCGCCTGCAGGTGCTGCTGCGCGTCGCCGAGCGCCTGGGCCAGGCCAAGCCAGTGGATGCGGGTCTCATCGACCGCCTGCGCCGCGCCGGCCGTGGCCTGGGCGACCACGAGCGCGGCCAGATCGAGAACGCGCTGGACAAGCTGGGGTGAACGGCACTTTCGCAGCGCCGCCCTTTGCTGCGATGCCGCCCGCCGGTCCCTTCCCGAACGGAGCCCATCTTGCAACGACGAATCTTCATGAGCAGAGCCACGCGCGCGACCGCCACGTCCAGCGTTCGCGTCGATGCGGTGAGCTGGATCGACAACATGCACCCAGCCCAGGTCGAGGGGCGCATCGTCAATGTGCTGCGGGAGATGCAGGGCTGAATGGCGCGCATTCGCCCGGAGTTCACGTCAGCGCGCCGCTACGATGCCGGCTCCCCCACAGGAGTCAAGCTCGATGAACTTTGGATACAACGGCCTTCTGGGCGTGCTCATTCTTGCCGGTGACATCTGGGCCATCATCAACATCTTCCAAAGCTCGGCCAGCAATGAGAAGAAGCTGCTTTGGATACTCGCGGTGGTGCTTCTGCCGGTCCTGGGCTTGATCTTGTGGTTCTTCCTTGGTCCGCGGGGCGGCAAGGCGTAGCCGGCAAGGGGCGAGAGACTGAGTGCCAGCCGTGAGCCCTCAGCCCGCCCGCTTCGCCAGCACCGCCCGCGCCACGCGCGACACCGGCGGGCGGCCGAGCACCTCGGAGATGAAAGCGCCGGCGTCGACCACCTTGTCGAGGTCGATGCCGGTGTCAATGCCCAGCCCGTTGAGCATGAACAGCACGTCCTCCGTCGCGACATTGCCGGTCGCGCCCTTGGCATAGGGGCAGCCGCCCAGGCCCGCCACGCTGGCGTGGAAGCTGTGGATGCCCAGTTCCATGCTGGCGTAGATGTTGGTGAGCGCCTGGCCATAGGTGTCGTGGAAATGGCCCGACACCTCTGCGAGCGGGAAGTGTCGCAATGCCCGTTCCATCGCCGCCTGCACCTTGCGCGGCGTGCCCACGCCGATGGTGTCGGCGATGTCGATGGCGTCCACGCCCAGCGCGCGCAAAGGCGCGACGACGGCCTCGACCTGGTCGGCCGTGATGTCGCCCTCATACGGGCAACCCAGCGAACACGACAGCGCCGCGCGCACCTTCACGCCGGCCGCATGCGCGCCGGCGATGACCGGCGCGAACCGATCCAGGCTCTCGGCGATGGAGCAGTTGATGTTCTTCTGCGTGAAGGTCTCGCTGGCGGCGGTGAAGACGAGGATCTCGTCGGGCTTGGAGGCCAGTGCCGGCTCCAGCCCCTTGAGGTTGGGCACGAGCACCGAGTAGCGAACGCCGGCACGGCGGGATATGGCCGCCATGACGGCGGTGTTGTCGCCCATCTGCGGCACCCACTTGGGCGACACGAAGCTGGTGACCTCGATCTCCTTCAGGCCGGCGTCCTGAAGCATCGCCACGAGCTTGGCCTTGTGCTCGGTGGAGACGTTGGCCTTCTCGTTCTGCAACCCGTCGCGGGGGCCGACGTCGAGGATCTTGATGTGGGTGGGTAGGGGCATGACCGATCAATCGTTGTCGTCAAGCGCTTCAAGGTCGGCCATGTCCTTGAGGCGGCCGCTTGCGCGTTTGTTGGCCTTGAAATCGTCCAGACCAATGAAGTTCAGTGGCAGACCGTCAATGTCGACGACCTCGCGTCGCTGAAAGCAGTCCTCGAAATGGACACCGTCGATACCCATGAGCAGATCGATGCGTCGCGGCGGCTGGCCGAGCTGGATCACGGTGTTCGGTGCGAAGTCCGAGTGCTTGAGGTCGAGTGAGCCGAAGCCGAACGCCTGAAGCACCCCGAGAAGTCGCCCGACGTTGTCGGGGCTTCGATCCAGCCAGAAGTCGATATCGCCCGTGTAGCGGGGATGGCCATGCGCAGCCAGCGCGTAGCCACCGACGACGAGGTACTCAACGCGATGTGCGTTGAGTAACTCGGCAAACTCTTTGAAGTCCGGGTTGAGCATCGGGATGTTCGGCGAGACCTTCGTGCTGAAGCCGCAGTTGCTCGACCGCCGCCAGCCGCTCCGCAGCCGGCCGCGAGCGCCAGTAAGCCAAGTCCTCGGAGGACTGACGCTTGCGGTCGGTGATCTTGATCGTGCGCAACATGGCCTGATTGTCAGGCTTCCAGCTTCAAAAGCTCAGCGCCATCGCCCACCTGGTCGCCCACCGCGAACAGCAGCTCCGCCACCTTGCCGTCGCGCGGCGCGCTGATGGTGTGTTCCATCTTCATCGCCTCCATGACGGCCAACGGTTGGCCCTTGGTGACGGTGTCGCCGGCCTGGGCGAGGAAGGCGATGAGCTTGCCGGGCATGGGCGCCGTGAGGCGCCCGCCCTCGGCGGGGCCGTCGCCGGCGTGGGCGATGAGGTCCACCTCGGTCAGCACGGCCGAGCCTTTCGCGGCGAAGACGGCGACGCGTTCGCCTTGGGCATAGGTCTTCACGCGGACGCGTTCATCGCCGAGGAAGAGTTCGTGCGTTTCGGTGTCGCTCGACTGCACGGCCAACTCGATGGCTTCGCTTTCGACCGTCAGCGTCATGCCGCCGCGGTGCTGGCGGGACAGCAGCACCTCGTGATGCGCGCCGCCGGCTTCCAGGTCGAAGCGCCGCGTCGCGGAGCCGAACATCCGCCAGCCATCGCGCGCGCTCCACGGGTCGGCGCTTTGGATTGAGCCCTCGACGGCGAGTGTGTGTGCCACGACGGCGGCAGCACTGACGCGCAACGGCAGGCCTGGCTGGTCGAACAGCACCGCACGTTCGCGTTCGATCAGGCCCGTGTCCAGATCGGCGTTGGCGAACGACGCGGTGGCCGCGCAGCGGCGCAGGAAGGCCACGTTGGTCTGCAGGCCGACGATGTGGGTGTCGCGCAGCGCCAGGTCCAGCCGGGCCAGCGCCTGTGCGCGGTCCTCACCCCAGACGATGAGCTTGGCGATCATCGAGTCGTAGAAGGGGCTGATGGCATCACCCTCGCGCACGCCGGCGTCGATGCGGACGTGGCCCCGTTCAAACGCGACGTGGCCCGGCCAGCGCGCCACGTCCAGCCTGCCGGTGGCGGGCAGGAAGCCGGCGTCCGGGTTCTCGGCGCAGATGCGCGCCTCGATGGCGTGGCCATGCATGCGCAGCTCGTGCTGCTTCAGCGGCAGTGGCTCGCCCGAGGCGACGCGGAGTTGCCACTCGACCAGGTCCTGCCCCGTGATCGCCTCCGTCACCGGGTGCTCGACCTGCAGCCGCGTGTTCATCTCCATGAAATAGAAGCGGCCATCTTGTTCAGCAATGAACTCGACGGTGCCGGCACCGACATAACCGACAGCCTTGGCGGCGGCCACGGCGGCCTCCCCCATCTGCGCGCGGCGCTCGGGCGTCATGCCCGGCGCGGGCGCTTCCTCCAGCACTTTCTGGTGGCGGCGCTGCACGGAGCAGTCACGCTCGAACAGGTAGACGCAGTCTCCATGCGAGTCGCCGAAGACCTGGATCTCGATGTGGCGCGGCTTCTGCACATAGCGCTCGATCAGCACCGCATCGTCGCCAAAGCTGTTGATGGCCTCGCGCTTGCAGGAGGCCAGCGCCGCGTCGAACTCGTCGGCGCCGTGGACCGCCCGCATGCCCTTGCCGCCGCCGCCGGCGCTGGCCTTGATGAGCACGGGGTAGCCGATGCGACCCGTCTCGCGCTTGAGCAGCGCGGGGTCTTGATCAGCGCCGTGATAGCCGGGCACCAGCGGCACGCCGGCCGCTTCCATCAGCCGCTTGGACTCGGCCTTCAGGCCCATGGCCAGGATGGCGGATGGCGGCGGGCCGATGAAGACGAGGCCGGCGTCCGCGCAGGCCTGGGCGAAGGCCTCGTTCTCGCTGAGGAAGCCGTAGCCAGGGTGCACGGCCTGTGCGCCCGTCGCCTGGGCGGCGGCGAGGATGCGCTGCCACTGCAGGTAGGAGTCGCGCGGCGCCGGGCCGCCGATGTGGACGGCCTCGTCGCAGGCCTGCACGTGCTGGGCGTCGCGGTCGGCGTCGGAGTAGACGGCGACGGTCTCGATGCCGAGGCGACGCGCGGTAGCGGCCACTCGGCAGGCGATTTCACCCCGGTTGGCGATGAGGATCTTCTTAAACATGGCCGCTCCCCGGGGTGAACTCGCCTGTGTGCTCGGCTGCGCCGACCACCCTGCAATTTGTCGCTCGTGCGACCGCGCCTTTGGCGCGACCGCCCCGGTTGGCGATGAGGATCTTCTTGAACATCTCTTTGTCTCCGGTCTCGTGAACCTTGCTGGAGGCTCCGCGCTGGCCAGGGTCGCTGGCAAGGCTGGAGCCGGGATGTGGTGAAGCGGGTGAGCGCTTGGCGGCTAGGCCGACTTGCCTTCCTTCAGACGCTTGCGACGGGCCTCGTAGTCGTCGTAGTCCGGCGCATTGCGCTTCTCGCAGGCGCGTCGGTCCTGTGGATTTCCGCTGTTGCTGGCGCACTGGGCCAGCGCGTGGTCCTGCACGTAGTCGTAGACGGTGGTACAGCCGGTGCTCAGCGTGAGCGGCAGGGCCAGCAGAAGCAGGCGAACGTTGAGACGCATGGGTGAGGTGCTTGTGAGTCGCGCGGTCAGCATACGGGCCATGGCCGCCCGGTCAATGGCCCAGCCCGAGCCGCTCCACGGCTTGCGGCCGAAGGCGCAGCAAGTCTTGGATGGGCATCTCGGGCGTGGGTGACGGGCAGGCCAGTGCCGTGGGTTGGGGGGCGTCCGTGCCGAGGGCGATGGGTTGGCCCGCCGAGCAGGCCGCGCGCACGGCCAGCCACGCGGCGACGGGGTCGTCGAAGGGCGACACGCCGGCGATGCGGCGCACGCGCATGTCGCCACGCAGCGTCTTGCAGGCGGGCACCGCTTCGATGAGGAAGTGATCGGCGTTCGTCCAGAAGCCGAGGCGGCCGCAGTCGGCGTTCATCAGCTCGCCCATCAACGCGGTAGTCATGCGGCCGCGCAGCGGTTGGGGCAGCGTGTCGCCCGCCTTCAGCGCGGTCGCCTCGATGAGGTCGGGCCAGTCGCGCTTGAGGGCACTGAGCCAGCCTTGCTTCGGGTCCAGCAGCAGCCGGTGCATCGCGCCCGTCGGGCCACCATCGGCCCAGCGGGCCACGGCCTGGGCGTCGATGGGCGCGGTGCTGCCGCGGAACGGGCTGGCGGCGATGTCGACCGATGCCGCATCGCGGGGGCGCAGGGACTGCGCCAGCAGCCAGGTGACGTGGCCACAGGCATAGGGCTCGTCGTCGCGGTTGAAGCCGATGGGCAGCGTCGCGGCCGGCCGGTCGCGGCGCGCGAACTGGCAGCTGTTCAGCGCCGTGTCCATCTCCGCGCGCCAGCGCTCGCTGTCGAACTGGCCGGCCTCGTGCATCAACAGGCCGGCCATCCAGTCGGCATGGCCTTCGTGGATCCAGGGGCGGTCATGGTCGGTGCGGAAAACGCCGGTATCCCACCAGTGCGTGGCCTCGTGCGACACGAACCAGCGTGTCTGCCTCATGGCTTTGGCCGGCTCCTTGGGCGGCGCCTCGTTGAAACGCAGGCTCATCATGCGGCCCGGCGTCACGTCGCCCCGAAAGCCGGGCACCGCAGACGAGGTGCTGGCCAGCACGGCCCATGGGCCGGCCGGCGCCACGCCATAGGCGCGCGTCAGCCGGGTGGTCACGCTGCCCAGCGCCGAGCGCACGGCCTCCAGTCTGTCGGCATCCAGCCGGCCGTCGTGGATCAGCACGCCGCCGGGCAGCGGCTCGACGGCGGCCTTGCCGAGGAAGGTGTATTCAAGGGCGGCCAGCGCGGCCCAGCCGGCCTGGGTCCGGCCTTCGTCCTGCGCAGCGAATGCCACCTGCTCGGCGCTGATCGCGCGGTCCACCGGTTGCGTGGCCAGGCGCCCCGCCACCACGGCGTGTGCACCGGCGCCCGGCATCCAGCGCCAGCGCAGCGAGTGCCCCGGCAGCGCCACGGCGTAGTAGCCCGTGTAACTCAGCACGGCCGACGCGCCGATGGCGAAGGCGGGTTCGTAGACGGCGTAGCGGTTGAGCAGGCGCGGTGTGAAGCGCACGGTGGCCGACGTGCATTCGCCGTTCAGCCGCAGCGTGGTGCGCGGCTTCAGGGCGATGGTGGCGCAGCCATCCAGCGGCGCGGCCATCTCGCCCCAGACCGTGGCCATCGTCTGCGAGCGGTCGAACAGCGGCAACTCGCGCACACCCTCGGGCGGTGTGTAGCGCACCAGCAGCGCCCCGTCGTCGGCAAGGCTCTGCTCGATGAGCAACTCGCCCGCCGACGCTGCGCCCGCCAGCAGGGTCAGCCCGGCGTATAGCCAGCGGTGACTCAAGTTCTTTGTTGACATGACTCCTCCCTGAAACGCGTCGCGCCGGCGGTGCTGTTGTCGTCTCACCGGCGCTGCATCACTGCCAGGCGCTCAATGTGCGCGGCAGACGTCCAGCTTGTCGGCGGCGGGTACAGGCAGTTCCGCCTCGGTGGCGCAGCGCATCCCCAGCCGCTCCAGCAACGCACGGTCCTTCTCGGCCTGCGGGTTGCTCGTCGTCAGCAGCTTGTCGCCATAGAACATGGAGTTGGCGCCGGCCAGGAAGCACAGGGCCTGCATGGTCTCGGGCATCTCCTCGCGGCCGGCGGACAGGCGCACCATGGCGCGCGGCATCGTGATGCGGGCGACGGCAATCGTGCGGATGAACTCCAGCGGGTCAAGCGGCGCCACGCCCGCCAGCGGCGTGCCTTCCACCTGCACCAGGTTGTTGATGGGCACGCTTTCCGGATACGGGTCGAGGTTGGCGAGCTGCGCGATCAGGCCGGCGCGCTGGCGGCGCGTTTCGCCCATGCCGACGATGCCGCCGGAGCAGACCTTGAGCCCCTGCTGGCGCACGCGCTCCAGCGTGTCCAGGCGGTCCTGATACGTGCGCGTCGTGATGATCTGGCCGTAGAACTCGGGCGCGGTGTCGAGGTTGTGGTTGTAGTAGTCCAGCCCCGCGCTCTTGAGCTGCTCGGCCTGGCCGTCTTCCAGCATGCCGGCGGTCAGGCAGGTCTCCAGACCGAGCGCCTTCACTTCGGCAATCATCTCGCCGATGGCGTCCAGGTGACGCGGCTTGGGCGAGCGCCAGGCGGCGCCCATGCAGAAGCGCGTCGCGCCGTTGAGTTTGGCGGCGCGGGCGGCTTCCATCACCTCCTGCAGCGGGATCAGCTTCTCGGCCTTCAGGCCGGTGTCGAAGTGGGCCGACTGCGGGCAGTAGGCGCAGTCCTCCTCGCAGCCACCGGTCTTAATGGACAGCAGCGTGGACAGCTGCACCGCGTTGGCATCGAAGTGCTCGCGGTGCACGGTCTGCGCGCGGAAGAGCAGGTCGTTGAAGGGCAGCTCGAACAGCGCCGCGATCTCGCTCACGGTCCAGGGCTTGGCCTGGCGGCGGTCAGCGTCGGCGGTCGGGGTGAGGGTCTGGATCTGGTTCATGCGGCAAGCAATGCTGAGATGTCTAGACAGGCTGGCGCGGCCAGCGGGTCTGTAAGTCGAGGCAGGTGGCCAAGGCAGGGCGCCTTCAGGCCGGCCTGCAGCGAGGCGAGATTGTCGGCGACATGCGCCTGATGCGGGTCGACCGTGTTGGCGACCCAGGCGGCAAGCGTCAGCCCCCGGGCGCGGATGGCCTCTGCCGTCAGCAGCGCATGGTTGATGCAGCCCAGGCGCAGGCCGACGATGAGGATGACGGGCAGGGCCAGATCGACGGCGAGATCGGCCGTGTCCCAGGAATCATCGAGCGGCACGCAGAACCCGCCCACGCCTTCGATAAGGGCAATCTCCGCCTTGGCCGCCGTCGCCCGGATGGCGGCCAGCAAAGGTTCACGCTCGATGCTGCGGCCCTCAAGCCGCGCGGCAATATGCGGCGCACACGGCTCGCGGAATTGCAGCGGGCCGACGTCGCTGTCGGTCAGGCCCAGGTTCTGCGCGGCGACCAGCGTGGCGACGTCTTCGTTGACCCAGCTGCCATCGACGAACGCCTGGCCGGCCGCCAGCGACTTGATCGGCGCGACGCGCAGGCCGCTTGCAGCAAGCGCGCGGGTCAGCGCGGCCGTCACGAAGGTCTTGCCGATTTCCGTGTCCGTGCCGGTGATGAAGAAGCCCTTCATGCGGCTTGTTCCTGCGTCGCCGCAGCCCGCTCCAGCGCAGTCAGCAACTCATCCACATCGGCCGGCGTGTGCGTGCCGCACAGCGTGATGCGCAGCCGCGCCGTGCCGGCCGCGACGGTGGGCGGGCGGATGCCGGGCACGCGCAGGCCGGCGCTCTCCAGCGCGGCGGCGAGGGCCATGACCTCGGCATTGCCGCCGACGATGAGCGGCTGGATGGGCGTGGCGGAGTCGGTCAGCTGCCAACCCAGGCGCGGGTGGTGGTCGATGAGCGCCATCAGACCGTCACGCAGCCGGGCCTGCAGCGCGACAAGGTTGGCGCGGCGTGCGGCGCCCAGCGGGCCTTCGATGAGCGCGAAGCTGGTCAGCAGCGCATGCTCGATGGCCGGTGGCGAGGCGGTCGAGAAGATGAAGTTGCGGGCCGACTGCAGCAGGTAGTCGACGATGGTGGCGTGGGCGGCGACAAAGGCGCCGGACAGGCCCGCGGCCTTGCCCAGCGTGCCAACAAGGATGAGCCGTTCGCTGTTCAGGCCGAAGTGCTCCAGGGAGCCGCGGCCTTGCGCGCCGAGCACGCCAAAGCCATGCGCGTCGTCGACGATCAGCCAGGCGTCGAACTCGTTGGCGAGTTTCAGCAGCTCGGGCAGCGGCGCCAGGTCGCCGTCCATGCTGAAGACGGCGTCCGTCACGATGAGCTTGACCTTGGCGGTGCTGGCGGCCAGCAGCGCGCGCAGGCCGGCCACGTCGGCGTGGCCGTAGCGCGTGACCTTGGCCTTGGCCAGCCGTGCGGCGTCGATCAGCGACGCGTGGTTGAGCTGCTCCGAGAAGATCTCGGTGTGCTCATCGCCCAAGGCCGTGACGACCGCCAGGTTGGCCATGTAGCCCGTGCAGAAGCCAATCGCACGCGCCTGCGGGATGTGCGGCGCGTACCAGCGGGCGAGCGTGTCGGTGACGGCCTCGTGCGCGGCGCTGTGGCCGCTGACCAGCGGCGATGCGCCCGAGCCGCCGCCCCACAGCCGCGCGCCTTCGGCTATGGCCGCGGCAATCCGCGGCTCGGCGGCCAGGCCCAGGTAGTCGTTGGAGCAGAACATCAACAGCTCGCGGCCGTTGATGCGCTGGCGCGGCGCGGTGCCGTTGTCGGCTCGGCGCAGGCTGCGGGTGAGGCTCTGCGCGGCGAGGGCGTTGAGCTTGGCGCTCAGGTGATCAAGCAAGGACATCGTTGAGCGTCGCGGTCACGGCCTGCGCCAGGAAGGCCGCGGTCGGGTCGTCGATCAGGTAGGGAGGCATCAGGTAGACGGTCGATCCGATGGGGCGGATCAGCAGCTCGTGTTCGCGCGCGGCGAGATGGAAGCGTTCGGCGAATCGCGGCGGTGCATCTGGCACATCGAAGGCCAGGATCATGCCGCGTTGGCGCAGGTGGGTGACGCGTGAGGCCAGGGGCGCAAACGCGCGGGCCAGCGAATCGGCCTGGGCGCGGTTGGCGTCGAGCTGGCCGGCGTCGAAGCGGTCCAGCACGGCATTCGCCGCCGCGCAGGCCAGCGGGTTGCCGGTGTAGGAGTGCGAATGCAGGAAGCCGCGCGTGACGTCCTCGCTCCAGAAGGCGGCGAAGACATCGTCCGTCGTCAGCACCAGCGACAGCGGCAGCGTGCCGCCGGTGATGCCCTTGGACAGCAGGATGAAATCCGGCCACTCGGCTTGCGTTTGTTCCCACGCGAAGAAGGTGCCGGTGCGGCCGCAGCCGACGGCGATCTCGTCGGCGATGAGATGCACGCCGAACTCGCGGGTCAGCTCGCGCAGACCTTTCAGATAGGCCGGCGCGTACATGACCATGCCGGCCGCGCCTTGGATGAGCGGCTCGACGATGACGGCGGCTATTGAAGCGTGACGCTCGGCCAGCAGCGCCCGCATCGCATCCAAAGCCTCGGCCTCGCTACCCAGGCGCCCATCAGGCGACGCCACGATGTGGGCGCGCATCAGCAGCGGGTCGTAGGCATCGCGGAAGACCTGCACGTCGGTCACGCTCAGCGCGCCCAGCGTCTCGCCGTGATAGCTGTTCTTCAGGCAGACGAACTCGCGTTTGTCCGCACGGCCGCGGTTCTTCCACGAGTGGAAGCTCTGCTTCAGCGCGATCTCGACCGCGCTGGCGCCATCGCTGCCGAAAAAGGCATGGCCCAGCGCACCGCCGGTGCGGGCGGACAGGCGCTCGGCCAGCCGCACGGCGGGCTCGTGCGTGCAGCCGGCCAGCATCACATGGGGCAGCGTGTCGAGCTGCTGCTTGATGGCGTCGTGCAGTGCCTTGTCGCTGTGGCCGAACAGGTTGACCCACCAGGACGAGTTGGCGTCGAAGTAGCGGCGGCCCTCGGCGTCGAACAGCCAGGGGCCGTCGCCGCGTGCGATGGGCAGGGGCGGCACGTCTGCCAGGCGGGCCATCTGCGTGCAGGGATGCCAGACGGCGGCGCGGCTGCGGTCTTGAAGGGAAGTCATGCGGAGGCGGGGCGTCTCAGGCGCCGGACGAGGGCGCGCAGGAATCTGAAGCAGAACCAGATCAGCGCGACCATGACGGCGAGCGTCAGAGCCAGCAGCGGGAAGAAGACAAACGGGTGCGCCCAGGCCAGCCACAGCATCGTGGGCACGGCCACATCACCGGCCAGCGACAGGCCGATGTTGGAGAACGGTTCGGGCGAGGTGTTGGCGGCCGCGCGCGTGCTGGCCTTGGCGGTGTGGGCGGTTGCGGCCAGGCCGCCGCCCAGCAGCGCGGCCACCACGCTCCAGGCGCTGCCGTGGTCGCCCGCCCAGCCGCTCACCAGGCCGGCCACCAGCGCCGCGCCGGCGGGGATGCGGATCAAGGTGTGCAGCGCGTCCCAGGCGCTGTCGACGAGCGGGATCTTGTCGGCCAGGAACTCGATGAAGGCCAGCGCGGCAGCGCAGGCCATGACCAGCGGCGTGCCGAGGATCTGCAGGCCCGGCGGCAGCGTGACCCAGCCCCAATGCCCGGCGATGCCGACCAGCAGCACCGTCAGGTACAGGCGCAGGCCACTGGCCCAGCCGAGGGCAGCGGCGAGGGCGAGCAACTGGATGGCATCGAGCTGGGGCATGGCAACGGCGCCCTAGGGCAGGCGCGGCCGGAAGCCGGGCACGGTCGCGTTGAACAGCGTCATGGCGTCTTGTCTGCCGGGCTGGCAGACCATGGAGAAGTTCAGGATCTTGCGCGGCGTCACGTAGCCCAGGTAGAGATGCACATGCTCGCCCGCCACGTCCGAGGCAAACGACATTTCCAAACCGACGCCACCTGCATGCGGCTTGATGGACTGCTGCAGCACCTGCACGGGTTTGGCGCTGGCCGACTGGATGGCTTCGACGCGGCTTGCCATGCACTGCTCGGCGATGGCTTGCGCCTGGTCGACCGTGATGTCCAGCAGGTCGACCGAGATGACGATGACGGCGCCGTCCTCGTCCGACTGGAAGTTCAGCGCGCTGTCTTCATCCGTCGGGATCTGGCGCCACTTGGACAGCAGGTCGAGCCGGAACTCGGGGTTGCCGTAGCTGCGCTTGACCGTTGGTCTGGGCGCGGGCGGCGTCAGCGGGAAGCTGTACTTGAGGATGCTCATGGCGAGGCCAGCCACGATGGCTTGCCCTTGTTCAGGAAGCTCTGCACGCCCTCGCGGCCCTCGGCGCTGGCGCGGATGTCGGCGATGCGCCGCACCGTGTCGTCGCGCAGGTCCGGCGTGATCTCGCGGCCGGCCACGTCCTTGACGAGCCGCTTGCAGGCGCGCACAGCGGCAGGGCCGTTGGCGGCGATGGCGGCGAGGAGCTCGTCGACCTTGGCGTCCAGCGTGTCGGCAGCAACGACTTCGTGCACCAGGCCGAGCGCCTTCGCCTCGGCAGCCGAGAAGCGCTCCGCCGTCACGAAGTAGCGCCGCGACGCCTGCTCGCCCAGCGCCTTGACGACGTACGGCCCGATGGTGGCAGGCAGCAGGCCGAGCTTGGCCTCGCTGAGGCAGAAGCCCGCTGCATCCACGGCCACGACGACATCCGCGCAAGCCACCAGCCCCACGCCGCCGGCGTACACGTCGCCCTGCACGCGCGCGATGACCGGCACCGGGCAGCTGTAGATGGCCCACAGCATGTCGGCCAGCCGGGTGGCGTCGGCGTGGTTCTCCTCCCACGAGTAGCCGGCCATGGCCTTCATCCAGTTCAGGTCGGCGCCGGCGCAGAAGGCCTTGCCTTCGGCGGCGAGGACGATGGCGCGCAGCGTTGGCTCCCGGCTCAGCGTCGTGAAGGCGTGGGTCAGCTCGGAGATCAACACCTCGTTGAAGGCGTTGCGGACCTCCGGGCGGTTCAGCGTGACGCGGGCGGCGGGCCCGTCGATCGTGACGGTCAGGCAGGTGCTCATGGCGGTATTTCCTTGAGGTCGGATTGTCCGGCGGCTAGGCGAGCGGCTTGGTCATCAGCACCGACGCATACGTCTTGCCCTGCCACTGCACGCCACCCACGGTGACGTAGCCACGCCGCTCGTAGCGGCGGCGCAGCGCTTCGGCGGGCTCAGCGGTGTCCAGCGCCAGCTGCGCAAAGCCCTGCTCGCGCGCCCAGGCCTCGGCAGCGTCGAGCAGCCGCTCGCCCACGCCTTGCCCGCGGCAGTCCGGGTGCACGGCCAGCTGCGACAGGATGGCCGTGCCGGGCGTCGTGTACAGCGGCGGCGGCGGGTCGGCGATATAGGCCTCGCCGAGGCGCTTGGGACCGCGCACGGCGACGGTGCCGACGAGGCGGCCGTCCAGATGGGCGACAAAGCCCTGGGCGCCGGCCAGGCGATCACGCGTGACCGCAACACTCTGGTCGACGGCGGTGAAGTTCCAGCCCTGCGCGGCCAGCGATGCATAGGACAGGTGCAGCAGCGCGGTCAGCGCCTCGAGCGAGTCGCTGGCCTGGAGTTCGCGAATCACCATCACATCCGGAACACGCCGAACCTCGTCTCCGGGATGGGCGCATTCAGCGACGCCGACAGCCCGAGTGCCAGCACGCGGCGCGTGTCGGCCGGGTCGATGACGCCGTCGTCCCACAGCCGGGCGGAGGCGTAGTAGGGGTGGCCCTGGTCTTCGTACTGCTGGCGCAGGGGCGCCTTGAAGGCTTCCTCTTCGTCGGCGCTCCAGGCGCCGCCCTTGGCCTCGATGGCGTCGCGGCGGATGGTGCTCAGTACGCTGGCCGCCTGCTCGCCGCCCATCACCGAGATGCGCGCGTTCGGCCACATCCACAGGAAGCGCGGGCTGTACGCACGGCCGCACATGCCGTAGTTGCCGGCGCCAAAGGACCCGCCAATGATGACGGTGAACTTCGGCACGGCGGCACAGGCCACGGCCGTCACCATCTTGGCGCCGGCGCGGGCAATGCCGTCGTTCTCGTACTTGCGGCCGACCATGAAGCCGGTGATGTTCTGCAGGAAGACCAGCGGCACCTTGCGCTGGCAGCACAGCTCGATGAAGTGGGCGCCCTTGTTGGCGCTCTCAGCGAACAGGATGCCGTTGTTGGCGACGATGCCGACCGGCATGCCTTCGATGTGGGCGAAGCCGCAGACCAGCGTGGCGCCGTAACGGGCCTTGAACTCGTCGAACTCCGAGCCATCGACGATGCGGGCGATGACCTCGCGGATGTCGAAGGGCTTGCGCGTGTCGGTCGGGATGACGCCGTGCAGCTCGGCCGGGTCGGACAGCGGTGCCCTGGGCTCCTGCATCGCCAGCGGATTGACCTTGGTCCAGTTCAGCCGCGCCACCGACTGCCGCGCGATGGCCAGCGCATGCGTGTCGTTGTTGGCGAGATGGTCCGCCACGCCGGACAGGCGCGTGTGCACGTCGCCGCCGCCCAGGTCCTCAGCCGTCACGACCTCGCCGGTGGCCGCCTTCACCAGCGGCGGGCCGCCCAGGAAGATGGTGCCCTGGTTCTTGACGATGATGGTCTCGTCGCTCATCGCCGGCACATAGGCGCCGCCAGCGGTGCACGAGCCCATGACGACAGCAATCTGCGGGATGCCGGCGGCCGACAGGTTGGCCTGGTTGAAGAAGATGCGGCCGAAATGGTCGCGGTCGGGGAAGACCTCGTCCTGGTTCGGCAGGTTGGCGCCGCCGCTGTCCACCAGATAGATGCAGGGCAGGCGGTTCTGCGCGGCAACTTCCTGCGCCCGCAGGTGCTTCTTGACCGTGATCGGGTAGTAGGTGCCGCCCTTGACCGTCGCATCGTTGCAGACGATGACGCACTCCACGCCCGACACACGGCCGATGCCGGCCACCACGCCGCCGCCCGGTGCGGCGTTGTCGTAGAGGTTCAGGCCGGCCAGCGGCGCCAGCTCCAGGAAGGGCGTGCCCGGGTCCAGCAGCATTTCGACGCGGTCGCGCGGCAGCAGCTTGCCGCGGGCGGTGTGCTTGGCGCGGGCCGCGTCGCCGCCGCCTTGGGCGATCTGCGCAAGCTTGGCGTTCAGGTCGTCGATCAGGCCGCGCATGGCGTCGGCATTGGCCTTGAAATCGGCCGAGCGGGGGTTGAGCTGGGTGTTCAGAACCGGCATGGGGTCTCCTCGGGTCTTGTGGTTTTGGGGCGCAGCGCTTGTGGCGCCTGCCTCCTCTATTTGGTCAGCGATTGGATCAGCACGGTCTCGCAGAGCTTGAACAGCAGCCAGGCCGCCATCGCGCCCACGCACGAGACCAGCAGCTCCAGCAACTGCCGCAGGCCGCCGTCCTGCAGGCCTTGCCAGCCATTGTCCGAGACGAACATGGCATTGCTGCCCACCAGCCGCGCCAGGTCCAGCGTCAGCAGACCGAAGACGGTGAAGCTCACGGTCATCAGCGCGAAACAGGCCCAGCGGTGCCGGCGCAGCCACGCGACAAAGTTCGGGAACGTGACCATCGGCCCTCCTAAAAACGCCAGCGGCATTCTCGACCCTGGCTACCATCCGCCTTCCTGCAGGGGAGTGGGAGGTCATATGAATATCTTGAGAGTCTGGCTGGCTGCGAGTCTGCTGGCATTGAGTGGTGCAAGCAGCGCGCAGACGCTGGCCGCCGACGCCGACTGGCGCTATGTCATCCAGCGGGGTGACACGCTCATCACGCTGACCGACGCCTGGCTCACGCCGCCCAAGACCTGGCGTGACCTGCAGAAGCTCAACCGCGTACCTGACCCTTTGCGGCTGATGCCCGGCTCGACGCTGCGCATGCCGGTAGCCTGGCTGCGGCGCGAGGCCAGCGTCGCCGAGGCCGTGTTCGTGCGCGGCGACGTGCAGCGCCAGCGCGGCGCGGGCAGCGAGCCGCTGGAGCGACTGACAGTAGGCGCCACGCTGCAGAGCGGCGACCGCGTGCGCACCGGCGCCCAGGCCAGCGCGTCCTTGCGCTTTGCCGACGGCTCGCGATTGCTGATCCCGCCCGAGAGCGAGGTCGCGCTGGAGCAACTGCTCGTGCTCGGCCGCGGCGCCATTCCGGCCGTGCGCCTGGGCCTGGCCAAGGGTGGGGCGGACAGCCGCGTTGCGCCCAATGCCCAGCGTGTGCCGTTGTACGAAGTACGCACGCCGCACGTCAACCTGGGCGTGCGCGGGACCGAGTTCCGCGTGCAGACGGCCGGCCTGGAGAGCCGCATGCAGGTGCTGCACGGTGCCGTGCATGCCGAGGGTGTCCAGACCGATGTTGCCGCCGGACAGGGCTTGCGGGCGATCTCGGCGCTGCGCGCCGTCTCTGCGTTGCTGCCGGCACCCGACCTGGGCACCCTGCCGGGCACGGCGGAGCGCCTGCCGCTGCGCCTCATCTGGGCCGCATCGCCTGCTGGCGCCGTCGCCTGGCGGGCCCAGCTCTATGCCCGGGACGACTTCGACCGCCTGCTGCTTGACGCCCGTGTCACCGAGCCGGTGGCCGCCTGGGCCGAAGCGCGCGAGCTGCCGGATGGCGACTACACCCTGCGCGTGCGCGCCATCGACGTGAACGGCCAGGAAGGCCTGGCAGCGGACGCCATCGTGCGCCTGCAGGCCCGCCCCGAGCCGCCCTTCATCCAGGCGCCGGCGCAGGGCGCCATCAGCTACAACGGCGCCATGGCCCTGGCCTGGACGCGCAACACCGCCGCGCCCGACGTGCGCCTGCAGGTCGCGCGGGATGCCGGGTTCAAGGATCTGGTGTTGCAGCCACCGCCCATCGATTCGGCGGCCTACGAAGCGAAGCTGCCCGACGGTGCCTACCACTGGCGCATCGCCTCGGTCGAAGCCAGCGGTCGCGCCGGCCCGTTCAGTGATGCCCAGACCTTCGAGATCCAGCCGCCTCCGCCCGCGCCGCCGCCGGCCGAGTCCGACCTCAGCGGCGACCAGCTCAAGCTGCGCTGGCGTGCCGACAAGGGCGTCGTGCGCTATGAGCTGGAGTGGGCCAAGCTGGAGACTTTCGACGGCCCTGACCTGCAGCGCCTGACCACCGACAAGCCCGAGGTGACGATGGCCAAGCCGTCATGGGGCAAATACTTCCTGCGCGCCCGGGCGTTCAACGCGGCCGGCGTCGCCGGTCCCTGGGGCCAGACGCAGATGATCGAGGTGCCTTACCCGCGGTGGCTATGGCTGCTGCCGCTCGCGTTGATCCCGCTGCTTTGAAACGCTGGCCCTGGTTCGCCCTGCCCGGCGCCCTGGCGCTTTGGGCATTGCTGAGCCTCGTCGGCGCGCAGCCTCGCGTGGACCGCGCCATCGGCGACCTGCTCGTGCGCGCTGCCGCACCGGCGCCGGCCGCGCCAAGCAGCGTCGTCGTCGACATCGACGACGCCTCGCTGCGCGCGCTGCGCCAGCCGCTGGGCGAGTGGCCGTACTCGCGCGAGGTCTATGCGCTGATGCTCGACTACCTGCGCCACGCCGGGGCGCGCCTCGTGGTCATCGACATCGTCTTTGCCGGCCCGCGCGAAGGCGATGCCCAACTGGCGAAGGCGCTTGCTGCCGAGCCGCCGGTCGTGCTGGCCGCGGCCGGCCTGCTGCCGGGCCAACGCGTGGCCGTCGAGCTGGCGACCCCCAGCCCGGCCGAAGAGGCCGCGCTGCAGCGCGTCGGCGGCGCGCCGGCCGGCAAGCGCTGGGCCGCGTTGACGGCGCCGCCCGACACGCTGCTGGACGCGCTGACGGCGCGCGGCAGCCTGGGGCTGATCTCGGCGGCGCTGGACGACGACGGCCTGCTGCGCCGCCTGCCGCTGCTGCACCAGGTGCAGGGCCGCGCCTTGCCCAGCCTGGCCCTGGCCGCGCGGCTGCGGGCCGATGGTGCGACCGCCTGGCGCATCGAGGGCGGCGAGCTGATCGCCGGCACGCGCCGCTGGCCGGTCGACGAGCAGGCCCGACTGCGGCTGCGCCTGCCCTTGATGTCAACAAAGGAGGGCGGCGAGCTGCCGCGCGTGAGCTGGCAGCGCCTGATGCGCGCGGCCCTCGGCGAGGTGGACGACGCCGATCTGGCGCGCCAGCTCGCCGGTCGCAGCGTCTTCGTCGGCAGCAGCGCCTTCTTCGCGGACGAGGTCATGCTGCCGGAGGGCCGGCTGTTCGGCGCGGCGCACAACGCGGCCGTGTTCGAGGCCCTGGGTGCCGAGCCCGTGCCGCTGCTGCGTGAGCGCGGCGCCGCCGTCTGGCTGCTGACCGCCGTGCTGCTCGCACTCGGTGCCCTGCCGTTGCTGCTGCGCCACCAGGCATTGGCGGCCGGGGTGGCCCTGCTGGCCATTGCCGGTGCCGCCTGGGCTGGTGTGCTGAACGGCCTGCTGGCCACGCCGGCGCCTGCCCTCTACCTGCTGGCACTGGCGCTGCTGCTGACCGCCATCGAACGTGAGAGGCAGGTCCAGGCGCGCGCACGGGAGCTGATGCGCGAGCGCGAGCTGGCCGAGGCGCGCAGCCGCGCCAAGACCGAGCTGCTGGCGCATGTCAGCCACGAGATGCGCACGCCGATGAACGCGGTGCTGGGCTTCTCCGACATCCTGGCCCGTTCGCCGCTCAAGCCGGAGCAGGCCCACTACGTCGAGGTGCTGGGCCACGCCGGCCGGCAGGTCTTCGCCCTCATCAACGACCTGCTCGACAACGCCCGCATCGAGAGCGGCCGGCTGGAGCTGGCCACCCACCCCTTCAACCTGGTGGACCTCGTCGACCTGCAGCTCGAACTGCTGCGCGAGCGCGCCCAAAGCCAGGGCCTGTGGCTGCGCGTGTTCGCGCGTACCGAGGCCACCGGCTGGGTGAGCGGCGACCAGCAGCGCGTCGCGCAGATCGTCACCAACCTCGTCGGCAATGCGATCAAGTTCACCAAGGCGGGCGGCGTGACGGTGGAGCTCGCGCGCGGGGCGGACGAGCGGGTCACCATCAGCGTGCAGGACACCGGCATCGGCATCGCGCCCGAGCGGCTGGAGCGCATCTTCCAGCCCTTCGCGCAGGCCGACGCGTCCATCGCGCGCGAGTTCGGCGGCACTGGCCTCGGCCTGTCCATCACGCGCAGCCTGGCGCGGCTGATGGGGGGTGACGTCAGCGTGAAGAGCCGCCTGGGCGAGGGCAGCCGTTTCGAGGTCAGCCTGGACCTGGCCGACACCGCGCCTCCGCATGCCGACCTGGCCGGCGACCCGCGCACCGAGCGCGTCGCCCCCAGCCGTTCGCTGGCCTTGCTGCTGGCCGAGGACAACGACGTCAACGTGCTCGTCATCGAGGGCATGCTGGCGCCGCTGGGCCACCGCATCACCCGCGTGCGCGATGGCGAGGAAGCCGTGGCCGCGCTGCGCCAGGATCACTTCGACCTGGTGCTGATGGACATGCTGATGCCGGTCGTCGACGGCCTGTCGGCCACGCGCCGGTGGCGGGCCATCGAGGCCGCCGAGGGCCTGCCGCGCACGCCCATCGTCGCGCTGACGGCGAACGCCTTCGACACCGACGCGCAGCAGTCCCTCGCCGCCGGCTGCGAGGCCCACCTCACCAAGCCGCTCGGCCTGGCCGCGCTGCTGCAGGCGCTGGCCAAGTACGCCCGGGCATGAAGCCCTGACCCAAGGGCCGGCTTGGCAGCGGCCCGGCGCTCGGCCCGCAGTTCAGCGGCTGCCGCCTACACCTGCGGCCACCGGCTCGCGGTATCGTTATCGCCCGCAATGCCGCGCCCGCCCCAATGAGTGAACCCGTGACCCCGCCACGAGATCCCGACACCGCCTTCATGGCGGGCGGCGGCGAGCTGGGCGAGCTCATGCGCCGCCACGACTGGGCCGCCACGCCGCTGGGAGCGCCGGCCCGGTGGCCGCGCAGCCTGAAGACGGTCGTGCGCATCATGCTCACCTCGCGCCAGCCGATCTGGGTCGGCTGGGGCCCGCAGCTGACCTACCTCTACAACGACGCCTATCAATCCATCGTCGGCGGCAAGCATCCCTGGGCGCTGGGCCTGCCGACGGCAACCGTCTGGCGTGAGCTTTTTGACGACATCGAGCCCATGCTGCAGAGCGCGCTGAGCGGCGATGGCACGTTCGTGGAAAGCCAGCTCCTCATCATGGAGCGCAACGGCTACCCCGAGGAGACCTACTACACCTTCTCGTACAGCCCCATCCCCGGCGACGACGGCTTGCCGGCAGGCATCATCTGCGCCAACTCCGACGAGACGCAGCGCGTCATCGGCGAACGCCAGCTCGCCCTGCTGCGCGAACTGGCCATGCGCGCCGCCGATGCACGCACGGTCGACGAGGCGGTGCAGCGCTGCGCCCAGGCCTTGCAGACCAACCGCCGCGACCTGCCCTTCGCCCTCGTGCTCCTGCGCTCCCACGGCGAGTCGGCCTTCACGCTGGCCGCCAGTGCCGGCGCGCCAGGGCCCTGGCTGGAAGCGGCACAGGCGCTGGATTTCCGCACCGCGCCGTGGCGGGCGGAGGAGGTGCTGGCGTCTCAGCGGCCACAGCTTGTGCAGACATTGCCGGCCGACATCGCCTGGCCCTGCGGTGACTGGCAGGAGGCGCCGCGCCGGGCCATGCTGCTGCCCATCCGGCCCTCGGGCGATGCGGGCAGTGAAGGCGTGCTCGTCGTCGGCCTGAGCCCGCACCGCCTGCCCGCAGGCGCCTACACCGACTTCCTGCTGCTGGTGGCGCAGCAGCTCTCCGCCGCCATCGGCCACGCCCAGGCCTACGAACTGCAGCGGCACAAGGCCGAGGAGCTGGCCCGCCTGGACCGCGCCAAGACGCAGTTCTTCTCCAACATCAGCCATGAGTTCCGCACGCCGCTGACGCTGATGCTGGGGCCGCTGCACGACGCGTTGAGCCAGGGCGACCTGTCGCACGCGCAGCAGGAGCGCCTGACGATGGTGGAGCGCAATGCGCGCCGGCTGTCCAAGCTCGTCAACGCGCTGCTGGAGTTCTCGCGCATCGAGGCCGGCCGTGTCAGGTCCACCTTCCGGCCCACCGACCTGGCCGCGTTGACCGGCGAGCTGGCCAGCACCTTCCGTTCGGCGATGGAAAAGGCCGGCCTGGTCTTCCGCGTGGCCTGCGCGACGCTGCCCGCGCCGGTCTATGTCGACCGCGACCACTGGGAGCGCATCGTGCTGAACCTGCTGTCCAACGCGCTGAAGTACACGCTGCATGGCGGCGTCTCGGTGCAGGTGACGGCCGAAAAGGGCATGGCCGTCGTGGCCATAGAGGACACCGGCGTCGGCGTGGCCGAGCACGAGGTGCCGCGACTGTTCGAGCGCTTCCATCGCATCGAGGGCGGGCCGGCGCGCACGCACGAGGGCAGCGGCATCGGCCTGGCACTGGTGCAGGAACTGATGCGCCTGCACCAGGGCGACATCGCCGTGGACAGCCAGCTCGGCCAAGGCACGCGCTTCACGCTGCGCCTGCCCTTCGGCCACGCCCATCTGCCGGCCGAGCAGGTCAGCCACGACCGCGCCGAGGTGTCGAGCGCCAGCCAGGCGCCCGGCTATGTGCAGGAGGCGCTGCGCTGGCTGCCGGGCGAGGTTCACGGCGAGGCAGCGGGTACGCCTGGGACGGGCGGGCCGGGCAGCGCACTGGCGCAGATCGGCCAGCGCTACCGCAGCACGCTGGGCGCGCGCATCGTCATTGCCGACGACAACGCCGACATGCGCCAGTACTTGCGCAGCCTGCTGGCGCCGTATTTCCGTGTCGAGGACGTGGCCGACGGCGAGCAGGCGCTGGCCGCCGCGCGCCGCGAGCGGCCGGCGCTGCTGCTGTCCGATGTGATGATGCCCCGGCTGGACGGCTTTGAGCTGCTGGCCGCCTTGCGCGCCGATGAGCGCACGCGCACGCTGCCCGTGGTGCTGCTGTCGGCCCGCGCCGGCGAGGAGGCGCAGATCGAGGGCCTGGGCGCCGGGGCGGACGACTACCTCGTCAAGCCCTTCACGGCGCGCGAGCTGCTGGCGCGCGTGTCCGCCCTCATCGAGCTGGACCGCCAGCGCCGCGCCGGCGAGGAGCAGCTGCGGCTGTTCCTGGCCAATGCGCAGATGTTCACCTGGGACATCGATGCGCGCACCCTGCGGCTGACTCTCTCGGACAACGCCGCCGACGTGCTGGGCGTCGCGCCCGCCAGCCTCGAGACGGGCTTCGACCTCGTGCACGCCGAGGATCTGCCGCGGTTTCGTGGCCGCATCGACGTGGCGTTGCTTGAAGGCGTCGCCTTCACCGAAGAGATCCGCATCCTGCGCCCGGACAACGGTGAGGAGCGCTGGCTGGAGGTCAGGGCGGTACCGGTGCGCGCCGATTCGGGCTCGGTGGCCGGCCTCAGCGGGCTGACCTTCGACGTCACCGACCGCAAGCAGATGGAGCATGCGCTGCGCGAGTCCGACCGCCGCAAGGACGAGTTCCTTGCCATGCTGGCCCACGAGCTGCGCAACCCGCTGGCGCCCATCCGCAACTCGGCCGAGCTGATGCTGCGCACGCTGCCCAGCGAGGCGCCGGCGCGCCGCGCGGTCGAGATCATCAACCGCCAGGTGCAGCAGATGACGCGCATGGTGGACGACCTGCTCGACGTGTCGCGCATCACCCATGGCCGCATCGAGCTGGAATGCCGGCCGGTCGACCTGGCCGCCGTCATCGCCTCGGCCGTCGAAGCTGCCGGGCCGGCCATGCAGGGGCGCGGGCACCGGCTGACGGTCCAGGCGCAGGGCGGGTTGACCGTGTTGGGCGACGCGGCCAGGTTGGAGCAATGCGTCGTCAACCTGCTGTCCAACGCGGCCAAGTACACCGACCCCGGCGGCCTCGTCCGCCTGGAGCTGGAGCAGAACGATGGGGAAGCCTTCATCCGCGTGCAGGACAGCGGCGCCGGCATCGCGTCGGAGGTCCTGCCCGTCGTCTTCGACCTCTTCGTGCAGAGCGCACGCACGCTGGACCGCGCCCAGGGCGGCCTGGGCATCGGGCTGTCCGTCGTGCGGCGTCTGGTGGAGATGCATGGCGGCCGGGTCAAGGCCAGCAGCCCGGGCGTGGGCGCCGGCGCCACGTTCGAGATCCGCCTGCCGCTGACGACGCTGGCCGCACCCGCCGGCGCTGCGGCGCCAACGGCCGGCCCGCCGGCGCGGCGGGTGCTGCTCATCGACGACAACGAGGACGCCGCCGAATCGCTCGCGCTGATGCTGAGTGCCGACGGCCACGAGGTGCAGACCGGTTTCAGCGCCGACGATGCGCTGACGATGGCGATCGCCTGGCGGCCCGACGTGGTGCTGCTGGACATCGGCCTGCCGCGCATGGATGGCTACGAAGTGGCCAGGCGCCTGCGCGCCAACCCGGCGGCGGCGGGCATGCGCCTCGTCGCGCTGACCGGCTACGGCCGGCCAGAGGACCTGCAGCGTTCGGCCCAGGCGGGTTTTGATGGCCATCTGGTCAAGCCAGTCGCCATGGACGCGCTGGCCAAGGCCATTCAGCCGGCCGGAGCAAGCGCTATACCTGACTGATGTACTGGGACGCTGCTTGTGGCTAGAGTCGCCGCGTCCCACACCCAAAGGCCCCCCGATGATCAATCTGACCGTGAACGGTCGCGCCGTCTCTCTCGACGCCGACCCCGACATGCCCCTGCTTTGGGCCGTGCGAGAGGAGCTGCAGCTCACCGGCAGCAAATTCGGCTGCGGCGCGGCGCAATGCGGCGCCTGCACCATGCATGTGGCAGGAGCGCCAGTGCGAGCCTGCATGACACCGGTTTCCTCGGTGCAAGGGCCGGTGACGACCATCGAGGGTGTCGCCAACGACAAGGTCGGCCGGGCGGTGCAGGCCGCCTGGGTCGCGCATGACGTGGCCCAGTGCGGCTACTGTCAGAGCGGCCAGGTGATGAGCGCCGTGGCTCTGCTGAAGAGCAACAAGAAGCCCAGCGACGCCCAGATCGACGAAGCGATGGCCGGCAACATCTGCCGCTGTGGCACCTACACCCGCATCCGCGCCGCCATCCATGCGGCCGCGGGTCAACTCGCTTGAAGGGCCTGACATGCTGAATCCAAGACGCATCGACGCCGCCCTGACCGGCGCGCTTTCCCGCCGGGCCTTCGTCACCACCACCGTCGGGGGCGCCGTTGGCCTGGCCCTGTTGCCTGGCATGAGCGGCGCGCAGGCGCCCAAGCCCGGCGCCAAGCCCACCGAGCAGCCGCTCGCCTTCGTCACCATCGCCAAGGACGGCACGACCACCATCCTGTGCAACCGCATGGACATGGGCCAGGGCGTGGAGACCGGCCTGGCCATGATCTGCGCCGAGGAGCTGGACGCCGACTGGAGCAAGGTGCGCACCGGCTTCGGCGACCAGAAGGCCGCCTATGTGGACCCGCTGTTCGGCATGCACCTGACCGGCGGCTCCAACTCCGTGAAGAACAGCTACCAGCAGTACCGCGAGCTGGGCGCGCGCACCAAGGCCATGCTCGTCGGCGCCGCAGCCGAGGCCTGGGGCGTGCCGGCCGCATCGCTGAAGGCCGAGAACGGCGTCATCAGTGGCGGCGGCAAGAGCGCCGGCTATGGCGAGTTCTTCGATGCGGCGATGAAGCAGGCCGTGCCCGAGGCCGTCACGCTGAAGGACCCGAAGAACTTCAAGCTCATCGGCAAGCCGACTGGCCTGGTCGTCAGCCAGGCCAAGAGCACCGGCGCCCAGGCCTACGGCATGGACGTGCAGCTGCCGGGCATGGCGGTGGCCGTCATCCAGCGCCCGCCGGTCTTCAACGGCAAGATCGGCAAGCTCGATTCGGCCGAGGCGCTCAAGGTCAAGGGTGTCAAGGCCGTGCTGCCGGTGACGCTGGACCGTGGTGGCCAGGGCGTGGCGGTTGTCGCCAGCGGATATTGGGCGGCCAAGAAGGGGCGCGATGCGCTCAAGGTCGACTGGGACCTGGGCGGCGTCGCCAAGCCCGACACGGCGGCGCTGACCAAGCAATACCTGGCACTCGCCAGGACGCCCGGCACACCGGCGCCCAAGCCCGAACTGCAGGCTGACGTGAGCGCCTGGGCCAAGTCACCGAAGAAGATCAGTGCCGACTTCGTCTTCCCCTACCTGAACCATGCGCAGATGGAGCCGCTGGCCTGCACGGTGGACCTGAAGGCCGACCGCTGCGATGTCTATTACGCGGCGCAGATGCCCGGCCTGGATGCGATGAGCATCGCCAAGACCGTGGGGCTGAAGCCGGAGCAGGTGCAGATCAATGTGCAGATGGCCGGTGGCGGCTTCGGCCGGCGCGCCACGCCGGCGAGCGAGTACCCGCGCGAGGCGGCGGCCGTGGCCGTGGCGCTGGCCCAGGCCGGCAAGCCCATGCCGGTCAAGGTGATCTGGAGCCGCGAGGATGACGTCAAGGCCGGCTACTACCGCCCCATGACCGTGCACCGCGCCGAAATCGGCTTCGACGCCGCCGGCAAGATCAGCGGCTGGCAGCACCGCATCGTCAGCCAGAGCATCCTGAAGGGCTCGCCGCTGGAAGGCTTCGGCTACCAGAAGGGCGTGGACGGCACGACGACCGAGGGCATGCGCGACCCCTACGAGATCCCGATGAACCTGAGCGTCCACCACCCGGACGTCAACGTGCCGGTGCTGTGGTGGCGCTCGGTGGGCTCCACGCATACGGCCTATGTGATGGAGACGCTGGTCGACGAGATCGCTTTCGCGACGAAACAGGACCCGGTGGCCTACCGGCTCAAGCTGATGGCAGGCAACGCCAAGGCCGAGCGGCATCGCCTGGCCTTGCAGGCAGCGGTCGACAAGAGCGGCTACGGCAAGCGCAAGCTCAAGGCCGGTCAGGCCTGGGGCGTGGCGGTGCACGAGAGCTTTGAGTCGGTCGTCGCCTATGTCGTTGTCGCCCATCTGAAGGGCAAAGGCAAGGATCGCCAGGCGGTGCTGGACGAAGTGCATGCCGGCGTGCACTGCAACCTCTGCATCAACCCGCGCTCCGTGGAGACGCAGGTTCAGGGCGCCGCCATCATGGCCCTGGCCACGACGATGCCGACCCACCGCGTGACGTTCAAGGACGGCGTGGTCGAGCAGAACAACTTCTACGACATGGCCATGCCGCGCATCACGGACGCGCCCAGGGTGATGACCGTCAGCATCGTGCCCAGCAACGACCCGCCCAAGGGCATGGGCGAGCCGGGCCTGCCGGCGCTGGCACCGGCGCTTGCCAATGCCGTGGCGCGGCTGACCGGCCAACGCCAGCGCGAGCTGCCGTTCCGCTTCGCCTGAAGTTTTCAGGCATGAAAAAAGGCGGGCCTTCGGGCCCGCCTTTACTTGGAGCTTCTGTCGCTCAGCGCTTGCTGTTGCGGCGGCGCACGCCGGCTGCAGCCAGCAGCGCCGTCAGCGTCAGCCCGGCGGTCATGGGCTCGGGCAGCTCCACGGCCTGGGCGCGGGCGATGGGCTCGAAGTCACTGCTCGGGAAGGGGTCGCCCGAGCGCGCGCCGGCACCGCAGTAGGACGTGAAAGCCTCGCCGATCGGCGGGCCTTCCGGCCCTTCCGCAGCGGCGGCAACGCGGGCCGCAACGCCTTCCTGGTTCTTGTTGCCCTGCAGATAGGCCGTGCAGATGCCGGTGGTGAGGACGTTGCCGGAGGCGATCGATGTCATCACGTAGGAGATGTCATGCGTGCCTTCGGTCAGCGGGATGTCGTAGTAGCCGCCCAGCACGCCGTAGCTGAAGAAGCCGGAGCCGCTGTTGCTGTTCGTGACAACGGAGCGAGTGCCATTGCTGCTGTAGGCGCTGGTGCTGGTGTCGCCGCCGGTACCGACCTCGGCGCTCCAGGCCTCGTCCAGATAGACCGTGCCGTCGATGGTGAGCTTGATCGTCAGCGAGGACTTCTGGTACTCGCCGGCCGTGAAGGCCGTGCTGCCGAAGGCGCCTACTTCGCCTGCGTTGATGAAGAAGGAGAAGGTCTCGTTCTCACCGACGGTCAGCGAACCAAGCACCGACGCGACGCCCTGCGCGTAGTAGGTGTTTTCGCCGGAGGAGCGGCTGCCGAAATTGACGACGCCCGAGTCGTTGCACGAGTAGGCGTGGATGCCGATGTTGTTGATGCCGCTGCCGTTGAACTCCAGAGCATCCGTGCCGCTGAAGGGCTGCAGGCTGCCGCAGTTCGTTGAGGCGGCTGGCGTGCCGCCGGGGCCGGTGGAGCTGCCCAGGTTGTAGGAGCCGCTGCCTGCGTAGGTCAGGGCGGCCCAGGCGGGGATGGACATTGTGGCCAGCGTGGCGGCCAGGCAAAGGGTCTTGAGGGCGTGCATGGCAGCTCCGGGGTCGAATCCACCGATGCTAGGTGCCGGCGGCTGTCTTGGGTGTCCCAGGCTTCGGGGGCATCCCCTCAGTTGGGGGTGGGCTCAGAAGTGGGGGGGTAACCGGCTTCCGCCAGCGCGGCGGCGAGCATGTCACGGGGTAGGGTGCTGTCGACCCGGGCGGTCTTGGTCTGGAGGTTGATGTCGATGCGCGCCCGGGCGTCCGCCGCCTTCAGCGCGTCGGTGATGGCTGCGACGCAGTGGCCGCAGCTCATGTCGGGCAGGGTGAACTGGTGCATCGTGGAAATTTCAAGGGTCGCGCAAGACGGGCGTGCATCCTAGTCCGGGCACCCCGCCACCCGCTCTCTGCGCTGGGTCTGCTGAGCGCGTCCGTCGCCGGCACTGCACCGCCGCTGACGCGCTGGCATCATGGCTGCATCGCCCCTCGAAAGCCCTCGCCATGAAGATCATTGCCCTCAGCGGCGCGCTGCGCCGCGCCTCCTATAACACCGCCCTGCTGCGCGCGGCCATCGCACTGGCACCGGCAGGCGTCACGATCGAGCTGCGCACCCTGCATGGCGTTCCGCTCTACGACGGCGACGTCGAGGCGCTAGGCATCCCCGAGGCGGTGACCGCGCTGCGCGAGGAGATCCGCGCCGCCGATGCGCTGCTGATCAGCACGCCCGAGTACAACAACGCCATCCCCGGCGTGCTGAAGAACGGCCTGGACTGGCTGTCGCGCCCCAGCGGCGAGGGCGCCAAGCTGTTCGGCGGCAAGCCCACGGGCCTGATGGGTGCGACGCCCGGCGGCTTCGGTACCGTGCAGTCGCAGGACGCCATCCTGTCGGTCTTCCGCACCTTTGGCAGCGACTTCTGGATGGGTGGGCGGCTGATGGTGTCCAAGGCCGGCGCGGTGTTCGATGCGGACGGCAAGCTGGTGGACGACAAGGTGCACGCGCAGCTGGATCAGTTTGTCCGTGGCTTTGTCGAGTTCGTGCAGAAGAGGTCGTCATGACTGCGCCGTTCCTTGTCGAGCGCATCACCAGCCATGTCGGCGACGTGGGCGGCATTCCCATCCAGCGCGCGCTGCCGAACAAGGCCCGTCGCGTCATCGGGGCCTGGTGCTTTGCGGACCACGCCGGCCCCGCCACGCTGCCACCCGAGAAGCGCATGAATGTCGGCCCCCATCCGCACACGGGGCTGTCGACCTTCAGCTGGATGATCGAGGGCGAGATTCTGCACCGCGACAGCCTGGGCTCCGAGCAGGTGCTGCGGGCCGGCCAGGTGAACCTGATGACGGCCGGCCACGGCATTTCGCACAGCGAGGAGTCGCTGTCCGACCGCATTCACCTGGCGCAGTTGTGGATCGCACTGCCGGACGCCGAGCGGGAGCGGGCGCCGAGCTTCCAGCATTTCGCCGATCTGCCGCGCGCGTCGCTGGCCGAGGGCTGGGACGCAACCGTGTTGATTGGCGAACTCGCCGGCCAGCGTTCGCCGGTGCCCAGCTTCACACCGCTGTTGGGCGCCGACCTGGCTGCCGCCGGCCCGGCGTGCGCGACGCTGGCGCTGGACGCGCGCTTCGAGCACGGCGTGATGCTGCTGGAAGGCGAGGTCGAGGTCAGCCCGGCCGGCCACGACGCGGTCGAGACCGTCACGCCGGGCACGCTGCTCTACATCGGCCCGGGCTGCGAATCCATCGAGCTGCGCTGTGCGGCTTCGACACGCCTGCTGCTGCTTGGCGGCGAACCCTGGGCCCAGCCACCGCTGCTGTGGTGGAACTTCGTTGGTCGCGAGCCTGTGGAGATGCAGGTCTGGGCGGACGACTGGACACGCGCGGACGGCGGGCGTTTCGGCGAAGTGCACGGGTATGTCGGCCCCCGCATACCGGTGCCGCCTGTGCCCGCCCTGCGCAAACCCTAGCCGGCGCGAGCGCTCTTCACGAGTGCCGCGATGCGGAGGCTGGTGTTGATGGCCACCAGCTCGATCTGCGGATTCGCCTTGGCGAACACGCGGAACAGCTCGTCCGTGAAGCCGTGGCCCACGTCGGTCACACCGTCGAAATCGATCTCCGCGCGCTTGAAGGTGGTCAGCCGTGAGCCCACCCGGCGAGCGGCTGCGCGGGAATCCAGCGCCTGGCCTTCCGTCGTCAGCAGGCGCAGCTGGACGCGGGTCTGGTCGAACTCGATGCCGTCGCCCTGGATGCTCCAGGCTTCCATGACACCGTCCAGCGTGCGCGTCGTATTGAGTGCAATCGCCATGTAGATCGAACTGCCCTGGCGCGGCAGCGCGCGGCCCTTCTTCCAGCCGCTGCTTTCCCAGGCGCGCTTCTGATAGGCGGTGTTGTTGGCGTGGATGTCGAACACGTCGGCCAGCTGGCTGCTGAAGAACAGGCCCCGGCCGGTGTGGGCATCGGGTGCGCTGGTGAGGCGCCCCTTGCTCAGCTCCAGCATCGCGTGCCGGGTGTCTTCGAGCTGGAAGGCAGTGCAGATCTTGTCGAACACGCCGCAGCCGTCATCACTGACCAGCAGCTGCACATGGGTCGGCGTCTGACGCAGCGACACGGTGACGCTGCTGCCGCCGGAGTGGTCGGCCGCGTTGTTGACCAGCTCGGTGAAGCCGTGCTGAACCATGCGCTCGACATGCCGAGGCAGCGCGAAATGGGGCGCGAAGTCGCGCTGCCAGGGCAGGTCTTCCTGCAGGCCGTGGAGGGTGTAGCTGCGCGCCACCTGGCGCAGCGGGCCGGGCGCGAAAACAGGCCTGCGGCTGCTGCCGGAGCGTGCCAGCCAGCCGGCCTCCACCAGGCGCTTCAGCGCGGCCGTGGCGGCGCGGTGACTGGCGCCGGTGCGTTCCTCGATGTGGGTGGCCAGGTCCAGCGAATGTTCGCTGGCAGCAGCCGTGATCCAGTTGGTGAGGTGGTCGAACACCAGTCTTGTCATGAATGAGCATTGTGCTGACTACTCTCAAGCGCGGGGGTGGGGCATGCCCGGGACTCCATAGAATCCCCGACAAGTTACGAAGCGGTTACGGCCTAGTGTCCGTACCGCAGTCGGCCCAGATTTCTCAACTCCACCGGGAATTTCCCATGCCTCTCGTTTCCATGCGTCAGTTGCTGGACCACGCCGCCGAAAACGGCTACGGCATCCCAGCCTTCAACGTCAACAACCTGGAACAAGTGCAAGCCATCATGGCTGCGGCCGATGAAGTCGGCGCGCCGGTCATCCTGCAGGCCTCCGCCGGCGCCCGCAAATACGCCGGCGAGCCGTTCATCAAGCACCTGATCCAGGCCGCCTGCGAGGCCTACCCGCACATCCCGCTGGTCATGCACCAGGACCACGGCACCAGTCCCAAGATCTGCGCCGGCGCCATCGACCTGGGCTTCGGCTCGGTGATGATGGACGGCTCGCTGCTGGAGGACGGCAAGACGCCAGCGTCCTTCGAATACAACATGGAGGTGACGCGCAAGGTCGTCGAGATGGCGCACAAAGTCGGCGTCACCGTCGAGGGTGAGCTGGGCTGCCTGGGCAACCTGGAAACCGGCGAGGCCGGCGAAGAAGACGGCATCGGCGCCGAAGGCAAGCTGGACCATTCCCAGATGCTGACCGACCCCGAGGAGGCTGCCACCTTCGTCAAGGGCACGCAGCTCGATGCACTGGCCATCGCCATCGGCACCAGCCACGGCGCCTACAAGTTCAGCCGCAAGCCCACCGGCGACATCCTGGCCATCGGCCGCGTGAAGGAGATCCACGCGCGCATCCCCAACACCCACCTCGTCATGCATGGTTCGTCATCGGTACCGCAGGACCTGCTGGCCATCATCAACCAGTACGGCGGCAAGATGAAGGAGACCTTCGGCGTGCCGGTCGAGGAGATCCAGGAAGCCATCAAGCACGGTGTGCGCAAGATCAACATCGACACCGACATCCGACTGGCGATGACGGGCGCGGTGCGCAAGTTCCTGGCCGAGAACCCCGACAAGTTCGACGCGCGCGAGTGGCTCAAGCCTGCTCGCGAGGCGGCCAAGGTCATTGCCAAGCAGCGCTACATGGAGTTCGGCTGCGAAGGACAGGCCGGCAAGATCAAGAGCCGCAACCTGGCCGACATCGCCGCCGCCTATGCGCGTGGCGAACTGGCGCAAAAGGTTCAGTGATCGAGAGCTGCTTCACCTACGGCTCGCTGATGTGGGCCGACATCATGGCCCACGTCTGCGGCGGCGTGCTGCCGTCGGAGGCCGCGCTGTTGCGCGGTTACCGGCGCCACTCGGTGCAGGGCGAGGACTATCCCGGCCTGCGCCCCGCCGAAGCCGGCGTGGTGGAGGGGCGGCTGTACCGCGGCATCGGTGCTGCGGTGTGGGCACGGCTCGATGCCTTCGAGGGCAGCGACTACGAGCGCGTGCCGGTCTCGGTGGAGCTGCCAGACGGGCGCGCCGAGACGGCCTGCGTCTATCTCTTTCGCGCTGAACATGTTGCGCGTCTGCTGCCGAGCGACTGGGATCCGCAGTTGTTTGAGAGCGAAGGTCGCGAGCGCTTTTTGGCTCAGTACGTGGGCTTCTCATTGCCCGCCGTGCGCTGACCCCTGCGCGCTTCGTGGCCGCCGGTTTCGACGGCTACCTGGCCAAGCCCACCGAGGTGGGCCGCTTCGCGCCGCAGGTGCAGGGCTTCGTCGCCTCCTAAAATCCACCGCATTCCGCCCCAACCGTGCTCGCCGCAGCCGTTCGCCATGCCTCAAGCCCTGCTTCAGTCCTCTCTCACTTCGCTGCCGCTGCTCGGCCGCGGCAAGGTGCGCGAGAACTACGCCGTCGGCGACGACCGCCTGCTGATGGTCGCCAGCGACCGCCTCTCGGCCTTTGACGTCATCATGGGCGAGCCCATCCCGGGCAAGGGCGCGCTGCTGACGAAGATGGCCCTGTTCTGGTTCGACAAGCTGCAGGGCATCGTGCCCAACCACCTGACCGGCGAGGACCCGCTCTCCGTCGTCGCCGCCGAGGAGGTCGAGCAAGTGCGCGACCGCGCCATGCTCGTCAAGCGGCTCAAGCCGCTGCCCATCGAGGCCGTCGTGCGCGGCTACTTGGCCGGCAGTGGCTGGGCGGAGTACATGCAGAGCGGCAGTGTCTGCGGTGTCGCGCTGCCGCCGGGCCTGCGCAATGCCGACAAGCTGCCCGCACCCATCTTCACGCCCGCCACCAAGGCCGAGATGGGCGACCATGACGAGAACATTTCCTTCGAGCAGGCCGCAGCCATCGTCGGTACTGAGCTGGCCACGCGTGTGCGTGACATCTCCATCCAGCTCTACCAGCGCGCGGCGGACTTTGCGCTGACGAAAGGCATCATCATTGCCGACACCAAGTTCGAGTTCGGCCTGGACGCCGATGGCACGCTGACGCTGATGGACGAGGTGCTGACGCCCGACTCTTCGCGCTACTGGCCGGTGGAGAGCTACGTGCCGGGCAGCAATCCGCCGAGCTACGACAAGCAGTTCGTGCGCGACTGGCTGGAGCAGGCCACCGTTGACGGCAAGCCCTGGGGCAAGACCGCGCCAGCACCGGCGCTGCCACCCGAGGTCATCGCCCGGACGGTGCAGAAGTACGAAGAGGCCTTGCAGCGTCTGACGACATGAGCGCCGCGCGGGCCAGCCTCAAGCACGCTTGCTCCCACTGGGCGGGCGTGAGCCCAAACGCCTGGCGGCGTCGTCCCGGCAAGTGCGCAGCGCGAAGGGCCTACCCGTGAACGTCAAACTGCACAGCCGGCTGGCGCAAAGGCTGGATGGCGAAATTGCCGCGATGGCCGCCAACCCGGCGCGCTGCGCCGTGCTGCGGGTGCAACGTGCCATCCTTTGGCTGCGCCATGGCCGCGAGACCGACGCCCGCGAGGAACTGAAACTATTGCACGCCAGCGCCCTGGCCCATCCGCGCATCGAACTGGCGGCTTGGTTGCATCTGGCGGAGGGGTTAGTGGCCTATTTCGGCGCGTTTGGCGGTGACGGCCGCGACCGCGTGCGCCGTGCCGGCGTGATTGCTTCCGCCGCCCGGCTCCCGTCACTACAAGTTTGGGCTGATGCATGGTTGGCACAAATGGACTTCGTCGGCCGAGACATCGATGGCCTCGTTCGTCACGCCAGGGCAACGTTCGCCCTTTTGGAGCCTAGTGATCACTCGCCGGCCTACCGCGTCGCAACCGCCCTCGCTTCGGCCTGGAGCTTGGTCGTAGGCGAGGCAGCAGCTTCGCCGTGGTACGCCTGGGCCCGCCGGCAAGCCATCGCTGAGGGGGCGACGTGGGGCTCGTAGCTGTGGTTTACAACCAGACCCAGATGCGGGCACTTCGTGTCCGGCACGCCGCGTTGACCGGCAGGGTTGGCGAGACGCCGGTGGCACTGCTCAGCGTCGAATCCATCGGCAATTACGACGACGCCCTCGGCGGATCCGCTCGCGCCAACCTTACGCCATTGCTGCACGCCCAGTTGCTTGTTGTGCAAGGCAACTTTGCCGAGGCGGCCCGCCTGCTCGAAGCCAACCTGCCCGCCGCCTCAGCCACCGGCCTCGCGCGCGTCGGCTACAGCCTGCTGGCCGACCTCGCCTGGTGCTGGGTCAACACCGGCGAGTTACAGCGCGCCCGCGCGCTGGCCGACCTGGCTGCTGTGGAGGTGCTGGCCGAGGACGCCGCCTACTGCGACCTTGACGAGTGCGCCGTGCTGCACGCCCGCCTCGCCCAGGTCTATGCCAAGCTTGGCGAAAGTGCGCTTGCTGCCCGCGAAGCCGACGCGGCAACGACGTCCTGGGCGCTGGACGCCGCCCAGCGCCGCCACTGGGCCGAGCGGCTGACTGCCGCCGGTCTGGTCACTCCACCGAAATAGGCCATTCGTTCCGCCTCGCCCCGCAAGCGCCCAGGACACAGCGGTGTGCTTATGGATTGAGCAGCATGCACATCGCCAGGTGGGGCCGGCTTCGGAGCGGCCCGACACTCGGCCCGCAGAATTCCGCACGGACGGCGGGCCTTGGACGCGGGTTTTCGGGCTTTCCCGCGGCCATGGCTGCGTTACTCTCGCGCGCCATGACCGCCGCTCCCGCCGACGACGCCGAACACGCCCTGCTGGCCTTGCCCAAGGGCACCCGCTTTGGCGAGTTGGAAATCCTTGGCACGCTCGGCGTCGGTGGTTTCGGCATCGTCTATCTCGCGCGCGACCATTCGCTCGAGCGCGAGGTCGCGATCAAGGAGTACATGCCGAGCCAGTTCGCGCAGCGCGATGGGCGCTCCCACGTCTCCGTGCGCTCCCTGTCCATGCGCGACACGTTTGAACTGGGTCGGCGCAGCTTTGTCAACGAGGCGCGCCTGCTGGCCCGCTTCGACCACCCCTCGCTGCTAAAGGTCTATCGCTTCTGGGAGGCCAACGGCACCGCCTACATGGCGATGCCGCGTCTGGTCGGCATGAACCTGCGCGACGCGCGCAAGGCCCAGTCGACACCGCCGCCGCAAGCCTGGACGCGGCGCGTGTTCGACGCCGTGCTCGGCGGCCTTGAGTCACTCCACGCCCAGAACGTCTGGCACCGCGACGTCGCTCCCGACAACATCTTCCTGCCCGCCGACGGCAGCGCGCCCATCCTGCTGGACTTCGGCGCTGCCCGCCAGGCCATCGGCGACCGCACGCAGGTGTTCACGGCCATCCTCAAGCCCAGCTTCGCGCCCATCGAGCAATACGCCGAGGCGACCAGCCTGAAGCAGGGTCCGTGGACCGATTTCTATGCGCTGGCCGCCGTCATGCACGACCTGCTGACCGGTCGCCCGCCGCCGCCCTGCACCGCGCGTGCCATGGGTGACGAACTGGCGCCGCTCGCCGTGGACGGCTACTCGCCGGCCTTTCTCGCCGCGATGGACTGGGGCCTGCGCGTGCCACCGCACCAGCGCCCGCAGAGCGTGGCGGCCTGGCGCGAGGCCATCGATGGCCGCGCCGATGTGCCGGCGCCCCAGGCCGCCCCTGTGCGTGCGGCGCCCCCGCCCTTGCCGCCGGAAGAGCCCGTCGAGGCGCTTGACATCGAGTTCATGGACACCGTCCAAGGCTCTCCCGAGGAGATGCTGGCCACCACGATCGTGCCGGTGCCCGTCGTTGCCTCTCGCCGTCCCAGAACGCTGCTGCTGGCAGCCGCCAGCCTGCTGGCCCTTGCACTGCTCGGCCTCTTCGTCGTGCAACTGCGCGACAACATGGCCAGGCACGCGCCGCCGCCGGCCGTCGAGGCTGCCGCTTCAGCCGCCTTGGCGTCGGCGAGCGCGGCCGAAGCCGCGTCCGCGGCGGCCATGCCCGCCAGCGTGCCGGCTCCAACCGAAGCCGCCGCTTCAGCCGCCGCTGCACCAGTCGCCTCTGTCCCGCTGTCCAGGGTGACAACCGTGTCCGTCCCGGGGCCGCGTCTGTCGGCCGCGCCTGCGGCCTCCGCGCCGGCGCGCCGCGACGGCGGTGCGCTCAGGCCCATCGTGACCGAGAAGGCGGGCGATTTCCGGCCGGTGCCGCGCAGCCCCGTCTTCGCGGCGCCCGAGCCGGCCGCCTCGGCGGTCGCGACACCCACCCCGGCTGCACCCGCCTCAATCGCCGCCGCGACAGAGCCCCGCACCGCCGGCGAAGCCTGCGGCGGCCGCATACTGTTGGCGCGCGCCTGGTGCATAGACCGGCAATGCGCGAAGCCGCAGTTCCGCAACGATGCCGAATGCGTGAAGCTGCGCGAACTGCGCAACAGCAACGGCGGCGTGCCCTAGTCCTGGCTCGGTGTTGGCCTCAGAACAAGGCCATCGACAGCTTGCGCCGGTATTGGTCGATCAGCGGGTCGCTCTGCACGACGGTGGCCTTGCCCGAAAGCTCCAGCGCGCCGCCCTTGGCCTCTGCCGCCGGCTTGGAGGCCGGCTTGGTGAGCAGCTCCAGAATGGCGACGTAGGTCTTGCGCGCGGCCTGGTCCATCCAGGCCTTGTCGCGCATGATGATTTCCAGCAGCTCGTCCATCGCTTCGGTGAAGCGCTGGCCGGCCAGATGCGTCTGGGCCAGCGCAAAGCGGGCCTCGAAGTCGCGCTTGTTGGCGCCTATGGCCGCCTGCAGTGCCGACGGGTCGGCCGTGGCAGCGACCTCGAAGGCGGCCAGCCAGGTGGCCAGGGCCGCCAGGCGGGGCGAGGGCACGAGCGTGTCGGCGGCCTTGGCAGCAACCGGAGCGAAGGCCTCGCGGGCTTCCGCCACGAGCCCCAGCTCCAGCAGCGCTTTCACGTAGTCGAAGCGGGCCGCGTCGTTGGCCGGGTCGGCCTGCACGGCCTGAGCCAGCTTGCCCAGGGTCGTCTCCAGGTCGCCTTCGGCCATCAGGTCGTCGGCAGGGGGCTCATCGGCCGGCAGTTCCTCGCCGGCCGGCACGTGCTTGTCCAGGAACTCGCGGATCTGCGCTTCGGGAATGGCGCCGACGAAACCGTCCACCGGCTGGCCGCCGACGAACATCACGCAGAAGGGGATGGAGCGCACGCCGAACATCTGGCTCAGCTGGGTGGCGATCTCGGGCACCTCGTCGCTGTTCAGCTTGGCCAGCGTGAAGCGGCCGGCGTAGGCGGTCTCCAGCTTCTCCAGCATGGGGCCGAGGGTGCGACAGGGGCCGCACCACGGCGCCCAGATGTCCAGCAGCACGGGTGCCTGCTGGGAGGCAGTGATGAGTTCGGCTTCGAAGTTCTGGAGGTTGATGTCGATCATGGCGGACAGGAGATTGGGCCCGAGCGGGAGGTTGAGCCTCGGCTTCTACAATTCAAGGCTTTCCTGAGCCTCGGAGCGCGCTTTGTCCACGTCAGCCCCTTTGAACCCGGACGCCGTCATCGGCATCGTCATGGGCTCCAGCAGCGACTGGGAAACGATGAAGCAAGCGGCCGAGATTCTGACCGAGTTCGGTGTCGCCTTCGACGCCCGCGTCGTGTCGGCCCATCGCATGCCTGACGAGATGTTTGCCTACGCCGAAGCCGCTTCCGGCCGGGGTCTGAAGGCCATCATCGCCGGAGCGGGCGGCGCCGCCCACCTGCCGGGCATGCTGGCGGCCAAGACGACGGTGCCCGTGCTGGGCGTGCCGGTGGCCAGCCGGCATCTGCAGGGGGTCGATTCGCTGCATTCCATCGTGCAGATGCCCAAGGGCATCCCGGTCGCGACGTTCGCCATCGGCAATGCCGGCGCGGCCAACGCAGCGTTGTTTGCGGTGGCGATGCTGGCGACGGGTGACGCGAGGCTGCTGGAGAAGCTGAATGCCTTCCGCGCCCGCCAGACGGCCGTGGCGCAGGCGATGACCGAGGACCTGCGTTGAACGCCCTCCTTCCGGGCTCTGCCACCCTCGGCGTCCTGGGCGGCGGCCAGCTCGGCCGCATGTTCGTCCACGCCGCCCAGGCTCTGGGCTATCGCTGCGTCGTGCTGGACCCGGACGCGATCAGCCCGGCCGGCGCCGTGGCCGAGAAGCACGTGAAGGCCGGCTACCTCGATTCTTTCGGGCTGGCCCAACTGGCCCGTGACTGTGACGCGATCACGACCGAGTTCGAGAACGTGCCGGCGCTGGCGCTTGAGACGCTGGCCGGCATGCGCATCGTCGCGCCGTCGGGTGCGGCCGTCGCCGTCTGCCAGGACCGTGCCGTCGAGAAGGCGCATTTCGAGGCCGCGGGCGTCCCCTGCGCGCCCCATGCCGTCATCACCAACGAGATCGAGCTGGCCGCGGTCGACCCGGCCCTGCTGCCCGGCATCCTGAAGACCAGCCGCATGGGCTACGACGGCAAGGGCCAGGTGCGTGTGGCCACCGCCGCCGAGCTGGCCCACGCCTGGGAAGGGCTCAAGCGCGTGCCCTGCGTGCTGGAGCAGCTGCTGCCGCTCAAGGCCGAATTGAGCGTGCTGGTCGCACGCGGCGCAGATGGGCAGATGGTCAACTTCCCGGTGCAGCAGAACCTGCATCGCGCCGGCATCCTCGCCATCACCGAGGTTCCAGCGCCGGACGTGCCGGCCGAGGTGGAGACGCTTGCCATCGGCGCCGCCCGCCAGGTGGCCGAGACGCTGGGCTATGTCGGTGTGCTGTGCATCGAGTTTTTCTGGCTGGAAGACGGCCGCCTGGTCGTCAACGAGATGGCGCCGCGCCCGCACAACTCCGGCCACTGGACGATGGACGGCGCCGACGTGTCGCAGTTCGAGTTGCAGGTGCGCGCGCTGGCCGGCCTGCCGCTGCCGATGCCGCGCCAGCATTCGGCGTCCGTCATGCTGAACCTGCTGGGCGACCTGTGGTTCAACGAACACGGCGGCCCCACGCCGCCCGCCTGGAACCGCGTGCTGGCGCTGCCGGGCACGCATCTGCACCTGTACGGCAAGGCCGACGCGCGCCATGGCCGCAAGATGGGCCACCTGAACATCACGGCCGACACGCCAGGCGCCGCGCATGACGTTGCCGTGCGGGCCGCCGCCATCCTGGGTCTGCCGACCGACTTCTGACGACATGGTGCCCCCACGCTCACTGTGTTCGCTGCCCCCCGAGGGGGCGCCAACGCCCTTCGGACGGCCGGGCGGGCGTTGATGCTGCTGCCCGGCAACGATCCCGCCGCCATCCTGGCCGCCGCGCAGCGCCTGGCGGATGGCGAGCTGCTGGGCCTGCCGACCGAGACCGTCTACGGCCTTGCCGCGCGGGCGGACCGGGATGACGCCGTCGCGAAAATCTTTGCCGCCAAGGGCCGGCCGAGCGACCACCCGCTGATCGTCCATGTGCTGGACGCCACCGGCGCCGAGCCGTTCGCCGACCATCTGCCTGCTTCCGCGCGCCGCCTGATGGACGCCTTCTGGCCCGGCCCGCTGACGGTCATCGTGCCGCGCCAGCCCGGCGTGGCCACCAGCGCGGCGGGCGGGCACGCGACCATCGCGGTGCGTGCGCCGGCCCACCCGGTTGCCCGCGCCGTGCTGGCGGCGGCCCGGGCGCTCGGCGTCAGCGGCGTCGCCGCGCCCAGCGCCAACCGCTTCGGCCGCGTCAGCCCGACGCTGGCCCGCCATGTCGTCGAGGAATTCGGGCCCGCGCTGATGGTGCTGGACGGCGGTGCCTGCGACGTCGGCATCGAGTCCAGCATCGTCGACTGCAGCCGCGAGCGACCCGCGCTGCTGCGCCCCGGCCTGCTGAGCCGCACCCACATCGAGGCCATGCTGGGCGAGCCGCTCGCCGAGCCCGACGCCGCCGCGCCCAGGGCCTCGGGCACGCTGGCTGCGCACTACGCGCCGTCGGCTCGCGTGCGGCTGCTCGACGCCGGCTCACTGGCTTTACGTCTGGCTACCGTGGCGGCCAGCGGGGGCCTGGAGGGGGTGGCGGTATATTCACGCGCCCAGCCACCGGCCGGGCTGGCCTGCGAATGGCAGCCTCTGCCCGCCGACCCGGCGGCGGCGGCCCACGAGTTGTTTGCGGTGCTGCGGACGCTGGACGCGGCCGGCGCCCGCGAAATCTGGGTCGAGGCGCCACCGCGCGACTCGGCCTGGGATGGCGTGCGAGACCGGCTCAGCCGGGCCGCCGCCGCCTTCACCGATTGAGTTTTCCTGTCCTGAGTTGATCGTCATGCAACGTGTTGTCTCCCAGAAACTGAAGCGCGGCCTCGTCATGGTCGCGGCGGCCGCGTTGATTGCCGGTTGTGGCGGCGGCGGCACCGCGCAGATCGAGCCCTTCGCGCCGACACGCATCATTGCCTTCGGCGACGAGAGCGGCGCCATCCTGCAAAGCGGCAAGAAGTACACGATCAACGGCCTCGACGCCGCCACCCGCCAGGTGGAGTGCCGGGTCAACCCGGTCTGGACGCAGGTGCTCGCCAGCGGCTTCAACTTCGTCTTCTCCCAGTGCAACAGCGAATTCGTCGCACTGCCACAGGGCATCATGTACGCGGCAGCCGGCGTCAAGGTGGCCGACGTGCGCGACAAGATCGACCAGCATCTGTCCAACGACCGCTTCGGTCCCAAGGACCTGGTGAGCATCATGGTCGGCGTGAACGACATCATGGAGCTCTACCGCCAGTTCCCGGCCCAGAGCCGAGATTCGCTGGTCAACGAGGCCAAGGCACGCGGCAAGCTGCTGGCCGAGCAGGCCAACCGCATCGCCAACGCCAATGGCCGCGTGCTGGTGGCCACCATCTTCGACGTGGGCCTGACACCCTTCGGCTGGCGGGAGAGAGAGCAGCAGACGGACATCGACCGTGCCGCCTTCCTGGACGAACTCAGCGCGGCCTTCAACATCTCGATGCGCCTGAACCTGCTGAACGACGGGCGCCTGATCGGCCTGGTGCTGGTGGACGAAACGATCCAGCAGATTGCCCGCTTCCCAGGCGCCTTTGGCTACTCCGACGTGATGACGGCGGCCTGCCGCAGCGAAATCGCGCCGCAGGACTGCACCGTCGAAACGCTCAAGCCCGATGCCGCGACCTCCTGGCTCTGGGCCGGTGACACGCTGCTGGGCCCGACCGCCCAGCAGCGCATCGGCGTGCTGGCGCTGACCCGCGCGAAGAACAACCCTTTTTAAGGCTTTGCGGGACAGACCGATCGAGCGCAGCGAGTAGCTCTGTCCCCAACTGAACAGAAAGCTTTGCGGGACAGACCGATCGAGCGCAGCGAGTAGCTCTGTCCCCAACTGATCAGAAAGCTTTGCGGGACAGACCGATCAAGCGCAGCGAGTAGCTCTGTCCCCAACTGATCAGAAAGCTTTGCGGGACAGACCGATCGAGCGCAGCGAGTAGCTGTCCTCCCAACTGGCTAAAGCCTGTTCAGGCGGTCGTCGTGCGCAGCTCGCGGCGCAGGATCTTGCCGACGTTGCTCTTGGGCAGTTCGTCGCGGAACTCGATGAACTTGGGCCGCTTGTAGGCCGTCATCTGCCCGGAGCAATAGCTGGCCAGGTCTTCCTCGGCCAGTGCCGGGTCGCTCTTCACGACGAACAGCTTGACGGCCTCGCCCGACTTGGCATCCGGGACGCCGATGGCGGCGCACTCCAGCACGCCGGGGTGCATGTTGACGACCTGCTCGATCTCGGTCGGGTAGACGTTGAAGCCACTGACCAGGATCATGTCCTTCTTGCGGTCAACGATTCGCACGTAGCCGCGCTCGTCCATGATGCCGATGTCGCCGCTCTTGAAGAAGCCGTCGCCGTACATGACGTGGGCCGTCTCGTCGGGGCGCTTCCAGTAGCCGGCCATGACCTGCGGGCCGCGGATGCAGATCTCGCCGCGCTCGCCCAGGGGCAGGTCGTTGCCGTCGTCGTCGCGAATGGTGATCTCGGTGGACGGGATGGGCAGGCCGATGCTGCCGTTGAAGACGCGCAAGTCCAGCGGGTTGATGGTGGCGGCCGGGGCGGTCTCGGACAGGCCGTAGCCCTCGACGACCGGGCAGCCGGTGACCTTGAGCCACTTCTCGGCCGTGGCCTGCTGCACGGCCATGCCGCCGCCGTTGGAGATGACGAGTTCGGAGAAGTCCAGCCGCGAGAAGCCCGGCTCGGCGGCCAGCGCGTTGAACAGCGTGTTGACGGCCGGGAAGATGTGGACCTTGTGGCCGCGCAGCGTCTCGATGAAGCCGGGGATGTCGCGCGGGTTGGGCACCAGGATATTCAGGTGGCCCATGCGCGCGCCGAGCATGAAGCAGGCCGTCAGCGCATAGATGTGATACAGCGGCAGTGCACAGACATTGGTGAACTGCACATTGCCTTCGGCATGGCCGGGCACCTTGGACAACATCGGCTGGAACCAGGTCTCGACCTGCAGGATGTTGGCGACGATGTTCCGGTGCAGCAGCGTGGCGCCCTTTGACACGCCGGTCGTGCCGCCGGTGTACTGCAGGAAGGCAACGTCGTCGGGGCCCAGTTCGGGCTTCTTCAGGTGCAGGCGGTCGCCGTGGGCCAGCGCCTCGTTGAAGCGCACGACGGTACGGCCTTCGCCGCCCTTGGACATCAGCTGCAGGCGGAACTCCGGCACCATCTTCTTCAAGTGGCGCACGGCGAAGTTGATGAGCGGGCCCTTCCACCAGTTCAGCAGGTCGCCCATGGAGGCGAGGATGACGTGCTGCACGTCGGTCTCGTCGATGACTTCGGCCAGCGTGTGAGCGAAGTTCTCCAGCACGATGATCGCCCGCGCGCCGGAGTCCTTGAGCTGATGCGCCAGCTCGCGCGGCGTGTACAGCGGGTTCACGTTCACGACGACGAAGCCCGCACGCAGGATGGCCGCGATGGCCACGCCGTACTGCAACAGATTGGGCATCATGATGGCGACGCGGTCGCCGGGCTTGAGCCCCTGGGTCTGCAGCCAGGCACCGAGCTGCGTCGACAGCCGGTCCATCTCGTCGAAGCGCATGCGCTGGCCCATGCAGATGGCCGCGTCGCGCTTTGCATGGACGCGGAAGGCTTCGTTCAGCAGCTCCACCAGCGAGCGATAGGAGCCTGTGTCGACCTGCGCCGGCACGCCGGCCGGGTAGCTGGCCAGCCAGGGCTTGGCGCGTGATGTCACTTGGGAGACTTCGGCAAGGACGGCGGTCATCGGCAGGGCCCTTTATTGGCTTTTGGCGAGCTTTGCGTGAAGCCAATGATGGTGGGACTGCCGGTTACATGAAGCTAGGGGAGTTGCCCTAACGCAGACGCATCTGCTCGAAACAAAGCCGTTGCGAGTGTGTCCTCGCGGTGTCGCACAGTGGACAGGAACTCGCCCGCGCCGCGCATGGCGCGGAAGGTGTCAAAGCCGCTTTCGAGAAAGCTCTGCAGCGCGCCCAGGCCGGCCATCTGTGCCGGGCCGCGCATCAGCCGCAGCGACTGTCGCAGCAGCGGGCGGCGCGTGAGCTTGTCCAGCGACTCCCCCACCGCCATCGTCAGCGCGATCTGCTGCTGGCGCCCGGCTTCGTCACCGCACGCGCGCCAGGCGATGGCGTATTCCGGGGCGGTGATATCGGGCGACATCAGGTGCTCGCCCATGCGCGTGTCCAGCCGCTCGGACAGCGCATGCAGGCGCGCCAGCTTGGCCACGGTGTCCACCACCTCCTGCGGGAACAGCCGGGTCAGCGCCGGCACGACACGGGCGAACTGCGCATCGCGCTGGCGGTAGTCGCCGGGGCCGTAGAGCTCGTGCAGGAAGAAGCGCGTGGCGGCCTCGTAGCGCGGGTTGGCCAGCAGGTCGGCATAGGTCGCGGCGAAGCGCTTCTGCTGGTAGGCCTTGAGCGCTTGCACACGCGCTGCCAGCTCGGGGTCGGCCGCGCGGCGGGCGCGCTCTGCGTCCACGGCGCGCAGTTCGATCAGCAGGGATTCGGCACTCAGGGCGTCCATCGGTCGGGCAATTCTGCCTTCCTACACTGCGCCCATGAATGCGCGACTGCAGAGGATCTGGGTGTTGTTGCGGCTGGCGGTGGCCGTGCTCGTCGGCTGGCGTTTTGGCTGGGGCTGGGGGCTGCTGACGTTCGGAGCGCATGCCGCCGTGCTGGCGCTGGGCTTCGTGCAGCTGCGCTGGGTGAATCGGCCGGCGCCGGGCTGGGGTCAGCTCTTGCGCGCCTGGGCTCGCGAAGTCGTCGCCAGCGAGCTGGCCTTCTCCTGGCGCCAGCCGTGGCGGGAATGGGCCGAGGCCGATCACCTGCCGGCGGGCGCGCAGACCGGCGTGTTGCTCGTGCACGGCTTTGCCTGCAACCGCGGGCGCTGGAATGGCTGGATGAAAAGGCTGCGCGAGCAAGGCACGGCCTTCGTGGCGCCGTCGCTGGAGCCGGTCTTCGGCAGCATCGACGACTATGCCGATGAGATCGAGCGCGGCGTGCGCCAGTTGGAGACTGCAACTGGCCGCCCACCGGTGCTGGTCGCGCACAGCATGGGCGGCTTGGCGCTGCGCGCGTGGTGGCGCACACATGGCGCGGGACACGAGGTGCCGCCGCGTGTCATCACGCTGGGCTCGCCGCACGGCGGCACACGCATGGCGCGTTTCGGACAGGGGCACAACGCGAGGCAGATGCGCCTGGGCAGCCCTTGGCTGGCGGAGCTGTCCGTGTTGACGGACGTCGACTGCTTTTGGACGCCCTGCGACCAGATCGTCAACCCGGCCGAGACGGCCATCCTGCCGGGCTCACGTGCGCATCGCGTGGATGGCGTCGGGCACATGGGCCTCGTCCACTCGGACGAGGCATGGCAGTGCCTTCAGACCGCCTTGGCCGGCTCGTCCTTCAGCACCCCACGGCGGATCTGATCCAGCTCGATGCTCTCGAACAGCGCCTTGAAGTTGCCCTCGCCGAAGCCCTCGTTGCCCTTGCGCTGGATCAGCTCGAAGAAGATCGGCCCGATCACTTCCTTGGTGAAGATCTGCAGCAGCAGTTCGTCATCCACGCCCATGTGGGTGGCGCCGTCGATGAGGATGCGCAGGCGGCGCAGCTCCGCCAGGTTCTCGCCGTGGCCCGGCAGGCGCTTGTCGATCAGGTCGAAGTAGGTCTCGATGGTGTTCTGGAACTGGACGCCGCCGTTCTTCATGCCCTCGACCGTCCTGTAGATGTCGGTCGTGCCCAGCGCGACGTGCTGGATGCCTTCGCCGTGGTACAGGTCCAGGTACTCGGCGATCTGGCTCTTGTCGTCGCTGCTCTCGTTGATCGGGATGCGGATCTTGCCGCAGGGGCTGGTCATGGCCTTGCTCTTCAGGCCAGTCAACTTGCCTTCGATGTCGAAGTAGCGCACCTCGCGGAAGTCGAAGAAGCGCTCGTAGAACTCCGACCATTCCTTCATGCGGCCACGGAAGACGTTGTGCGTCAGGTGGTCGATCTCAGTCAGGCCGTTGCCCACCGGGTTGGGGTCCACTGGCTGGCCGTGCGCATCCAGCACGGGCACGAAGTCGACGTCGTAGATGGAGATGTTGCCGATGGCACCTGCGGCCGCGCCGCCCTTGCCCTGCCAGCGGTCGACAAAATAGATCAGCGAGTCGCCGATGCCCTTGATGGCCGGGATGTTCAGCTCCATCGGGCCGGCCTTGTTGTCGAAGCCCCAGGCGCCCAGCTCCAGTGCGCGTTTGTAGGCATGCGCAGCGTCCTGCACGCGGAAGGCGATGGCGCAGATCGACGGCCCGTGCAGGCGCGCAAAGCGCTGGGCAAAGGAGTCGCTCTCGGCGTTGATGATGAAGTTGACGCCGCCCTGCCGGTAGAGCGTCACGTTCTTGTGGCGGTGGCGCGCCACCGCCTGGAAGCCCATGGTCTGGAACAGCGCGCCGAGGCCGGCCGGGTCGGGCGCGGCGAACTCGATGAACTCGAAGCCGTCGGTGCCCATAGGGTTGTCCCAGGGGGTGAACTTGGCCATGTCTGCCTCGCGTCGTGATGCTGGTGAAGGCAAAAATTCTGCGGCGCTATGCCCGCAAAATTCATGCGAATCTTGGCGCATATGAGCCACGAAGCGCAGGAAAATTGCGTTCATGGACGTTTCTATCGAACTTGACGCCATCGACCGCCGCATCCTGCGCGCGCTACAGGTCGACGGCCGCCTGACCTACGACGCGCTGGCTGCCGAGGCGCGCCTGTCGTCCTCCGCCGTCCTGCGTCGCGTGCGCCGGCTGGAGGAGGCCGGCGTCATCGGCAGCTACGTCGCCCTCGTGAGGCCCGAGCGCATCGGCCTGGGCCTCACGGCCTATCTCAACGTGAGGTTGGAGAAGCAGACAGAGAGCCCGCTGCGCAACCCGCGCGACCTCTTCCGCGCGGCCGTGCAGACCTGGCCCGAGGTCGTCGAATGCGCCGCGCTGACCGGCGAGATGGACTACCTGCTGCGCGTGCTGGTGCAGGACATGCAGCACTACGCCCGCTTCATCAGCGACACCTTGCTGATGCACCCCAGCGTGCAGGACTGCAAGACCAGCTTCGTGCTGGAGCGCTTGAAGAACACCACGGCGGTTCCAGTCTAGGGGTGTGTTGAACCTCTGAGGTGGCGGCCGGAATCAACCGGCCATGGCCACCGCCCCGCAGCACCGAACCCGCGCCGCCTCGCCCGAGGCCGGCGAGGTGCTGGGCTGCATGCCGCGCCTGCACCGCTATGCCCGCGCGCTGCACCGCAACCGCGAGGACGCCGACGACCTGGTGCAGGACACGCTGGAGCGTGCCTGGACGCGCGCCGGGCTGTGGCAGGGCGTCGGGGACATGCGCGGCTGGCTGTTCAGCATCATGCACAACCTGCACGTCGACACGCTGCGCCGCGGCCGCCTCGATCTTGTCGATCTGGAGCAGGCGCCCGACATCCCCGTCGCCGCAGCGCAAGCCGAGCGCCTGGCCCTGCGCGACCTCGACACCGCCCTGGCCGCGCTGCCCGTGGAGCAGCGCCAGGTGCTGCTGCTCGTCGCCCTCGAAGGCATGGCCTATGCCGAGATCGCCCAGGCGCTGGACATCCCCATCGGCACCGTCATGTCGCGCCTCTCGCGCGGTCGCGAACGCCTGCGCGCGCTGGTGAATGGCCGTGCCCCCGCTTCCAGGGGGTGGCTGGAATAGCCGCCGCCTTGACCCGTCCACACCACCGTGGCCATCCGGCCGCTTCCTTAGACCTCACCAGGAGTTCTGCATGCGTCTTCTTGCTTCAACCGTCGCCGCTCTTGCCCTCGGCCTGCCCCTGGCCAGCCATGCGCTGGACGGCATCACCGACCCCAAGGGTGACTTCCTTGCGACCTTTGCCGGCAGCACCGCCAGCGCCGACCTGGACGTGGTTGCCGCCACCGTCCTCTACAACGCCAGCCTCGACACCTTCTTCCTGAAGGCGACGCTGGACGGCAACGTCGGCAGCACCGCCACCGGCGTCTATGTCTGGGGCGTGAACCGGGGCGCAGGCACGGCCGGCTTCGGCGCCAGCCTCGGCCTTGACGGCGTGCGCTTCGACCGCGTCATCCTCGTGCGCCCGGACGGCACCGGCTCGGTGGCCGGCACCAACCTGGCAGCCGGCGCCGTCACCATCAGCGGCAAGACCATCACCGCCGCTGTGAAGGGCAGCCTGCTGCCGGGCACCGGCTTCAGCAACAAGCTGGACTACACCTTCAACCTGTGGCCGCGCGACCTTGCCTTTGCCAGTTCCGGCATCGGCGCTATCTCCGACTTCGCGCCCAACAACGCCAACTTCACGGCCACGGTCACGACCGTGCCCGAACCGGCGAGCGCCGCACTGCTGCTCGGCGGCCTGGGCCTCGTGGCGGCCTACCGCGGCCGTCGTCAGTCGAATTCGTGAAGTAGCTTGAGGGCGTGGGCTTCGCTGAGGTTCAGCAACTCGGCGATGTCGTGCAGGTCGTCCGGCACGCCTGCGTCGTCCCAGCCCCGGGCCGTGTGCCGCGCCAGGCGCACGGCCAGGTGCACGCAGCGCACCTGCGGGTCGCGCTCGTGCTTGTCACCGGTGATGCGCATCAGCAGCTCCGGCAGATGCCAGCGCTTCATCAGCGCCTGCTCGAGGTCGGCCAGCTCGATGCCCAGCACCTGGCGTTGCGCGGCGCTGCTGCGCAGCGTTCGGTCGGTGCCCTGAAGGGTGGCGATCTGCAGGGCCAGGTCGGGCGCATGAACCCAGAGCAGCATCTCGGCAAAGTCGTGCAGCAGCGCGGCGCTGTGGATGACGGCGGCGTCGAGGTCGGCCCGGTGGGCCGCAAAGCCCAGCGCATAGCGTGACGCCCGTTCGGCGCGCTGCATGACGCGCGAAAGGCCGAGCAGCGCTTCGTCATGGTCGGCCAGCGCCGCATCCAACGTCGGCTGCGGGCCGAAATCGCGAAAGAAGGGCGTGATGCCCATCAGCACGAGGGCGGCGGTCACCGTTTCCGGGTCGGCCTCGTACCGGCCGTTGCGGCCGCGCCTCAGCTCGCTGGCGTGGGCCAGCACCTTCAGCGTCATCAGCGGGTCGGTGGCAATCATCTCGCCGATGCCGTGGGCGTCCACGTCATCCTCGGTCGCGCGCATCTGCTCCAGCGACTCGGCCGTCTCGGCCAGCACCGGGATCTCCGCCCGCGCAAAGGCTTCCACCCAGGCGTCGAGGCTGGGCAGCGGCGTGGAGAGGCGCAGGCGGTCGGACATAGGCGGATGCTAGGCCTGTGAGGGGCCGCATGGTCATGGCATGCGACCCCGTTTTACGCCTCAGTTCACAGCCTGCGGATGCCGTCCAGCTGCGCAATCAACTGGCCGTCGACATAGAGCGCCCCTTCGGGCGCGCCGGCTTCGGCGTAGAACTCCAGGTGCCGGTTGCGGGCGCGGCGCCGGCGGTAGGCCGGTGAGAACACCAGCCGGATGGCGCGGGCCGCGCGCTTGATGCGGACCCAGCGGCGGGCCCAGGCTTCGTGGGTTTCGGCGGCGTCGGGGCCGCTCAACTCGATCAATCTCATGAGGGTCTCCTTGCGCGCTGGCCGGCCCTCATGACATGAATAGACATGCGAGAGGCGGGCGGCGCGGCTGTGTCAGGGGCTTTCGTCCGGGTAGCGGTCGCGCAGCAGGCTGCGCAGCTCGAGGCGGGCTTGCTGGCGTTGCGCGTGGGCGTCGTTGGGGCTTTGATGTCGGCCGGCTTGGCGTTTGAGGGCCGGGGCGACGAGCGGATTGCGCGGCTTGGGCGTCTTGACCCGCATGGGGCGGGGAGAGGTGAACTGGGGCATGGCGGGCTCCGTTGAATGCCGCTCGGTGGCGGCGGGCAATGCAGCAGCTCGACCCGGGCTGGGCCAGCATTTGCAGACAAGGTTTGGGGTGCACGGGGCTTGCGCTCGAGGCAAGCGGGGCCGGGCGGTCAGGGGGCTGGGTGGTGTGCGACCTCGCCGTGTGCGCAGAACTTCAGCAGCACGACTTGCGCAAATGATAAACAAACGTTTCTCTTGCGCAAGCGGTTTTTATCCAACATCCCTAACGTGGAGGGGTGGCGCCGTCCAATGACGGATGCGTCTATCGATCAGCGCAGGGGGTCAGCGCTTTTTGGGCTTGAGCGGCGCGATGCGTGACTGCAGCTTGCGCCACTCGTCCAGTTCGGCCTGAGGGCTGGGAACGGCGGGCTTGGCGACCGGTGGCGGCGCAGCGGCGGTGGGTGTGAGCACTTCGCCGAGCAGGTCCAGCAGCCGCGTGCGAGCGCGCTGCGGGTGGCGGCGGTAATAGGTCAGCACGAGGCCGACAATGAAACGCTCGTCGTCGTCCTGGGGCAGGCTGGACGAAGTTTCAGCGGCCGCAGGCGCCTTGCCGGGCACTGCTGCCGCCACGGCAGCAGTGCCGGGCTCGATGTCCAGCCAGCCGGGCGGCTTGTGGCAGAGCTGCTCGAACTGCCGCGCGAGGCGCTCGCCGATCTGGCGTGAGCGGCCCTTGATCTGGCTCCAGTAGCTGGGCTGGATCTGCAGGCGCTCGGCAAAGCGCCGCTCCAGGCCACGCAGGGTGGCGGCGTCGGGGTGTTTGACGGTGGCGCTGACGAACTCTTCGAACAGCCGCATCGCGTTGTCCAAGCGGATCTGCGCGACGTCTCGGGAGGCGCTGAGCATGGCCGGCAATGATAAATGAGTCTTCACCTGGCGCCGGCCGTAGGAGGGCGCTGACCGGCCCGTGCAGGTGCCTCCTATGGATCGGTCGGGAACCGACGCCGATATTGGATTTTTGACCCCGTAAAGGAGATGCAGATGCCCACCGCAGACCACACACTCATTGCGCTGGAAAAGAAGTTCTGGCAATCCATGGTTGACGAGGACACCGACACCGCGCTGTCGATGCTGCACGAGCCGTCACTGATGGTGAGTTCGCAGGGCGTCATGCAGTTCGACCACGCCCAGTACCGCGAGATGGCCGAGAAGGGCAGCATGGTGATCAAGTCGTTTGAGCTCAGCGACGTGAACGTCATGTTCCCCAATGACGACACGGCGGTGCTGACCTACCGTGTCCGCCAGGCGATGGCGGAGCGTGGCGAGGATGAATCCGACGCTGTGGAGCAGGTGATGGCCGACTCGTCGGTGTGGATGCGCAAGGACGGCGATTGGCGCTGCGTGATGCACACCGAGACGGAGGTCGAGGATGACGAAGATGACGAGGACGCCGACGACGACGTGCACTGAGCCTCAGTCGCTCTCGTCGTGCGCCTTGTAGGCGCCGACGAGGGCGGCCTGGGTGTTGGGCGGCACCGCCTCGTAGTGCGACAGCACCAGCGTGTAGCGACCTTCACCCGCGGTGATCGCATTCAGCCGGGTCTGGTAGCTGGCCAGTTCGGCCAGCGGCGCCAGGCCCTGCACGATGAGGCTGCCTGGCACGGCGGCGCGCGTGCCGTTGATCTGCCCACGGCGTGAGGCCAAGTCGCCGGTGATGTCACCGATGCCGTGCTCGGGCGCGGTGATCTCGACTTGCACGATGGGTTCCAGCACCAAGGGCCGTGCTTCGCGCACCGCCTCGATCAGCGCGCGGCGGCCGGCCGTGACGAAGGCGATCTCCTTGCTGTCCACCGAGTGATGCTTGCCGTCGTAGACCACGACGCGCAGGTCGACAAGCGGGTAGCCGGCGATGACGCCGCTGGCCAGCGCCGAGCGCACGCCCTTCTCGACGGCCGGCATGAACTGACCGGGGATGGTGCCGCCCTTGACCGCATCGACGAACTCGAAGCCTGCGCCGCGCTCCAGCGGTTCGACACGCAGGTAGACCTCGCCGAACTGGCCGGCCCCGCCGCTCTGCTTCTTGTGTCGGTAGTGGCCCTCGGCCGGCACTGAAATCGTCTCGCGGTAGGCGATGCGCGGCGGCTCGGTGAGCACCTCGCCCTTGTAGAGCTCGCGCAGGCGTTCCAGCAGCAGGCGCAGGTGCAGCTCGCCCAGGCCGTAGACCAGGGTCTGGTGCCCGAATGTTCCATCATGGCCGGCCTGCTCGATGCGCAGGCAGGGGTCTTCGTCGACCAGCCGCGCCAGCACCTCCCACAGCTTCTGCTCGTCGCCGCGCCGCGCCGGGCTGATAGCCAGGCCGTGCACGGGCGTGGGGAAGTCCAGCGGCTTCAGGTAGATGTGCTCGTCCTCCTGCGCGTCGTGCAGCACGGCGTCGAAAGCGAGGTCGTCGACCTTGGCAACGGCGCAGAGGTCGCCCGGCAGCGCCTCATCGATGTCGACGTGTTTGGCGCCCTGGAGCATGAAGAGATGGCCCACGCGAATGGGCTTGCGCGCATGGCCGACGAACAGCAGCCCGCCCTTGGCGACGCGACCCTGGTGCACGCGCATGACGCCCATCTTGCCGAGGTAGGGGTCGGCCACGATCTTGAAGACATGGGCCAGCACGTGGGCGGCCGGGTCCGGCGTGGCCGGGTAGGGCGCGGGCTCGGTGCCCTTGCCTTCCAGAAAGGGCGGCGGGTTGCCCTCCGCCGGGTTGGGCATCAGCAGCTCGATGGCGGCCAGCAGCTCGCCGACGCCGGCGCCCGTCTTGGCCGAGCAGAAGCAGACGGGGATCAGGTGGCCCTCGCGCAGGGCCTGTTCCAGCGGCGCGTGCAGTTCACGGGGGTCGATGTCGCCATCGTTCAGGTAGCGGTCGACAAAGGCGGCGTCCACTTCAACGACCTGCTCCACCAGCGCGCGGTGCGCGTCGGCGACGGACGAAAAATCGGCGTCACCTGACGCCGCGAAGAAGCAGTCGGCAACGCGCTGGGCGCCGCCGGCCGGCAAGTTCAGCGGCAGGCATTCCTTGCCGAAGACCTCGCGGATCTGGGCCAGCAGGCCGGGCAGGTCCACATCGGGCGCATCGATCTTGTTGACGACGATGAGCCGCGCCAGGCCTCGCTCGCCGGCCGCCGTCAGCAGGCGCTGCGCCATCAGCTCGATGCCGCTCTGCGCATTGATGACGACGATGGCCGTGTCCGCCGCCTCCAGTGCGGGCAGGGCCTGACCGACGAAGTCCGGCGCGCCGGGCGTGTCGATGGCGTGCACACGAATGCCGCCGTGCGTGAAGTGGGCGAGGCTGGATTGCAGCGAATGGCCGAGGCGCTTTTCCAGCGGGTCATGGTCGGAGACCGTGCTGCCGCGCTCGATGCTGCCGGCCTGCGGGATGGCGCCAGCGTGCGCCAGCACTGCGTCCAGCAGCAGCGTCTTGCCGCTCCCGGCGGGGCCGACCAGCGCGACCGTGCGGATCGTGCTCACTCGTGGATCCAGGCTTGCGCTCATCGGACTCTCCTCGTGTGGAGGGGCCAGCGTAGAAGAACGCGCCCGGGTCGGCAAGGGCCCAGGAACGGGTCAGCCGCTCAGTACCAGCGCGCCATCGGGGTAGCGCGAGCCCATGAACTCCACGAAGGCCTTGACCTTCGGGCTGGCCAGCCGGCGCGAGGTGTGCAGCACCCACAGCTCCACGTCCTTGCTGCCCACCGCGCCCCACTGCACGAGGGCGCCGCTGCCGAGCTGCTGCCAGACGATGGACTGCGGCACCAGCGCGACACCGGCGCCGGCAATGGCGGCATCCCTGAGCATCAGCATCGAGGACAGCCTAAGCACGGGGATGGGTTCGAGCGTCAGGCGGCCGCCGTCGAGCGCCCAGGTGTCGCCGTCGCGGAAGGCACTGACGGCGGCGGGCACGCGCACGGGTGTCTTGCCGGGTTTGGGCATCTCGACGGTGGGCGCGGCCACCACCACCTGACGGTCTTTTGCAAAACAGCGGCCGACGAGCGCGGTGTCGGCCCGCGGGTTGGGGCGGATCGCCACGTCGAACTGTTCATCGACAAGGTTCACCACGCGATCCTCGGCCACCACCTCGACGGTCACGTCGGGGTAGAGGCGCAGGAAGTCCGCCGCCAACCTGCCCATTGCGAGCTGTGAAAACAGGATGGGCGCGGCAACGCGAAGCCGGCCGCTGACCTTGCCCGTGCCCTCACCGGCGGCCGTGATCGCGTCGGCCACTTCGTGCAAGGGGCCTTCGGTGCGGGCCAGCAGCATCTGGCCAGCTTCGGTGAGCTCCAGCCCCTTGGTGCTGCGCTCGATGAGCCGCACGCCGAGCTGCTCCTCCAGGTCTGCCACGCGGCGCGACAGCGTGGCCTTGGAGCGCCGGCTGGCCCGGCTCGCCCGCCCGAAGCCGCCGTGGGTGGCCACGAGGTTGAAGTCCGCCAGCGCGTTCAAGTCCATGTGTTTTGAATTCAAGACAGTGGGTCCTGATTCTGGCGACTGTGTTTATGAAGTGCAACGACCTATCTTTCGTCTGCCCCATCCATTTTTCTTCTTACTCACCACGGAGTTTCAAATGAGCATCCTCGTTATCGGCGCCACCGGCACCATCGGTTCTCTCGTCATCCAGGGCCTGGCCAAGCAGGGCGCAGACGTCACCGCCCTCGTGCGCCAGACCGGTACGCAGTCACTGCCCGCAGGCGTCAAGGGCGCGGTGGCCGACCTTACCAACGTCGCCTCCATGCGCCAGGCGATGGCCGGCGTGCGCACGCTGTTCCTGCTGAACGCACTGGCCGCCGACGAGGTGACCCAGTCCCTCCAGGCGCTGAACGTGGCCCGCGAAGCCGGCGTGCAGCGCATCGTCTATCTGTCGGTCATCAATGCCGACCTCTATACCGACGTGCCGCACTTCGCCGGCAAATACACCGTGGAACGGATGATCGAAAGCCTCGATCTGCCGGCCACCATCCTGCGCCCGGCCTACTTCATGCAGAACGACATCCAGATCCAGCCGGTCGTGGAAAGCTACGGCGTCTTCCCCATGCCCATCGGCACACTCGGCTGCGCGATGGTGGACGCGCGCGACATCGCCGACGTCGCCGTGGCGGAGCTGCTGCGCCGCGACCGCGCGCCGCAGCCGCTGCCCCGCCTGACCCTGGAAGTGGTCGGCCCGCAGGTGATCAACGGCCCCGCTGCGGCGGCCGTGTGGGCCCAGGCGCTGGGTCGCGACATCCACTATGCGGGCGACGATGTGCAGGCCTTCGAGGCGCAACTGGCGCAGAACGCACCGGGCTGGATGGCCTACGACCTGCGGTTGATGATGAGCCGCATCCAGCAACTCGGCCAGATTCCCGCAGTCGGGGCTGCGCAGAAGCTGGAGGCACTGCTGGGCCGCCCGCTGCGCAGCTACGCAGCCTTCGTGGCAGAACGCGTGAAGGCCCGCTAGAGACACCCGAGGCCGCGTGGCCGCAGCGGCTGCAAATCAGCAGGGCACGCCGCTGACCTGCGCCTTGCAGGAGGCGTTGTCCATCTGAAGCACCAGCCCGTCCGAGGTGCGGCCGGTGAGGCGCAGCAGCTTGTAGTCGCCCACCACCAGCGGCAGGACGCCGATGGTGGCGGTCAGCCGCGCGGCCTTGGCCGTTCCCGGCAGTTCCAGGTCGACCAGCTTGACGCTGCAGGCGGCATCCAGCATGCAGAGCTGGGCGCGGGTCATGGTGACATCGGCGCGCGCAAAGGTCCAGGTGGGGCCGTAGTTGAGCTTGGCGGCAACAGCCCCCTTCAGGTCCACGAGTGCCGTCGTGGACGTGGACGCCGGTGCCGGCCAGGGTTGGCTGCTCATGCCGGCGGTGGCGATGGGCAACTGGCCGGCCACGGTGACGCTGATGGCATCGCCGTCGGCGCCGCCCAGGGGCGTGGCGCAGGCGTTGTCGCTGAACAGTTCGATCTTCAGCGCCCGGCCGGCGCGCGCGAAGTTGCGCGCCGTCGCGTCGCCCGCAGCACCGGCGGGCACGGGCAGGGTGATGATGTCGGCGCCGCGTGTCGCACCGCTGGTGGCATTGAGGCTGGGCGTCGCGATGCTGCTGCTGAGGCTCCACAGGCTCAGGTAGCGGCCGGTGCCGTGCGGCTTGAACAGGGCCAGCGTCACGTCGGCGCCGTTCGTGTCCTTCTGGCTGGCGCGGGCGCAGCGCAGATTGCCGCCGGCGGGAATGGCGATGTCGAGGAAGCGGGCGTAGACGTCCGGCGTCGTCGGCGAATCGACGCGCCGGGCCAGCACAAGACGTGCTTTGGCGCTGGCCTGCACTTCCAGCCGGTTACCGAGAAACTTCCAGCCGTCGGCGTGCTTGACGGCCGCCTGGTCGATGCCCAAGGGCCGCTGCAGCACCCAGGGCGTCTTGTTGGTCGCATCCGTCGGGTCCTGGATGCTGAACTGATAGACGAAGCTGACCCGGCAGACCGGGTCGCCCTGGCCGATGTCGAATTCGCAGCGGTCCACATTCGTCGGCAGCAGCTTGCCGCCGAACAGCTTGTCGATCTCGCCGAACGCGCCGGGCAGAACGCCAGCCAGGCGAAAGCACACCACCTGCGACGCCAGATCGGGGCCGCCGGCCACCTGCGTGTCAGTCGAGACGCGCACGTGGGTGTCGAGGTAAGGAGCAAGGCCGGTCACGCAGCCCGCCTCGGCGGCCATGGCGGCGCCCATGCCGGTGAACAGCGTGCTGAGGCCCGGCAGGTCCAGCGTTGCGGCAGCGGCATCGACGCTGATGCTGCCTTGCGGCGCCGCGCCCGGCTCAAGATAGGCGACGCCGGCGCCGAAGCGCGAGCCGAGCGTGACGTAGGGCTTGGTGTCGACGCCAAAGCCCAGGGCGAGCGCGTCCAGCAGCAGATCCTGGCCGGCGTGCGAGTTGGGCGTCAGCGCGCCGGTCAGCAAATCGAAGTCGCTGGGCAGACCGGCATAGGACAGGGCCGGCGCCACGGCCGCGCGCACCTGCGTGTGGGCGTCGGCGATGTCGGCATCGGTCAGGCCCTTTGCGGCTTGGCCGTCTTTCATCAGCATGTCCGGCGCCACGCCGCTGGCAAGCACCGTGATCGCGCTGGTCAGCGGGGTCAGGTTCACCGTGCCACCCACATTCGTCGCGCCCCAGAGGCACACCGGCTTGTCGCCGACCGTGCCGCAGGCCTCGATGCGGTAGGGGATGACGTTGCCCAGCGGGATGGGGCCATAGGCGCCGGTCGTGGGCGCCACGGCCGTGTTCGTGAAGACGAGGGCCTTGCCGGTCGCGTCCAGCACGCGCACCGTGCCGTTGGTCAGTGCCAGGCCAGCCGCAGCGATGCCGGAGACCGCCGCTGCCGGGGGGGGTGGTGGCGGCGGTCTCCGGCAT
>NZ_CEEDEB010000013.1:0-191314 GCF_979253795.1 Roseateles sp. AC306
GCTGTACCCGGCAAGCACGGACATTGGTAGCGTCCTGATGCTGCCTTTCCGGCCCAAAGCGAACAGGCAAATCGCGCTGCCGCCCGCCACGCGACCGCTGCCTGATTGATTTGAGCGCGTCGCATCCCTGTGAACCTCGGTACCGCAGCATCGTGTAGCCGCTGGTTTGAGCGTTGGGTTGCGGCCAGATCCCCTGATGGCTGCTTGACCGCTCCACAGCGGTCGTCCCTACTGGCGCCGCAACCAGTGGGCGAATGAAGGCTTTAGGTCCCGGACCGTAAATCTGGCCAACTGCCCCGGATGTCGGCACCCGCTGCCATACCGTTCTCCGTCGTCGAGATCGGATTTCGGCTTTGGGCACAAAGCTGCTGCAAGGACGTCGGCATTGAATCGCAGGAAATTGGCCGGCAACAGCCGCTGTAGAGTGGCAGCTCCACTGCAGCTCTCGTGGTTCGGCAAATGTTCGAGGGCTTAACTTGCGCCCGACGAACGTTATATGTTGGCGTCATCGCCACGTCTGGTCGGGGGCAGCGACGGCTTGGTTGACGGACGTTCGCGCTCGAAACAGCGTAGACCCACAGCTCCTTGCGCCATCACCGCCCCGCCGACTGGACAATCGGCTCAGGCGTTGATTTCACCGAGCTGGTCATCTTCGGCGCGATGGGTCATGTACTCCAGGCGCCACACGGTCAAGGCTCTGGCCTGACTCACCGTGATCTCTTCCTCGGACACCGCGAAGCAGGCGTTCAGGCGAATCAACAGGCCGGCCTCAGGCAGGCGGCTCGCAAGCGCCTTCTCCACAGCATCAGCCGCCGCGTCGGCAGCGTCTGCTGCCGCATCCGGTTCATCACCAGGATGGAAGACCAGGACGACGCTCAGCGCATAGGGATCGCCCGAGGCGCGCTCGACGCACCGCCCCTGGTCCAGGTCGAAGTAGATGAACGAGATGATCTGGCCGTGGGCATCGATTGCCTTGGCCAATTTGATGTCCGCCTTCGTATCCCGCATGCGGGTCACGAATTCGTCAGGGAAATCCGTTATCAAGAAAGGAACGTCACGCGTTATCTGTTCAGCGCGGCGCAGCGTTTGGCAACTCGTTACTCGAAACAGCTATCAACGCTGGCGCTCTCCGGACATCGGATCGAATCCTTCCCGCGTCAGGTGTTCAATCACCGACGGCTCGTCGAGCAGCACGCGACGAGCCAGATTGACGGCTGCCACCATGGCTCTTCACGCCAACTCATCCTGAAATCAGAGACATGCTCCCGCTCTGTGCCCGCCGAGGCACTCCTCAGCTCCGGCTCTGTGGCGGAGAAGAAGTACGGCTTCTCGATGTGTGATGGCATTCGAGACCTTGACCACTTCTTGGCAAAGGCGAAACAGTGCGCGGCGAACGCATCGTGGAACTGTGGGCGTCGGCCTTCGTGTCGAAGGTTCGCGCTTGCAACGGGTACCCTTTGCGGCGAATCCGCGCCTCCCATTGGTAGTCGCCTCGCTTGTAGTAGCTGGCCATGCCATCTGCTCCTGTCACTTCCTCAGTTGCCAAAACAGGCAGTGGCGGAAAAGTGTCGGAGAAAAGGCCTCGTATAAATTTTCGAGGCCGCTCAAGCAGTTCTGAGGCGTTAACGCCAGACCATCAAAGTCATCGGCCACGCGCTGATGCGCAGGCAGAAATCTCAATAGCGACAGGCACTTGCAGCGCACAGACCAAACAAAAAGCCCGACACGAATTCATCCGTGTCGGGCTTTTGATTCCTACCAATTTTGGTAGGCGCGATTGGATTCGAACCAACGACCCCCACCATGTCAAGGTGGTGCTCTAACCAACTGAGCTACGCGCCTGAAGAGCTGCGCACTATAGCAGGGTTTTCACAGCGCCGTCCAGTTCACTTGCGGCGGGCGGAGCGCACGCCGGTGATGGTGCAGAGATCACGCAGCACCTTGTTGAGCCGGGTCGCGTCAGACAACTCGAGCGTGAAGCTCATCCACGCGGTATCGCCACCCCCGGTCTTCGGCTTGGCCGCGCCGCCCTGCAGCGACTGCGTGTTCACGGCGACGACGTTCATCTTCTCCTTGGCGAAGATCTCCAGCACGTCGCGCAGCAGCCCCTGGCGATCACCGGCCTCCACCAGCACATCGACCGGATAGACCGGCGCGCTTTTGCCGACGGGCTCACCACCGCCCCACTCCACCGCAATGACGCGCTCCGGCGAGCGGCGTTTCATTTCGGCAAGGTTGCTGCAGTCGCTGCGGTGGATGGCCACGCCCTTGCCGCGCGTGACGAAGCCCTCGATGCCGTCCGGCGGCGCGGGCCGGCAGCAGCGCGACAGCGTCGTCAGCAGCGAGTCGATGCCCACCACCAGAACGCCGCTCCGGGCGCCGCTGCTGGCGTTGCGCGTATGCCTCTGCGCGAGCAGCTCATCCTCGTCGGCCACGGGCTCGGGCGGGCGCAGCAGCAGCTCGATGTTGCGCAGCGAGTACTCGTCCTTGCCGACCACTTCGAAAAGCGCGTCCGCACCCTTGAATCCCAGGCGTGAGGCCAGCTCGTCGAGCTTGAGAGCCGTCCTTCCCTCACGCTGCAGCAGCTTCTCGACCAGTTCCCGGCCCTTGGCAATCGTCTGCGCCTGCTGCAGCGCGTTGAACCACGCCCGCACCTTGGCACGCGAGCGCTGGCTCTGCAGATAGCCAAGCTCGGGGTTGAGCCAGTCCAGCGATGGCCCGCCCTCCTTGGCGGCAATGATCTCGACCGTCTGGCCGCTGTGCAGCGGCGTGTTCAGCGGCAGCATCTGGCCGTCGATGCGGGCGCCGCGGCATCGGTGGCCGAGGTCGGTGTGCACCGCGTAGGCGAAGTCCACCGGCGTTGCCCCGGGCGCCAGCTCGACGATGGTGGCCTGTGGCGTGAAGACGTAGATGCGGTCGTCGAAGGCCGGCGCGCCTTCTCCCCCGCCAGCGCCCTGCACCGTGTCGCGCTCCCAGGCCAGCAGCTGGTTGAGCACGGCCTTGCGGGCGCGGGCCACCTGCTCCTCGAACTCGCCAGCTGCACTGACACCGGCGTAGCCGCGCACGCCCGCCTCCTTGTAGGCCCAGTGCGCCGCGACGCCATGCTCGGCGTGGTCGTGCATCTCGCGCGTGCGGATCTGCACTTCCATGACACGCTCGTCAGGCCCCAGCACGATGGTGTGCAGGGACTGGTAGCCGTTCGGCTTGGGCTTGGCGATGTAGTCGTCGAACTCGCCCGGCACCGGCGCGTAGAGCTCGTGCAGCCGGGCCAGCACGGCATAGCAGTCGGCCACGCTGGCGACGATGACCCGTAGCGCGCGCAGGTCGAAGACGCGGTCCAGCGCCAGGTCCTTGCCCTGCATCTTCTTGTGGATGCTGTAGAGGTGCTTGGGCCGGCCCTGCACCTCGGCGGCGATGCCTTGGGCATAGAGGTCGGCCTGCAGCGTCGCACGCGCGGTCTCGATGCGCTGCTCGCGTTCGACGCGTTTCTCCTGCAGCCCCTTGGCCAGCGCCTTGTAGGCCTCGGGTTCGCGAAAGCGGAAGGCCAGGTCTTCCAGCTCCCACTTGATCTGCCAGATGCCCAGCCGGTTGGCCAGCGGCGCGAACACGGCCTGCGACTCGGCTGCCAGCTCCAGCGGGCAAGGCGTCTTGCTGGCGGCATACCAGCGCAGCGTCTGCAGCCGCGACGCCAGGCGCAGCAGCACCACGCGCAGGTCGCGGGAGAAGGCCAGCAGCATCTTGCGCACGCGCTCGGTCTGCTCGGCCTTCTGGTCGGTGCTGACCTTGGCGGCCCGCGCGGCGCGCTGCATCTGCACCAGCTTGCGCGTGTGCATGACGAGGCTGGCATGGCTGTCGCCAAAGGCCTTGGCGACGACCTCTTCGGGCTTCGTCAGGAAGTCGGCCGCGTAGACGAGGTAGGCCGCCGCCTGCAGCTCCTGGGCCGTGCCGATGGCCAGCAGGATGGCGGCAACGCCGTCGGCATGGGCGAGGGCGTTTTCGCCGGTATCCAGGGCCTCGGCGGCCAGCAGCGGTTCGGCAAAGGCCCGAGCGCGGGCCACCTCGGCGTTGGAATGTCCGGTGCTGGCATCCAGCAACGCAACGATGGGCGCGGTGGCGGCGCCCTCGGGCATCAAGCCTGTCTTCATGACCTCATGAACTCAAAAAATCCCTCACGATGGCGATCTGGTCGTCGTGGATCAAGGTAGGTGCATGGCCGATGCCCGGCAGCTCGACGAGGCGGGCGCCGGGGCCGCGTTGCGTCATGGCGCGGGCGGTCTCGGTCGTCAGCAGGTCGCTGTCGGCGCCGCGGATCAGCAGCGTCGGGCAGGTCAGCGTGTCATAGGCGGCCCAGAGGGCAGCTTCGCCGGCGGCAGCGATCTCGGGCGTGATCGCGGCAAAGGGCAGGCCGATGGCGGGGTCGTAGCGCAGCCGCCATTCGCCGCCCTCCTCGCGGAACAGCGGTTCGGACAGCGCCAGCCAGGCGTCGTCGCCGTGCGGGCCGAAGCCTTCGGAGATGGTGCGCAAATAGGCCGCGCCCTCGGCCAGTGACGCGAAGCGCGGCGTCTTGCCGATGTAGGCGCCGATGCGCTGCAGGGCCTCGAAGCGGATGGCCGGGCCGACGTCGTTCAGCACCAGGCGGCGCACCAGGCCGGGCTGGCCCTCGCGCCCGCGCAGCGACGCCACGCCGAGGCCGATGAGGCCGCCCATGGACGTGCCCACCCAGTCCACCTGCTCCACGTCCAGCCGGGCCAGCAGTGCCACCATGTCGGACACATAGGCCGGAATCTGGTAGCCGCCGGGCTGGCGCAGCCAGTCGGACTGGCCACGGCCGGCCACGTCGGGGCAGACGACGCGATAGCGGCTGCTCATGACGCGGGCCAGCGCATCGAAGTCCCGCCCCTGGCGCGACAGGCCGTGCACGCAGACCAGCACCGGGGCGTCCGCGCTCGGACCGGCCCACTCCCAATAGGCCATGCGATGCAAGCCCGTGGCGTCGAGGCAATTGACGAAGCGCAGGTCGGGCTGGGTCATGGTTCAATCCTTTGAAACCATCGTAGCAAGGACCCTCCATGTTGAAAGGCAAGACCGCCCTCGTCACCGGTTCCACCAGCGGCATCGGCCTGGGCATCGCCCTGTCGCTTGCGCGCCAGGGCGCGAACGTGATCCTGAACGGCTTCGGCGATGCCGACACTCCCAAGGCCGAGGTCGCGGCGCTGGGCGTCAAGGTCGGCTACCACGGTGCCGACATGAGCAAGGCCAACGACATCGCCGCCCTCGTGGCCTACGCGGACGCCGAGTTCGGCGGCATCGACATCCTCGTCAACAACGCCGGCATCCAGCATGTGGCGCCGGTGCAGGACTTCCCGGTCGAAAAGTGGGACGCGATCATCGCCATCAACCTCACCTCGGCCTTCCACACGACCCGGCTGGCGCTGCCGGGCATGTTGGCCAAGGGCTGGGGCCGCATCATCAACATCGCCTCGGCGCACGGCCTGGTCGCGTCGGCGCAGAAGTCGGCCTATGTGGCGGCCAAGCATGGCCTGGTGGGCTTCACCAAGAGCATCGCGCTGGAGACGGCAACGACGCCTGTCACCGTCAACGCCATCTGCCCAGGCTGGGTACTGACGCCGCTGGTGCAGAAACAGGTCGACGCGCTGGCAGCGAAAGATGGCGTCGACGACGCCGAGGCCAAGCGCCGTTTGCTGGCCGAGAAACAGCCCTCGCTGCAGTTCACGACACCGGACGAGTTGGGCGAGCTGGCCGTCTTCCTGTGCTCGAACGCGGCCATCAACGTGCGCGGCCAGGCCTGGGCGATGGACGGCGGCTGGACAGCTGTCTAGAAATGTCAGCCCCGGCTCGACGGCTACGTCGAGCCACCCCCGCGGGGTGCGGGCCGGTTCAGGAGCGGCCCGGCGCTCGGCCCGCTCACTTGGTCAGCTGAACTGAGCCATTGACGTTCACCGTCACGATCGCCTTGCCCGCTTCCGTCGGGAGGGCCGCATCAGCACCCTCGGTCTTCATGCGGGCCATGGCCATCATGGGCCTCGGCACCGAGTTCTCGTCGCTGGCGATGTTGACCTCGCCCACCACGTAGCTGCCGTATCCGAACAGCTTCGCGTACTCCGCCGCCTTGGCGCGGTAGCGGGCGATGGCCTGGGCGGTGATGTCGGCCTCGGCCTTCTCGCGCGACTCACGCGACAGGCTGTAGCCCACGCGGGCTATCGTCAGCGTGTTGATGCGCCCCGTCAGCTGGGCGATCGCAGCGGTGTCGCGGCCCTCGACCTGCAGCTCGGCGCTGCCCTGCCAGCCGTTGATCTTGCCGGTCTTGGGGTCATGGCGCGGGTAGAGCGAGAAGCCGCCGGTCTGCACATCGACCTGCCCCGGTTTGGCGACCTTGCGCGCCTCGGCCAGCGCCGCGTCCAGCGCCTGCTTGAGCGCGGCCTGCACGGCGGCGGCTTCCACGCCCTCGCGGGTCGTGGAGAAGCTGACGCCGAGCACGTCGCGCACGACTTCGGCGCTGGCGCTGGCCGACAGGCTCAAGCGCTCGCGCGGCGCCTCGGCTTGCGCATGGGCAGCCAAGGCCATTGCAAGGGCGGGCAAAACAGCGAACGTACGCATAAGTCTTCCTTTCAAGGCGGGGAAACCAGCTTAGCCCGGCCAGATGGCAACGACTTGTAAGCCATGCCTCCTGTCCTACAAGCCGGGGTTTCAAACCTGAACACAATGGCGCTGTTACAAATTAAGGAGCCGCGATGAATAGCAGCGCGAACCCCCGCCAGAACCGAATTCTTGTCGTCGACGACGACGCCCGTATCCGCGATCTTCTGCGCCGCTACCTCACCCAGGAAGGTTTTGAAGTCCTGCTCGCCGAAGACAGCCGCGCGCTGAACAAGCAGCTCACTCGCGAGACGGTCGACCTCATCGTGCTCGACCTGATGCTGCCCGGTGAAGACGGCCTGACCATCTGCCGCCGCCTGCGCGCTGCCAACGACCAGACGCCCATCATCATGCTGACGGCCAAGGTGGAAGACGTGGACCGCATCGTCGGCCTGGAAGTGGGCGCCGATGACTACCTCGCCAAGCCTTTCAACCCCCGCGAACTGCTGGCCCGCATCAACGCCGTGCTGCGCCGCCGCCCGCCGCCGGAAGCCCCCGGCGCGCCGAGCAAGGAGCCGATGACCGTCACCTTCGGCCCATTCGAGTTCGACCTCGCGCTGCGCCGCCTGATGAAGAATGGCGAGCAGCTGCCGCTGACGACCGGCGAGTTCTCGATGCTGAAGACGCTGGTGCGCCACCCGCGCCAGCCGCTGTCCCGCGACAAGCTGGCCCAGCTGGCACGCGGCCGCGAGTTCGAGCCCTTCGACCGCAGCCTCGACGTGCAGATCTCCCGCCTGCGCAAGATGCTGGAGGCCGACCCCGCCCAGCCGCGCTACATCCAGACGGTGTGGGGTGTCGGCTACGTGTTTGTTCCCGACGAAAATTCGTGAGCCCCTCGCCCAGTCTTGCCGCGCTGTACGCGGGCAAGCCTGGGCGGTCCCCCGAGGGGACGGCGATGCTTGCCGGATTGACCGGCAAGCACATCGCCCGCAGGGCCGGCTTGGGGGCGGCCCGGCGCTCGGCCCGAACACAAATGGACTGACAGATGGCCCGCCCTCACCTCGCCCTCAACCTCTTCTGGCGCACTTTCGCCTGGCTGGCCCTGCTGCTGGCCGGCGCGGTGCTGGCTTGGCAGTACACCTTCAAGCTGCTGGAGGCCCAGCCGCGCGCCTTGCAGTCGGCCGAGCAACTGGCTGGCCTCGTCAAGCTCAGCCGCATCGCGCTCGAGCACACCGACCCGATCAACCGCGTCGCCGTCATCACGTCGATGTCGCGCGGCGACACGGTGCAGGTGCGCGTGGCCGAGACGAGCGACCGCTGGCTGCCCTATGACACCACCCCTTTCGCCCAGCGGCTGGCCGCCGAGCTCACCTCCACGCTGGGGCCACACACGGTCGTCGCCCGCAGCGTCAACGACAGGCCGGGACTGTGGGTGCGCTACGTCGTCGGCGAGGACGCCTTCTGGCTGCGCACCAGCCCGGCGCCGCTGTCCGTCTCGCTGGCCGGCAACTGGTGGTGGGTGGCGATTGCGCTGCTGGCCACTGTCGTCGGCTCGGCGCTGATCGCGCGCCTCATCAACCAGCCGCTGCGCGAGCTGGCCGACGCAGCCGGCCGCATCCGGGACGGCGAGTACGACTCGCGCCTGGACGAGAACACCATGACCAGCGAGATCCGCGAGGTCAACATGGGCTTCAACCGCATGGCCCGCGAGCTGGCCAAGCTGGAAGAAGACCGCGCCGTCATGCTGGCCGGCATCTCGCACGACCTGCGCACGCCGCTGGCCCGCCTGCGGCTGGAAACCGAGATGAGCGTGGCCGACGAGCAGGCACGGCACTTCATGGCGCAGGACATCGATCAGCTCGACGCCATCATCAGCAAGTTCATGGACTACGCGCGACCCAACGAGACGCAACTGCGCGAGACGCGGCTGACCGACGTTGTCGAACGCGAGGTACAGGGCTTCCGCGACCCCGACCAGATCCGCTTTCGCGTGCAGGTCAGCGAGGCGCTGAAGGTCTTCGTCGACGACACCGAGCTGGGCCGCGTGCTGCTCAACCTGTTCGAGAACGCGCGCCGCTACGGCCATGCCGAGGGCGAGCCGGCGCGTGTCGACGTGAGCGCCACGCGCCAGGGCTCCTGGGTGGAGCTGCGTGTGCGCGACCACGGCCCCGGCGTGCCGCCCGACCGCCTGCAGCGCCTCACCGTGCCTTTCTACCGGGGCGACGCAGCCCGCACCGCTGCCAGCGGCGCGGGGCTGGGGCTGGCCATCGTCGAGAAGTCGGTGCAACGCCTGGGCGGCACGCTGACGATCAGCAACGCCGACGGTGGCGGGCTGATCACGGTACTCAAGCTTCAGGCGGGCTGAGCTAACCTCTGCGCCGGCAATCACCGGGCGCTCGCCCCGCCCGCTGTCATGCGCTTATCGCGACACCTCGCACTGTTGACCCTCCTGCTGCTGCAGCGGCCCGCCCTCAGCGCGCAGGTCCTGGACGTTCTCGTCTACCCGAACGCAGGCGTGTTCGAGTCAGCGTCCGGGCAACCTGGAGGTCCGGGCGGCGCGCTGCTGGACCGGATGCAGACGCTCAGCGGCGTCACGCTGCGCCAGCAGATCGTGCCCATGGGCCGGGCCTTGCTGCTCGCCGAGCAGAAGCCGGGCAGCTGCGCCGTCGCGCTGTCACGCACGCCGGAGCGTGAGCCACGCTTCCTGTGGGTAGGCCCTTGGGCGCGCGGCGCGATGGCGGTCTACGGTCGCAGCGACGAGACCCGGCGGGTCGACGGCGCTCAAGGCCTGCGCGGCCGCAGCATCGTCGTGCTGCGCGACTCATCGCCCGCCGCCTGGCTCAAGGAACAGGGACTGGCGGCCGAGGACGTCAAGGACAACGGCACCGCGCTGCGCATGCTGCAGGCCAGGCGCGTGGACTTCTGGCTGGCCAACGACGTCGCCGCGTACTTCGTCATCCGGGCCGGTGGCGGCGAGGCGCCGCGCCTGATGCACAGCTTCGGCCGCATCGACCTCTACTTCGCCTGCCACCCGGCCACCGATCCGGCCACCACCAACGCCCTGGACGTGGCCATCGCGCAGCTGCGCCGCAACGGCGAGCTGGCCGAGTTCGGCCTAGGCCGCTGACAGCAGGCAGACGGCGCGCGCCTCGATGGCGCGGCCCTCGCCCACCGGGCCCATCTTCTCGGCCGTCTTGGCCTTCACGTTGATCTGGCCGACGTCCACGCCCAGCACCTCGGCCAGACGGGCGCGCATGGCCGGAATGTGCGGCGCCATCTTGGGCGCCTGGGCGACGATGGTCGTGTCGAGGTTCACAAGCCGCCACCCGGCCTCGCGCACGCGGCGGTAGGCCTCGGCCAGCAGCACCATCGAGTCGGCACCCTTGAACTCGGCGGCCGTGTCGGGAAAGAGCTTGCCGATATCGCCCAGGGCAGCGGCGCCGAGCAGCGCGTCGGTGATGGCATGGGCCAGCGCGTCGGCGTCGGAGTGGCCGAGCAGGCCGTGCGTGTGCGGGACCGTGATGCCGCCGAGGACAAGCGGGCGGCCGGTGACGAGCTGGTGGGTGTCCCAGCCTTCGCCAATCCTCAGTGCGGGGAGCGCGGGAAGAGTCATGCCGGCATTCTCGCTGCCTGCTATGGTGCGCCCCGCCATGAAACGACTCGCCCCCTTCTGCTGGTTCGTCTGCCTGCTCGCGCTCTGCCAGCTGGCCCGTGCCGAAACGCTGCCGCCCCGCCCCAAGGTCGGCCTCGTGCTGTCCGGCGGCGGCGCGCGTGGCCTGGCCCACATCGGTGTGCTGCGCGTGCTGGAGGAGATGCAGGTGCCGGTGGACCTCATCGTCGGCACCAGCATGGGCGCCGTCGTCGGCGGCGCCTACGCATCGGGGCGCAGCCTGGACGAGCTGGAAGCGCTGGTGAAGAGCGCCAACTGGAACGCCATCTTGGCCGACCGCCCGGCTCGCGAGCGACTGGCCATCCGCCGCCGCGAGGACGACGAGCGCCTGCCCTCACGCATCGAGTTCGGCTTCAACCTGCAGCGCGGCGCCATGCTGCCCGGCGGCGCAGCGGCCAACGGCCAGCTGGAGGCGACGCTGACCTCCCTGCTGCCCGCCACGCGCACGGACGACCCGCTGCGCAAGCTGCCCATCCCGTTCCGCGCCGTGGCGACGGACCTGCTCTCCGGCGCCATGCTCGACCAGGCGGACACGCCGCTGTTCGAGGCCCTGCGCGCGTCGATGGCCGTGCCCGGCGTGTTCGCGCCGCTGCGTGTCAACGGCCGCCCTCTCGTCGACGGCGGCCTGGTGCGCAACCTGCCCATCGACCTGGCACGTCAGCTCGGTGCCGACATCATCATCGCCGTCAACGTCGGCACGCCGCTGCTGGAAGAGCGCGAGATCACCAGCGCCGTCATGGTGGCCAACCAGATGCTGCAGATCCTGACCGAGCAGAACGTGCAGCGCTCGCTGCGCGAACTGAAAGCCCGGGACATCATCATCGACCCCGACCTCGGCGGCATGGGCTTCATGGACTTCTACCGCGCCGACGAAGCCATGGCCACCGGCCGGCGTGCGGCGCTGGCGGCCGGCGAACGCCTGGCCCTGCTGGCATCGCCCGCCGCCTACGCCGCCTTGCAGGCCCGCCGCCTGGGCCCGCCAGAGTCGGCGATGGCCGCGCTGCCGCTGGGTGAACTGAAGATCAGCGGCACGAACCGGCTCAACGCCGAGGCGCTGCGGGCAGAGCTGGCGCTGGCCCCGGGCGACCCGGTCGGTCGCGCGGAGCTGACCCGGGCCGTCGAGCGCCTGGACGGCACGGGCGACTTCGAGCGCATCGAGACCGAGATTGATGACCGCGATGGCAAACGCAGCGTCGAGTTCAAGCTGACCGAAGCCGACTGGGCCGCCAGCCGCGTGCGCCTGGGGCTGGAGCTGTACAGCAACTTCGCCGACGCCAACAGCTACTCCCTCGTGGCCATGCATGTGGCCAACTGGCTCAACCCCTGGGGCGCCGAGCTGCGCAGCGTCGCGCGCATCGGCTCCTCGCGCGGCCTCAACACCGAGTTCTACCAGCCACTCGGCCCAGGCTCGCGCTGGTTCGCCAGCGCCAAGCTCAGCTACGCAGCCGGCAGCAACGACCTCTTCGACCAGGGCCAGCGCGCGCTGCGCCTGTCCAGCAGCCTGACCAGCGCCCAGCTCGAACTCGGCCACCGCATCGCCGGCCTGGGCGACCTGCGCTTTGGCATCGGCCGCCTGCGCGCGGACGACGAGGTCGTGCTGCCCGTCGTGCCGGGCGGCAGCCGGCGCGCGCAGACCTACGGCCAGCAATACGTCGAGCTGCACACCGACTCGCTGGACTCGCTGGCCTTCCCCAGCCGCGGCCAGTGGACGACCGCGCGCATCGAATGGCTGCACCCGCGCGGCGAGTCCAGCGTCATCAACGCGTCGCTGCTCGGCCTCGCCGCCTTCCGCCTGGGCGAATGGGCCGGCCAGCTCTATGGCGAGTTTGCACATGCCGAGCGCGGCCAGGCGCGGTCGCTGGGCGGCTATCTGCGCCTGTCCGGCACGCCCGACGGTTCGCTGCTGGGCGAGAACATGGTGCTGGCCCGCGTCGTCATGGCGCGCCGCATCGGCGAGATGCCGGTCGGCCTGGGCGGCGCGGTGCGCGTCGGCTTTTCCCTGGAGACCGGGGCAGTTGGCAACGGCGCGGGCCTGAAACTCGCCAACCTGCCGCGCAGCGGCTGGCAGCTGGCGGCCAGCGGTTTCCTCAGTGTCGACACGCGCTTCGGGCCGTTCTTCCTGGCACTGGGCACCACGCGGCGCGGCGAGACGGCGGCCTATCTGTTGCTCGGCCCGACCTGGTAGGCCGCGGAGGGACTTGCCGGTGCCACCGGCATGAACGTCGGGCATGCTGATTGCCTGAGTCGGCCAATTTGACGGGACCCGACTTGCCAGCACCTCAACTCCATCGCCTGCTCTATGTGAGCGCAGCCCTGATCGACCCCTGCGGGCCCGAGCCGCGGGCCATCCTGGCGGTGGCCACCCGCCGCAACGCCGAGCTCGGCGTGACCGGCCTGTTGTGCTTTTCAGGGGAGCATTTCGCGCAGATCCTCGAGGGCCCGTCGGCGGCCCTGGAGACCTTGATGACGGCCATCCGCGCCGACAGCCGCCACCAGCTTCTGCGCGAATGGCAACCCCAACCCATCCCCGATGGGCGACGGTTGTTCCCCGGCTGGGCGATGGGCTATTCGCACGACGAACGGCTGGATGCCGCGATGGCCCAGCTGGTGCTGGAGCCCCATGAGCTGCCGCTCGACACCGTGGCCGATGTGCTGTTCGCCGGGCTGGACGTGTACGGTGCGCGGCCTCGCCCCTGATCGCGCGCCAGCCGTTCACGGGGCTACCGCCAGCCAAGCGGAGGCCTGGATGGCCGCTCTGCCCGAGGCGGTGCTGGTCAGCCGCAACGGGACGGTCGCCTATGCGAACGCGGCGGCACGCCGTCTGTTTGCCGCCGCACCCGGCGATGAATTGCCGGGCAGGCTGCTCGCCAGCTTGTTGCCTGCCACCGGCGCCTCGGGCGAAGCGCGGGGACTCCGCCTGGACGGCAGCGGGTTCTCCGCGGCGGTGAAGTGCGAGCCGGTAAGCCTTGCCGGCGAGCCCGCCCTTCTGCACCTGGTGCAGGACGCCGAGCCCGAAAGCGCGCTGCGGCAGCGACTGGATAGTCAGCGCGCCGAATTGCTGGCGCTGTCCGGCCGTCTCATCCAGCTGCAAGAGGACGAGAGGCGCCACATTGCCCGCGAGCTGCATGACGAGATCAGCCAGTGCCTGAGCGCCATCCGCGTGCAGTTCGCCAAGCTGCAGCGGCGAATCTCGTCATCCGAAGCCCTGGCGCTGGTCAACAGCGCGGCCAGCCTGACCGAGCGCACCCTGGGCAGCGTGCGCAGCTTGTCGTTGATGCTGCACCCGCCGCAGCTGGACACCCTCGGGCTGCGCGCGGCGCTGCGCTGGCATCTCGGCGAACAGCAGAAGCTGCACGGGCTGGACATCGTCTTCGAGGCCGGTCCGCTGGACGAGCCCCTGCCGCCGGAGGTGGCGATCGCGGCCTATCGCATCGTGCAGGAGTCGCTGTCCAACGCCTTGCGCCACGCCCATGCCCGGCGCGTCTCGGTCTCGATCCACCGGCAGGGCAGCACGCTGGCCTTGGAGATCAATGATGACGGCATCGGCTTCGACGCCGGAAACCTCCGCGCCCGCGTCTATCTGATGCCCACACTGGGCCTGCTGAGCATGGCCGAGCGCGCCCGGCTGCTGGGCGGTGAACTGAACATCAGTTCCGCACCAGGACAGGGCACAAAAATTGCCGCACGGCTGCCCGTTCAAAACCAGGCCGGCCATGACGACACACCGAGTGATGTTGGCTGAGGATCATTCGCTCGTCCGAGCGGGTATCCGATCGCTCATTGAAGAACTGCCGGGCCACGAGGTGGTCGCGGAAGCGGAGGACGGCGAGCAGGCCATCGAGCTGGCCGGCCAGCACCACCCGGATGTGCTGGTGCTCGACATCAACATGCCCCGGCTCGACGGCATCCGGGCGCTGCCGCGCATCAAGCAGGCGAGCCCGGCCACGCGCGTGCTGATCGTGTCGATGTACGACAGCGCGGATTTCGTCATGCAGGCGCTGCAGGCCGGGGCCGACGGCTATCTGCTCAAGGACGCTGCGGCCGCCGAGCTGACGCTGGCGCTGCAGGCCCTGGAGGCCGGCCAGAGCTACCTGAGCCCGGCCGTGTCGGCGCCGGTGGTGCAGCGTGCCGTGGACGCGATGCGTGCCTGCGCCGAAACCCCGCCACCGGCGCCAGCGATCGACCGGCTGCCGTTGACGCCCCGCCAGGTGGACGTCCTTCGGCGTGTGGTCGCGGGCACCAGCATGAAGGAGATCGCCTACGAGCTCGAGTTGAGCGTGAAGACCGTGGAGGCCCACCGCGCTCAGATCATGGAGCGACTGAACATCCGCAACCTGCCACAGCTGGTGTTGTTCGCAGTGCGGCACGGGCTCGTGACTCCGGATCAACCCTGAGGCCTAACGCCGCCATCCGTGGCGCATCAGGTTTTGGAGTGGGTCACCCCCGGCACTGCCTGATGGAGTGCGCGGGCCTTCTGGACGAAAAACCAGGCATCCCGGCATGCCTGCAAGCACGGCTGCCCCGGGAACCACCCAAGCCCCAGGAGCCTGCATGTCCCTTGCCGTCGAAACCGCTGTCGCGGTTGCGCACCCGCCCCCGTCACAGAGGGTCGCCACCGCCGCCGCACGGCCCACCGGTGCGCGTGAATATCTGACATTCCGTGTCGGTGCCGAGGAATACGCCATCGACATCCTGCGCGTGCAGGAAATCCGCGGCCATGGCCAGGTGACGCGCATTGCGCACGCCCCGGCCGTCGTCAAGGGCGTCATCAACCTGCGCGGCGTCATCGTGCCTGTGGTGGACTGCGGCTGTGCCTGCAGGCCGCGTCCTCGTTCCGGGACGAGGACACCGTCACCATCGTGCTCGACCTCGGCGCGCGCGTCATCGGCACTGTGGTCGACGCCGTCTCCGACGTGCTTTCGTTGGCCGACGCCGACATCCGCCCGCCACCCGAACTCGGCCAGAGCGCCACCTCCGCCGCCCTGCTCGGCATCGCCAGCATCAACGACGGCGGCGACGCCCGCCGCATGCTCGCCGTGCTGGACATCGAGCGCCTCCTGACCGATGCCGACATCGGCCTGTGAATCAAGACACCGAAGAATCCATATGAACAACCTCAAGCTTTCCTCACGCCTGGCGCTGGGCTTCGGCCTGGTGCTGACGCTGCTGGCCCTCATCGCGGCCGTCGGCATTTCGCGCATGGCGCGATTGAATGATCAGCTGGACGACATCGTCACCATCAACAACGCAGAGACGCGCCTGGCGGTCGCGATGCGTCTGGCCATCAACCAGGTCGCGACGGCAACCCGCAACATCGTGCTGCTCACCGACGAGGCCAGCATGAAGGCCGAAGCGGAACGGCTGCAAAAGTCGCGCGCGGATTACGACTCAGCCGAAGAAAAGCTCGGCAAGATGTTCGCCGACCTTGCCGACACCACCGCCGAGGAAAAGGCGCTATTCGCCCGTATCAAGGAAGCCAAGGCCGCAGCCCGTCCTTCCGTCAACAAGGTCATGGAGCTGGGCCTGCAAAACAAGGCCGAGGAAGCCACTGCCGTGTTGATGAAAGACGCTCAGCCCATGCAGAACGCCTGGCTCAAGGTACTCGGTGAACTTGCCGAGTTCGAAGACGAACTCAATCTGAAAGCTGCGGCCGAAGCCAAGGCCGACTACACCGTCGGCCGCAATGTGATGCTCGGCTCCAGCCTCGTCGCGCTGCTCGTCGGCATTGCGGCGGCCATCGTGCTGACACGCAGCATCGTCAAGCAACTCGGCGGCGAACCGTCCTACGCGACGGACGTGGTCAGCCGCATTGCCGGCGGCGACCTGTCGCAACCGGTCGACGTCAAGGCCGGCGACACCTCGAGCCTGCTGGCCGCCATGCAGCGCATGCAGGTCGCACTCGTCGACATGGTGGAGAACATCCGCAGCGGCTCGGACAGCATCGCCATCGGCTCCGGCCAGATCGCCACCGGCAACGCCGACCTGTCGCAGCGCACCGAGGAGCAGGCCAGCAATCTGCAACAGACGGCAGCGTCCATGGAGCAGCTGACCAGCACCGTGCGCAACAACGCCGACGTGGCCCGGCAGGCCACCTCGCTGGCCAGCTCGGCCAGCAGCGTGGCGGCCAAGGGCGGCGAAGTGGTGGGCAAGGTGGTGCACACCATGGAAGAGATCAGCGCCTCCAGCAAGCGCATCTCGGACATCATCGGCGTCATCGACGGCATCGCCTTCCAGACCAACATCCTGGCGCTGAACGCAGCGGTCGAGGCCGCGCGTGCCGGAGAACAGGGCCGGGGCTTCGCGGTCGTGGCCGGTGAAGTGCGCACGCTGGCCTCGCGCAGCGCGGAAGCCGCCAAGGAGATCAAGTCGCTGATCGGCGCCAGTGTCGAGAAGGTGGAGAACGGCACCGGCCTGGTCGCCGAAGCCGGCCGCACGATGGACGACATCGTCGCCCAGGTACGCCGTGTCAACGACCTGATCGCCGAGATCAGCGCCGCCACGGTCGAGCAGACCAGCGGCATCGGCCAGATCAACGACGCCGTGACGCAACTTGACCAGGTGACGCAGCAGAACGCCGCGCTGGTGGAGGAAAGCGCCGCCGCGGCCGACAGCTTGCGCACCCAGGCCGACCTGCTGGTCAAAGCCGTGTCGACCTTCAGGACGGACGGCGCAGCGGCCAAGCCGCAGGCAGCCCGGTCCGCTCCCCAACGCAAGGCGCCCGCGCCGGTCCGCGCGCCCGCCGCCCGCCCGGCGAAGGCGGTTGCGCTGACGGCCGGCGACGGCTGGGAAGAACTCTGATCAGCCGAACCCGCCGGGAGGCGGGTTTTTTGCGTCAGCGCTCGCCGCTCAGCCAGAGCGCCGCGAGCGCGAAGTCCTCGGGCCAAGTCACCTTGAAATTGGCCATGGACGTGCGCACAAGGCGCGGCGCCAGGCCCAGTGCTTCCACCGCGCTGGCCTCGTCGGTCGCTGCGGCCCCCATCGCGGTCAGCGCCTTCTCGGCGAGACCGAGGCGGAACATCTGCGGCGTCTGCGCAGCCCACTTGTCGCGACGGTCCACGGTCGCTGTGACGCGGCCCTCGGTGTCGGCGGCCTTCAGCGTATCGGCAATCGGCTGGGCCAGCAGGCCGCCGACGGCGTCATGCTGGCAGGCATCGATCAGCGCATCGACCCACTCGCGCCGCAGCAGGCAGCGCGCGGCGTCGTGCACCAGCACCCAGTCGTCGTCCGTCGCACCACGTCGCCTCAGTTCGGACAGGCCGCCGAGCACGCTCTCCGCGCGGCTCGCCCCACCGACGCGAGCGACCCAGGCCTTGCAACCCGGCAGCGCCGCCTCGAAGCGGTCATCGGCGGGCGACAGCACCACCAGCGTCTGTTCGAGCCGAGGCACTGCGGCGAGTGCGACCAGCGTATGGGCCAGCATCGGCTTGCCAGCGATGTCGACGTACTGCTTGGGCATGCCGGCGCCCGAGCGTTCGCCGATGCCGGCGGCGGGAACGAGGGCGAAGAAGCGGGGATCGGTCATCCGCGCCATTGTTCCAGTGACCGTCAGTGGTCGTGACCAGGGTTCTGCCGCGCGAGACGCCGCAGCAAGCCCGGCCACGCCAGCTCCGCACCCGAGCCGCGCATGACCTTGTCGCTTTGCGCGCGGATGCCGGCCAGGATCTGCGCCGGGATGCGGATCAGCTCACCGCCACCGGCCTGCGCGGCGATCTGGATCTCGCAGGCGCGTTGCAGCATGAACATCTTCAGGAAGGTGTCGGCGGCGCTGCGGCCCAGCGTCAGCAGACCATGGTTGCGCAGCATCATCAGCGACGTCTGCCCCAGGTCGGCGACGAGTCGGGTCTTCTCATCGGGGTTGAGCGCCACGCCTTCATAACCGTGATAGCTGAGTGACGCCAGCGGGAACAGGCTGTGCTGCGAGATGGGCAGCAAGCCCTCGCGCTGCGTGCTGACCGCCACGCCCGCCACCGTGTGCAGATGCATGACGAACTGGGCGTCATCGCGCGCCTCGTGCACGGCGCTGTGGATGATGAAGCCGGCCGGGTTGACGTTGTAGTCGCTGGGCGCGACCTTCTCGCCCGCCGGGTCCACCTTGACGAGGCTGCTGGCGGTGATCTCCTCGAACATCATGCCGTAGGGGTTGATGAGGAAGTGATGCTCGGGGCCCGGCACCCGGGCGGAGATGTGCGTGAAGATCAGGTCATCCCAGCCGTGCAGCGCGGCCAGGCGGTAGAGGGCGGCAAGGTCGCAGCGGACGGCCCATTCTTCGGCGGTGCAGGTCGGCGTCTGGCTCATGGGGGTCTCCTCGCGGCAAAGCGTTTTTCAGCATAGCGCCGACAATCGCGCAGCCCCTGTCACCTCCGTTCCCATGCTGATTGCCGATCTCCGCCAGCGCCTGCGCGCGCTCGGCGCCAACCCCGACCATGAAAGCCGCGTGCTGCGCCACTGGGTGCAGCTGCTGCCTTTAGACGGTGGCAAGCGGCCGTTGCAGGGCTTCCTGCCCAGGGCGGTCATGCAGGCGCTGCCGGGGCTGATGACCGAACTGGACGGGCTTGTTGCGCTGCGCAGCGAACACGCCGGCGGCGACGGCGAATCGGCACGCCTGCTGCTCGGCTTGAACGACGGCCAGACCGTGGAGACCGTGCTGCTGCCACGCGACGGCGTCTGTGTGTCCAGCCAGGTCGGCTGCGCGGTCGGCTGCAAGTTCTGCATGACCGGCGTGGACGGCCTGATCCGCCAGGTCGGCAGCGCCGAGATCGTGGCCCAGGTGGTGCTGGCGCGGCGCAAGAACGCGAAGCTGAAGAAGGTCGTCTTCATGGGCATGGGCGAGCCCTCGCACAACCTCGCCAGCGTGCTGGACGCGATCACGCTGCTGGGCCGCGAGGGCGGCTTTGCGCACAAGCAGCTGGTGTTCTCCACGGTGGGCGACGAGCGCGCCTTTGAAGCGCTGAATGCCGCCGAAGTCAAGCCAGCGCTGGCACTGAGCCTGCACACGACCGGCGCGGCCAAGCGCGCCGAACTGCTGCCGCGTGCGCCGCGGCTGTCGCCCGAAGAACTCGTCGAGGCGGCCGACGCCTATGCCCGCGCGAGTGGCTATCCCATCCAGTACCAGTGGACGCTGCTGGACGGCATCAACGACGGCCCCGAGGAGCTGGACGGCATCGTGCGCCTGCTCAAGGGCCGCTACGGCCTGCTGAACATGATCCCCTTCAACAGCGCGCCGGGCCTCCCCTTCAAGCGGCCGAGCTGGGAGCGCGCGCGGGCCATCGCCGCCGAGCTGTGCAGCCGTGGCGTGCTGACCAAGCTGCGCGACTCCGCCGGCCAGGACGTGGAAGGCGGCTGCGGCCAGCTGCGCGCCCGCGAGGCCGTGGGCCGGCCTGTGCGCGTCGTCCGGGCGTCGTGAGGATTCACGGCTGACGGAGTGAACCGCCACCACAAACGGTGACAGGTCATGACCCGTTGGCACGCAGAATGCGAACCGCCGCGTCGACTCGATGCGAGAAGACATCCATCGGAGGAGACATGACCCCTTTCCAGACGTTCACGGCGCAGGCCCGCATGGCCGCATTGGTCGCCGGCACGGCGCTCTGCCTTCAGGCCACGGCCGCGCCCACGGTCAACAAGTTCGATCCCACGGCCCAGCTGGGCGGCAGCGCGCTGCAGCTCAACGGCAAGGGCACCCGGGTGCGTCTGGTCTTCAAGGCCTACGACATCGCCCTCTACACGACCAAGCACGTGAGCACGCCAGCCGAGCTGCTGGCGCTGCCTGGCCCGAAGCGCCTGCAGTTCGTCGCCCTGCGCGACCTGCCAGGCACCGACCTCGGCCGGCTCTTCCTGCGCGGCATCAGCGACAACACGCCCGCTGCGCAACTGACCCGCCACACGCTGTCCACCACCCGCCTCATCGAGATCTTCTCGGGCAAGGCCAAGCTCGTCTCGGGCGACACCTTCGCGATGGACTTCATCCCCGGCAAGGGCACGCAGTTCTACATCTCCGGCCAGGCCCAGGGCGAGCCGGTGGGCGACGACGAGTTCTTCACGCTGGTGCTGCGCATCTGGTTCGGCGACTCGCCGGCCGATACGCAGCTGCGTGATGCCCTGCTGGACGGCGGAAAAAACTAGCCTCCTAGAATCTGCCCCATGCGCCGCTGGTTCCTCGCCCTCCTCGCCCTGCTCGTGACAGCCCAGCTGTCCTGGGCCGGCGCGGCGCTGTGCTGCGTGGATGAACTGGCCGAGCAGAACCTCGTCGTGCTGAGCGGTGAGCCGGCCCAAGCGGCGGCAGCGGGCGATGCGCATCCGGTCTGCGAGACCGGCCACTGTCACTGCCACCACACCGGCTGCGCGACGCCGCTGGCTGAAGGCCAGGGCATCGTCGCGTCGCAAGCCGTGGCCCCCGCGCCGGCCGGCGCGGTGCGGCTCAGGTCGCACGTTCCGCCGGGGCTGGACCGACCCAATTGGCCGCGCGCCTGATTCGGCGCGACGCTTCCCTCCGCTGTTGATCTGAAGCGCGGCACCCCTGGGTGCCGGCCGCGCCGAACCGCCGTCGTTGGTCCCACAACCTCTGGAGAGTTCGATGCGAAGCCCTGCTGTTGGCTTTCTGCTGTGCATGGCGCTGGTGCGCGCCAGCCATGCCCTGACCCTGGCCGAGGCGCAAGCTCTGGCCCTCGCCCACAACCCCGACCTTGCCGGCGCACGGCTGGAGCTGCAGGCGCTGCAAGGCGCTGAACTTCAGGCCGGCGCACGGCTCAACCCCGAGCTGGGTGTGCTGCTGGAAGACAACCGCAGCGCCACGCGCACGACGACCGTGCAGCTGTCCCAGGCCATCGAGCTGGGCGGCAAGCGTGCGGCGCGCCAGGCAGCAGCCGGACAAGCGCGCGAGCAGGCCGCCGTGGCGCTGGCCGCCCGGCAGGCCGACGTGCGCGCGGCCGTGGCCACTGCCTTCTTCGACCTGCTCGGCGCGCAGGAGCAGCAGCGGCTGGCGGAGTCGTCGCTGGCGCTGGCGCGCAGCGCCACGGGCGCCGCCGACAAGCGCCTGCAGGCCGGCAAGGTGCCGCCGCTGGAGCTGTCCAAGGCCCGTGTCGCCGAGGCCGGCACGCGCGCCGAGCTGGCACAAGCGCAGAGCGACCTGCTGCTGGCACGCGGCCGGCTGGCGGCGCTGTGGGGCCAGGGCGCGCAGGCGGCGGCGCAGGCCGATGGCGACGCGGCCGCCCTGCCCGACCTGCCCGATGAGCAGCGCCTGCCGGAAGCGATGGCTGACGCGCCGGCGCTGCGCCTGGCGCGCCTGGACATCGCCCGCCGCCAGGCCTTGACCGAGGGAGAACGCGCGCGCCGCGTGCCCGACGTGACCGTGACGCTGGGCGCCAAACGAGACGCCGAGCTAGGCCGCACGCAGGCCGTCGTCGGCTTCTCGCTGCCGCTGCCCATCCATGACCGCAACCAGGGCGGCCTGCTGGAAGCCCTCCGCCGCGAGGATCAGGCGCGCGAGGCGCTGACCAGCGTCACGCTGAAGCTGCACACCGACGTGGCCCAGGCCACTGCGCGCCTGCGGCTGGGCCGCGAGCAGGCGCAGTTGCTGCGCGACGAAGTGCTGCCGACGGCGCAGACCGCCTATGACGCGGCGCTCAAGGGCTACGAGCTGGGCAAGTTCGCCTTCCTGGACGTGCTGGACGCCCAGCGCACGCTTTTTGCACTGCGCCGCCAGCAACTGCAGGCCAGCGCCGAGACCCACCGCGCCGCCGCAGAGCTGGACCGGCTGCTGGGCCGCCAAGCATCGAATGAGGACTGAAGCGATGAACAAGAAAAACACTGTGGCCATCGCCGCCGTGCTGGCCCTGGGCCTGCTGCTCGGTGTGGCCATCCTGCGCCACGACAAGCCCCATGCCCATGGTGACGAACACGGCCACGCCGACGAGACAACCCACGTCGCCGAGCCGGCTGCTGCAGCGAGCAAGGGCCCGCAGGGTGGCCGCCTGTTCAGCCAGGACGGCTTCGGCCTGGAGCTGACGATCTTCGAGACCGGCAGGGAGCCGGAGTTCCGCGTCTACCTCTATCGCGACGGCAAGCCGCTGGCGCCGACGCAGGCCGAGGTGACTGTGATGCTGCAGCGCCTGGGCCGCCCGCCGCAAGCCTTCAGCTTCAGCGCCGAGGGCGCGTACCTGAAGGGCGCTGGCGTCGTCGAGGAGCCCCACTCCTTCGCCGCGACCATCACCGCGAAGGCGGGCGGCAAGAGCCACGAGTTCCGCTTCGAGCAGATCGAGGACCGCGTCACCGTCAGCGACGAACAGCTGCGCCACAACGGCATCGTGTTGGCCACCGCCGGGCCGGCGCGCATCGCCAGCACGCTGCAGCTGCTCGGCGAGGTGAAGCTCAATCAGGACCGGGCCGTCGTCGTCACGCCGCGGCTGGCGGGCCTCGTCGAAGCCGTGCGCGTGAATGCTGGCGACCGCGTGCAGCGCGGCCAGGTGCTGGCCGTCATCTCCAGTCCGGCGCTGGCTGACCAGCGCAGCGAGCTGCTGGCCGCCAGCAAACGGCTGGCGCTGGCACGCACGACGCACGAGCGCGAGAAGAAGCTGTGGGAGGACAAGATCTCGGCAGAACAGGACTACCTGGCCGCGCGCCAGGCCATGCAGGAAGCCGAGATCGCCGTCGACGCCGCGCGGCAGAAGCTGGCTGCAATGGGCGCCTCGGCGAGCGATTCGGCATTGACGCGCCACGAGATCCGCGCGCCGATTGACGGCGTCGTCGTCGACAAGAAGATCAGCGTCGGTGAGGCGCTGAAGGAGGACGCGCCCATCTTCCAGCTGGCCGACCTGTCCAGCGTCTGGGTCGAGCTGACCGTGCCGGCCAGGGACCTCGGCCAGCTGCAGGAGGGCATGGCAGCCCGGGTCAAGGCCAGTGCCTTCGAGGCGCAGGGCGAGGCGCGGCTGAGCTACGTCGGCGCGCTGGTTGGCGAGCAAAGCCGCAGCGCGACCGCGCGCCTCGTGCTGGCCAACCCGAAGGGCCTGTGGCGGCCGGGGCTGCCGGTGACCGTGGACCTGAGCGCCAGCGCGGCCGAGGTGGCCGTGGCGGTCGCGACCGAGGCGGTGCAGACACTGCGCGGCGCCACCGTCGTGTTCGGCCGTTATGGCCAGCAGTTCGAGTCACGGCCGTTGACGCTGGGACGCAGCGACGGCCGGAACGTCGAAGTGCTCAAGGGGCTGGAAGCCGGCGAGCGCTATGCGGCGAAGAACAGCTTCCTGGTCAAGGCCGACATCGGCAAGGCCGGGGCCGAGCACGATCACTGAAGGCGCGACGATGTTCGAGAACCTCATCCGATTCGCCATCCATCAACGCTGGCTGGTGCTGCTGACCGTGCTCGGCATGGCGGTGCTGGGCGTGTTCAGCTACCAGCGCCTGCCCATCGACGCCGTGCCCGACATCACCAACGTGCAGGTGCAGATCAACACCGAGGCACCGGGCTATTCGCCGCTGGAGGCCGAGCAGCGCGTCAGCTTCGCCATCGAGACGGCCATGGCTGGCCTGCCGCGCCTGGAGCAGACACGCTCGCTGTCGCGCTACGGCCTGTCGCAGGTCACCGTCGTGTTCAAGGAGGGCACCGACATCTACTTCGCGCGCCAACTCGTGGGCGAGCGCATGCAGCAGGCGCGCGCCAGCCTGCCGGCCGGCCTGTCGCCCGCGCTCGGGCCCATCGCGACGGGGCTGGGCGAGATCTATATGTGGACGGTCGAGACCAAGCCCGGTGCGCTCAAAGCCGACGGCACGCCCTACACGCCGATGGACCTGCGCGAGATCCAGGACTGGGTCGTCAAGCCGCAGCTGCGCACCGTGCCGGGGGTGACCGAGATCAACAGCATCGGCGGCTATGCCAAGGAGTACCAGGTGGCGCCGTGGCCCGACAAGCTGGCGGCCCACGGCATCGACTGGCGGGAGCTGGTGCAGGCGCTCGAGCGCAACAACGCCAATGTCGGCGCGGGCTATATCGAGCGGCGCGGCGAGCAGGTGCTGATCCGAGCGCCGGGCCAGGTGGCCGACGTCGACGACATCGCCGGCATCGTCATCCGTGGATCGGTACGCGTGCGAGACGTCGCGGACGTCGTCATCGGCCACGAGCTGCGCAGTGGTGCGGCCACCGACAACGGCCGCGAGGTCGTGCTGGGCACGGTGTTCATGCTGATGGGCGAGAACAGCCGCCAGGTGTCGTTGGCCGTGGACAAGCGCCTGGAGGAGATCAACCGCAGCCTGCCGGCCGGCGTCATCGCGCAGACGGTCTACGACCGCACGACGCTGATCGACAAGGCGATTGCGACGGTGCGGACCAACCTGCTCGAAGGCGCCCTGCTCGTCATCGCGGTGCTGTTCGCCTTCCTGGGCAATCTGCGCGCGGCCGTCATCACGGCGGCTGTCATTCCGCTGGCCATGCTGTTCACCTTCAGCGGCATGGTGGCCAACAAGGTCAGCGCCAATCTGATGAGCCTGGGGGCGCTGGACTTCGGCATCATCATCGACGGCGCCGTCGTCATCGTCGAGAACTGCGTGCGGCGGCTGGCACACGCCCAGGCTGCGGCGGGCCGGGCGCTGAGCCGCGACGAACGCTTCGCCGAGGTCTTCGCCGCCGCCCGCGAGGCGCGCCGGCCGCTGCTGTTCGGCCAGCTCATCATCATGGTGGTGTATCTGCCCATCTTTGCGCTCAGCGGCGTAGAGGGAAAGATGTTCCACCCGATGGCCTTCACCGTCGTGGCGGCGCTGCTGGGCGCGATGCTGCTGTCGGTGACCTTCATCCCTGCGACCGTGGCGCTGTGGATGAATGGCAAGGTCAGCGAGAAGGACAACCGTCTGATGGCCTGGGCCCGACGTGGCTATGCGCCGCTGCTGGGTTGGACGCTCGCCCACCCGCCGCTCGTGCTGACGATTGCCGGCGTGACCGTCGCGTTGAGCGCGCTGTTGGCCACGCGCATGGGCAGCGAGTTCATCCCCAGCCTGGACGAGGGCGACTTCGCCGTGCATGCGCTGCGCATCCCCGGCACCAGCCTCACGCAGGCCGTGGAGATGCAGCGCGAGCTGGAGCGCACGCTGCTCCAGTCGCCCGAGGTGGCACGCGTGTTCTCCAAGCTGGGCACGGCCGAGATCGCCAGCGACCCCATGCCGCCCAGCGTGGCCGACACCTTCGTCATGCTGAAGCCCCGCAGCGAGTGGCCCGACCCCGGGCGCAGCACGACGGCCCTGGTCGAGGACCTGCAGGCCCTGGCGGGCCGCCTGCCCGGGAACAACTACGAGTTCACTCAACCCATCCAGATGCGCTTCAACGAACTGATCTCGGGCGTGCGCAGCGACGTGGCGGTGAAGGTGTTCGGCGACGACATGGAAGTCATGGAGGGCACGGCCGAAGAGATCGCGAAGCTGCTGCAGGGCGTGCCGGGCGCTGCCGATGTGAAGGTCGAGCAGACCACCGGCCTGCCCATGCTGACCTTGCAGATCGACCGCAGCAAGCTCGCTCGCCTGGGCCTGAGCGTGGCCGACGTGCAGCAGACCGTGGCCGCAGCCATCGGCGGCCAGGAGGCGGGCGTGCTGTTCCGGGGCGACCGGCGCTTCGACATCCAGGTGCGGCTGCCCGACAGCGTGCGCAGCGATGTCGACGCGCTGAAGCGCCTGCCGTTGCGGCTGCCTAGCGGCGCCCATGTGCAACTTGGCGAGGTCGCCGGCTTCGACGAGGCGCCGGGGCCCAACCAGGTCAGCCGCGAGAACGGCAAGCGGCGCGTCGTCGTCACGGCCAATGTGCGTGGCCGCGACATCGGCTCCTTTGTGACCGAGGCGCAGGCCAGCCTGCAGCAGAAGGTGAAGATTCCGAGCGGCTACTGGACGAGCTGGGGCGGCAGCTTCGAGCAACTGCAGTCAGCCACGGCGCGGCTGAAGGTCGTCGTGCCGGTGGCCTTGGGCTTGGTCTTCGTGCTGCTGTTCGCGATGTTCGGCAATGTGCGAGACGGGCTGCTGGTGTTCACCGGCGTGCCCTTCGCGCTGACCGGCGGCATCGCGGCGCTGTGGCTGCGCGACATTCCGCTGTCGATCTCCGCCGGCGTGGGCTTCATCGCGCTGTCGGGCGTGGCGGTGCTGAACGGGCTGGTGATGCTCAGCTTCATCCGCGGGCTGCGCGACGACGGCCTGCCGCTCGATCAGGCCGTTCGCGAAGGTGCACTGTCGCGGCTGCGGCCGGTGCTGATGACGGCCCTGGTCGCGTCCCTCGGCTTCGTGCCGATGGCCCTGGCCACCGGCACCGGCGCCGAGGTGCAGCGGCCGCTGGCCACCGTGGTCATCGGCGGCATCCTGTCGTCCACGGCGCTGACCTTGCTGGTGCTGCCGCTGCTGTACCGCTGGGCGCACCGCAATCCAGCCTGATGTCAGCGGCCTAGCTGCAGGCGGACCATCTCGAAGCGTGTGCCTTCGCCCTCGGGGTGCACATGAAGGATGCGCATGTGCTTGGGCTGGCCGACGCGGTACTCGAAGTGGCCGGGCTGGATGGGCTTCTCGTCGCAGCTCAAGCGCTCGGGTTCGTCCTTGACCTGCTTGATGCGTGACGACGGCAGCCGGCAGTCCAGCACCTCGCCCTGACGTGCCATGGCCCTGGCGTAGAAGGCCGCGATCTGCTCGGGCTTGTCGCTGCTCTTGAACTTGAGCGCATCGACGCGCATGCCGACGTTGCCCATCCAGGCGCCGAAGCTGCCGCCCGAATGGTCTTCCTCGCCGTTGGCGCCCCGCTCCACCGCCAGCGTCGCGCCGGGGTAGGCCGGCAGGCCGACGTCCTGCACGCGCGTCCGCGCATGCGCCTCGAGGCTGAAGCCCTTGTCGGACTGCGCGGTCGCCGTGGTCGCCGCAGTGGCGGCCATCAGCAATGTCAGCAGGGCGTGGGTGCGGCGGGTCATGTCGGCTCCTCGTCGTTGGCGTCGGGCCACAGACTAGCCGCCGCTGGACCTCGCCCGCGCCGGCCGTGCGACGCACTGCAGCTGCGGTGGGATGAACTGCAGATCAGCGGGCGGCCTGCGCCTTCACCCACTCCATCACCAGCTCCCGCAACACCGGCAGCGGCACCTGCCCCGCCGTCAACACGACGCGGTGGAAGCCCTTGATGTCGAACCTGTTGCCCAGCGCTTTCTCCGCTTCAGCACGCAGCTTGGTGATCTCCAGCTGCCCGATCTTGTAGCCCAGCGCCTGGCCGGGCCAGACGATATAGCGCTCCACTTCCGACACCACATCGCTCTCGGCCATCGAGGAGTTGTCCAGCATGTACTTGATGGCCTGTTCGCGGCTCCAGCCTTTGTGGTGCAGGCCGGTGTCGACCACCAGGCGCATGGCGCGCAGCTGCTCGTCCGACAGTCGGCCGTACCACTGGTAGGGGTCGGTGAAGAGGCCCAGCTCCTTGCCCAGGCTCTCGGCATACAGCGCCCAGCCCTCGACATACGCCGTGTAATGGCTGCCGAAGCGGCGGAAGGCGGGCAGCTCCTTGTCCTCCTGCGCGATGGCGATCTGGAAGTGGTGGCCGGGCGAGGCTTCGTGCAGTGACAGCGTCTCCATGCCGAAAATGGGCTGGGCCTTCAGGTTGAAGGTGTTGACGTAGAACACACCGGGGCGCGAGCCGTCCGCTGCGGGCTCCTGGTAGGAGGCACCAGCGGCGCTCTCGGCGCGGAAGGCCTCGACCTCGCGCACCTCGTAGTCGGCCTTGGGCGCGATGTCGAAGAGCTTCGGCGTCAGGCCGTTGATCTTCTTCTGCAGGTCGCGGTAGCCGGCCAGCAGCTCTTCCGGCTTGGTGAAGTAGTAGCGCGGGTCGTCGTTCAAGTGCTTGAAGAAGGCCTTCAGGTCGCCTTGGAAGCCGACCTGGCGGCGCACGCCATCCATCTCGCCGAGGATGCGCGCCACTTCCTTCAGGCCGATGGCATGGATCTCGTCGGGCGACAGCGCCAGCGTTGTCGACTGGCGCACGCGGCGGGCGTACCAGGCCTTGCCATTGGGCAGGGCCGACCAGGCCGTGCTGGCCCGTGCCTTGGGCGCGTACTCATCACGCACGAAAGCGAGCAGGCGGGCATAGGCGGGCAGCACCTGGGTGGACAGCAGCTGGCGCATCGCGGCGGTGATCCGCTCGCGGTCGGCGGCCGGCACGGCCTCCGGGAAGCTGTTGATCGGTCCCCAGAACAGGCTCTTCTCCGGGTCGGTCACGGCCAGCGCCGTCAGCTGCGGCAGTACCTTTTCCATCACGGCGCGGGGCTGGGTCACGCCTGCCTTGAGGCCCTCACGCATGTTGGCGATCATGCCGTCGAAGGTGGGCACGGCCAGGGCCAGGCGCTTGAGCCAGTCGTCGTAGTCCTTGGTCGTCTTGAAGGGCTGGATGGACTGGCCGGTGCCCATCTGCGCCAGGAAGTTGGGCAGACCGCCGATCTGGCTGATGGGCTGCATCCACTCCGGGAAGCGCTCGCCGGCCAGGTCCTCCTCGAGGTCGAGCTTGAGGATGCTGTAGGACACGCGGTCCTTCGGGGCCAGCCTGGCCTTGTTGAAGCCGGCCAGGTCCTTCAGCCGCTGGCGCAGAACGCGCCGGGCCTCGGCGCGGTAGGCGGCGGTCGTCTCGTCGATGAGGCGGTCGTTGTAGCGCGGGTCGCCCAGGGACGTGGCCAGCACGGGCTGGCGCTGCAGCGTCAGCTCCCACTGGGCGGCAAGCCACTGGTGGAAGCGTTCGCTCTCGGTGGGGGCCCCAAAGGCGGGCAGAGTCGAAAAGGCAAGGGACAGTGAGGTCGCGAGCAGGCTGATGGCGTGGCGGCGGCGCATGGAATCTCCGGTGGGACGTGCCGCGATGCTAGCGATGACCTTGGACCACAGCCAAAGGGCATGGCCTCCCTAAAATGCGCCCAAGCCCCGCTTCGGGGCTGTTGTCGTTTGCAGTGCCAACAGACCCCGCCCCCATGACGTTGTCCTCGCTGCCGGTCATCCAACCGGGCAAGAAGTTCACCCACTCCCGCCCCGTCGGCTCCGCCGATGCCCTGCTGCTCGCGCGCTTCGTGCAGCAGCAGCGCGACGCCGGCCGCATGGCCGCCATCTTCACGGCCGAGCCTGGCGACACACAGCGGCTGGAGGACGAGCTGAAGGTGTTCGCGCCGGAGCTGAAGGTGGCCGTGTTCCCCGACTGGGAGACCCTGCCCTACGACAGCTTCAGCCCGCATCAGGACCTGATCTCCGAGCGCCTGGCCACGCTGTGGGAGCTGTTGCAGTCGCGCAAGACCAAGAGCATCGACGTCGTGCTGATGCCGGCGTCGACCGCGTTGACGCGCCTGGCACCGCCCAGCTTCCTGGCCGGCACGACCTTCAACTTCAAGCAGAAGCAGCGGCTGGACGAGGCCTCGCTGCGCTCCCAGCTGACGCTGGCCGGCTACACGAACGTGAGCCAGGTCGTGCAGCCGGGCGAGTACGCCGTGCGCGGCGGCCTCATCGACCTGTTCCCCATGGGCTCCGCCGTGCCCTACCGCGTCGACCTGTTTGGCGACGAGGTCGACTCGATCCGCACCTTCGACCCCGACAGCCAGCGCAGCCTCTACCCCGTGCCAGACGTTCGCCTGCTGCCCGGCCGAGAGTTCCCGATGGACGACGCGGCACGCAAGAAGTTCCGCGAGCGCTGGCGCGAGAAGATGGACGGCGACCCGACCAAGGCACGCATCTACCGCGACATCGGCGAGGGCGTCGCCTCCGGCGGCATCGAGTACTACCTGCCGATCTTCTTCGAGCAGACGGCGTCGGTGTTCGACTATCTCGGTGACACCGCTGCCCTGGCGCTTCACGGCGAGGTGGACGAGGCCATCCAGCGCTTCTGGGTCGATACCAAGGAACGCCACCGCTTCCTGCAACACGACCCCGAGCGTCCGATCCTGGCCCCGGGCGAGCTGTTCCTGACCATCGAGGACTTCTTCGGCCTGACGAAGCCGCATGCGGTGCTGTCGGTGCGCGGAACGGACCCGGTGGACTTCGCCCGGCCGCTGCCGGACATCAGCGTCGAGCGCGGCGTGCAGGAGCCGCTGGCGCGACTGGAAGCCCACCTGAAGGCCACGCCGCATCGCGTGCTGCTGCTGGCCGAAAGCGAGGGCCGCCGCGAAAGCCTGCTGGAACAGCTTCGCGACCACAAGATCGAGCCGCCTTCGGTCAAGGACCTGGCCGAGTTCCTCGCCAGCGACGAGAAGTACGCCATCACGGCGGCGCCGCTGGCGTCGGGCTTCTTGTGGGTCGATGGAGACAGGTCCGTCCAGCTCTTCACCGAGACCGAGCTGTTCGCGACGACACCGACCACGCGCCGCCGTCGCAAGCAGGAGCAGGTCAGCGATGTCAACGCGCTGATCAAGGACCTGTCCGAGCTGAAGGTGGGCGACCCGGTCGTGCACATCAACCACGGTATCGGGCGCTACCAGGGCCTGGTCAACATCGATCTTGGCGACGGGCAGACCAGCGAGTTCCTGCACCTGGAATACGCCGACAAGGCGACGCTTTACGTGCCGGTGGCGCAGTTGCACCTGATCGGCCGGTACACGGGCGTGAGCGCGGAAGAAGCGCCGCTGCACAAGCTCGGCTCCGGCCAGTGGGAAAAGGCCAAGCGCAAGGCCGCAGAGCAGGTGCGGGACACAGCCGCCGAGCTGCTGAACCTGTACGCCCGCCGCGCCGCTCGCGAAGGCCACGCCTTCCGCTACTCCGGCCACGACTACGAAGCCTTCGCAGCGTCCTTCGGCTTCGAGGAAACACCGGACCAGCGCGCCGCCATTCACGCCGTCGTGCAGGACATGATTTCGCCCAAGCCGATGGACCGCCTCGTCTGCGGCGACGTGGGTTTCGGCAAGACCGAGGTGGCGCTGCGCGCGGCCTTCGTCGCCGTCATGGGTGGCAAGCAGGTCGCCATCCTGGCGCCGACGACGCTGCTGGCCGAGCAGCATTACCAGAACATCGCCGACCGCTTCGGCGCCTGGCCGGTGAAGGTGGCGGAGATGAGCCGCTTCCGCTCGGCCAAGGAGATCAAGGCGGCGATGGAGGGCCTGGCCGACGGCACCATCGACATCGTCATCGGCACGCACAAGCTGCTGTCGCCCGAGGTCAAGTTCAACCGCCTGGGCCTGCTCGTCATCGACGAGGAGCACCGCTTCGGCGTGCGCCACAAGGAGGCGATGAAGGCGATGCGCGCCGAGGTCGACGTGCTGACGCTGACAGCAACGCCGATCCCGCGCACGCTCGGCATGGCGCTGGAAGGCCTGCGCGACCTGTCGGTCATCGCCACTGCGCCGCAGCGTCGCCTGGCGATCAAGACGTTTGTTCGCGCCGAGAGCAGCGGCACCATCCGCGAGGCCGTGCTGCGCGAGCTGAAGCGCGGCGGGCAGGTCTACTTCCTGCACAACGAGGTCGAGACCATCGAGAACCGGCGCCAGAAGCTCGAAGAGCTGGTGCCCGAGGCGCGCAGCGTCATCGCCCACGGCCAGATGCCCGAACGCGAGCTGGAGCGCGTCATGCGCGAGTTCGTCGCCGGCAAGCACAACCTCCTGCTGTGTTCCACCATCATCGAGACCGGCATCGACGTGCCGGCCGCCAACACCATCATCATTGCCCGCGCCGACAAGTTCGGCCTGGCGCAGCTGCACCAGCTGCGCGGCCGCGTGGGCCGCAGCCACCACCAGGCCTATGCCTACCTGATGGTGCCGGACATCCAGGGCCTGACCAAGCAGGCCACGCAGCGGCTGGACGCCATCCAGGCGATGGAAGAACTCGGCTCCGGCTTCTACCTGGCCATGCACGACCTGGAGATCCGCGGCGCCGGCGAGGTGCTGGGCGACAACCAGAGCGGCAACATGATGGAGGTGGGCTTCCAGCTCTACAACGACATGCTCAATGAGGCCGTTCGCTCGCTGAAGGCGGGCAAGGAGCCTGACCTGCTGTCACCTTTCGCGGCCACCACCGAGATCAACCTGCACGCGCCGGCCCTGCTGCCCGACGCCTACTGCGGCGACGTGCAGGTGCGCCTGAGCCTCTACAAGCGCCTGGCCACGGCCGAGAAGAACGAGCAGATCGACTCGATGCTGGAGGAGATCACCGACCGCTTCGGCAAGCTGCCCACACAGGGGCAGACGCTGTTCGACACCCACCGCCTGCGCGTGCTGGCCAAGCCCTACGGCGTGAGCAAGATCGACGCGGCGCCGGGGCTCATCAACATCAACTTCCGCAAGGACCCGCCCATCGACCCGATGCGCGTCATCGAGCTGGTCCAGAAGAACCGCAACATCAAGCTGGTCGGTAACGAGAAGCTGCGAATTGAAAAAGCCTTGACGAGCCCGCAGGACCGCGCCCAAGCGGTTCGAGAGGTGCTGAGGCTGTTGGGCAAGCCCACAGACGTAACTTCACGATGACCTAGGGGCAGCGAGTGCCGCGAGGCCTTCATATCCTCCGGCCCCCATCGTCGTTGGAGACACCGAATGAAGAAGACCTTGTTGACCCTCGCGGCCTTCGTCCCTGCGCTGCTGCCTGCCGCCGCCCATGCCGGCAGCCTGCTCGACTCGACCGTCAACGTGCACTACCACCTGGTCGCCGGCGCGCAGACTCAGAACACGCTCGACAAGATCGTCGTCGGCTCGGGCCCCGAGCTGAGCTGCCCCAGCGCGGCCTCGCTCTGCAGCGTGCTGACGGCACCGGTGCAAAGCCTCGATTTCGGCGCCAACGACATCCGCTACACCTATACCGGCGCGGGCGCCGATTTCCTGGACGCGCAGCAGAACCGCTTCCTGTTCACCTCGCTCTACGGCAACGACACGGTCATCACCGGCGTGCAGCTGTCCACCAACATCGCCGGCCTGGACGCCTCGCGCATCAGCTTCGGCGAGCATATGGTGCGCGTGGACATGCAGGCCCTGCACGTCGGCGGCGACGCCTACTTCCAGCTTGCCCTGCAAACGGCGCCCGTGCCGGAGCCAGCCACTGCTGCGCTGCTGCTCGGTGGGCTGGGCCTGATCGCCGCGCGCCGCAGGCGCTGACAGCCTCGGGATAATGCGGGGCTCTCCTGGCTCCGCTCATCCCGACCCGTGACCTCCCCTGCCCCTGAAGGCCTCGTCCTGCGCGACGGCCCCGCACTGCCGCCGCTCTCCCACTTCAGATTAGCCGCCTTCGACATGGACTCGACGCTGATCAGCATCGAGTGCATCGACGAGATCGCCGCGCTGGCCGGCAAGGGTCAAGAGGTGGCTGCCATCACCGAGGCCGCGATGCGCGGCGAGATCACCGACTTCAAGGACAGCCTGCGCCGGCGCCTCGCCATCCTGGCCGGCGTGCCCGCCAACGTGCTGGACCGCGTGCTGGCGGAGCGGCTGACCTTCAACCCCGGCGCGCGCGAGCTGTGCGCGGCGCTGAAGGCGGCCGGCCTCAAGCTCGTGCTCGTCTCCGGCGGTTTCACCTTCTTCACGCGCCACGTCGCGGCCGAACTGGGCATGGACTTCGTGCGCAGCAACGAGCTGGAGATCGAGGGCGGCGCCCTCACCGGCCGCGTCGTCATGCAGGACTGGGGCGACATCTGCGACGGCGAGCAGAAGCGCCTGATGCTGCTGGCCTGCTGCGAGGCGATCGGCTGCCGGCCGGACCAGGCCATCGCCGTGGGCGACGGTGCCAACGACCTGCCCATGATGGGCGCGGCCGGCTTGTCGGTGGCCTACCACGCCAAGCCCAAGGTGCGAGAGCAGGCGCGCGTGGCAATCAACGCGGGCGGGCTGGAGCGGCTGCTCAGCCTGCTCGCCTGACGCGGCGGGCCGGCGCAGCCGACCCGCCTTCTTCAGCGCACGTTCAGCGCGCAGTGCGGCGGCGCGCGATGCCGCCCACGACCGCCAGGCCGGCCAGCAGCAGCGCGTAGCTTTCAGGCTCCGGCACGGCCGTCACAGCCAGCACGTCAGACACGATGGGCGTCGTGTTCGAGGCCTGTACCGTCGTCCAGTTCGTGCCGACCGCCAGCGCTGCCTTCAGCTCGGCGACGGAGGCATAGGGCGTGTCGCTGGTCGTCACCTGCGCCGTGAACTGCGTGTAGCGCGTGGCGTTCGCGCCCTCCTTGTACTCACGCAGCTGGATGCCCGACAGGCCGGTGGCAGCGGTCGGGTTGTCGGCGCTGGCGTAGGTGCCGCGGTTGGAGATGGCACCCAGGAAGGTGATGGCGGCGGGCTGGTAGTTGGTGGTGTACGACGCAGCCTGGAAGGCGTAGAGGATGTCGCCGCCGCTGGAGATGTTGGATGCGCCGCCGTTCAGGTTGGTGACCGTGCCGTTGGCTGCGCCGCCGGCCGCGCCGGACTTGGCGGCGTACTGGCCGCTGACGCCGGTGCCGCGCAGCGCGACGGAGGTGCCTGCCGCCACATTGGCGGCGGCCGTCCAGGACCAGAAGGTCTCGGCGGTCGTCGAGAACACGCCGTTCGACGTGGGCGTGGCCAGCACATTGGTGTCGGTGAAGTAGATCGTCGTGCCGGCGGCGATGTCGACGAAGCTGACGAAGGACCAGCCGCCCACCGTCGTATTGCCGTTCACGCCGGTGAAGGCGAAGTCGGTGTTGGTCAGCGAGGTGGCCTGGGCGGCGAGGCTGGCGGCGGTCAGGATGGACAGGGTCAGGATGCGCTTCATGGTTTGTCTCCGTTGGGTTGTGATGGGATCAGCAGGCACGGCGGCGGCGCGCAACGGCGGCCAGCGTCAGGAGGCCCGGCACGAGCAGCAGTGCCGAGGCCGGCTCGGGCACCGGGGCGGTGGCGAGCACGAGGTTGTCCAGCGACACGCCGTAGTAGCTGTCGCGGTGGGTCAGCGTGAAACCGGCGATGTCGGCCACGCCGCCCGCGCGGGCGAACGCGACGAAAACGGGCGGCGCCTCGAAGTCCGTGACCCCGCTCAAGGTCACGTTTTCGATCAGGCTGCCGTCCAGGCGGTACAGGCTCAGCGTGACCACGCCGTAGTCGATGTCGCGCAGCTGGAAGCCCAGCGCGGACACCGGCGACGCCAAGCGAGCCGAGATCGCGCCGAAGCCGTCGGCATCACCCACGAGCGGGCCCGCACCGAACAGCGCGGCGCCGTGGACATCGCCGTAGTTGTAGGCGCCGAGATTGGCGCCGGCCGCGCCGGCCAGCAGCGTCAGGCCGGCGGTAGGCGTGCCGTTGTTGAGGTCGTCGAACCAGTCCTGCACCACCGCGCCAGGCCACTTAGGCGCCTTGGTCACGGCCAGTTCCTGGCCGGCGAAGCGCTCGCCGAACTGCACGCCGCCGCTGGTCAGCAGGCCGTCGATGGCGCCATCGGCAAGTTCGTTGAAGGTGATGGTCGGGCCGATGAGGGAGGCGTAGGCCACTGCATTGGTCGCGCCGGCCTGGGCGGCGCCGGCGATGCTCAGGCCGCACAGCAGCGCGGTGAGGGGACGGTAGTCGTACTTCATGGTTTTCTCCTTGATTACTGACCGCCGACAACGGTGACGTTGTCGAAGTCGGCCGTGACGGTGGCGCTGTTACTGCCCGACGAAAGCGCCAGGCCCACGTAGAGCGTGGGCACGCTCACGGTCAGGTTGGTGGTCTCGGACCAGGTGACGCCGTCGGTCGAGGCGGCCGAATACACCGCGTTGCCACGCCGCTCCACCTTCACCCAGACCGGCAGTGCCGAGGCGGAGAAACTGCCGATGTTGGATTTGTTGTTGCCGTTGATGGCCGCCCTGATCGCGCCGGTGGACGAGTAGCGCGCCGTCCAGGCGTAGGCCGGCGTGCCGCTCAGGCCATTCATCGCCAGCACCCCGGCACGCGCGGAATCGGCATTGCCGCCCTGGCTGACGACGCGAGCGGTGAACGTGAAGTTGCCCGTCAGCTCCCGGTACTTGAAGTTGAAGGTGTAGGGACTGCCGGTGTTGATGACACCCGCGCCCGACATCGTGTACGTGCCCGTGGCCTGCACATAGCTTGCGGCCGGCACCGGCACGGTCACCAGCGGGCTGAGCACCAGCTCGTTGCCGCCGCTCACGTCGCAGGGCAGCGTCGGCGTGCAGGCCGTGCCGGGAATCACGGGGGCGGGGTTCGGACCCGGCGCGGGGCTCGGCGGAGGCGGCGTGGGGGTCGGGCTCGGCGCGGGCGTCGGCGTGGGCGCAGGGCTGGGCGCCGGCGAACTCGGCAGCGGCGCCGGCAGCGGGCCCTGCACGGCGAACATGCCGACGCGGCCGGCACCGGCCGAGACCTGCACGGCGCCACGCGTGGCGTCGGCCGTGCGCAGCGTATAGGCATAGGGCGGCACCCAGTTCTGCTTGACCGGGACGCCCTCGCAGCCCTGCAGCTCGATGTCGATGACACCCGTCATCGGCTTGCCGAGATCGTCCTTGTCGCTGATGAAGCGATGGCCGCTGCTGCGCATCGAGATCGCGTCCTTGCCGCCGGCCAGCTTGCCGCAGACCTCCTTGGGCTTGAGGCCGGTGAACTCGTAGAAATTGTTCTCGTTGATGACGTCGGACTGGTAGCGCGCATCGAGGCCGGAGGCGAACTTCTTGTCGACGTCGTCCGTCGTCGTGCTGCCGCTGACGAGGTTGTTGTACATGTGCAGCTGGCCGAAGCGCACCAGCGGCAGGCGGCTGTAGGGGTGGTCCCACCAGTTGCCGGTCAGCGTCACATGCAGGCGGCCGGCGTCGCTCCAGGCGCGGCCGGAGTCGCCGTTGCCCACGAGCGTCGTCTTGTGGTGCTTGGTGAAGATGCTGTTGGACACCGTCACGTAGTCGCTGCCGCGGATGATGTCCAGCGAGCCGTCGTGGCGGGTGTCGCTGGCCAGCGAGTCGGGCGTGTCGCCGTCGCTGATGGTGACGTGGTCGACCCAGATCTGCTGGGCGCGCGTGATGGCGATGCCGTCCATGTAGGCATTGCCGCTGTCCTCGGGGTTCACGTCCCAGGGCGTGTCCAGGGCGAGGTTGCGCAGGATGATGTTGCGCGTCCAGGTCGGGAACGCTTCAGGGTCCTTGCCGGCGGCGACCCAGGCCTTGAAGTCGGCCTCCGGGCCGGCGGCGGTTGTGGCGGCCTCGATGCCGATCAGGATCTGCGTGCCGGTGATGCGCGCCGGGCGGCCGTTGCTGTCGTTGATGCCCACCAGCGTGGTGTTGGACGGGATGGAGAAGCTGCCGCCGTTCTTCTGGTCCAGGAAGCCGGTGTACTCCTCGAACACCGTGTTGCCATTGCGCCAGCGGAAGTCGATGTGGCCGACGATGCGGATGATCTTGGGCTCGTTCTTCGCCTCGCGCAGCGCCGCCAGCAGCTGCTCCTTGTTGAACACCGTGTAGACGCGGTTGGCCGCCGCCGACGAGCCGCCGGTGACCAGCACCTTGCCCTTGCGCGACTGGCCGTGCCAGCCGATGTCCGGCGCCGTTTCGCGCTCGAAGCTCAGCACGCCATTGGTCGGGTCGACGGTGGCGAACTGCCAGGCCGGCAGCTTCGGTGCCGCGCGGAAGTTGCTGGGGTTGTGCAGGCCGCTGATCGTGGCCGGCGCCGCATAGGTGCGCGTGCCGATGTCGAACAGCAGCGGCGCGGTCGTGTCGGTCAGGCTCTTGGCGTCGATGACCGGTGCGGGCGGCGGCGTCACGGGGCGCGGGTCGCGGACGGCCAGCGCCTTCGCGGTGGCGGTTTCCGTGGCAGCCGCGGTGGTGTCCTGGCGACCGGGCGACGGCTGCTCGCTGGACTGGGTGGACGCGAAGTTCGCCGGGGTCTCCTGGCCGCCGCCGCAGGCCAACAGGCCGAGCGAGATGGACGAAGCCAGCAGGCCCCGCTTGGGCATGCTTGAAATCATGGACGTGTCTCCTGGGCGCGCTCGTCTGGCGCGCAATTCGTTGTGCATGACCGCTCCCGGCCGCGTGGCGCAACAGGCAGGCAGGCACAGGCCCACCCGGCACCCGGCCCGTCAGGGGTCAGGCGCGCAAGCGCACAGCGGTCAGAGGGCGGGGAATCGGCAGCAGGCCGAGGGGGGCTTGACGCCCGCGCAGCACCGGCTCGCGAGGGCGTCAATCAGGGGAGCGGGCACAGCAGGCGCACCGCACTGCATCGTCTGTCGAGACCCCGAAAGCCCGGCGGCTTTCAGAAATGAACTCGGTTCAGCGAACAGTTGGAACAGTGTTTCGTTTTCGTATCCCTAGGTCAACGCCGGGCTATCCCTAGCGGCATTCATCTGGGGGGCGGGGGGAACCCGCGGGCAGCGTTGTCAGCCGTCGGCAGGCAGCACGGTGACCTGCTGGCCGTCAAAGCTGACGACCTGCCCCGCTCGCATCTTGGCCGTCTTGCGCAGCTCGACCTGGCCGTCCACCTGGACCTGGCCGGCCGCGATCAACACGCGCGCCCGGCCGCCGCTTTCTACCAGGCCGGTGGCCTTGAGCAGCTTGTCGAGCTCGATGTAGTCGCCGCGGAGTTGGAGTTCAAGCATGGGGATTCAACCTAGATTCGGTAGTTGGGCACGACCGAGGGACTGGCGAAGCGGGTCGCTGACAAGGCGGGACGACGCAGTGGGCTCCTGCCCACAAGAAGGAGCAACGCCGTCAGCGGCCCGAAGCGCCAGACCAGCGGTTGTGCAGCGGTGGTCATCGAAGTGGTGATCGGCGCGCATGGCAAGAGGTGTTGATGCATCGAGCATTGTGCAAAGTGGCAAGCGGTCAACTGCCGAATCTAGGTTTGGCTGCTTCGCGGATAGCCGTCAGCGTGGACCGGGAGGTGGAGACGTCGCTGGACAGGCGCAGGTGGATCAACGCAGGCTTGCCCGCAGCGATGGCCGCGTCCAGCGCCGGGCCGACCTGTTCGGTGCTCTCGGCCTTGAACGCAGCGAAGCCGTAAGCCTCGGCGAGTTGGGCGAAGTCGGGGTTGAAGAGGTCGCTACCCGACACGCGTCCCGGGTACTCGCGCTCCTGGTGCATGCGGATGGTGCCGTAGGTGCCGTTGTCGACGACGATGACAAGCAGCTTCTTCGCGCCATAGCCGGTGGCCGTGGCCAGCTCCTGGCCGGTCATCAGGAAGTCGCCATCGCCGGCGATGTTGACGACCCAGCGGTCCTGCAACAAAGCCGCCGCGACGGCCGCCGGCACGCCATAGCCCATCGCACCGGAGGTCGGCGCCAGCTGCGTCTTGCCGAAGCGGTGCAGCGCCGTGTAGCGGTGGAAGCGATGCAGCCAGCCGCTGTAGTTGCCGGCGCCGTTGGTAAAGATGGTCCCCTCGGGCAGCTTGGCGTCGATGAGGTGGATGACCTCGGCCATGTCCAGCGGCGCCACCGGCGTGGGCACCAGGTTGGCCTGATAGTCGGTGTTGGCGGCGGCGGTCCAGTCGCGCCAGGGAATGTCGGTGGGCGGTTGCAGTTCAGCAAGCGCCGGCGCGGCCTGGCTCATGCTCGCGTTGATCAGCAGCTCGGCCGTGTAGACCCGGCCGAGCTCCTCGGCGCCGGCGTGGATATGGATGAGCGCTTGAGCCGGCCGCGGCGCCTGCAGCAGCGTGTAGCCGCCGGTCGTCATCTCGCCCAGGCGCGGGCCCACGGCAAGGATGAGGTCGGCCTCCTTGACCCGCGCGGCCAGCTTGGGATTGATGCCGATGCCGACGTCGCCGGCGTAATTCGGGTGTGCGTTGTCGAACAAGTCCTGGAAGCGGAAGGCGCAGCCGACGGGCAACTGCCAGGCCTCGGCAAAGGCTTGAAGCGCGGTCGTCGCCTCGGGCGTCCAACCACCGCCACCGGCGATGACGAGCGGCTTCTTCGCTGCAGCCAGCCGCTCCCGCAACTCGGCCAGCGCGGCGGGGGTGGGCGCGGCTTCGGCCGGCCGCGCGGGCGCGACGACGGGCGCCGTGATCGGCTTAGTCAGCATGTCCTCGGGCAGCACCAGCACGACAGGACCAGGCCGGCCCTGCATGGCCGTGTGGAAGGCGCGAGCGACGTACTCGGGCAGGCGCTCGGCGTCATGCACCTCACCCACCCACTTGGCCATGCCCAGCGTGCCGGGGCTGAACATCTGGCGGTAGTCGACCTCCTGGAAGGCCTCGCGGTCGCGCTGGTCACTGGCGACCTGGCCGATGAAGAGGATCATCGGCGTGCTGTCCTGGAAGGCCGTGTGCAGGCCGATGCTGGCGTTCGTTGCACCGGGGCCGCGCGTGACGAAGCAGATGCCGGGACGGCCGGTCAGCTTGCCTTGCGCCTCGGCCATGAAGGCGGCTCCGCCTTCCTGCCGGCAGGCGATGAAGCGAATCTGGTCGGCGTACTCATGGAAACCGTCGAGCACGGCGAGAAAGGATTCGCCGGGCACGCCGAATGCGGTGTCGACGCCCTGGGCAATCAGCGCCTCGACCAGCTTGTGGCCGGCGAGACGGGGAGCAGTAACTTGTCTAGTCATGTTGGAACTTTAGCGGGAGCGCCGTCAGCGCACCCCGTCGATGGTGCGCTCCATCATCTTGTCCTTGAGCGTGGCCTCCTGCTTCACATCCAACGCCTGGTGAAGCAAGGGCGCGCTGCTGGCATGCGCCACCTTGGGCACGGGCGTGGCCGGCACCACGTTGACCGGCGGCGCAGCAACGGCCTGCTCCCTGTGGCCGAGCGGGCATTGGGCGTTCGTATAGGACACCTGCTGGCCGTTGACGCATTTGCGCAAGGGGCCCGCAGCCGGTGCGGCCGACGCTTGCGCCGCCCCGACCCAGGCCTGCAATGGCTCGCGTTTCTGCCAGGCGAAGACAAGCGTTGCCAGACAGGCCGCTGCAACGACAACACCCCGAAGTGACATGGACGAACCTCAGGCCTCAGGCGTCGCTGTGGCCTCTTCGCGCTCAGCGGCAAACAGGTCCCACACCGCCATGAACATCGCCGCGATCACGGGGCCGATGACGAAGCCGCTGATGCCGAAGACGGCCATGCCGCCGATGGTGGAGATCAGCACGAGATAGTCGGGCATCTGGATATCCTTGCCCACGAGGATGGGGCGCAGCACGTTGTCCACCAGCCCGATCACCACCACGCCATAGGCGATCAGCGTCAGGCCCTGCCAGATGGCACCCGTGACCAGGAAGTACAGGGCCACCGGCAGCCAGATCAGCGCCGCGCCGATGGCCGGCAGCAGCGACAGGAAACCCATCAACACCGCCCACAGCAGCGCGCCCTTGATGCCGAAGAACCAGAACGCCAGGCCGCCCAACGCGCCCTGCACGGCAGCCACCAGGATGTTGCCCTTGACGGTGGCGCGGATCACGGTGATGAACTTCACCGCCAGCTGCCGCCGATGCTCGGGCGCCAGCGGCACGGCATCGCGGATGCGCCGGCTCAGGGCAGCACCGTCGCGCAGCAGGAAGAACGCCAGATAGAGCATGACGAAGAAGCCGACGACGAAGTCGAGCGCGTTCTGGCCCATGCTGTAGACGTAGGTCGCAATCGCCTGGCTGCCGCGCCCGATGGCATCGCTGATGCGGGTCTGCAGCTCGTTGACATTCGTCAGCCCGAAATGCTCGAGCAGGTCGTGCAGCCAGGCCGGCAGCACCGCGACGATCTTCTCGAAGTACAGGACGAAGTTGGTCTCGCCCGACTGCACGCGCTGGTACAGCGCAGCGCCCTCCTTCACCAGCATGCCGGTCAGCAGCGTCAGCGGCAGCACGACCATCAGCACGACCAGGAGCAGCGTGGCCAGCGCCGCCAGCGTGCGCCGCTGCTTCCATCGGCGCAGCAGCGCGACATGGACCGGCATGAAGACCATCGCGATCACCACCCCCCAGAACACCGCGGCGCCAAAGGGCAGCAGGATCCAGACGAAGGCCGCGCTGACCGCGACCATCAGCGCCAGGAAGACCTTGTGCTCAAGGGCCGGCGAATTGACGAAGTTCTTGAAGTTCATGCGGGGACCGGTCAACCCAGGAGTGGGCGATGGCCGCATGGTACGGGCGACGGCCAGCCCGATGCGTCAGTCGTCGACGGCCTCGATGCCCTGCGCCTTGAGCCGGGCGAGGTGCTCGTGCATCGCCATCAGCTGCTCGGCCGAGTGGCCTGTCCACTCCGCCACTTCGCCGGTCACGCGCAGCGGCTCGCGCGAGCGATAGGACTTCGTCGGGTTGCCGGGGAACTTCTTGTCCGTCAGGTTGGGGTCGTCGACGATGGGGCCGGTGGGTTCGACGATGTAGATGCGGCCAGGCCCCTCGCCTGCGGCCAGTTCGGCGCCCCAGACGGCAGCGTCCAGCGTCGCGGAGAGGTAGACGTGATTCGCCTTCCTGCGCTGGCCGTAGTTGGAAGGCTTACCCGCCTCGATGAGATCGCCCGGCTTCAGGGCCGCCTTGGTGCCGTGGTAGTAGGTCATCGGGCTTGCCACTCAAGCCGGCACGGCGGCCGCCGACCGGCGCGACAGGCCCAAGCCCACGAACGCCGCAGACGCGATACCCAGCGTCAACGCCGCCGCAGAGCCGGCGAACACGCCGCGCGGCATGCCGTGGTCGAGGATGGCGCCGAACACCGGCGCGGCCAGCGCGAAGCCGATGTCCAGGCCGGAGTACACCGTGCCATAGACGCGCCCCGTCGCCCCCGGCGGCGAGGCGCGCTTGATGAGCATGTCGCGCGACGGGCCGGCCAGGCCGGTGCCGAAGCCGGCCAGCGCCGCGACGGTGGCGGCCAGCCCGCCAGGCAACACGCCGCTGGCCACCAGCAGCAGCATCGCTGCGGCAAAGGCCATCGCGATGGCAATCGTGCGCTCCAGCCGCTCGGCCCTGGCGACCAGGAAGCCCCCCACCACCATGCCGGCCGCGCCGGCCAGCATGTAGCCGGTGACGACATAGGCCGTCAGCGCCAGCGGCAGACCGTAGATCTGGTGCAGGGCCGGGCTGGCGAAGCTTTGGATGGCCGACAGCGCCGCGGTCGTCCAGAAGAAGAAGGAGAAGCACATCCACACCGAGGGCAGCTTCAGGAAGGCCATCGGATGCTCGACCTTGGCGCCGGCAGCGGCCTTGGCGTGACCCCAGGAGCCCTGGCGGTCGTCGATGGCCGAGCGCTGCCAGAACAGCAGCGCCATGACGGCCAAGGCGATCAGCGCGGTGCCGAGGTAGGCGAAGCGCCAGTTGCCCGTCGCCTGAGCGATGCCGATGGAAAACACCGGCGCGAAGGCCCAGCCGAGGTTGCCGCTGATGCCGTGCACCGAGAACGCATGGCCCAGGCGCGGCTGCGACACGCGCTTGTTCAGGATGGTGAAGTCCGCCGGGTGGAAGGGCGCGTTGCCGAAGCCGGCGAGTGCCGCCGCCAGCATCAGCCCGCCGAAGCCCTGTGCCAGGCCGGCCGCGATGGAGGCGAGGAAGAAGCAGGCCATCGCCGCGAACAGCACGGGCCGCGCGCCGATGCGGTCGACGATGAAGCCCGACGCCGCCTGGCCCGCGCCGGAGATGACGAAGAAGGTCGTCACCAGCAGGCCCAGCTCCGAATAGCTCAATCCGAAGGCCTGGATAAAGGCCGGGAAGAGCGGCGGCAGCAGCATGTGGAAGAAATGCGAGGTGCCGTGGGCGACGCCGATGGTGGAGATGGTCGTGACGTCGCGGCGGCGCTGCTGGCCGGCGTCGAAAGGGAGAGCGGTGTCCATGCGCAGCACTCTAGGGATGGAGGGATCGGCCCGGTTACGATGGTTCGTCAAGTTCTATCGAAATCCAGCCATGGCCAGCCGCACCAGCATCCCTGCCCTGTCGCCCGAGCGGTTCGCACCGACGGCTGCGCGGCCGCTGCGCGCCAAGGCCCGCATGCTGGAGCACCTGACCGACATCCAGCCGCACCGCCATGACTGGGCGCAGCTGGTGTTCTCGATGACCGGGGCCGTGCGCGTGAACACGGAAGCCTCGACCTACATCGTGCCGCCCTCCCGCGCGGTGTGGATCCCGCCCGGCATCGTCCACGCCGTGACGGCTATCGAGCAGGCCGACCTGCGCACGCTCTACCTCGGTCCCGACCTGCTGGCCGGCGAGGCATGGACCGTGGGCCGCGTGCTGGAGGTGTCGCCGCTGCTGCGCGAGCTGGTGGCCGCCCTGCCCGGCGAGCCCGACCCGCAGCCGCCCGAAAACCCGGACGACGCCGAGCGGCGCCGCGGCATCGAAGGCCTTGTGCTTGCCGAACTGAAACGCGCCCGGCCGCTTGCACTGGGTGTGGCCCTGCCGCAGGACGCCCGCCTGCGCAAGCTGTGCGAGGCGATGCTGCGCGAACCCGGCCGCCACGCCGGGCTGGACGAATGGGCCCAGGAGGCCGGCTACAGCCCGCGCACGCTGAGCCGGCTGTTCCGCGAGCAGCTGGGTACCAGCTTCGCGCAATGGCGCTCGCAATTGCTGCTGGCCCACGCGCTGACGCTGGCCGCGCGCGGCCGGCCCATGAGCCTCATTGCCAGCGAGCTGGGCTATGCCAGCGCCAGCGCCTTCACGGCGATGGTGACGCGCACCGTCGGCATGCCGCCGAGCCGCTTTTTTGAGCGCGCTTGAAAAATATTTCGATGGCCGCGAATCCGATCCGCCTGCCGGCGCCTCTTAGCTCCCGAGGGTCGTCCTCGAACATTGGGAGTTGCGTCATGGTCTATGTGAAGAACGTTCCGAACGGCGAGCGCGTGCTGCGTGTCTTGCTCGGCGCCGCGGTGGCGGGCGCCGGAATTGCGATGGTCGGCGGCATGGCAGGCTGGTTGATCGCCGCGAGCGCGGGCGGGCTGGTGTTGTCAGGGCTGTTCGGCTTCTGCCCGGCCTGCGCCATGGTTGGCCGCAAGCTCAAGTAGCCGTGACGCTGGCCGCCCAACACCAGCCGCTCCTCGCCGCCGCCCACGGTGGTGACCCGCAGGCGCTGGAGGCGTTGCTCAGGATCACCCGCCCTGACATCCGCCGCTATGCCCAGCGGCATTGCCTGATCAGCGACGTTGACGACGCGGTGCAGGAGGCGCTGCTCATCGTCTCGCGCAAGCTGCCTTCGGTGCGCGTGCTGGCGGCCTTCTCCGGCTGGGCCTTCCGGCTGGTGCAGCGGGAATGCCGCCGTCTGGGCCGTGTCGCGCTGCGCTACGACCCCTATGACGAGGAGAAGCTCGCGCAGTGGCTCGTCACGCATGACGAGCCCGGCCTGCGGCTGGAACTCGTCGCCGCGCTGGAGTCCCTGCCGGCGCACTACCGCGAGGTCATGCTGCTGCGCGATGTGGAGGAGCTGACCATTGAAGAGATCGCCGACCGCACCGGCCTGTCGCGGCCGAACGTGAAGAGCCGGTTGCACCGGGCGCGGGCCCTGGCGCGCGAGTACCTGCTGGGCGGCCGGCCACACGCCCGCTGACGGTTCAATCTCTTGCTCTCCGACGTGACCAGACCGCGGGCGGCGGGAGCATGTTGTCGCCATCACTTCGGAGACAGGCACCATGAATCGACGTCACCACCTCCTGGGCGCGGGCCTTGGCCTCGCAGCAACCATGCTGGCCGGGCTGGCCACGCCCGCATTCGCGCAAAACGCGGACGATGGCGAGTTCACCATCCTGCGTGCGCACTACGGCACCGACAACAATCACGCCGACGTGACCGACCGTTTGCGCGAGATCTCCCGGCGCGACCGCCGCGTGCGCTTGACGAACGACCTCTTCGGCGTGGACCCTGACCCGGGCCGCGACAAGATCCTGCGCATCTACGCCCGCGACCGCCAGGGCCGCGAGCGCCGCTTCGAGTACCCCGAATACGCCTGGGTCGATGGCTCGCAGTTCACCGGCTGGAGCGCCGGCCGCTGGGGCGACAAGGGCTGGAACGGCGGCTGGGCCGGCAACCCTTACCGCGACGGCAACGGCCAGGGCCGCGACAGCGGCCAGTTCACCATCCTCTACGCCAACTACGGCACCCCCGGCCACGAAGTGGACGTGACACGCCGCCTGCGCGAGCTGGCTCGCCAGGACGAGAAGTTCCGCATGGGCAACGACACCTTCGGCGTCGACCCCGACCCGGGCCGCACCAAGCGGCTGCGCATCGTCACGCGCGAACCTGGCGGCCAGGAGCGCAGCTTCGACTACCTGGAAGGCAGCTGGGTGGACGGCACCCAGTTCCGCGGCTGGCGCCGCGGCGAGTGGGGTCGTTGAGCGGTCACGGGCGGTTTGCCGGAGGCGGGCTGTCCACCGCCGGGCGGTCCCGACCGTTGAGATGTGCATGCGAGGATGAGCGCATCAAAGACAAGGAAACCGCCATGCAACGACGCCAATGGACGCTGGCAGCCGGCAATGCCCTGCTCGCCGCCGCACTGGGCGGGCTGGCCCTGCCGGCACTGGCCCGCGACGGTGACGACGGCGAATTCACCATCCTGCACGCGCGCTACGGCACGGAACGCAACCACGCGGATGTGACCGGTCGCCTGCGCGACCTGGCCCGCCAGGACCGGCGCATGCGGCTGAGCAACGATCTGTTCGGCGTGGACCCCGACCCTGGCCGCACCAAGACGCTGCGCATTTTTGCGCGCGACCGCCAGGGTCGCGAACGCACCTTCGAGTACCGGGAGCGCGACTGGATCGAAGGCTCGCGCTTCGTCGGCTGGGGCCGCGGCAACTGGGGCGACGGCGACGGCTCGCGCGGCTGGCACGGCGATGAGCGCCGCAACGGTGGCGGAGACAGCGGCGACTTCACCATCCTCTACGCCAGCTATGGCACGCCGCGCCGAGAGGTGGACGTGACCGACCGGCTGCGCGAGCTGGCGCGGGCCGACCAGCGCTTTCGCCTCGGCAACGACAGCTTCGGCGTGGACCCGGACCCCGGCGAGACCAAGCGGCTGCGCATCGTCGCGCGTGACCGCGGCGGCCAGGAGCGCAGCTTCGAATACCGCGAGTACATGGTTGTCGACGGCAGCCAGTTCATCGGCTGGGGCCGCGGGGACTGGGGGCACAACCGGGGCGGAGGCGACGCCGGCCCGGTGCGGCCGGGCTACGGTCGCCTGGTCATCGAGAACGCCAGTTACGGCGACGGTGGCCGCAGGGCGGACGTGACCGAGGCCGTGCGTGCCCAGGTGCGCGGCGACCGGCTGGAGGCGGAGGTGCGCAACGAGCTCTTCCGCATCGACCCGGCGCCGGGCAGGAACAAGGTGCTGACCGTGACCTACCGCCGCGGCAATGAGCGGGCATTGACCGTGCGCGTCAACGAAGGCGACTGGCTGCGCCTGCCCTGAGAGGGATAGGGCTTGATGCCACCGGCCGGGCAATCCGGCCGGCTCTGCGCGACACTTGGCGAAGAACTGCGGCCGCCCTCGCCTAGCCCCAAGATGTCCCAAACCCTCTTCGACTACACCAAGCAGGACGCCGCCGGCGCCTGCTCCACCGCCTTCGCCTGGGCCAAGGTGCCCGCACCGCTGACGCCGACCGAGCGCAACGCGCTGGCCGAGCGCGCTAATGCGCTGCTGAAGAAGCACAACGCCGTGCTCGTCGCCCACTACTACGTGGAAGGCGCACTGCAGGACCTGGCGCTGGCCACCGGCGGCATCGTCTCGGACTCGCTGGAGATGGCCCGCTTCGGCCGCGACCACGCCGCGCAGACGTTGGTCGTCGCCGGTGTGCGCTTCATGGGCGAGACGGCCAAGATCCTCAGCCCCGAGAAGCGCGTGCTGATGCCCGACCTGGACGCCACCTGCTCGCTGGACCTGGGCTGCCCGGCCGACGACTTCGCCGCCTTCTGTGACGCCCATCCGGACCGGCAGGTCGTCGTCTACGCCAACACCAGCGCCGCCGTGAAGGCCCGCGCCGACTGGATGGTCACCAGCTCCTGCGCGCTGGACATCGTGGCCGACCTGCATGCCAAAGGCCAGAAGATCCTGTGGGCGCCTGACCGCCACCTCGGCCGCTACATCCAGGACGAAACCGGCGCCGACATGCTGATGTGGAACGGCGCCTGCATCGTCCACGACGAGTTCCGCGGCCTGGAGCTGGAACTGCTTCGCGAGCAGCACCCCGGCGCGCTGATCCTCGTGCACCCGGAATCGCCCAAGCATGTCGTCGAGCAGGCCGATGTCGTCGGCTCCACGTCGGCGCTGATCAAGGCTGTCGTCGAGGGCACGGCGCAGGAGTACATCGTCGCGACCGACAACGGCATCCTGCACCGCATGCGCCAGCTGGCGCCGGGCAAGACGCTGATCGAGGCGCCCACCGCCGGCAACAGCGCGACGTGCAAGAGCTGCGCGCATTGCCCGTGGATGGCCATGAACGGCCTGGCGAATCTGGTGGACTGCCTGGAAAGCGGCGAGCCGCAGATCCACGTCGACGAAGACGTCCGCGTGAAGGCCCAGGGTTGCATCAACCGCATGCTGGATTTCGTCGCAGCGAGAAAGGCTGCCGCCGGCGGCATGACGCCGGGTATCGGCGCCGCCTAAGGAAACGCCGAGCAAGCCCCTCGCGCGCAGCGCATCCCAGCTTTGGGCGTTCTGCTGCGTTGCAAATGCTCGCCGGGTGTTCAACCCGGCTCCGCTTTGCGCCTTGCAGCACATCCCAAACCTGCGCGCGCTGCATCGCAGGAGCTTGCCCGGCGTTTCCCGCGCTATAAATCGGCATTCTCGAAAGGCCCGCCATGAACGCCGATTTCAGCTCCCTGTACAACCACCACGAGCGCGAAGTCTTCGGCGCGGTCATGGATGCGGCCAAGGATTTCCCCGACATCGCCGCCAGCAACGACCTGCTCTGCGACGTCTGCTGCGTGGCCCTGAACCGCCTGCCCCCGCGCTATATCCGCCACGAGGTGGACTTCAGCTTCTACCTGACCGAGCACGAGCGCCTGGAGATCGACAACGGCATCGCCGAGGCCGTGAGCTATGCCTACAACTTCGTGCAGGCGCGGACGGCGTTGCGGGCGCGGAAGTAAGGGCAGTCCGGCCAGCTGACGAGCGGATTCACCGCCGCCGTCTCTCGCTGATCAACACCGTCGGGAAACTCACCGGCAGCGTGCGCGGGTAATCGCGGCTGAAGTGCAGACCGCGGCTTTCATGCCGCATGAGTGCCGATCGGACGATCAGCTCCGCGCAGTCGACCAGGTTGCGCAGCTCCAGCAGGTCGCGCGTGACGCGGAAGCTGCCGTAGTAGTCGTCGATCTCGCCACGCAACAGCTTGATGCGGTGCAGCGCCCGTTCCAGGCGCTTGGTGGTGCGCACGATGCCGACGTAGTTCCACATCAGCAGGCGCAGTTCGTCCCAGTTGTGGGCGATGACGACCTGCTCGTCGGCGTTCTCGACCTGGCTCTCGTCCCAGGCCGGCAGTGGCGCGGCGTCAGGAACAGGCTGCTGGAGGATGTCGGCCGCGCAGGTCTGGCCGAGCACCACGCATTCCAGCAGCGAGTTGCTGGCCAGGCGGTTGGCGCCGTGAAGGCCGGTGTAGCCGGTCTCACCCACGGCGTACAGGCCGGGCAGGTCGCAGCGGCCGCTGAGGTCGGTCACCGCCCCGCCGCAGGTGAAGTGGACAGCCGGCACGACGGGGATGGGCTGCTTCGCGATGTCGATGCCAAGCGCGAGGCAGCGCGCGTGGATGGTGGGGAAGTGCTCCATGAGGAAGGCTTCGCCGAGATGCGTCGCGTCCAGCAGGACGAAGTCCAGGCCGTGCTTCTTCATTTCGAAGTCGATGGCGCGGGCGACGATGTCGCGCGGTGCGAGTTCCAGGCGCTCGTCGTGCGCGGCCATGAAACGCGTGCCGTCCGGCAACTTGAGATGCCCGCCCTCGCCTCGCAGCGCCTCGGTGATGAGAAAGCTGCGCTCCAGCGGGTGGTAGAGGCAGGTCGGGTGGAACTGGATGAACTCCATGTTCGCCACCCGGCAGCCCGCCCGCCAGGCCATGGCGATGCCGTCGCCGGTGGAGGTGTCGGGGTTGGTCGTGTAGCGGTAGACCTTGCCGGCGCCGCCGGTGGCCAGCACGACGGCACGGGCCGGCAGCGTCTCGACGCGCTGGGTGTCGATGTCGAGCGCGTAGACGCCATAGACGCGCGTCGGCTCGTCGCGCTGGGCGTGGCGGGAGGTGATGAGGTCCAGCGCCATCCAGCGCTCGCACAGCTTGATGTTGGGGTGCGCGCGGGCAACGGCCAGCAGCTGGTCGTGGATGGCCTTGCCGGTGGCGTCGGCCGCGTGGGCGATGCGGCGCACCGCGTGGCCGCCTTCGCGCGTCAGGTGCAGGCCCATGGGTCCGGTGTCGTCGGTCGTGAACGGCACGCCCTGCTCCACCAGCCAGCCCACGGCGGCGGCGCTGCGCTCGGCGATGAAGCGAGCCGCCTCCTCGTCGACCAGGCCGGCGCCGGCGTCCTGCGTGTCGCGCACATGGCTCTCGATGGAATCGTCGCTGCCGAGCACGCCGACGATGCCGCCCTGCGCCCAGGCGGTGGCGGCTTCGTTCAGCTCGCGCTTGGCCAGGACGACGACGGGCACATGGTCGGCCAGGTGCAGGGCCACGGTCAGTCCGGCAAGGCCGGCGCCGATGATGACGACGGGGGCGTCGGCGGGGGAGGCAGCAGTCATGGCGAAGCATTGTCCAGCAGCGCCACCCTCGGCGCGGCGATGTGAGGATTGCCGATTCGAGCAACCAGGCTCCGCGCCGGCCGCACTATGCTGCGCGCCGATGACAACGCTGACATAGAGCAGCCGGAGGAGACCTGTGATGACTTTGAAGAGCCTGGCCGGCGTGATCACCGGCCTGCTGCTGGTCGCCGCCACGTACGCCGCGCCACCGCCGGCCGAGGTGTTCTACAAGGACGCCGACATCAACGACGCGGTGCTGTCGCCTTCCGGGCGGCGGCTCGCGGTCACCACGGCCAAGGGCATGGCGCGGGTCGGCCTCGTGGTGTACGACCTCGCGCCCGGGGGCCGCATCCTGCGCGTGGCCCAGTTCGCCGATACGGACGTGACGGATGTACGGTGGGTCAACGACGAACGCCTCGTCTACAGCCAGACGGACCTGAGCCAGGGCAGCGGCCGATCCGTCGAAGCGCGTGGCCTCTTCACGGTGAAGGCGGATGGCACGAAGTTCCACCAGCTCGTACGGCGCCGCTGGAAGGGCGTCTCCACGAACCGGTTCGAGAGCCCCGCGCTCGACTGGAACCACCGCCTGCTGGCGATACCGCCATCGACCCCGGACAAGGTCAACGAGGACGTGCTGCTCGTCGAGTTCTCCCTCGACGAACAAAGCTACGAGACGCCCGTGTGGCTCAACACCGCCACGGCCAACACGCGCAACTTCGACGACAGGCAGGTGCCGCGCGCCATCAGCTGGATCGCCGACAGCCTGGGCGAGCCGCGCGTGGCCTACTCGCTCGACAAGGGCCGCGTGACCGCCCATTGGCTTGCACCGGGCAGCAAGACCTGGACCCAGCTCTTCGAGAGCGAATTGCTCAGCACGCCATTCGGTGTCGAGGCCGTGGACAGCAACGGCAGCCTCTTCGTCAGCCGCCCGGAAGGGCCGCTGGGCTACCACGCACTGAGCCGCTACGACTTCGAGCGCCGCGCGCCATCAGTCAAGCCACTGATCGCAACCCCCGGCTTCGACTTCAGGGGAGACCTCGTCACGGATGAGGCAGGCAGGACCCTCGGCGTGCGGCTCGTCGTGGATGGTGAGACCACGTTGTGGTTCGACGCCGCCATGAAGGCCTTCCAGGAACGCACCGACAAGCTCTTCCCCGGCCACGTCAACCGTATCGACTGCCGGCGCTGCGGCGGGCCCGACATGGTCGCCCTGGTGCGCTCCTACAGCGACCAGGACCCGGGCCGCCTCTACCTCTTCCAGGCAAAGCCGCCGGAGGGCGAAAAGAGTTGGCGGCTCATCAAGGCCGTGCGGGAAGACATCAAGCCCGAGCAGATGGCCGTGCTGGAGCTTCAGCGCATCAAGGCCCGAGACGGCCGCGACCTGCCCGTCTGGGTCACGAAGAGCGCCGACACCAAAGGCCCGTTGCCGGCCGTCGTCCTGGTGCACGGCGGTCCCTGGATGCGGGGCGTTGACTGGCGCTGGCGTGCGCACGCCCAGTTCCTCGCCTCGCGAGGCTATGTGGTCATCGAGCCGGAGATGCGCGGCAGCAGCGGCTATGGCGACGCCCACTTCCGCGCCGGCTTCAAGCAGTTCGGCCAGGCCATGCAGGACGACGTGGCCGATGCCCTGCGCTGGGCACAGAAGCAAGGCATCGCCAACGACAGGGCCTGCATCGCCGGCGCCAGCTACGGCGGCTACAGCACGCTGATGGGACTCGCCAAGGACCCGGACCTCTACCGCTGCGGCGTTGCCTGGGTGGCCGTGACCGACCTGGACCTCTACGTCGGTGGCGCCTGGAACGTGCTGGACGACATCGACACCGACAGCCGCGCCTACAGCCTGCCGGACCTGGTCGGCGATCCGGCCAAGGACGCCGCCATGATTGCCGCCCATTCACCCGTCAAGCTGGCCGCGCGCATCAAGGCGCCGGTGCTGTTGGCCTTTGGCGAAGACGACCGGCGCGTGCCGCTCGCTCACGGCGAGCGCATGCGCGACGCGCTGCGCGCCGCCGGCAACCCGCCGGTCTGGGTGACCTACGCCAACGAAGGCCACGGCTTCGCCAAGCCCGAAAACCGGCTCGACTTCGCCCAGCGCATGGAGGCCTTCCTGGCCAAGCATCTGAACCCTGCACGCCCATGACAAAAGCCATGACCAAGCCCAAGCTGCTGGCCGCCATCCTTGCGGCCACCACCCTCGCCGCCAGCGCGGCGCCGCCACCAGTCGACGTGTTCTTCAAGGACGCCGACATCAACGAGGCCACGCTGTCGCCCTCCGGCCGGCAACTCGCCCTCACATCGGCCAAGGGCGCCAACCGCGTCGGCCTCGTCGTCATGGACCTCGGCGCCGGCGGCAAGCTGACACGCGTGACGCAGTCAGCCAACCTCGACGTCTCCGGGGTGCGGTGGGTGAACGAGGACCGGCTGCTGTTCAGCCTGGTGGACATGGCCGAGGCCAGCGGCCGGCATTTCCATGCGCCGGGGCTGTTTGCCGTCAATGCCGACGGCAGCAGGGCGCGCATGCTCGTGCGGCGCAACCACAACTTCATCAACACCGACTCCGACGAGACCGCGCTCGGCTGGAACCACCGCTTGCTGATGGTGCCCGAGCCGCGCGCCGGTGAGGCGAACGAGGCGGTGCTGCTCGCCGAGATCGGTGAAGTGGGCGGTGTGCGGATCGAAAGCCCGGTGTGGATCAACACGCGCACCGGCCAGACGCGCCACGTCATCGGCGCCGCCCCCGGCAACAACCTGCAGTGGCTGCTTGACGCCCAAGGCCAGGCGCGCGCCACGCTGACGCTGAAGGACAACCGCGTCCAGGCCCACTGGCTGCCGCCGGGAGGCAGCGAATTCCAGCAGCTCTTCGACAAGCCGGTACTCGACCAGCCTTTCCAGCTCGAAAGCGTGGACGACGGCGGCGCGCTCTACGTCAGCCACGTGCCCAAGGGCGCTCGCCACAGCGTGCTGGCGCGCTACGACGCCGTGAGCCGGGCGCCGGCCGAACCGCCACTGGTGAGCGCACCGGGCTTCGACTTCCAGGGCGAGTTCATCAGGGAGGCGGGCGCGCTGCTGGGCGTGCGCGCCAAGACCGACAGCCAGGTCACCGTCTGGCTGGACGAGCGCATGAAGAAGTTCCAGGCCCAGGTCGACCGCCTGATGGCCGGCCGCCTGAACCGCATCGACTGCCGCCGCTGCGGCCAGCCGGACATGGTCGCGCTGGTGAAGTCCTACAACGACCACGACCCCGGCAAGTTCTGGCTCTACCAGGCCAAGCCGCCCGCGGGCGAGCCCAAGTGGCGCGCCATCGGCAGCATCCGCGAAGCCATCGTTCCAGAGCAGATGGCCGGCGTCGACCTGCAGACCATTCCCGCTCGCGATGGCCGCGAGCTGCCCGTCTGGGTCACACGACCGGACAACACCAAGGGCCCGCTGCCCGCCGTCGTGCTGGTGCATGGCGGCCCCTGGATGCGGGGCGTCGAGTGGCAATGGAACCCCTGGGCGCAATTCCTCGCCTCGCGCGGCTACGTCGTCATCGAGCCGGAGTTCCGCGGCAGCACCGGCTATGGCGACGACCACTTCCGCGCCGGCTGGAAGCAATGGGGCCAGGCGATGCAGGACGACGTGACCGACGCGCTGCGCTGGGCGCAGAAGCAGGGGCTGGCCAGCGACAAGGCCTGCATCATGGGCGCCAGCTACGGCGGCTACGCCACGCTGATGGGCCTGGCCAAGGATCCTGACCTCTATCGCTGCGGCGTCGCCTGGGTGGCCGTCTCAGACCTGGAACTGCTGGTGCAGGGCTCCTGGTTTGTTCCCGACGATGGGCGCATGGCCCGCCAGCTGACGATGCCCGACATGGTCGGCGACGCCACCAAGGACGCAGCCATGATCGCCGCCCACTCGCCCGTCAAGCTGGCCGCGCGCATGAAGGCCCCGCTGCTGCTGGCCCATGGCGAGGAGGACATGCGCGTGCCGCTGGCCCACGGCAGGCGCATGCGGGACGCGCTGGCCGCCGTGGGGCGACCGCCGGAGTGGGTCAGCTATCCCGGCGAGGCCCATGGCTTCAACAAGCCGGAGAACCGGCTGGACTTCGCGCGCCGCGTCGAGACGTTTCTGGCCCGGCATCTCGGACCGGTCGAGGCGGCGGCGACTGGCAGGTAGGGAGTCGCAAGTCGCGCGACGAAGGCGTTGGATATGACATCAAGCCTGCCGACGTCCATGGATTTCCAGAGAATCCAGGCGCGAGATGGCCGCGACCTGAACGCCTGGCTTGTGGACGACGACATCAGCGACCAGGCGCGCAATCACACCCTGCCCGAGCTGGTCGGCCACCCGGTCAAGGACGCCGCAATGCTCGCGGCCAACTCACCAGTCAGGCAGGCGGCGCGCATCAAGGCCGCGTTGCTGCTGGCCGTCGGCGAGGAAGACAGGATCGCGCCCCAGGCTCATGGTGAACGCCTGCGCGACGCGCTGAAGAAGGTCGGCAACGAGCCGGTCTGGCTCACCTACCCCGGCGAAGGCCACGGCTTCGGCAAGCTGAAGAACCGCGTGGACTTCGCCGAGCGCATGGCGGCCTTCCTGGCCCAGCACCTTCAGCCCTGATCCCGGAAACCGTTGTAATGCCGCCGCCATTCCGGTGGCTTCCACAGGTGAGCCAGACGCATGCCCCACGTCTTCTCCCGCGCCATGTCATGGAACATCGCTCGCCACTCGTGCGCGTTCAGCCAGAACAGGTTGTGAGTGGGGAAAGGGTGCTCGAGACCGTAGTCGACCGGCGCTTCCTCCGGCACGAAGCTGCCGAACAGGCGATCAAAGACGATCAGCGTGCCGCCGAAGTTCTTGTCGATGTACTGCGGGTTGCGGCCGTGGTGGGCGCGGTGATGCGAGGGCGTGTTGAAGATGAATTCGAACCAGCGCGGCATCCTGCCCACCCAGGTCGTGTGCACGAAGAACTGGTAGCCCAGGTTCAGCGACAGCGCGAACAGCACCCAGCGCGGCTCGAAGCCCAGCCACACCGCCGGCAGGTAGAACAGCCAGTTGCCGGCGATGGGGTAGAACCAGCTCTGCCGCAGCGCCGTGCCGAAGTTCATCTTCTCGGACCCGTGGTGCACGACATGGGCGCACCAGAACCAGCGGATGCGGTGGCTGCCGCGATGGAACCCGTAATAGAGGAACTCGACGAGCAGGAACAGGCCGGCGAAGCGCCACACGGTGATGTCGATGGTGAAGAGCCGGTGGTCGTAGACCCAGCCCATGGCCGGCAGCACCAGCAGGGCCAGCAGCACCAGGTCGGCCACCAGATAGCTGCCGCCGCTGTTCATGCTGTCGAAGGTGTCGCGGAAGCCGAACACGCCGGTCTTGCGAAAGCGCCAGGCCTCCATCGCGATGAAGACGCCGAAGACGGGCGACAGCAGGACGAGGGTCAGGTCGCGCCAGTCGAAGTGGCGTTGGTAGAGATCAAGCAAAGAGGCGGGCAACCAGTCCATGGTGGGATATTGCCGCCAAACCTGCACTGCCTCCCGGCGGCAAAACCCGCATGGCCATTGAACTGAGACCTGCTCCCGACGCCATCGTCCTCGACGGCCGGCCCGCCCACGGCCGCTACGCCGGGCGCATCGCGCGGCTCGACTGGCAGCCGCTGACGCCACGCCCCGGCCGGCTGTGGCGGCGCCTGCATCACAAGCGCTGGCACTACGTCGGCCTGGGCAACGACGCCGTTTTCATTGGTGTGGCCATCGTCGACCTCGGCTGGGCCAGTTCCGCCTTTGCCTACCTCTTCGACCGCGAGAGCCACAGGCTGTTGGCCGACTGGAGCCAGGACGGATTGCCGAGCCTGCAAGCCAGCGTGTCGGACGCACCGCTAGCCGGTGCAGACACATGGTTTCGCGGCCCCCGCGCGCGCTTGTCGCTACGCCATGAAAGCGGTAACCGCTTGTGCCTGAACGTCGCCACCCGCACGCTGCGCATCGAGGCCGAACTGCACCTCGCCGACATGGCCCCGCCGCTGCTCGCCATCGGCCCGGTCGAAGGTGGCCTGGCGCACGCGACGCAGAAGACCAGCGCCCTGTCCGTGCACGGCTGGGCCGAGGCGGCCGGCCGACGCTTCGACCTCGACACCGCCTGGGCTGCCGTCGACGCATCCAACGGGCTGCTCGCGCGCGACACGGCCTGGCGCTGGGCCAGCGCGCACCGGCCCGACATCGGCTTCAACCTGCAGCAGGGTTATTTCGGCGCACAGGAGAACGCGCTGTGGCTGGACGGCCAACTCATCGCCCTGGGCGCCGCGCACTTCGATTTCGACACCACGCGGCCCCTGTCGCCCTGGCGCATCCGCACCGACGACGGCCTGCTCGACCTCGTCTTTACGCCAGAGGGTGCTCGGGCGGCAAGCAAGCACCTCGGCTTTGCCGCCAGCCGCTACGTACAGCCCATCGGCCGCTTCGACGGCACCGCCAAAGGCAGGGCCGTCACGGCCCTGGCGGGCGTGACCGAGGACCACCGCTCCCTGTGGTGACCTATTCCACAGGACGGCCCAGTTGAGGCTGACGCCGCAGGCGGCAGGCCCTACAGTGCCCAGCACTGCGACCGGCGACCCGATCTGCGTGCAATACGACCTGAGCAAACCCCATCTCCTCTTGGGCGGCATCGTCCTGACGGTGGCCGCCCTCGTCGGCCTTGAACTGCTGCCGGCGCGCACGCTGGAGCTGACTGCGCCTGGCGCCGTCAACAACCTCTACCTGATGACGCCCGGCGAAACGCAGGGTGTGGCGCCGGTGCAATGGCTGGACGCCGAGCACCTGCGCTGGCGCTGCCACTACATCGCCTTTGAAAAATACCAGCCCTGCGGCCTGACCTTCAGTCTGACCGGGGACGACGCCGCACGGGGGCGGGACCTGAGCCGTTTCGACAGCGTGGAGATGGACCTGGCCTACAAGGGACCGTCGCCCTTCGTGCGCGTGGCCATCCGCAACTTCGACCCGCGCTTCTCCAAGCTGGACGACGGCAACAGCGCGCGCATGCACAACGTCAACCTGCGGCCGCGCGACATCGCCAAGCCGGTGCACATCCAGCTGAGCGAGCTGACGGTGCCGGAATGGTGGATCCACCAGTTTGACCTGGCGCGCGAGTACAACCAACCCGGTCTGGAGAACGCCGTTGCGCTGACCATCGACCTGCCCGGCGACTTGGCCGGCCAGGAGCATGAAATGCAACTGCGCCGCCTGACGTTCAAAGGCGAGTGGGTCAGCCGCGACCGTGTCTATCTCGGCATCCTGTGCGCGTGGCTGCTGGGTGCCAGCCTGTTGGTGCTGCGCGGCTGGAGCCAGTTGCGCCAGAGTCACAACCGCCAGCAGCGCGAGATCGACGCGCTGACCCTGCGCACACGCCAGCTGCGCATCGAGCAGGAAAAGCTGCGTCGCCTGGCCACCATCGACGAGCTGACCGGCGTGCTGAACCGCCGTGGCCTGGAGCAGTCGCTGGACGACTTCGAGGAGGCCGCACAGGGCGTGACCCTGGTGATGTTCGACATCGACCACTTCAAGCGGGTCAACGACCGCCATGGGCACGACTGCGGCGACGAAGTGCTGAAGCGCGTGGCCGCCGTCGTGGCGGCCAATCTGCGCGCCAGCGATGTCTTCGGCCGCTGGGGCGGCGAGGAGTTCCTCATCGCCTGCCAAGGCACCCGTGTGCGCGACGCCGCGCGCCTGGCCGAGAAGCTGCGCGAGCGTGTGGAGCAATCCGAAATCAGCGCCGGCGGTGCTCGCATCACCGTGACGGCGAGTTTTGGCGTGGCACTCGCGCCACCGGGCGCCCCAGCAGCCGGCGCACTCAAGCGGGCCGACGAGGCCCTTTACCGCGCCAAGGAAGCCGGCCGCAACCGCGTCGAACTCGACATGGCGCTGCAGAGCGACGCGCCAACCACCGTCTGAAGCCACTCTGGATGCAATACGACCTCAGCAACCCCAAGCTACTCACTGCCGGCGTCGCGCTGACGCTGGCTGTCATGATCGGCATCGAGCTCCTGCCAGCGCGCACGCTGGACCTGATGGCGCCGGGTGTCGCCGGTGGTCCCTACCTGATCAACGCCCATGGCACCCAGGACGAGAGCGCGGTGCGATGGCTGGATGCAGACAGGCAGCGCCAGCTGCGCTGCAGGTACGACAAGGCCGAGAACTACATGGGTTGCGGCCTCACCTACGTGCTCAGCGGGGACGACCCGTCGCGCGGGCGGGATCTCAGCCGCTTCGACAACATCGAGATCGACATCGCCTACCAAGGCCCGTCGCCCTTCGTGCGCCTTGCCATCCGCAACTTCGACGCGCGCTTCTCCAAGGTGGAGGACGTCAACACCGCACGCTTCCATTCGGTCAATCTGAGGCTGCGCGACATGGGCAAGCCCGCGCAAGTGGACCTCAATGAGCTGACCGTGCCGGAGTGGTGGATCCACCAGTTCGACCTGGCCCGCGAATACAACCGCCCCGGCCTGGAGAACGCGATCGGCCTGTCGCTTGACGTGGCCCTGGTCCAGCCCGGCCAGGTCCATGAGCTTCAGGTGCGCCGCCTCGTGCTGAAGGGCCAATGGGTCAGCCGGGACCAGGTCTATCTGGGCATCGTGGTCAGCTGGCTGCTGGCCGCCAGCCTGCTGGCACTGCGCGGCTGGACGCGGCTGCGTCAGGGTTACAGCCAGCAGCAGCGCGAGATCGATGCGCTGACGGCGCGTACGCGGCTGTTGCGCATCGAGCAGGAGAAGCTGCGCCGCCTGGCCACCATCGACGAGCTGACCGGCGTGCTCAACCGCCGCGGCCTGGAGCAGTCGCTGGACGACTTTGAGGAGGCCGCCCAGGGCATGACGCTGGTGATGTTCGACATCGACCACTTCAAGCGCGTCAACGACCGCCACGGCCATGACTGCGGCGACGAAGTCCTCAAGCGCGTGGCCGCCGTCGTGGCAGCCAACCTGCGCGCCAGTGACGTCTTCGGCCGTTGGGGCGGCGAGGAGTTCCTCATCGCCTGCCAGGGCACGCGTGTACGCGACGCCGCTCGCCTGGCCGAGAAGCTGCGCGAGCGTGTCGAGCAGAGCGAGATCAACGCCGGCGGCGGCCGCATCACCGTGACCGCCAGCTTCGGCGTGGCACTCGCGCCACCGGGCGCTCCGGCGGCCGGCGCACTCAAGCGGGCCGACGAGGCGCTTTACCGCGCCAAGGAAGCAGGCCGCAACCGCGTCGAGCTTGACATGGCGTTGCAGAGCGACGCGCCGACGACCGTTTGAGCCCCTCGCCCACCCTCGCGTCGCTCGACGCGAGCGAGTCTGGTCGGTCCCCCGATGGGACGGAGCCAATTGCGGCGTCGAGCCGCAAATCGGCCGCAAGCGGGCCGGCTTGGGGCGGCCCGGCGCTCGGCCCGAAACGCAGCAATCAGTGCACCACCCGCCCGAACGAGAACTCGCCGCCCTCCACGTCCACCGGGATCACATCCCTGGGGCCGAACCTGCCCTCCAGGATGAGCCGTGACAGCGGGTTCTCCACCTGCTGCTGGATGGCACGCTTCAGCGGCCGCGCACCGAAGACAGGGTCGAAGCCGACCTTGGCCAACTCGTCCAGCGCCGCCTCGCTGACGTCCAGCTTCATCTCCAGCTTGTCCAGCCTTGTTTCAAGCAGGCGCAGCTGGATGCGCGCGATGGACTTGATGTGGTCTGCGCCCAGCGCGTGGAAGATGACGGTCTCGTCGATGCGGTTCAGGAACTCGGGCCGGAAGTGCGCCTTGACCTCGCCCCACACGGCCTCGCGGATGACCTCGTCGCTCTCGCCCGACAGCGCCATGATGTGCTGCGAGCCGAGGTTGGAGGTCATGACGATCACGGTGTTCTTGAAGTCCACGGTGCGGCCCTGGCCGTCGGTCAGGCGGCCGTCGTCCAGCACCTGCAGCAGCACGTTGAACACGTCCGGATGGGCCTTCTCGACCTCGTCGAGCAGCAGCACCGAATAGGGCTTGCGGCGCACCGCTTCGGTCAGCGTGCCGCCCTCCTCGTAGCCCACGTAGCCGGGCGGCGCACCGATCAGGCGACTGACGGAATGCTTCTCCATGAACTCGCTCATGTCGATGCGCACCATGTGGTCATCGCTGTCGAACAGGAAACCGGCGAGCGCCTTGCACAGCTCGGTCTTGCCCACACCGGTGGGGCCGAGGAAGAGGAAGCTGCCCAGCGGCCGGTTCGGGTCCGAGAGGCCTGCGCGTGAGCGGCGGATGGCATCGGACACGGCCTGGATGGCTTCGGCCTGGCCCACCACGCGCTCGTGCAACTTGCCTTCCATCTGCAGCAGCTTCTCCCGCTCGCCCTGCATCAGCTTGGCGACCGGGATGCCGGTGGAGCGTGCCACGACCTCGGCGATCTCCTCCGCGCCCACCAGCGTCCGCAGCAGGCGCGGCCGCGTTGTTCCCTTGCCCTTGTCCTTGGCGCCGGCTTCCTTGTCCTGCGCCTCGTTCAGCTGCTTTTCCAGCTTGGGCAGGCGGTCGTACTGCAGCTCGGCCAGCTTGTTGAAGTCGCCCTTGCGCTTGAGTTCCTCGATCTGCTGCTTGATGCGGTCGATCTCTTCCTTGACATGGGCCGAGCCCTGGGCCTGCGCCTTCTCGGCCGTCCAGATCTCTTCCAGGTCCTCGTACTCACGCTGCAGCTTGAGCAGTTCGTCCTCGATCAGGCTGAAGCGCTTCTGCGAGCCCTCGTCCTTCTCCTTGCGCACCGCCTCGCGCTCGATCTTGAGCTGGATCATGCGGCGGTCCAGCCGGTCCATCGCCTCGGGCTTGGAGTCGATCTCGATCTTGATCTTGGCCGCCGCCTCGTCGATGAGGTCGATGGCCTTGTCGGGCAGGAAACGGTCGGTGATGTAGCGGTGGCTCAGCTCGGCCGCGGCAATGATGGCCGGGTCCGTGATCTCGACGCCGTGGTGCACCTCGTACTTCTCCTGCAGGCCGCGCAGGATGGCGATGGTGGCTTCGACCGTCGGTTCGTCCACCAGCACCTTCTGGAAACGCCGCTCCAGTGCCGCGTCCTTCTCGACGTACTTGCGGTACTCGTTGAGCGTCGTCGCGCCGATGCAATGCAGCTCGCCGCGCGCCAGCGCCGGCTTCAGCATGTTGCCGGCGTCGATGGAGCCTTCGGACTTGCCGGCGCCCACCATGGTGTGGATCTCATCGATGAAGAGGATGGTCTGGCCGGCGTCCTGGCTGACTTCCTTCAGCACGCCCTTGAGCCTCTCCTCGAAGTCGCCGCGGTACTTGGCGCCGGCCAGCAGCAGGGCCATGTCCAGCACCAGCACGCGCTTGTTCTTCAGGCTCTCCGGCACCTCACCGTTGACGATGCGCTGGGCCAGGCCCTCGACGATGGCCGTCTTGCCCACGCCCGGCTCGCCGATCAGCACCGGGTTGTTCTTGCTGCGACGCTGCAGCACCTGGATGGTCCGGCGGATCTCCTCGTCGCGGCCGATGACCGGGTCCAGCTTGCCCAGGCGGGCGCGTTCGGTCAGGTCCAGCGTGTACTTCTTCAGCGCCTCGCGCTGGCCTTCCGCTTCGGCCGAATCGACGTTCTGGCCGCCGCGCACGGCCTCGATGGCGCCCTCCAGCGCCTTGCGCGTGAGGCCGTGGCCGCGCACGACGCCGGCCAGGTCGGTCTTGGCGTCGGCCAGCGCCAGCAGGAACATCTCGCTGGCAATGAACTGGTCGCCCCGCTTGGTCGCCTCTTTCTCGGCCGCCTGCAACAGGCTGACAAGATCGCGCCCGGCCTGCACCGTCTGGCCCGAACCGCTGACCTGCGGCAGGCCGGCAATCAGACCTTCCAGCGCCGTCTTCAGGCCCTGGACGTTGACGCCGGCGCGCTGCAGCAAGGCGCGCGGTCCGTCGTCCTGGGCCAGCATGGCGGCCAGCACATGGCTGGGTTCGATGTACGGGTTGTCGCGGCCCAGGGCCAGGCTCTGGGCGTCGCTGAGCGCCTCCTGGAAGCGGGTGGTGAACTTGTCGGCACGCATGGTGGGAATCCTCCGGTTGCGAAGCCAAGTGGGCGCCTGTCGGCGCTTTTCAAGTTGGCCTAGATCAAGGCCTGGACGAGTTTCATGCCCAAGCACGCGGCAAAAAGCGCTCCCAGCACGTGGGCCAGGGTGTGGACCGCAGCCATGCCGAAGTCGCCGTGACGCAGCAACGCGAGCGACTCGCCCGAGAACGCCGAGAAGGTCGTCAGTCCGCCCAGGAAGCCGGTGACCAGCAAAAGTTTCAGCAATTCATTCGGCTGGCGGCCAAACCACTCCAGCGCCATGCCGATCAGCAAGCCGCCGACAACATTGACCAACAGCGTGCCGAGCGGAAAGCCTGCCCAGCGCATGTTGAACAGCAGCCCTGCCTGCCAGCGCGCCAGCGCGCCCAGCGCCGCACCCAGTGCAACCGCAGCGCCGTTCAAGAAGCGTTCTCCGCCGCAATGCCCCAGCGCGCCAGCGCTTCGTCGTCCGCCACCCGCGCGTCCACCCAGTGCGCGCCATCCGGCGTGTGCTCCTTCTTCCAGAACGGTGCCTGGGTCTTCAGGTAGTCCATCAGGAATTCACAGGCCTGGAAGGCCTGGCCGCGGTGGGCGCTGGTGACGAGCACGAGCACGATCTGGTCGCGCGCCTGAAGGCGGCCCACGCGGTGGATGACCTTGGCGGCGCGGATATCGAAGCGAGCGAAGGTCTCGTCCACCATGCCTTCGATGGCGGCCTCGGTCATGCCGGGGTAGTGCTCCAGTTCCATGGCGCTGACCGTCTGGCCGCTGCTGTGCTCACGCACCGTGCCAACGAAGGCGACCACGGCGCCGACGCCGCCATCCTCAAGGCGCAGGGCGGCCGTTTCGGCGCCAAGGTCGAAGTCGTCGGTCTGGATGCAAACTCGCGGCATGGCGTAGATTCTCGCCGCCGACAGGGTGAGATTCACCTGTTTGGGGCCCGAGCCCTCCAAGCTCCGCCCGATACTCGCCTCCAAATTTCTCTTCACCGCATGCGGGAACCGACATGGCCCTGATGGATTTCATCAAGAAACAGTTCATAGACGTCATCCAGTGGACCGAGGACAGCGACGGCACATTGGCCTGGCGCTTCCCGATGTCCGGCATGGAAATCCAGAACGGCGGCCAGCTCGTCGTGCGCGAATCGCAGGTCGCTGTCTTCGTCAACGAGGGCCAGGTCGCCGACGTCTTCGGCCCCGGCACGCACCGTCTGACGACGCAGACGCTGCCGGTGCTGACCTATCTCAAGAACTGGGACAAGCTGTTCGAGTCGCCCTTCAAGAGCGATGTCTACTTCTTCAGCACCCGCCAGCAGATCGACCAGCGCTGGGGCACCAGCCAGCCGGTCTCCATCCGCGACAAGGATTTCGGCGCCGTGCGCCTGCGCGCCTTCGGCAACTACGCCTATCGCGTGAAGGACGCCAAGGTCTTCCACAGCCAGATCTCGGGCACGCGCGAGCGCTACACCGCCGCCGAGCTCGACGGGCAACTGCGCGGCCTGATGCTGCAGCACATCAGCGACGCCGTCGCCAGCAGCGGCACGGCCTTCCTGGACCTGGCGGCCAACCAGATCGAGTTCGCCGCCGCGCTCAAGAACGCGACTTCGCCGTCCTTCGACGCCATCGGCCTGGAACTGCTGTCGGTGACGATGCAGAACGTGTCCCTGCCCGAGGAGCTGCAAAAGATCCTCGACCAGCGCATCGGCATGGGCATCATTGGCCAGAACATGGGTCAGTTCATGCAGTACCAGGCCGCACAGGCTCTGCCCGAGATGGCCAAGGGTGGCTCGGGCGGCAGCGGCATCGCGGGCGAGGCCATCGGCCTGGGTGCCGGCGTGGCCCTGGGCCAGACGCTGGCGCAGACGCTGGGCCAGGGCCTGGCCGGCGTGGGCGCTGCGGCACCCGCCCCGGCCGCCAGCAAGCCCGAGGACATCGTCTCGCTGCTGGAAAAGCTCGGCGACCTCAAGGCCAAGGGCATCCTGACCGACGAGGAATTCGCCGCCAAGAAGGCCGACCTCCTGAAGAAACTTGGCTGATCAGGCGCCCAGCGCCCAGCGCCGCTGGCGCGCGGCCTGCCCCAACTGCGGCGCGCCGGTCGAGTTCGCCAGCGCGGCGTCCGCCAGCGCCGTCTGCGGCTTCTGCCGCAGCACATTGCTGCGCGACGGCGAGACGCTGAGCCAGATCGGCAAGAGCGCCGAAATCTTTGAAGACTATTCGCCGCTGCAGCTCGGCGCCAGCGGCCGCTGGATGGGCAGCGGCTTCACCGCCGTCGGCCGCGTGCAGCGCGGCTCGGAACTGGGCAACTGGAACGAATGGCATCTGCTGTTCGACGCCGGCGCCGACACGCCGCGCGTGGCTTGGCTCAGTGAGGACAACGGCCAGTTCGTCCTCAGCCTGGAAGCACCGCTCGCCGAAGCGCCACCCACCGATCCACAAGTCGGCGCACCGCTGACACTGGCAGGTCAACGCTGGCAGGTCGCCGCCGTCGTTCAGGCCGCCGTGCGCGCCGCCGAGGGTGAGCTGCCGCGCGTGCCACGCACCGGCCGCATCGTCGAGCTGCGCAACCCGCAGGACGAGGTCGGCACGCTGGAATTCCGCGAGGACGGCCCGCCGGTCTGGTCCGTCGGCCGCGGCGTGCAACTCGCCGACCTGGCCCTGCAAGGCCTGCGCACAACGGCCGAGGGCGAGTCCGTCGCCGAAGCGAAGTTCGCCGGCCGCAGCATCGCCTGCCCCAGCTGCGGCGCGCCGCTGGTTCCGAAGCTGGCACAGACCAAGAGCATGGCCTGCGGCCAATGCCAGGCCGTCGTCGACCTGCCCGAAGGTGACGCCAAGGCGCTCGGCTTCACGCCTCAGCCGCCTGGCCTGCCCCCGCTGATCCCGCTCGGCCGCACCGGCACGCTGGCGCTGGCCGGCGAGAAGCCGCAGGGCTGGACCGTCGTCGGCTACCAGGAGCGCTGCGACCTGCCCGAAGACGCCGAGGACGAGCAGAGCTTCTGGCGCGAGTACCTGCTCTACAACCGCCTGGCCGGCTTTGCTTTCCTCGTCGATACGCGCGAAGGCTGGAGCCTGGTGCGCACGCTCACCGGCGCGCCGACGCAATCGCGTGCCGGCACCCAATGGCAGAGCCGCGCCTACGACGAACGCTGGACCTACCAGGCGAAGACGACGCATGTGCTGGGCGAGTTCTACTGGCCTGTGCGCCTGGACGACCGCGTCAAGGTCACCGACTACGCCAGCAAGGACGGCCAATACCTGCTGAGCCGCGAGCAGCAGGGGCCCGAGGTCACCTGGAGCGCCGGCCAGACCCTGGAAGCAGCCACGGTGCAGAAGGCCTTCGGCCTGTCGGCCCCAGCCGCTCAGTTTGCCCGGGACGCCTCGGCATTCAAGACCGGCGGCGCCAAGCTCCTGGTCTACATCGTCGTCGGCCTGTTCCTGCTGGTCATCCTGGGCACGCTGCTTCGCGCGTGTGCCAGCGACGACTGCCAGCGCTACAAGAACAGCTTCGGCGAAGCCAGCAGCGAATACCGACAATGCCGCGCCAGCCTGCGCAGCAGCGGAGGCGCCTACAGCGGCAACACGGGTGGCAGCTACGGCGGCTACAGCAGCGGTGGCGGTGGCCACAAATAAGACGATCTCAACGGAGTGCTCACCATGACCCTCGACTGGCTCAAACCCGAAGTCATCCTCGGCTCGACGATGTATGCCCTCATCGGTGTCGTCATCTTCTGGCTCTCCTTCCTCATCGTCGACAAGATCACGCCCTACAAGCTGTGGGAAGAACTCGTCGAGCACAAGAACGTCGCGCTGGCCATCGTCGTCGGCGCCATGTGCATTTCCATCGGCAACATCGTCGCTGCGGCGATACATGGCTGAGCGGATTCTCCTGAACGAGTGCGTGCGTCCGACGTTGTCGTGAACGCCGCCGAGGCCCCAACACCCGACAAGCACGGACCCAGCCTGGCCGAGCTGCTGCTGCTCGCCAGCGTCTTCGTCATCGCCGCCTGCGGCCTGGTCTACGAGCTCGCGGCGGGCGCGCTGGCGAGCTATCTCCTCGGCGACTCGGTGCTGCAGTTCTCCACCGTCATCGGCGTGTACCTGTTTGCCATGGGCCTGGGCTCCTGGCTGTCGCGCTTCGTCGAGCGCCAGCTCATCGGCGTCTTCCTGCAGGTGGAGCTGCTCGTCGGCGTCATCGGCGGGCTGATGCCAGCGGCGCTGTTCACCGTGCACAGTCTGCTGCCGCCGGGCGAGGCCATGGTCTTTCGCGTGCTGCTCTACGCGCTGGTGCTGCTGGTGGGCACCCTGGTGGGCCTGGAGATCCCGCTGGTCATGCGCATCCTGAAGCGCCACTTCAGCGCGCGCTACGGGCTGAAGGATCTCGTCTCGCAGGTGCTGACCTTCGACTATCTCGGCGCCCTGCTGGTGGCCCTGGCCTTCCCGCTCGTGCTGGTGCCGCATCTCGGCCTGGTGCGCACCGGCGTGGCCTTCGGGCTGCTGAACGTGGCCGTGGCCGTCTGGGCGCTGTGGCTGTTCCGCGCCGAGCTGCGCGCCAAGGGAGCTATGGCTGCAGCCTGCGCGCTGTCGGCCGCGTTGCTGCTCGCGGCCCTGGCGGGCGCGGAGCGGCTGACGACCTGGGCCGAGGACCGCTTCTACGGCGAGGACATCGTCTTCAAGCAGAGCAGCGACTACCAGCGCATCATCGTCACCGAGGGCCGCGCCGGCACACGGCTTTTCCTGAACGGCAATCTGCAGTTCCATTCCAAGGACGAGTACCGCTATCACGAGGCCCTGGTGCAGCCGGCAATGGCCGCGCACGGCGCCCCGAAGCGCGTGCTGGTGCTGGGCGGCGGCGACGGCATGGCCCTGCGCGAGGTGCTGAAGTACGCCAGCGTCGAGCAGGTCACCCTCGTTGAGCTGGACCCGCTGATGACCACACTGTTCCGCGACAACGGGAAGCTCGCCGCGCTGAACGGCCACGCGCTTTCATCCCACAAGCTCACCATCGTCAACGCCGACGCCTTCGGCTGGCTGGAGCAGCAGACCCAGGTCTTCGACGTCATCGTCGTCGACTTCCCCGACCCGTCCAACTTCGCCTTGGGCAAGCTCTACACGGCCAGCTTCTACGAGTCGGTCGACCAGCACCTCAGCGCGGGCGGCTATGCCGTCGTGCAGACGACGTCACCGCTGATCGCACGGCGCAGTTTCTGGACCGTCGTCACCACCATCGAGTCCACCGGGCTGACCACCACGCCTTACCACGCCCATGTACCGAGCTTCGGCGAATGGGGCTTCGTCATCGCGTCGCGCCGGCCCTTCCGGCTGCCGACGCAGTTCCCGCCCGGCCTGCGCTTCCTGAGCCCGCAGAGCCTGCCGTCGCTGCTGGACTTTCCCCCCGACATGGCGCGCGTGCCGACCGAGGTGAACCGCCTGAGCAACCAGGTGCTGGTGCAGGAATTCGAGGCCGAGTGGGGCAAGGTGCATTGAACCGGGAACGTTGATTGCCATGGAGCTTGATCGCCGGCCGGTCGCGCCGGTGCGGAGTCGCTCATGCCAACCCAGAAGCCCGCCTCGCTCGGTAAGGCCGACGTGCCAACCACGCCTGCCAATACCGATGCCACCGACGTCGACAGCGTCTATCAGAACCTCATCAACGGTGTCGGCCACGAGCATGTGACGGACGACAACGTCGAAGAGCTGATCCGTCGCGCCGATGCCGACAAGCACCCGGTGCTGGCCGCGGAACTGCGCGAATGGCGCTCGGCCACCGGTGAAGACGCGAACATCGATCTCGACCCGGCTCACTGAACATCGTCGGCAAGGCGTGCTGCTAACCTGCGCGCCTTGCGCCCGCCGACCGCCTCCTTCCCAGCTTCCCCCGCCCGACGCGCGCTGTTGATCAGCCTGCTGGCCAGCGCCTGTTCGAACGATTCAACGGGCCCGCAGGGCGGCTGGGTAGGCACCCATCCGCAGCGCGGGCACCGGCTGCGCGCCGAGCTGCCACCCGCCGGCGGACCCCTGCGAAAGGCGGGCGTCGTCATCGTCGGCGCCGGCATCGCCGGCCTCGCCTGCGCGCGTGCATTGGCCAGCCGCGGTATCGACGACATCGCGCTGCTGGACCTCGAGGATGCCGCCGGCGGCAACAGCCGGGGTCACCTGATGGCTGGCTCTGCCTGCCCGCTTGGCGCGCACTACCTGCCGCTGCCTGGCTCCGACGCGCACGAGGTTTCGCAACTGCTCGCGGAACTGGGCCTGTCCCGGCAGGTGCTGGGCCGCACCGAGTGGGACGAGCGCCACCTCTGTCACAGTCCGCAGGAACGCCTCTTCATCGATGGCGAATGGCACGAGGGCCTGCTGCCGCCGGCCGAATCACAGCCTGCGCGCGAGCAGTACAGGCGCTTTTCGGCCCGGGTCGCCGAGGCCCAGCGCGACCTGGGCTTCGCAATGCCCACGCGACGCGCCCGCTGGACGCCGGGCCACGGCGCGCTGGACGCCCAGACGTTCGCCACCTGGCTGGACGCGAACGCGCTGTCCGACACCCGACTGCGCTGGTACCTCGACTACTGCTGCCGCGACGACTTCGGCGCGGGCGCGGCTGGCGTCTCGGCCTGGGCCGGCCTGCACTACTTCGCCAGCCGCCATGGCTTCCACGCGCCTGGCGACGAGGCGGCCGAACGCGAGCCTGTGCTGACCTGGGCCGAGGGCAACGGCTGGCTGTCCGCCCGCCTCGCCGAGCCGCTGCGCGACCGCACGCACCTGGGCCGCAGCGTGCTGCGCGTCAACGAGGGCAAGCACGGCGTGGAACTGCTGGCGTGGAACGAAGCGGAAGGCGCGCCCGAGCGCTGGCAGGCCCAGGCCGTCGTGCTGGCCACGCCCCTCTTCATCTCGGCGCGCCTGCTGGCCGCACCGTCCGAAGCGTTGCGCAGTGCCGCCAGACAGTTGAGTTATGCCCCCTGGCTCACGGCCAACCTGGCACTGAGCGAGCTTCTGCTCACGCGCCCCGGCGTGCCGCCGGCCTGGGACAACGTGCGCTACGGCACCACGGCCCTCGGCTACGTCGACGCCCGCCACCAGTCGTTGGACCCGACGCCGCGCCCGCCGCTGCTGACGGCCTATTTCGCGCTGCCCGCCGCCCAGCGCGCCGAGCTGCTGCGCCAGCCCTGGCAACACTGGGCCCGTTTCGTCACCGACGAGCTGGCGCAAACCCACCCCGACCTGCCGGCCAAACTGGTGCGAATCGACCTGTGCCGCTTCGGCCACGCGATGAGCATCCCGACGCCGGGCCTGCGCGGCTCAACGGCCCTCGCCGCACTGAACGACGCGCGCGGCCGGGTTGTCTTCGCGCATGCCGACTTGAGCGGCTATTCGGTGTTCGAAGAGGCCTACACGGTCGGCGTCGAGGCAGCGGCCCGGCTCAGGCTCTGACGGCTGACGGAGGCCGGCGCAAAGGCGTCGATCAGCGCGGTCATCAGCGCCTCGGCCTTGGCGGTGTTGTCGGCGCCGTAGTTACAGACGTAGACATCCAGCGTCACCCCGCCCAGCTCCGGCCAGGTGTGGATGGCCAGGTGCGACTCGGCCAGCAGCACGACGCCGGTGATGCCGCACTGCTCTTCGGCCGCGCCAAAGCGATGGAAGAGTTCGGCCACGCCGCTGAGGCCGGAGGTCAACACGGTCGCGCGGCACAGGGCGGCCAAGGCTTCGGCATCGCACATCAACGGCAGTGCCGGATTGACCCCGCCCAGGTCGGCCGTGAGATGCAGGCCGTTCATCCGCCAGTGACTGGGGGGAAGAACGCCAGCTCGTCGCCATCCACCAGCACGGCGGACTCGGCGCACATTTTCTGGTTCAGCGCCGAACGCACGGCGCGGCCGGCGGCCAGCGCGTCGGCATGAACGCCGCCACGCGCGAGCAAGGCCTCGCGAGCAGCAGCGACGGTGCTGCCCTCAGGCAAGGCCAGCGCCTCACCCTCACCCAGCTTCTCGCGCAGCGAGGCGAAGAAGCGCAGCTTGACCGTGATCGTCACGCCAGCAGCTCCGCAAACGGCAGGAAGCGCACCGCGTCGCCGGCCTTGATGGCCTGGCCAGGCGGGTTGTCGAGCAGGCCGTCGGCCCAGAAGGCCGAGGTCAGCACGCCGCTGCTCTGGTTGGCGAACATGGCGAGGCCGCCGTCGTCGTCCAGCCGCACGCGCAGAAACTCGCGGCGCTTGTCAGGCTTGGGCCAGTCGAAGCCGGCTACCAAGCGGTAGCCGCGCGGCGTGAGGCGCGAGGCGCCTTGCAGCTTCAACAGCGCCGGCCGCACGAGGACGAGGAAGGTGACGAGACTGGACACCGGATTGCCGGGCAGCCCGATGAAATGCGCCTCGCCCACGCGGCCGTAGGCGAAGGGCTTGCCGGGCTTGATGGCAACGGCCCAGAGATCGAGCCGGCCCTCGGCCTGCACGGCGGGGCGCAGGTGGTCCTCCTCGCCGACGGACACGCCGCCCGAGGTCAGGATGACATCGGCCCGCGATGCGGCGTCGCGCAGCGCGGCGCGGGTGGCTTGGAGGTTGTCAGGCACGATGCCGAGGTCGACCACCTCGCAGCCCAGGCCGTCGAGCAGCGCGCGCAGCGTGAAGCGGTTGCTGTTGTAGATGGCGCCTGGCGGCAGCGGTTCGCCGGGCATGACCAGTTCATCACCGGTCGAGAACACCGCGACGCGGGGGCGGCGGGTGACCATCAATTGAGCGGCACCGGCTGTAGCCGCGAGGCCCAGCGACACGGCGTCCAGCCGCGTGCCGGCGGGCAGCACGACCGAGCCGGCGCGCACGTCTTCGCCACGCAGGCGCACATTGGCGCCGGTTGTGACGGGCTGAGTCACGCGCAGCTGGCCATCCACCAACTCGGTGAACTCCTGCATGACCACGGTGTCCGCCCCCGGCGGCACATGGGCGCCGGTGAAGATGCGCGCCGCCTCGCCCGCAGGCAGCGGCGCGGGCACGCTGCCTGCGGGGATGCGCTGGGTGACCGGCAGCAGCGACGCCGCATCGGCGGCACGCAGCGCATAGCCGTCCATCGCCGAGTTGTCGGCCGGCGGCACGTCGACCGGCGAGACCAGGTCCGCCGCCAGCACGCGGCCGCGCGCATCGGCGGTGGCCAGCGTTTGCGTCCCGGCCAGCGGCGCGATCTGCGCCAGCAGCGCCGCCAGCGCGTCGTCGAGCGGGATCAGGCCGGGTTTCCTGCCATCAGACATGGCTGCGGATGTAGGCCTTCACCTGATCCACGTCCGCCGGCATCAGCGTCACGCGCTTGGGCAGGTCTTCGATGCCGTCCAGCCCGGCCGGCCGCGGCGGCTCGATGCCCAGCGCCTCGTGGATGGTGGCGGCGAACTTGGCCGGCAGGGCCGTCTCCAGGACCAGCATGGTCACGGCGGGGTCACGCTGCTCCAGCGCCACCTTGAGGCCGTCAGCCGTGTGCGGGTCGATGACGATGCCGTGCTCGGCGTGGCAGCGGCGGATGGTGGCGATGCGGTCGGCATGCGTGCTGCGGCCGGAGCTGAAGCCGAAGCTGGCGATCTCGGCATGCTCACCGGCCTTCAGCCCGAACTGGCTGCCGCTGAAGTGCTGCTTCACCCGCGCGCCGTCGCGGCCCAGCAGGTCGAACACGAAGCGCTCGAAGTTGCTGGCCTTGGAAATGTCCATCGACGGGCTGGACGTCTCATGCGTGTCGGCGCTGCCGCGCACGCGGTAGGTGCCGGTGCGGAAGAACTCGTCGAGCACGTCGTTCTCGTTGGTCGCGACCACCAGCCTGGCGATGGGCAGGCCCATCTGGCGCGCGACATGGCCGGCACAGACGTTGCCGAAGTTGCCTGACGGCACCGTGAAGCTGACCTTCTCGGCATTCGTCTTCGTCGCCTGGAAGTAGCCGGCGAAGTAATAGACGACCTGGGCCAGCAGCCGCGCCCAGTTGATGGAGTTGACCGTGCCGATGCGGTACTCGCGCTTGAAGGCGAGGTCGTTGGAGACAGCCTTGACGATGTCCTGCGCGTCGTCGAACACGCCTTCCACGGCGATGTTGTGGATGTTGGCGTCTTGCAGGCTGAACATCTGCGCCTGCTGGAAGGGGCTCATGCGGCCCTGCGGGCTGAGCATGAAGACATTGACGCCTTGTCTGCCGCGCATCGCGTACTCGGCGGCGCTGCCGGTGTCGCCCGAGGTCGCGCCGAGGATGTTCAGCGTCTCACCGCGGCGGGCCAGCTCGTACTCGAACAGCGCGCCAAGCAACTGCATGGCCATGTCCTTGAAGGCCAGCGTCGGGCCGTTGGACAGACCTTGCAGCGCCACGTGGTCGCCCAGCCAGGTCAGCGGCGTGATCTGCTCGGTGCCGAACACCTCGGCCGTGTAGACCTTGCGCGTGATGGCGTGCAGGTCATCGGCGGGGATGTCATCGATGTAGAGCGACAGGATCTCGAAGGCCAGGTCGGCATAGGCCAGGCCACGCCAGCGCGTCAGCGTCGCCCCGTCGACGCGCGGGTAGGTCTTGGGCAGGTAGAGGCCGCCGTCAGGCGCCAGGCCTTCAAGGAGGATGTCGGAGAAGCCGCGCTCGGTCTGGTCGCCGCGGGTGCTGATGTACTTCATGTCAGTGTGTCTGGCTCAGGCCAGTTCTTCCTTGCGGATGCGGACGATGGGCGCGAGGACGGTTGGCAGGCCCTGCATCTTGGCCAGCGCCTCGTTCATGCGGCCTTCAGACGTGTCGTGCGTCAGGATGATGAGGTCGGTCTGGCGCTCGCCCTCGGCGGACTCGCGTTGGAGCACGGCGTCGATGGAGATGTCGTGCTCGGCCAGGATGGTGGTGATGCGCGACAGCACGCCGGCCTGGTCGGCGACAACGAGGCGCAGGTAGAACGCCGTCTGCACGCCGGCCATCGGCAAGATGGGCGTGTCGCTCATCGCGTCGGGCTGGAAGGCCAGGTGCGGCACGCGGTGGTCGGGGTCGGCCGTGGCCAGGCGGGTCACGTCCACCAGGTCGGCGACGACGGCCGAGGCGGTCGGCTCTGCGCCGGCGCCCTTGCCGTAGTACAGCGTCGTGCCGACCGCATCGGCCTGCACGACGACGGCGTTCATCGCGCCTTCGACATTGGCGATCAAACGGGTCGACGGGATCAGCGTGGGATGCACGCGCAGCTCGATGCCGTTGTCACGGCGGCGCGTGATGCCGAGCAACTTTATGCGGTAGCCGAGCTGCTCGGCGTACTTGATGTCGGTCGCCTGCAGGCTCGAAATGCCCTCGACATGCGCCTTGTCGAACTGCACCGGGACGCCGAAGGCGATGGCACTCATGATGGTCAGCTTGTGGGCGGCGTCCACGCCTTCGATGTCGAAGGTCGGGTCGCTCTCGGCATAGCCCAGGCGCTGGGCTTCCTTCAGCACGACGCCGAAATCCAGGCCCTTGCTGCGCATCTCGGACAGGATGAAATTGGTCGTGCCGTTGATGATCCCGGCGATCCACTCGATGCGGTTCGCCGTCAGGCCTTCGCGCAGCGCCTTGATGATGGGAATGCCACCGGCAACCGCCGCTTCGAACGCGACGACGACGCCCTTCTCACGCGCGGCCTCGAAGATCTCCGTGCCGTGCAGCGCCAGCAGCGCCTTGTTGGCCGTGACGACGTGCTTGCCATTGGCGATCGCCTGCAGCACCAGCGTGCGCGCCGGCTCGATGCCGCCGATCAGCTCGACAACGATGTCGATGGCCGGGTTGTTGACGAGCTGCTGTGCGTCACCGACGCAGGGCACGCCGTCGCCGACGACGGCCTGGTAGGCCTTGGCGCGCTCGGCATTGCGGGCGGCCACCATCGCGATTTCAATGCCACGCCCGGCGCGGCCGCGAATCTCGGCCTGGTTGCGCTGCAGGACGTTGAAGGTGCCGGCACCGACGGTGCCGAGGCCGATGAGGCCAACTTGAATCGCTTTCATTGCAGGGCTCTTCAGGACAGGTAGATCAGGCGGAATAACGCCGGCGATAGCCGGCCAGGAAACGTTCGATGCGGCCGATGGCCTCGCGCAGGTCGTCCACATTGGGCAGGAAGACGAGGCGGAAATGGTCGTGCGCCGGCCAGTTGAAGCCGGTGCCCTGGACGATGAGTACCTTCTCTTCGGCGAGCAGCTCGTAGGCGAACTGCTGATCGTCGGCCACCGGGTAGATCTTGGGGTCCAGCCGCGGGAACATGTAGAGCGCGGCCTTGGGTTTGACGACGCTGACGCCCGGGATCTGCGTCAGCAGTTCGTAGGCTAGGTCGCGCTGGCGACAGAGGCGCCCGGTGGGCGCCACGAGGTCGTCGATGCTCTGGTGGCCACCAAGCGCCGTCTGGATCGCCAGTTGACCCGGCGTGTTGGAGCACAGGCGCAGCGAGGCCAGCATGTTCAGGCCCTCGATGTAGTCGCGGGCATGGCGCTTCTCGCCGCTGACAACCATCCAGCCAGCCCGGTAGCCGCAGGCGCGGTAGTTCTTGGACAGGCCGTTGAAGGTGATGAACAGCACGTCATCGGCCAGCGATGCCATGCTGGTGTGCGTCACGCCGTCGTACAGCGTCTTGTCGTAGATCTCGTCGGCAAAGATGACAAGCTGGTGCCGGCGCGCCAGTTCGATGATGCCGAGCAGCAGGTCCGTCGGGTAAAGCGCGCCCGTCGGGTTGTTCGGGTTGCAGACCATGATGCCGCGCGTGCGCGGGCTGATCTTGGACTCGATGTCGGCCAGGTCGGGCAGCCAGCCGGCGCCTTCGTCGCACAGGTAGTGCACCGGGCGGCCGCCGGAGAGACCAACGACGGCCGTGTAGAGCGGGAAGTCGGGCGCCGGGATCAGGATCTCGTCGCCGTCGTTGACCAGCGCATTGATCGACATCTGAATCAGCTCGGACGCACCGTTGCCGAGGTAGACGTCGTCCACGGTGACACCCTTGACACCCTTTTGCTGGGTGTAGTGCACCACCGCCTTGCGCGGCGCGAACAGGCCCTTGCTGTCGGTGTAGCCGCCGGCATCGGCCAGGTTGCGGATCATGTCCTGCACGATCTCGTCCGGCGGCGTCAGGCCGAACACCGCGGTGTTGCCGATGTTCAGCTTGATGATCTTCTGACCCTCTTCCTCCATCTGGCGCGCCTTGTCCAGCACGGGGCCGCGGATGTCATAGCTGACGCTGGCGAGCTTGCTGGACTTGGCGATGGGCTTCAAAGGGGCTCCGGAGCAGCGTTTGCTGCAATGCAGGGGGACTTGGAAGTTTAAAGGCCGGGCATGCGGAATGCCGTTCTGGGCGACACTCGCCGGCCCGGATTTCCGCCCCTGCTTTCGATGAAGTTTCAACTCGACGAGCCGCAAGGCGGCAACAGCATTTCACGCCACGACGCCAGTGGCGTCTGGGTCAACGGCCGGCCGCACACCGCCAGTGTGCTCGTCCCCTGGAAGGGCGATGTGGCCGCGTGGGCGCCTTCGCGCTTCGAGGAACTTCAGGCCGCGCATTTCGAAGCAATCAAGGCACTGAACCCCGAGCTGGTCGTCTTCGGCAGCGGCTCGAAACTACGTTTCCCCAACCCGGCCCTGTGGCGCGGGCTGGTCGAAGCGCGCATTGGTTTCGAGGTCATGGACCTCGCTGCGGCCTGCCGCACTTACAACGTATTGGCCAGTGAAGGTCGAAATGTGCTCGCCGCGCTGCTGATCGAGGGATAGGCTGCCCGACCCCCGGGTAGGACAAGGCCCTATAATTGCTGGCTATTGCATGCGGGCGCCCGCGTGAATTGCTGCACACGCAGCAGTCACGACCCGGAGACCCCGCGAGCACAAACTTGCCGCACCCCCCAATGACGCCTGCGCTCAACAAACCCCTGCCGGAAATTGAGGCTCAAGCCACCGGCGGCGTGAAGTTCACCGCCAACGCCTTCCTGGGCAAGTCGGTCGTGCTGTATTTCTACCCGAAAGACAACACGCCCGGTTGTACCACTGAGGCAATGCAATTCCGTGATCGCCACAAGGACTTCGTAAAGGCCGGTGCCATCGTGTTCGGCGTCTCGCGCGACAACATGGTTTCGCATGACAAGTTCAAGCAGGCGCTTGAGCTGCCATTCGAGCTGATCGCCGATACGGAAGAAAAGCTCTGTCACATGTTCGGCGTGGTCAAGAACAAGATCATGTATGGCAAGAAGGTCAAGGGCATCGAGCGCTCGACCTTCCTGATCGCCCCGAACGGCATCCTCGTGGGCGAATGGCGCGGCATCAAGGTTGCGGGTCACGTCGACGAGGTGCTGAAGGCCGTCAAAGGCCTGAAGAAGGAAGCTGCCTGACCCCGCGAACACGCGTTGTTCTCTGACATCGCGGGCGCCCGCGGGATGTGCATAATCAGCTCATGCCCCGGGCCGAATCCTTGTCTCAGACGTCAAAGCCGCACTCATCCTGTGCGGCTTTTTGCTTTCTGGAGCCTGGATCGCAAGGGGTTCACCTGCCGCCTATCCGCCGTACATGCCACTGCCTAAGCCCCCTGCACAACGCGCCAGCCGCCTCGATGCCACTGCTTACTCGGCCGATCTGACCCCCAGCAAACCGCGCGCCGACCGGCCGCACATAGCGCCCGTCCAAGCGTCCGTCCAAGCGCCCGTCGTCGCGCCCGCCGCCGCGCCTGGCGCAGCGCCGACAGCCGAAGTGCTGCGCCTCCCTACCCCCGCCTCCAGCCATGCCGCCAAATCGGCGCTGCCGACCAAGTCGGCGAGCAAGGCGCCGGCAAAAGCCGCTACGCCCAAACGCACCCGCAAGCCCGCCGAAGCCGCCAAGCTCTTCGTGCTCGACACCAACGTGCTGATGCATGACCCGATGTCGCTGTTCCGCTTCGAGGAGCACGACGTCTTCCTGCCCATGATCACGCTGGAGGAACTGGACGGGCACAAGAAGGGCATGACCGAGGTCGCCCGCAATGTGCGTCAGGTCAGCCGCGAGCTGGACCAGCTCGCCGCCAGCCTGAAGACCAGTGGCATCGAGGAGATGTCCAAGGGCCTGTCGCTGGCCGGCACGGGCCACCGCGAGGCCGAGGGCAAGCTCTTCTTCCAGACCGAGCTGATCGACGCGCCGCTGCCAGCCGGTTTGCCGCAGGGCAAGGCGGACAACCAGATCCTGGGCGTCGTCCAGGCGCTGACGACGCTCCACCCCGGCCGTGAAGTGGTGCTGGTGTCCAAGGACATCAACATGCGCATCAAGGCCCGCGCGCTGGGCCTGCCGGCTGAGGACTACCGCAACGACAAGACGCTGGAAGACTCCGACCTGCTCTACACCGGCGTCCAAGCCCTGCCTTCGGACTTCTGGGACCGCCATGGCAAGACCATGGAGAGCTGGCAGCAAGGCGGCACGACCTTCTACCGCATCAGCGGCCCGCTGGTGCCGACGCTGACCATCAACGAGCTGATCTACCTGGAAGCACCGGGTGCCACGCCGCTGTACGCCAAGGTCACCGAGATCACCGGCAAGACGGCCGTGCTGCGCACGTTGAAGGACTACGGCCACCAGAAGCACGCGGTCTGGGGCGTGACGTCGCGCAACCGCGAGCAGAACTTCGCCCTCAACCTGCTGATGGACCCGGAGTGCGACTTCATCACGCTGACCGGCACGGCCGGCACCGGCAAGACGCTGATGACGCTGGCCGCCGCGTTGGCCCAGGTTTTCGATGACCGCCGCTACAGCGAGATCATCGTCACCCGCGTGACCGTGCCTGTGGGCGAGGACATCGGCTTCCTGCCCGGCACCGAGGAAGAGAAGATGGGCCCGTGGATGGGCGCCCTCGACGACAACCTGGAAGTGCTGGCCAAGGGCGGCTCATCCGCAGGCGAATGGGGCCGCGCGGCGACGCAGGACCTGGTGCGCAGCAAGATCAAGATCAAGAGCCTGAACTTCATGCGCGGGCGCACGTTCCTCAACAAGTTCGTCATCATCGATGAGGCCCAGAACCTGACGCCCAAGCAGATGAAGACGCTGATCACGCGCGCCGGCCCTGGCACCAAGATCGTCTGCCTGGGCAACCTGGCGCAGATCGACACGCCCTACCTGACCGAAGGCAGCTCCGGCCTCACGTTCGCGGTCGACCGCTTCAAGGGCTGGGCACACAGCGGCCATGTGACTCTGGCACGCGGCGAGCGTTCGCGGCTGGCCGACTTCGCGTCCGAAGTGCTCTGAGCCAACCGCTCCCGCACTGCCCCACGGCCCCTCACGGGGCCGTTTTCATTTCAGCGGTTCAAGAGCCCGCCGAGCATGCCGGCCAAGCCATCGAGACCACCTGCGCCAAGGTTGGCGGGCAGTTGCCCGTTCGGCGTCAGCTTGTCGACGATCTGCGGCAGCCACTGGCTGAGCTGGTCGCCTGCTTCGGCAGGCGACACGCCGGCCTGCTGGGCCAGTTGGCCAAGCAAGCCGCCTGCACCGCCGAGCGCGCCGGTGAGTTGGTCGCCTGAAATAGTCTGGTTGACGCCGGTCGAGATCCAGCTTTGCACCTGCTCGCCGAGGCCGCCCGCCTGCAATTGCTGCAGCAGCCCGGGAAGGCCGCCTTGCAGCGAACCATTGGCCACCAGGCCGGAGATCAGAGCCACCCAGTTTTGACCGCCACCGGCCTGTTGGCCCAGGCCTTGCGTTGCGGCGCCGAGCAGGTTGTCCAGAAGTCCCATTGCAATCTCCGGTGAAGTGACTCGCGCCACAGTCGATGCCCGGTGCGGGCAGCCGAGGCAGTCTAGATCCCGACCGCGCAGGCCGGAAGGAAAGACCCGGGATAGAAAATGAGAGCGCTATCAACGACACTCCCCGCCGTCTTTCATTCGCGCAGCCTCAAACCCATGATCTATCGCCCCCTCGGCCGCACCGGCCTGAATGTTTCTGCAATCGGCTTCGGCGCCTGGGCCATTGGCGGCACCTGGGGCGACACCGACGACACGGCCGCAATGGCCGCCCTGCACCACGCGCTGGACCGCGGCGTGAACTTCTTCGACACCGCCGACGTCTACGGCGACGGCCACAGCGAGCGCCTGCTCGCCCGTCTGCGCAAGGAGCGCCCGAGCGACGCCTTCCATGTCGCCACCAAGGCCGGCCGGCGCCTGAACCCGCACGTGGCCGAGGGCTACCTCAACCTGCGTCCTTTCATCGAGCGCAGCCTCGCCAATCTCGAGACCGACGCCATCGAGCTGCTGCAGCTGCACTGCCCGCCCAGCGCCGTCTACACCATGCCGGAGGTCTTCGGCGCGCTGGACGACCTGGTGAAGGAAGGCAAGCTGCGCCACTACGGCGTCAGCGTCGAGCGTATCGATGAAGCGCTGGCCGCGATCAAGTTCCCGAACGTGCAGTCGGTGCAGATCATCTTCAACCTGTTCCGCCAGCGGCCGGCCGAGGTCTTCCTGCCGGCAGCCCGGGCGGCCCAGGTGGGCGTGCTGGCGCGCCTGCCGCTGTCCAGCGGCATGCTCAGCGGCAAGTTCACTCGCGACAGCACCTTCGGCGCCGACGACCACCGCGGCTTCAACCGCCAGGGCGAGGCCTTCGACAAGGGCGAGACCTTCTCGGGTGTCGACTTCGGGCAGGGCCTGGCCGCCGTCGAGGAACTGCGCGGACTGCTGCCTCCGGGCGTGAGCATGGCGAAGCTGGCGCTGCGCTGGATCCTGATGAACGAGGGCGTCACGACCGCAATCCCCGGCGGCCGCACGCCCGCGCAGGTGGACGAGAACGTCAGCGCCGCCGACCTGGCCGCTCTGCCCGCGCCGTTGATGCAGGCCTTGGCTGACCTCTACGAGCGCCGCATCGCGCCGCAGGTGCACGGTTTGTGGTGAGTCGTCCACCTTCTCTTCGGCAATAAAAAAAGCGGCCACTGGCCGCTTTTCCTTTGGCGCCGCAGCCCTATGCGCGCCTTCTGCGGCTCGCTGCCAGCCCGGCCAGCGCGACGCCAGCCAGGGCCAGCGATGCCGGCTCCGGCACGTTGACCGTGATGTCGGTGCCGACGACAAACGCGCCAGCGGCATCAAGCACGTAGAGGCGGAAATCGGTCGAACTGGGTCCGAAGGGATTGAAGTCGTAGCCAGCGGTCAGGAAGGCCATCTCCAGATTCCAAGACTCGGCCAGCACCTTGGGCAGGCCAAACGGCGCAGAAAGCAGGTCGATGTCGACGAAATTCGTGCCAGCGCCCGGGTTCGTGTCAATGCCCAGGAAGATCTTGCAGTCGGCGCAGCTGCGCACGTCGTAGACGAAGTCGAAGCTCCAGCGAGCCCGCAGCGGATTGGCCAGGCCCGGCTGGCCCTGGAACACGCTGACACCGTCGTTCGGCATGGTCACGCCACTGGTGTACGGGTGGGCGCCGAGCGCCACCTTGACATCGCCGGCACTGGCCGTATTGAACAGCACGCCACTCAGGCCCTTGCTACCCACCGGAGGCCAGCCGTCGGCGGGGGTCAGCGCGACAAGCGCGGCGTGCGAAGCCAACGGGGACAGCAGGGCGCCCGCCAGTGCCGCCAAGGCAAACATCTTCTTGATCATCTATGTCTCCTGTTTATCTTGATCGCCCGGTCAGAGCGGCGACAGCTTTAGCTGCGCACTCGACTTACGCACGAGCCATGCCAGCGTCAGACAGCCACACGTCAGCTCCAGTAGGACAGCACGTCCCTGATATCCGCGACAGATATTCCACGTTCGAAGGTGGAAAGAAGCCCGACATCAGGCAAACCCTGACTAGCGCGCCCTGCCAAGCGATCACATATGACAGGTATCTGACACGGCCGATGCTGTCAGCCGGTGGCATCGCGTCACCGGACAATCTCGATTTCATGCCACAGCCCGACCGCTGGATCGCCCACCTCGACATGGACGCCTTCTACGCGTCCGTCGAGCTGCTGCGCTATCCGCAGCTCAAGGGCGAGGCGGTCGTCATCGGCGGGCGGCGGGCGGATGCGCCTCGGCAGCTGGAGGACGGCAGCTGGCAGTACGCCAAGCTGCGCAACTACACCGGCCGCGGCGTCGTCACCACCAGCACCTACGCCGCGCGCGACCTGGGCGTGTTCTCGGCGATGGGTCTGATGAAGGCCGCGCTGCGTGCGCCCGACGCCATCCTGCTGCCAGCCGACTTTGATTCCTACCGAAAGTATTCGCGGCTCTTCAAGGCCGCCGTGGCCGAGGTCGCGCCGGTCATCGAGGACCGCGGCATCGACGAGATCTACATCGATCTGACCGACGTGCCCGGCGTGCGCGACGCCGTCGGCCACGACCCGCTGGGCGGCGTGAAGGCGGTGGCGCGCGAGATCAAGAACTCGGTTGGCCGCGCCACCGGCCTGACCTGCTCCATCGGCGTCACGCCCAACAAGCTGCTCTCCAAGATCGCCAGCGAGCTGGACAAGCCCGACGGCATCACCGTGCTGACGCTGGACGACATCCCGCGCCTGATCTGGCCGCTGGCCGTGCGCAAGATCAACGGCATCGGCCCCAAGGCCGGCGACAGGCTCGTCAAGCTCGGCCTGGAGACGGTGGGCGACATTGCCGCCGCGTCGCCGGAATGGCTGGTCGAGCAGTTTGGCGAGAGCTACGGCCAGTGGCTGCACGCCGCCTCCCACGGGCGGGACAACCGCGCCGTCGTGACGCACAGCGAGCCCGTGTCGATCAGCCGAGAGACCACCTTCGAGCGCGACCTGCACGCCGTGCACGACCGCGCATTGCTCGGCGGCATCATGGACGAGCTCTGCGAGAGGCTGTCGCACGACCTCGCACGCAAGCGCTATGCGGGCAAGACGGTGGGCATCAAGCTGCGCTTCGAAGGCTTCGTCACCGTCACGCGCGACCAGACCTTGAAGCAGCCCATCACCAGCACCGCCGACATCCGCCACGCCGTGGGCCTGTGCCTCAAGCGCGTCAAGTTCGACAAGCGGCTGCGGCTGATGGGCGTGCGCATCGGCAACCTCGTGCATGCCAGCGAGGTGCCCGCCGCCGCGCCGGCCGCGGAACGGGCCAGGGAGCCGGAGCGAGAAAATCTCTCGCTCTTCTGATGACTGACTCTCCCTCCTGGACCTACACCGTCTCGGTCCGCAGCCTGTGCGAGTTCACTGCCAAGCGCGGCAGCCTGGACCGCCGCTTCACGCCCTCGGCGACGTCGCTTGAAGGCCAGGCCGGGCAGATGGCCGTGCTGGCGCGGCGCTCGCCCGGCTACGAGATCGAGCTGCCGCTGGAAACCGTGCACGGCAATCTGCGCGTGCGCGGCCGTGCCGACGGCTACGAGGCGGACGTGAACCGGCTGGAGGAGATCAAGACCATCCGCGGCCCGGTCGAAATGATTCCCGAGAACCGCCGTGCGCTGCACTGGGCCCAGCTGGAAACCTATGGCGCGCTGATCGCCGCCGACCGTGGCCTGGCCGAGCTGGAGCTGGCCCTGGTCTACGTGGACGCCGACACGCAGAACGAGACCGTGCTGCGCGAGAAGGCCACGGCCACCGCGCTGCAGGCCGCCTTCGAGGCACGCTGCGCGCGGTTCGAGGCCTGGGCCGCGCAAGAGGCCGCTCACCGCAGCGCGCGCAACGCCGACCTGAGCGCCCTGCCCTTCCCCTTGGGCGAGCTGCGCCCGGGCCAGCGCTTGCTGGCGGAAGCCGTCTACCGCGTCGCCGCCAACGGCCGCCACCTGCTGGCCCAGGCGCCCACCGGCATCGGCAAGACGCTGGGCACGCTCTACCCGCTGCTGCGCGCCATGCCCGGCCAGCAGCTCGACAAGATCGGCTACATGACCTGCAAAGGCACCGGCCGCATCGCAGCGCTGGAGGCCCTGCACGCGCTGCGCGAGGCCGCGCCGACGAAGGCGCTGCGCGTGCTGACGCTGGTGGCCAAGGAGCAGGCCTGCGAACACCCGACGAAGGCCTGCCACGGCGATGCCTGCCCGCTGGCGAACGGCTTCTACGACAGGCTGGCCGCTGCCCGCGCCGAGGCCGTGCAGGCGGGCTGGCTGGACGCGCCGGCTCAACGCCGCATTGCGCTCAAGCACGACGTTTGCCCCTACTACCTCGGCCAGGAGCTGCTGCGCTGGGCGGACGTCGTCGTGGGCGACGTGCATCACGCCTTCGACCCCCACGGCCAGCTCTACGGCCTGGCGCAGGCGCAAGGCTGGAAGCTGGCGCTGCTGGTGGATGAGGCCCACAACCTCATTGACCGCGCGCGCGACATGTACAGCACCAGCCTGAGCCTGGCCCGCGTGCGCGAGGCCGTGGCCAACGCGCCGGCCAGCCTGCGCGCGCCGCTGCGTGGCCTGGCCAAGGAACTGGCCACGCTCGGCCAGGCCCAGGCCGCCGACTACCAGCCGCTGCCCACCTTGCCCGAGGCGCTGGGCGAAGCGCTGCAGCGCGTCAACGTCGCCCTGGGTGAGTACGTGCAGAACCACCCGCTCGAAGTGGGGCCGATGCTCGAGTTCTATTTCGAGTCCTTCAACCTGCAGCGCCTGCTGGACCGGCTGGACACGCACTCGCTGTGCGACCTGCAGCGCAGCGCAGCCACACGGCCGGCCCTGCAGGAGCCGGCCAACCTCTCGCTGCTTCCGGACGACGAAGACGACGGCCGCGACGTGCTGCTGTCGGTGCGCAACATCGTGCCCGGCCATTTTCTGAAGGAGCGCTTCGAGGGCTGTCACAGCGTCACGCTTTTCTCCGCCACGCTGGGCCCACCGGACTACCCGCGCCACCTGCTCGGCCTGCCCGACGACACCGCCTGGATCGACGTGCCCGCGCCCTTCCCGCCCGAGCACCTGAGCGTGCAGGTGGCCAACCTGTCCACCCGCTACGAGCACCGCGAGGCCTCGCTCAATGCCCTGGTGGATGTGCTTGCCGCGCAGTACGGGCAGCACCCCGGCAACTACCTCGCCTTCTTCAGCAGCTTCGACTACCTCGACAAGGCTGCCGCGCGGCTGGCGCTGCGGCACTTCGAACTGCCGCAGTGGAGCCAGTCGCGCAGCATGGGCGACGCGGCGCGCCGCGCCTTCCTCGACCGCTTCGTGGAAGGTGGCCGCGGCATCGGCTTCGCCGTGCTGGGCGGCGCGTTCGCGGAGGGCGTAGACCTGCCCGGCACCCGCCTCATCGGCGCCTTCATCGCCACGCTGGGCCTGCCGCCGGTGTCGCCGCTGCAGGAGCAGGTGCGCGAGCGGCTGGACACGATGTTCGGCGCCGACCACGGCTATGCCGACCTCGTGCCGGGCATGCAGAAGGTTGTGCAGGCCGCCGGGCGCGTGCTGCGCTCGGTCGACGACAAGGGCTATGTGTGGCTGCTGGACCAGCGCTACCGCCGCCCCGAGGTGCGAGCGCTGCTGCCGGCGTGGTGGCAGGTCAAACCCTGAGCGTGCGCGCCTGGAGCGCCCACCTCGACCCTGCCAGCCGTCCAGATCGTTCACTGCGTCGCCACCGGGTCCAATGAGCTGCTGGCGGATCGGCGGCGGAAAAGTATTTCGCATGAAGTGAATCCAAACCGCCCCGCGCGGCGCTCCAAGGAAGCAGCATCTACCGCTTCCTGGAGACCCCGTGTTCGAGACCTTCCAAAACTTCGGCCCGCTGATGATTCCCATCCTGGCGATGCTGATCCCCATCGTCGCCATCGTGTCGCACTACATCAGCCGCACGAGCACCGAGCGGGAGCGCCACGAAACCATCCGCGAGCTGGCGCGGGCCGGCCAGCCCATCCCGCCCGAACTGCTGGGCGAGGTACTCGACAGTGACTGGCACCGTGCCAGGCGCGACCAGGCCAACCCCAACCGCATCCTCATCCCCGCCATCATCAATGTCGCCGTCGGCCTCGGGCTGATGGGCATGTTCGCGGCGATGAGCCCGGGCTCCTGGCTCTGGAGCATCGGCCTGCTGCCGCTGTTCCTCGGGCTGGGGCTGGCGGTGTACTGGCACGTCGAACGCAAGCCGCAGCAGCCGCAGCCGTGACCCATGCGGAGCCGTCCGCCGCAGCCTTGCAGGAGGCTCGGCTCGTGACCCGTGCCGCCGCCGGGGACCGCAGCGCCTTCGCGGCCCTCGTGCAGGTCCACCAGGGCTATCTGCGCAAGCTGCTCGGCCGCGTCTGCCGGGGCGACCAGGCACGCGCCGACGACCTGGCGCAGGAAGCCTTCGTCCGCGCCTGGCGTGCCCTGCCCAAGTTCCGCGGCGAGGCGCGCTTTCGCACCTGGTTGACCCGCCTGGCCTACTCTTCGCTGGCCGCCGAGCGCCCGTCCCTGCCCCGCGCGGACGATGCCCCACCCGAGCTCGGCGCGCACAGCGACTTTGCCCCCGGCGCCGACTGGCGCATCGACCTCGACCGGGCGCTGGCCACCCTCAGCGAGCCGCAGCGCCACACGCTGCTGCTCTGCTACGGCGCCGACCTCAGCCATGCCGAAGCGGCCCTGGTGCTGGGCTGGCCACTCGGCACCGTCAAGACCCAGGTGTTGCGCGCCAAGGCCCGCCTGCGCAGCCAACTTCAAGCATGGGAGCCCACGCCATGACCGACCCTCTCCAGGACGCTTTCGACACCGCCCTGCGCCAGCAACTGCAAGGCGAAGCTGAGCCCGCCGACGCCGGCTTCAGTCTGAATGTGATGGCCGCGCTGCCCAGCCGCGTGGCGCCCAGCCGCCGCCGCTGGGCACGACGCATCAAGTTCGCACAATGGACGGGCGCGGCGCTGGCCGCCTCCGGTGTGGCGGCCATGTTCTCCACAGGCGCGGCCACGCTCGACGCCCCCCACGCGCTGGCGGCCCTGGCGCTGCTGGGCTTGCTGATCTTCTGGTCGGTTCCCAGCCGGTGGAGCCGGGGGTAAGACAGGGCACGCTGCCAGCAGTTGTGTAGGGATGTTGCGGCCGTCCTCGTTGCGGCTGCACCCGGTAACCCGGCGCGATGCCTGTGCGTGCCAAGCTGGCGGCGTATGACCCTCCGTGCAGCACCCATTGCCTCTCGCTCAGGCGCGCCTCAACTGTCCGCAGTCGCCGCGTTCGCCCTGCTGATCTCGCTCGCCGGCTGCGGCGGTGGCGGGAGTTCTGCAACGGCGGGCAGCGCACCCGCCCCCACCACACCCCCACCGGCAGTGCCGCCACCCGCCACGGCCGGCAGCCGCATCACCTGCAACCTGCCCAACTTTGAAGCCGAGATGCTGGCGGCCGTCAATGCGCACCGCCGCAGCGGTGCCACCTGCGGCGCACGCGGCATCTTCCCGGCGGCCCGTGAGCTGACCTGGAACGCCGCGCTCACGCAAGCCGCGGTCGCGCACAGCGACGACATGGTCACCAACAACTTCTTCGACCACACCGGCAGCAACGGCAGCACCCTCGGCACCCGCGTGACGGCAGCCGGCTACCAGTGGAGCAGCGTGGGCGAGAACATCGCCGCCGGCCAGACCGGCGTGGCCGAGGTGGTGGACGGCTGGATGAAGAGCGAGGGCCACTGCGTCAACCTGATGAACGCATCGTTCCGCGACATCGGCGTGGCCTGCGTGGCGGGGAATGCCAACACGCGCTACCGGACGTATTGGACGCAGGACTTCGGTACGCCGCGATAGCGCGATGTCAGGGCTGAAAACTCGGTCGACTTCAACAGACCCTTCAGCAGTCGATGGAGCGCATAGGATTGGCGGCAGCCAATCCACCATCGGAATTCCCATGAAACGCGTCACCGGCATCGGCGGCATCTTCTTCAAAGCCAAGGACCCCAAGACCTTGGGCGAGTGGTATCAGCGCCACCTCGGCCTCAACGTCAGCGAATGGGGCGGCGCCGTCTTCAACTGGGCGGACGAGAACCCGACCGGCGCCGGCATGACGCTGTGGACGCCGTTCAAGGCGGACACCGATTACTTCGCGCCCAGCCCCGCGCCCTTCATGATCAATTTCCGCGTCGCCGACCTGCACGCGCTGCTGGCGGCGCTGCGGGCCGAGGGCTGCGATGTGCAGGACAAGGTGGACGAGTCCGACTACGGCAAGTTCGGCTGGGTGGTGGACCCGGAGGGCAACAAGGTCGAGTTGTGGGAGCCACCGGCGGGCCAATGAAACCTCTTTATCCCGACGGCCGCAGCAGCGGCCTGCCGATGATGCGCCCCGATGGCCGCGCCATCGGCCCGGTGATCCGCACCCTGGTCATCGTCATCCTGGCGGCGATGGCCTGGATGCTGGCCGCGTCAGGTTTCGAGGTGAACGAGGCCGTCACGTTTGCGCAGCGGCACTGCGCCGGACGCGGGTCCCTGTTCTGCGAACTGAAGAACCTGCTGGCAAGGCAGATCCCGCCATCCTCGGCTGGCGCTGTGGACCTGGTGCTGCGGATGGCTTTCTTCGCGATGTTGCTGTGCCTCATCGCAGGGCTGATGAAGCCGCTGCTGACCAGGCGCCGGCGCTGACGCCACCCATCGATCAGGCATTCCTGTACTTGTTTCGCTGCCACATGCAATAGGCCAGCGGCACCGCGACCCCGGCCAGCACGGCGGCGGACCCGACCGCGACCGCCACCGGGATGGGGGCGAACGCCCACAGCGCCACATAGACAAGCCCGCTGATCGTGATGGACCAGCCGCCGAGCCGGTTGACCTTGCGAGCGAGTTCATGCGGGAAGAAGCGCTTTGGCATGCGGTTGCCGTACCAGGCAATCATCAGCCCGTTCATGGCGATGACCACGCGGGTGACGGTGTCGCCGTCCACATAGCCCAGCTTGCGCGCCAGCGTCATGCCAAGCGCCATCGCGATCAAGCCGCCAGCCCACAAAAGGCCCGTGATCAGATCCTTATTCATCGTGCGATCTCCTTCTTGCGCGCCGGCGCCGAGGCTTGCGTGCCCACGCCGAACGAATGGACGAAGCCCAGCAGCGCTTCCTCGAGCACCGAGAGCTTCAGGTGGTAAATGACGGACTTGCCCTCTTTCTCGGTGTGCACGAGGTCGGCCTCCTTCAACACCGCGAAGTGCGCGGACATCGTCGGCTTCGACACGGCGAACTGATCGCTCAGCTCCCCGGCGCTCAGCGGCCCGTCGCGCAGCAGCTGCAGCACCTGACGGCGGGTGGGGTCGGAAAGGGCTTTGAAGACCTGGCTCATGGATCGATGATTAGCTAATCATCGAAACGTGTCAAGGCAAAAGTCCTGATGAATTCCGCTTGAGGTAGGTCGCGTGACGGCGCAGACCGCACCACCGATGGGTGCACCCCGCCCCAAGCTGATGCAGAACGGCCGCCAACGCCGCGGCTGACAGGGGCGCACACCGGGCGCGCCGAGCAGGTGGCGCTCCGCGCACCAGAGGAAGCCCGCGAGGCTGACGCTCGGCCGCCGCGACTGGCACGCCTGATGCTTGCGTACCAACCGGTATACCAGAACGTACACGCTGCGTGGTCGTCAGGTCGACCCGCGCCGTATCGCCACGTTCCCATCCAAACCCAGGAGTTGAAGATGCCTCATTCGCCGTTGATCAAACCCCAGCGCCGCACGCTGCTCGGCGCAGCCGCCGCCATCGCCACCCTGGGCGCACCCGCCATGCTGCGCGCGCAAACACCGCCCAAGATCCGCATCGGCTACTGGCCGGTGGCAGCGGGCCTGCCTTTCTACGCGGCGGTGGAGAAGGGCTACTTCAAGGAGGCCGGGCTGGACGTGGAGGCGCTCAAGTTCGCCGGCGCCCAGCAGGTGATGGAGGCCATGCTGGCCGGCCGCTGCGACGGCAGCTCCAACGGCACGGGCTCGGGCAACCTGGGCGTGGGCGAGATCGCGTCGCCGGGCTTGTTCAAGATCATCGCCACCAACCCGAGCAACCAGAAATACGTGCTCGACCAGTTCCTCGTGCCCAAGGACAGCCCCGTCAAGACGCTGGCCGAGCTGAAGGGCAAACGCGTGGCCAGCGGCCCGGGCATCCAGAACAAGACGCTGGCGCTGGCCGTGCTGGAGCGTGCCGGCGCGGCCGGTACGACCGTGACCGAGCTGCCCATCGGCCAGCACGTGGCGGCGCTCGCGGCCGGCCAGGTGGACGCCGTCTACACGCTGGAGCCCACCGGCACCGTCGGCCGGCTCAATGGCACCACGCGCGTGCTGGAGGCCGGCGTCATCGCCAAATACATCCTCGGCGACCCGCTGGCGCCCTGGCACGGCGGCTCGGCCACGCTGACGACCGAGTTCATCAAGAAGCACCCGGCCGAGACGAAGAAGTACATCGCCGCCTATGCCCGCGGCATCGACCTCGTGCGCAAGGACCCGGCCCAGGCGCGCGCCTTCCTGAAGGGCTACACGGCCATTGAAGGCCCGCTGACCGGCGAGGTGCCGCTGGCCTCCTACATGCTCTACAACGAGTTCACGCCCAGCGATGTCGCGCACTTCCAGAAGTTCTTCGACCTCTTCACCGAGAAGGGCGTGTTCGAGAAGAAGCTGGACGTGGCTTCGCTGCTCTACAAGGCATGAGGCCATGACCACCGTGGACCCAACCCCCGTCGCCGCCCAGCCCTGGCGCGCACCCGTTGCCGACGGCCAGCCCGCCGTGCGCCTGCCGCGCTTCAACGCGGCCAGGCTGCTGCCCTTCATCGGCCCGCTGATCCTGTTCATCATCTGGGACCTGGTGGTGCGCTTCGGCCTCATCCGCCCCATCCTGCTGCCACCACCGCTGGCGACGTTAGGGACGCTGGTGACGGGCTTGGCCGGCGGGCCGCTGCTGCTGGACTTCGCCGTCACCGTGTGGCGCACGGTGCAGGCCTTTTTAATCGCGGCCGTCGTGGGCGTGCCGCTGGGTGTGCTGCTGGGCAGCAACGAGCGCGCCTACCGCAGCGTCGAGTTCCTGATCGACTTTTTCCGCTCGACGCCTTCGTCCGCGCTGATCCCGCTGTTCCTGCTGATCTTCGGCGTGTCGGACATCAACAAGATCGCCATCGCCGCGTTCGGTGCGCTGCTGATCGTCATCTTCAACAGCGCCTACGGCGTCATCAACGCGCGCAAGCAGCGGGTCATGGCGGCCAAGGTGATGGGCGCGTCGCGCTGGCAGATCTTCAAGGACGTGCTCGTATGGGAAAGCCTGCAACCCAGCTTCGTGGGCCTGCGTTCGGCGGTGTCGATGGCGCTGGTCATCGTCGTCGTGGCCGAGATGTTCATCGGCTCGGACAACGGCCTGGGCCACCGCATCATCGACGCGCAGCAGGTGCTGAACGTCAAGACGATGTACGCCGCCATCCTGGCAGCCGGCATCCTGGGCTATGTGCTCAACATCCTGTTCCTCGTCATGGAACGCAAGATCGTCCACTGGAGCGGAAGATGAACGCAGTCCTGAATGCCCCCGTCGTCGCCGACGTGCCGGTGCGCCCCTTCCAGCCCGGCCCGGCCGGCACCCACATCACCATCCGCGGCCTGACGAAATACTTCGCCGGCTGGCCGCTGTACGAGGACTTCAACCTCGACATCCCCAAGCACAAGATCGTCTCGGTCTTCGGCCCCAACGGCTGCGGCAAGAGCACGTTGATCAACATGATCGCGGGGCTGATCCCCATCGACTCGGGCCAGATCCTGTTCGACGGCAAGAGCCTGAAGGACACCAAGATCGGCTACGTCTTCCAGAACTACCGCGAGGCGATGTTTCCGTGGATGCGCACCATCGACAACATCGCCTACCCGCTGAAGATGGAAGGCCGCAGCAAGGCCGAGGTGGACCGCCGCATGGCCGAGCTGGTGGAGAGCTTCGACGTCAAGTTCGACCTGAACCGCTACCCCTATGAGCTGTCGGGTGGCCAGCAGCAGACGGCGTCCATCATGCGGGCGCTGGCACCCGGCCCGGAGGTGCTGTTCCTGGACGAACCCTTCTCGGCACTCGACTTCGAGATGACGCTGTTCATCCGCGAGAAGCTGCAGGAGGTCTTCATGCAGACGGGCACGACCATGATGCTGGTGTCGCACGACCTGGAGGAGGCCGTGTACCTGGCCGACGAGGTGCTGCTGCTGACCAAGCGGCCCACGCGGGTGGCGGAGATCCTGAAGTACGAGGACCCACGGCCGCGCACGGTGGCCACGCTGTCCGAGCCCAGCTTCATCTCGGCCAAGAAGCTGAGCCTGGAGATCTTCCAGCGCGAGGTGCGGCGTTGACGATGCGCTCGGAGATCCGCTGACTGGCGGCGCGGGCTCGCTAACATCGGCGTCATGCGGCCTCCCCTCGATCCTCCTGCCAACAGCCGCCTCAATCTGGGCGAGCAGGTCTACGCCCGGCTCAAGGCCGAGCTGAACGATTTCCAGCTCGTGCCGGGCGACCGCTTCTCGGAGGCCGAACTGAGCCAGCGCCTGGGCGTCAGCCGCACGCCGGTGCGCGAGGCGCTGTTCAAGCTGCGCAACGAGGGCTTCCTGGACGTGGAGGCCAAGTCCGGCTGGTCGGTGCGACCCATCGATTTCGGCCGCCTGGAGCAGCTCTACGACCTGCGCGTCATCCTGGAACTGGCCGCCGTGTCACGGCTGTGCGCACACACCGGCACGCCGCCGCCCGAGTTGGAGTCGCTGAAGGCCATCTGGCTGGTGCCGGCCGCCGAGCGCCTGAGCGACGCACGCACGGTGGGCCAGCTGGACGAGGCCTTCCACGCCACGCTGGTGCGCGCCGCCGGCAATGCCGAGATGGCGCGTGTGCACTGGGACGTGACCGAGCAGATCCGCATCATTCGCCACCTCGACTTCACCCGCGGCCACCGCATCGAGGCCACCTATGTGGAGCACGCCAAGATCCTGCGCGCGGTGATGCTGCGCAAGGTCGAGCAGGCCCAGATGCTGCTGCGCAGCCATGTCGAGCAGAGCAAGGCCGAGGTGCGCAAGATCACGCTGGCGACCTTGCATGAGGCGCGGGAGCGGTCGAGGAGCGCGTAGCTCCAGTGTCCCGGCCGGCAGCTAGCGCGACCCGGGCCAGACCGGATACTTGCCTGGGTCGGCCGGCTGCGCACGCCGCTGGAAGAACTCGGTCTGCTGCCTCTGATACCGCCTGGCGACCTCGGGCGCCAGCCAGCGATTCACCGCGTTGCGATAGTCCGGCCGGCTTGAAGCCCTGGCGATGGCTGCGTCGATCGCGATGATGGCCTTGCGGCCCCATTCGGTGTGCGGGCAGGCAACGCCCACCTGGATGGGCTCTGTGCCAGCCAGCGGCAGCGCCTGGAGTGGCACGCCCTGTTTCACGCCGGGGTTGCGCGACTGCAGCAAGGTCAGCACGAAGTCATATTCGATGAGGTAGTCCGCGCGGCCGAGTCTCAGCATCTTGATCAAATTGATGCCGCCCTCGGTGGCCAATACCGCGCGTATGCCGGAGTGGGCGCTGCGGCGGTTCAACAGGGCGTCGAGCGTTGCCGAATAGCTGCGCTGGGGTATCACCAGACCCCGCAGGTCGGGGCGGTCGAAAAGGGCGGCGGGCAGAACCTCACCCTGCTCGTTGCGCGGCAGCCGCGCAACGGTATCGGCGCGGGCGAGCAGTTGCACGGGCGGCAACAGATACGCCAGCGTGAAGTAGGCAACGCGCTCGCGCTCAGGCGTATGCAGTGCCGAGCCGAAGCAGGCCTGAGCGCCCTCGTTGAGCATCAGCATCGCGCGCGCAGTGTTGGCCACCGTCACCTTGTGCTCCCAGTCAGGCATTGCTTCAAAGATGAGCTTGAGGGCCGTGTCATTGATGCCGTCGGTCAGCCTGCCGTTGACGGGCATGGAGCCAGGAGGCAGATCGAGCACGATCCAGTTCAGCACCGGCTTGCCAGCCGCTTGAGCCCCGTAGGCCGCCAGCGCCAGCAGCAGGGCCACGATGCCAAACAAAGGCCGACCCAGGAGCGATAGAGGCCTGTTCATGGCGCAAGCCTATGCCGTCTGCTTCAGCGGCCTGCGGCGTCTGCCGCCATTCCGAGATTGAGTCGCAGCTTCTTCGGCAGCTTGGCCGCGACCAGCTCATGTGACCGTTTGACCAAGGCCTTCAGCTCGGCCAGCGGCAGCGCCTTCGCGTCCGACACCGCCACCCAGTGATACCTCGCCGCGTACGGCGCCGGCGCGAACCCGGGCAGACCGGTCAGCTCCAGGAAGCGATGCTCGTCGACCTTGAAGCTGCAATGCGTCCACTGGCCCGGATGCGGCCCGCCGACGAAGAACATCTTGCCGCCGACGCTGGCGACCCAGTCGGCGCCCCACTTGATGTCCTGCGTGGCGCCGGGCAGGTCCATGGCGTACTTGGCGAGGGCTGAAAAACTCATGGTGCCGGGAAGTTTGCGAGGTGACGGTGCATTCTGCCCACGCCGGCCCCGACGCGGGGTCGTGAATTCCTGCCGCAGCCTGCACTTGCCGGTCGGCCACACGCCGCATTCGCCGCGACGGGTCACGTGCCGTGACCACAATCGCCGCATGTCTCCTCGTGACCTCACTGCGCCGGACCTCAGCCCCTTGCAGCAAGGCCTGGCCCTGTTCCACGCCACGCCGCCGGACTACCCGCGCGCCGTCGCCTGCTTCCGCGCCGCTGCAGCGGAGAGCGGCGACCGTGACGGCCTGGCCATGCTCGGCCTGTGCCAGCTGGAAGGCCTGGGGCTGCGCGCCGACGCGGTGCAGGCCCGCGCACTGCTGGAGCAGGCGGCGGCCCGCGGCAGCGTCATCGGCCGCTACCAGCTCGGGCGGGTACTGATGACCGGCCGCGGCGGGCCCGCCGACGAGTCGCGCGGCCTGTCGGCCTATATCGCGGCAGCGGCCAAGAACCATGCCGAGGCCAGCTTCAACCTCGCCAACTGCCTGTACGCCGGCGTGGGCTGCCTGCCCGACCGACTCGCGGCCAAGGCGCTCTACCTGCGCAGCCGCACGCTGGGCTGCACGCTGCGGCCGCAAGGCGTGCGGGTGCAGCAGCGCGAGCTGAAGGCCGTGCGCGCGCTGGCAGTGCGCTTCAGCGACCCGCACCGGATGATCTTCCTGCTCCAGGAGCGCCAGCAGGAACTGTCGCTGGCGCTGGCCATCGCGGAGCCGCAGCAGGGGCCCGCGCGCAGCGTCAATGCCGCCAGACAGCAACCGTGGTGGCTGGCCGCAGGCGTCGTGGCCGCCATGGCCGGCACGCTGGGCCACTACCTGCGGCCGACATCGCGCGACGCGGGGCCCACGACTCTGACGTTCTGACGCCGGCCCATGAGGGCCGCGCTGGGTACGATCAACGCATGCCCTCGCGCCCCATCCGCCTGCCGTCGCTCGACGCCCTGCTCGCCTTCGAGGCGGTGGCCCGCACCGGCAGCTTCGAGGCGGCGGCCACCGAGCTGGCCCTGAGCGCCAGCGCCGTCGCCAAGCGCGTGGCCGGGCTGGAGGAGCGGCTGGACCAGCCCCTCTTCCTGCGCCAGCCGTCCAGGGGCCTGAGCCTCACGTCGGCGGCCCATGAATATCTGCCGCAGGTGCGCCAGGCGTTGGCCCTGCTTCAGGCCATGCCGCTGCACCAGCGCGCAGCCCAAGGCCGCGAGCGCCTGCGCGTCACCTCCACGCCCACCTTTGCCCGCCAGCTCATCGTGCCCGCCCTGCCCGGCTTCACCGCCGCTCATCCGCACATCGAGCTGGAGCTGACGCTGTCGGTCCCGTTGCTCGCTGAGGGCGACGCGGGTGCGGACGTGGAGATCCGCCACGGCGCGGTGCCAGACGAAGTGGCCGCCGAGCAGGTGCTGCTGCGCGACCAGCTCTCGCCGCTGCTTGCGCCGGCCCTGCTGGCCGCCCACGGACCGCTGCGCGAACCGGCCGACCTGCTCGCGTTGCCGCTGCTGCGCACGCCGCTTCAGCCCTGGGCGCCCTGGCTGCGCGCCGCCGGCCTGGGTGACACGCCCGAGCCCGACGAAGGCCCGCGCCTGGTGGACCTCGGCCTGGTGCTGGCCGCCGCGCTGGCTGACCAGGGTGTTGCGCTGGCGCGGCTGAGCCTGGCCCGCCACGAGCTGGCCGAGGGCCGCCTGGTGCAGCCCTTTGCGCTGACGGTGCCGGCCGAGCGCCACTACGGCCTGCTCATCCACCGGCACAGCCCGGCTGCCGAGGCCTTCGCAGGCTGGCTGCGGGCACACTGCCGAGCGCTGGAAAACTCTTCCGGCGCGGCCTGAGGATTTTTCCGACCTGCGCCGGGCCGCGCCGGCCTAGCATCGCGGCCACTCCGGAAACTTGAGTCGCCATGCCCGTCATCACCTGCATCGAAGACCTGCGCCAGCTCGCCGAAAAGCGCGTGCCGCGCATGTTCTACGACTACGCCGACTCCGGCTCCTGGACGGAAACCACCTACCGCGCCAACGAGAGCGACTTCCGCGCCATCAAGCTGCGCCAGCGCGTGGCCGTCAACATGGAAGGCCGCAGCACGGCCGTGACGATGGTGGGCCAGGCCGCCAGGATGCCCGTGGCCATCGCGCCCGTGGGCCTGACCGGCATGCAGCACGCCGACGGCGAGATCCACGCGGCGCGCGCGGCCGAGAAGTTCGGCATCCCGTTCACGCTGTCGACGATGAGCATCTGCTCCATCGAGGACATCGCCGAGCACACCTCGTCGCCGTTCTGGTTCCAGCTCTACATGATGCGCGACCGCGAGGCCATGGCCCGCATGATCGACCGCTGCAAGGCCGCCAAGTGCTCGGCGCTCGTGCTGACGCTGGACCTCCAGGTCATCGGCCAGCGCCACAAAGACCTGAAGAACGGCCTCACCGCGCCGCCACGGCCGACGCTGGGCAACCTCATCAACCTGGCCACCAAGCCACGCTGGTGCCTCGGCATGCTGGGCACCAGGCGCCATACCTTCCGCAACCTCGTCGGCCATGTGAAGGGCGTCAGCGACATGCGATCGCTCTCGGCCTGGACGAACGAGCAGTTCGACCCGCGCCTGTCCTGGGCCGACGTCGCCTGGGTCAAGGCGCAATGGGGCGGCAAGCTGATCCTGAAGGGCATCATGGATGTGGAAGACGCCAAGCTCGCCGTGCAGGCCGGGGCCGACGCCATCGTCGTCAGCAACCACGGCGGGCGGCAACTGGACGGCGCGCCGAGCAGCATCCACGCGCTGCCGGCCATCGTCGCCGAGGTGGGTTCGCAGACGGAGGTGTGGATGGACGGCGGCATCCGCTCCGGCCAGGACGTGCTGAAAGCCTGGGCCCTGGGCGCACGCGGCACCATGATCGGCCGCGCCATGGCCTACGGCCTGGGCGCCATGGGCGAGGAAGGCGTGGCCAAGGCGCTCGCCATCCTGCACAAGGAACTGGACGTGACGATGGCGTTCTGTGGCCACACGCAGCTGGCCAACGTGACGCGCGACATCCTGGTGCCGGGGACCTACCCGACGGCCTGAGACCGCTGCGTCACCAGGCGGTGTCGGCCGCGGTGCCCTGGTGGTACAGCAGTTGCCACTGCCCGCCCTCGCGCACCCAGATGGACGACCGCAGCGTGTGTCGCGTGAGCGCGCCGTCCAGTTGGCGGTGTGCGGCGCGGTAGGTCAGCAGCGCGGCGTCCGGGCCGAGTGGTCGCACGGCAAACTGGTCCGGAACGACGTCCGGCGATCCCTCCACGCTACGGCCCTGCTCGGCCAGGAACCGCAAGATGGTGGGCCGGTCGTACACGCGCCCGGAGCGTCCCACTTCATGGAAGCCCGCGTACAGCAGCGCATGCAGTCGCGCTTCGTCCAGGCGCACGCCAGGGTGGTGCAGTTCGACTTCGCGGCGCCGCAGTTCGTCTAGCAATTCGTCCATGCGCGCCATTGTGGCGATGACGGGCGGGCGATGTCGGGCCTCGGACTCAACGCGGCTTGAGCGTGACCTCCAGCTTTTCCAGCAGCGTCCGGTTGCCGGCCGAAGGGGTGCCGGTGAACTGCACGCCGAAGCCGCCGACGGTGCTGGCCGCGCGCGGCAGCGTCGCGCTGAAGTGGACCTCGTGGGGCAGCCCGTAGCCGGCCTGCATGCTGGTCTGCGGTGACCGGGTCGTCACGTCGGCTGACAGCACGTTACCCACCAGCTTGAACACGACTTTGGCGCCCGGCATGAAGACCGAGCTCTCGACGTACGAGTTCGGCAGCATCATCCGAGTGCCGTTGACGTATTCCAGCATCGAGACCCGCACCGAGTTGCCCGATGACGGGATGGGCTGCCCGCCGTTCAGGGGGTCACTCGACAGGCGCTGGAACCGCAGCACGTAGCCGGTCCGCGCGGCCGGATCCCACTTGATGTAGACCTCCAGGTATTGGTCCGTCGCGCTGCCGAAGCCTTGACCGGCGACCTTCTCGGGGGTCAGTTCCAGCGCCAGCGCCATGTCCGAATAGGCGCCCTGCGGCTGGTAGAGCAGGCGCGCGCCCTGGGTCGCGGTCACCAGCCCCGGCACGCCGACGGCGCCGTCCCGGTCACCAACGACATGGGCCCATGGCGCCGCCGCGGAAGGCACCCAGGCGGCTGCCACGTCGGCGGGCTTGACTGTGTCGGCGTACCAGACATCGGGCTGGTTCAGCGCATGACCCGCCCAGCTGATGTTGGCGAAGTCCGTGGTGATGACGTGGGGGCGCGGCACGTCGGCGGCAACGACGGCGCGGGTGCTGGCCACCTCGATGGCGCCGGTGGCGGGCGCGCTGAACTCATAGCGCGGCAGGACGACGGCGGTGAGGTAGTGGCCGACATCGCCGGCCGACAAGGCGTAGTTCCTGTACGGCACATTGCGCGTCGTCACGGCCACCTGCACCGCCTTCTTTCCCGGCGCGCTGCCGCGGTACCAGGTGATGGTGGACGCATCGGTGAACGCCGGCTGGTCGTAGGCAAGATCGAGCCTGGCCACGCCCGAACTCAGCGCCATGGACGGCGTGCCCACCACCACGGGCGGTTTGACCGCAGCAGGCTGCACATGCAGCGTCACCTGCGCCACCAGGCCGTTGGGCGCCGTCGCCTTGACGACCGTGTCGATGATGCGGCCCGTCACATTCAGCCGGGCCCGCAGATGCAGCTTGCCGTCGCCGCTGCTAGGCAGCAGTGTGAACAGCGCCTTGTCATAGTCGAACCGGATCGCGTCGAACGCGAACGCATTCGCAGGCGTGAAGGTCGGGGTGATAACCACCTCGTTGAGCGGGTCGTCCGACCGCAGGCTGCTGGCGCTGGCGCCCAGGGTCATCTTGAACGCGCCGTCATGCCGGGCTTGCTGGCCAGAGGGGTTCCAGCCATCACTGCCCCTGAGCAGGTTGTGGACGTTGTAGGCCGCGCCGACCTTGAAGCTCTTCAGCGCCTCGACGCTCAGCGTTTGCGTGACCTGCGGATGTTGCGGGTCGAAGACGACGGGCGTGCCGTCGGCATAACGGTTGTTGTGGACGTAGTGCTTCACGTCGGGGCGCTGGATGTTCTCCCAACGGATTTCTTCCTTCGGGCCGTTGAAGGTATTGTCGATGAGCGCCCAGCTGCCGCCGCTCTTGGAGAACCAGAAGACCGGGCTGTCGTTCAGGAAGTTGAAGGTCGAGTTCAGAAACACCGCCATCGTCGACGAGCCTCCCCAGGACGGGTGGCTGCCGTGGAAGTCGAAGGTGCAGTTCTCGAACACGTTCAGCGTGCCGCCGGCAATCGCGTCGTCGGTCAGCTGGAAATACGAATCCTTGAAGTAGGCGCGCACGGGGCCGACGGCGATCAGGTTCAGGAAGCTGACGAAGCGCACGTTCTCGAAATGGAGCCGGTCCAGCGGGCCGCCGGCAGACGTGACCGTCTGCGCCTGTACGCGCGCGTCGCCGCGGCGGCGCAGGTTCTGCGAGGGGTCGCGCGGGAAGACGAGGTCGACCGATGCGTAGTTGGCAAACGTCAGGTGGTAAGCCGAGAACCGCGTGCCGATGCCGATGACGTTCCAGTTGCCGTTGGAGCCCACGGTCTGGCCGCGGTTGCCGGCAATGCGCACGTCGTCGGCATTCGAGGTCAGCCCCTTGAACGTGAGGCCCGACTGCGGGAATGCGATGCCCACCAGCCCGGGGTGCTGCGGGGTGTTGGCGTTGTGCGGGTCTTTGTAGTCGTCGGTCCAGTAGACGCCCGGCGTGAAGTTCACGGTCGTGTCGTTGGCGATGTTCGCGGCCTTCAGTTCCTGCAGCGTCCTGAAGGTGAAGGCGTTGCGCCGGGATTCGTCGAGGTAGGCATCGACCACGACGTTGGCCGACGACAGCGGCACGAATTTCGCCTTCAGCGTGACGTCGGCCTTGACCTTGTCGCTTGCGAAGTCCCACAGATAGCCCGGGCCGGCGTCTGCCAGGAACCAGCCGGCGAAGTAGTCGCCGGGTCCGCGGCCCGGCCTGGCGGGCGCTGGCAGCAAGGCCCGGTCGGCAACCTGCACGTGGGTGAGCCGGCCGTCGACGTCGAAGGTCACGCGGTGTGACGTGGCCGGCCCGGTCACGACCGGCCCGGAGGCGCACGCCGCCAGCAGCGTCACCCACACAAGGAGCGCGCGGCCCAGCATGTTCCTGCCGAGCTTGCGGGCGCGGCTCATGTCGCCGGACGGAAGGTTTCGGGATGCTGCGTCATGTGCGTCTCCATAGGTTCAAGGCCGTGCGGCCAGGACTTTAGTTGTTCGCCACGCGACGCCGGGCAGCACCTCCATGCGCCTGCGCTTGCGGTTAGGCTCGCGGCCGGAGGACTTCATGCGACTGATTCCACTTGCCGGCCTGCTGGCCGCCCTGCCACTGGTGGCTGCCCTCGCCGCGCCGCCGTCACTGCCCGCGCCCGCCGCCATCGACGCCGAAGCCGCACGGCTGATGGCCGGCGCGCAAGCCCACGGCCTGGCGCTCGCCGTCGTCGATGCGGGGCGCGTCGTCCACGTCGCCGCCTACGGCAAGCGCAATGCCGCAGGCGAGCCACTGCAGACCGACACCGTCATGTACGGCGCCTCGTTGACCAAGTCCGTGTTCGGCTACTTCGTCATGCAGCTGGTGGACGAAGGCCGGCTCGACCTGGACCGGCCCCTGGCCGCCTACCTCGACAAGCCGTTGCCGGACTATCCCGCCGACCCCAAATCCGGCCCCTGGCGCCACCTGGCGGAGGAGCCCCGCTGGCGCCGGTTGACCGCGCGCATGCTGCTGACACACAGCAGCGGCTTTGCCAACTTCGCCTTCCTGGAGCCCGACCGCAAGGTGCGCATGCACTTCGACCCGGGCACGCGCTACGCCTACTCGGGCGAGGGGCTGATCCTGCTGCAGTTCGTGCTGGAGCGCGGCCTGGGTCTGGACGTGGGCGCCGAGGTGCAGCGACGCGTGTTCACGCCCCTGGGCATGACGCGCACCAGCCTGATGTGGCGGCCCGACTTTCGGCCCAACCTGGCCGACGGCTGGAAGGAGGACGGCACCGTCGAGCCGCACGACGAGCGCAGCAAGGTGCGCGTGGCGGGCTCGATGGACACGACCATCGCCGACATGGCGAAGATGGCGGCCGCCTATGTTGGCGCCGCCAACCTCGACGCCCTCACCGCGCCGCATCTGCCCATCACGACGGCCACGCAGTTCCCGACCTTCCAGCCCGAGCTGCCACCGGCCCAGCGTCGCCCTGACCTTGCCGCCGGCCTCGGCGTCATCGCCTTCACCGGGCCGCAGGGGCCGGGCTTCTACAAGGGCGGGCACAACGACAGCACGGGCAACACCTGGGTCTGCGTGAAAGCAGGCAAGCGCTGCGTCGTCATCCTGGCCAACGACGTGCGCGCCGAACGCGCCTTCCCTCGCCTCGTCGAATTCATCCTTGGCGAGACGGGTGCGCCGTGGCGGTGGGAGTACGGGGAGATGGCCTTCCTGCGCTGATCACGCGGCGGCGCGCGGCCCGAACATGATGACGGCCATGCCCGACAGGCACAGCGCCACGCCTATCCAGTCGGTCATCGTCGGCTTCACCTTGTCCACCACCATCAGCCAGGCAATGGCCACGCCGATGTAGACGCCGCCATAAGCCGCATAGACACGCCCCGCCGCAGTCGGGTGCAGGGACAGCAGCCACGCGAACAAGGCCAGGCTGGCCCCGCCCGGCAGCAGCAGCCAGGCCGGGCCGCCCTGCTTCAGCCACAGCCAGGGCAGATAGCAGCCGACGATCTCCGCCACTGCGGTGACGACAAAGAGGGCAAAGGTCTTGAGCACGTCCATGCGCGAATTGTGGTCGCGGGGCTTGACCCTCAAGTGGCTTGAGGTCCTACCGTGTCGGACATGGGCGATGCGCCCCGCAACCTGGAGAACTGCAATGACGTCTTGGAAAGCTTTGATGGGGCTGACGGGGCTGGGCCTGGCCTGCGCCGCCTGCTGCACGTTGCCACTGCTGGGCGGCGGCGCGCTGCTGTCGGGCGGCTCGGCGCTGCTGGCCGGCGTGAACGAAGCCCTGGTCGCGGCGGCGGCGCTGGCCGTGTTGGCCGCGCTGTTCGCTGCCATGGCCTGGCGCCGGCGTCGCGCGGCCAGGCAGCGCACGGGCTGCACGGGGGCATGCCAGGTCGACTGCTCTTAGCATCGCGGCATGACTGACTTGAAGCTCTCCATCGGCGCCGCCGCCAGGCGCGCGGGATGCAGCGTGCCCACGGTGCGCTACTACGAAGGCATAGGCCTGATGCCGCTCGCCGTGCGCAGCGAGGCCGGCCAGCGCAGCTACGGCGAGGCGGACCTCAGGCGCCTGAGCTTCATCCGCCGCTGTCGTGACTTCGGTTTCACGGTGGAGCAGGTGCGCGAGCTCGTCGGCCTGGTCGATCAACCCGCACGGCCTTGCGCGGAGGTGCGCGACATCGCCGCCGTGCACCTCGCCGCAGTGCGCCGCAAGCGCCAGGAGCTGGCGGCGCTGGAAGTCAGCCTGGCTGCCTTCGTCAGCGACTGCGACACGGCCTGTGCAGGCGGCGCGGCAGTGGACTGCAGCATCCTCGAAGAGCTGGCGGAACACGCACCCCGAAAGGCCGGTGCGCCGTCGCGCTGCTGCGGTTGAAGGCTCAACGGCCGGCAGCGCTCACCAGCGCCAGCGCCTCGGCAGGCGTCACAGCGCCCTCGCCCGCCACGTCGACAACGATCAGATAGCCCGCCAGGTCGGCACGTGTGCCGGCAGCGGCGTAGGTCTGGACGAGCGTGAGATGGCGGCTGGCCAGCAGGCGGCCGGTGGCCGGGTCCCAGGTCTCGCTGGAGATGATGCAGCCCTGCTGCGGCGTGCCGGGGAAATACGGTGTGCCGGCGTAGTAGGCGGGGTTGATCGTCGTGCCATGCACCAGCAGTTCATCGCGGCCCGCGCGGCCCGCGAGCCAGGCTTCCTGGAAGGGCGGCCAGCCGCGCCAGCTGTCGGGCAGAAAGCTGGCGTAGACGGCATCGTTCCATGCGGCCGTATCGGCCATGGCGACGTGCTCGAACTCGGCCACTGTGGCCTCGACGGGCAGCTTGCTGTGCAGATAGGGCGTGGGGCCGATGTTGGGATTGGTGGCCGTGCCGGCGCCGACGACGGTGAACAGGCCCTGCGGCGTGTTGCCGTTGGTGATGGTGCCTGGCAGCCCGCTGCGCGAGAGGGCGATCTGAGGCGAGGAGAAGAGCTGGCCAGCCGCGTCGCGCACGAAGCGGCCGTCGGCGGCGCGCATCAGCACCAGGCCCATCTGCTGGCGGCCGGGGCGCTGCAGGCTGTAGATCACAGGGAAGCCGGGGCGCAGCGGCGCCGCCAGCAGTTCGGGCAGTGGCGGTGGCACGGCGGTCGAGGGGCTCAGGCGGCGCATCAGCGCGGTCAGCCGCGGGTCATCGGCCCAGGCGGGGAACTGCTGCGGCACGAGCGTGCGCAGGCGGTCGGCCGCAGCACCGTCGGCCAGCAGCAGCGTGTAGGCCGCGATGGCGAAGGGCTTGCTCGTTGTCAGCTGCGGCAGCAACGGCCAGATCAGCGGCGCGGCCTCGGCCGGGTACAGCATGTGAGCCGCAGTCAGCAGCGCGCGCTGGAACTCGGGGTTGCGCTGGCCCAGTGTGGGCAGGGCTTCCAGCAGCAGCGAGCGGGCAGCGGGGATCTCGGCGTTGTACTGGCCGACAAGGTCGAACAGCTTCGGCAGGGCCGCCTCGCGTTCGGCACCGGGAGGCAGTGCGATGCGGGCGCGGATGTCGGCCAGCGCGGCCTCGCGCAGCGCGCGTTCGCCGTCTGTCGACGTGGCGGGCCAAGCCAGGTCGGCGGGCTCCAAGGCCAGCAGCTCGGCGGCGGTGTAGCGCCTTTCGGCAGGCTTCTCGATGGGCGGCTGGGCCGGCTGCAGCGGCGCACAGGCCGTGAGCACGAGCGACGCGGCGAGCGTCAACGGGGCGAGCAGTGGGCGGAGATTCATGGCGGCGATGATGGCCCCTGTCGAAATCCGGAGGCCTGCTTCGTCGTAGTGTCAGGCATCCATTCAACCGCCAAGGAAACCCGATGAAGCACCTGTCCCTCGCGCCCGCCCTGCTCGCCGCCAGCCTCGCCCAAGCCGCGCCGGTCACCTACGACATCGACCCGACGCACACCTACCCCAGCTTCGAGGCCGACCACATGGGCCTGTCGGTCTGGCGCGGCAAGCTGAACAAGAGCGCGGGCAGCATCGTCTACGACAAGGCCAACGGCAGCGGCAGCGTGGACGTGCAGATGGACCTGGCCAGCATCGACTTCGGCCTGGACGCGATGAACGCCTGGGCGCGCGGCAAGGATTTCTTCAACGTGGAGAAGAACCCCAGCGCCACGTTCAAGGGCCGCTTCGAGGGCAGCCTACCGGCCAGGCTGGTGGGCGAACTGACGCTGAACGGCAAGACCAGGCCCGTCACGCTGACCGTGCATCAGCTCAAATGCATTCCCCACCCGCTGCACAAGCGCGAACTGTGCGGCGCGGATGCGTCGGGCAGCTTCAACCGCGACGACTTCGGACTCGGCGCAGGCAAGGACTGGGGCTTCAAGATGGATGTGAATCTGCGCATCCAGGTGGAGGCCATCGCCAAGGAATGAGGCTCCCATGAAAAAACCGGCCACAAGGGCCGGTTTTGCATGGGGCGTATCAGGCCCTACTTGATGCCCATTTCGTTCAGAAGACGCGTGGTCTTGTCCACCATGCTCATCTGCCACAGCATGTAGCGCGAGTCCACGCAGATGCTGCGGACCATCTTGGGGTTGAAGTCCCAGTCGGAGATGACGGCGTCCAGCGTGCCGTCGAACAGCAGGCCCACGAGCTCGCCCTTCTTGTTCAGCACCGGGCTGCCGGAATTGCCACCCGTCGTGTCCACCGTGGCCAGGAAATTCACGGGCACGGAGTCCAGCGCCTTCACGCCGTAGGGGCCAAAGTTGCGCGCCTTGATGGCGGCGAGCTGTGCAGCAGGGGCGTCGAATTCGCCGCCGGCTTCCGTCGGGCCCTTGTGCTTGGCTTGAATACCGCGCAGCGTCGTGAAGGCCGTCCAGTTGTTGCCGTCGTTGCCCGGGCTGCGGCCCTGCACCTTGCCAAAGCTGATGCGCAGCGTGTTGTTGGCATCGGGGTAGACGACGCGGCCCTGGGCAGCATTGAAGTCGATGACGGCCTGCATGGTGCCGGCATAGGCCTGGCTGAGCTTGCCGGCCAGTTCCTTGTCGCGGTTCTCTCGCTTCTGGTCGTCTTCGTACAGCGCCACGGCGGCCTTGATGAAGGCGTCGTCACTGGCCTTGAAGGCAGCCACGTCCTTGTCCAGCCAGGCCAGGCGGGTGTCCTTGTCGGCCAGCTTGGAGCCGGCATAGAAGGCATCGAGCCTGGCACTCACAGCGGCTTCGTCCATGCCGGGCTTGAGGCCCAGCGTGTTCAGCAGCGCGGTGTTCAGCGTGTTGGCAGGCTGGGCCAGGTACTTGGCCAGGAAGTGGGCCGCGCTCTTCTTGTCGGTCTGCTCGTCGTAGCGGCGATCCAGGCGTTCCTGGTTGGCCTTGATGCGCGAGGCGTCGCGCTCCTGGTAGCCGGTCTTGCGCTCGGCATCGGGCTTGGCGCGCTGCACGGCCGATTCATAAAGCTGACGGGCCGACTGCAGCAGCGCCGGGCTGGTAAACGCCAGCAGCAGCTCGTTGCGCGTGGTGGCTTCGCGCTCGGCCAGCAAGGCCTCGGTCGCGGCGATGTCGGCGCCGTAGCGGGCCTGGCGCTTGGGGTCGGCCTTGACCCAGGCTTTCACCGCGTCGAAGGCAGCGGTCTTGCGCGCCAGCACGTCGCCGCCGTCGTAGCTCTGCTGCTGGCCCTGCAGGTTCTTGAAGTAGTTCTGCAGGCCTTGCATGCGCGCGGCCATCTTGATCTCGGCGTCGCGGCGGCTGGCGGTCTCGGCCTTGATGACGTCGATGGCCTCGCCCATGGTCTCGACCTGCTTGGGCTGCTGCCAGCCGAAGGCAAAGTCCACCTCGCTGGGCAGGCGGTGGCGGTCGGTGTGGCCGGGATAGCCGGCCACCATGACGAAGTCGCCCTCGTTCAGCGGACTGGTCGTCGGCGAGGCGACCTTGAGGTGGTGCCTGGGCGTGTAGGGCTTGTTGTCCTTGCTGAAGTCGGCCGGCTTGCCGTCCGGGCCCACGTAAGCGCGGTAGAAGCTGTAGTCGCCGGTGTGGCGCGGCCAGATCCAGTTGTCGGCATCGCCGCCGAACAGGCCCACGCCGGTGGCGGGCGCATGCACCAGGCGCACATCGCGGATCTCCAGCTGCTTGATGAGCTGGTATTGCAGGCCGCCGAAGAAGGGGTGGACATTGCAGCGGTGGCCGGCGTCGGCCTCGCAGGCGGCGACCAGCTTCTTCTGCGTGTCCTCGATGGCGTCGGTGCGGGCCTTGCCGGTCAGGGCCGTCGTCTTCGCGTTGAGGATGTCGACCGTCACGTCCTTCATGTCGACCGTGACGAGGATGCGGCTGCCGGGCGCGGCGGGCAGCTCATCGGCCAGCGTCGTCGCGTAGAAGCCGGTCTTGAGCAGGTCGCGGTCGGGCTTGGAGTTGTACTGGATGCTGCCGTAGGCGCAGTGGTGGTTGGTGACCGCCAGGCCCTGGGGCGAGACGAAGCTGGCCGTGCAGCCGCCGAGCGACACGACGGCGCCCATGGGAAAGTCGGTCAGGTCCTTGAGCTTGGTTGGGTCCAGCGCCAGGCCGCCGGCCTTCAAGGCCTTGGAGATCTGCGGCAACTGCTTGGGCATCCACATGCCTTCATCGGCATGGGCGGTGGCGGCCACCAGGGAGGCGGCGGCCAGTAGTGAAAGGGGAAAGCGGGTCATGGGGCGGTCGGCTGAAAAGCGGAGCCGCGAGGTTACCCCGCGGGGTTCGGAAACCCCGGGTGCGGAAAGACAGGCTTCGCCCCCGGGAAACCCGGAGTTCAGCTCAATGGGTGAGCCCGATCCACTCGCCGGCGGCCTGGTAGGCCTCGAACAGCTCCAGCGCAAGTTCGCGCAGACCGGGGTGGTCGCAGGCGTGGCCATCGGCCAGGCGCTCATAGGCGTAGTGGCGGTCGTAGAGCATGCGCGTGGGGTTGATGGCAAGGCCGGCGTCGTTCATCAGCTGGCCGAAGCGCAGCAGGTCGCCGGTCCTGACCGGGCCGCTGGTGGCGCCGGAGACCGTCAGGCCCAGGGCGCGGATGTCGCCGAGGTGCACGCCCTGCGCGATCTTGAGGCCGCTCCACGCATGGCCCGGGTCGCCCTGGCCGCGGGGTTCGTCGGCGGGGACGGGGATCAGGTGCAGGGGGATGAGCATGTGGGCCTCGGCGGACTTCGGGTGTGAAGTCATGGTGCCAAGGCCTCGGTCAAGCGAAGGGCGGATAAAGGGCGAAAAGGCCCATCTATCCGCCGCTGATGCCGCTCAAGTTCCGTTGAACGCCAGATCCAGGTCGCCGTGGGCGTAGATGATGACGCCCGTGTCCGTCTCGGTGACACGGTGACCCGTGCCTGCCGGGGCGAGTTGGTAGTCGCCCGCCTGCAGCAGCATGTCGTCCAGGAAGATCTCGCCCTGCACCGTCATGCATTCCTCATCGTGGCCGTGGCCGTGGCCGGGCACCTTGGCGCCGGGGTCGGCGCGGTAGAGCAGCGCGGCCTCGCCGCCGGCCGTCCACAGCACGCGGCGGGCGATGCCGGGCGCGAACTCGGGCCAGCCGGCCTCGCGGTCGCGCACCAGCGTGCGTTCGGCGCCCTGCCCTTCGGCCTCGCGCACGAAGACATGCGCGCCATCCGGACTCGCCAGCACCGGCACACTGCCAGCAGGCAGCAGCAGGAAGTCGCGCAGATTCAACAGCTCGCCGTCGACCTCGACACTGCCGCGCAGCACCAGGAACTCGCGCAGGCCACCGGTGGGCAGCGCCAGGCGGGTGCCAGCCTGAAGTTCGATGACGCTGGCCGCACGCGGCTCGCCCGGGCGCGGCGCACGATCGGCGGGCGCACGGTAGAGCCAGCGCTGCTGCACGCCGTCCGCCAGGGCTTGGGCCTCAGCCTTGCGGCGGCGCACGGTGACCATGCCCTGCTCGGCCTTCACGGACTGAGCCAGGCGTTGGCCCAGGCGCTCGCCGAGCCGGCCGGGCAGGCCAGGCACGGGGGCATCCCAGGCGCGGGCGAAGGGTTCGCTGAGCAGGGGGCTCAGGTCGTCGTCGTTGGAATTCGTCTTGGGGGACATGGTGGTCATCGCGTTGGCCTCAAGCCGGCAGCGCATGCGCGCCAGTGTCACCGAGCGTCTCGCGCAGCGTGATCAGCGCGCGGCGGATCTGGGATTTGACGGTGCCCAGGGGCAGATGCGTCTGGCTGGCGATCTCCTCATGCGACAGGCCGTTGAAGAAGGCCAGCGCCACCAGCTGGCGCGGCTGGGGCTTGAGCAGCAGCAGCGCACGGTGAAGCTCGGCATGCCCCTGAGCGACGGCAAGCAGCTCATCGCCCGAGTCGGCAGCGGGGGCAGCGAGCGGAGAGGCCTCCTCGTCCAGCTCTTCATGCTGGAAGCGGGCCTCGCGGCGGATGGCGTCGATGGCACGTGAGCGGGCCATGCCCAGCAGCCAGGTCAGCGGCCGGCCGCGTTCGGCATCGAAGCGCGGCGCCTGGCGCCAGACCTGGAAATAGACCTCCTCCGCCACTTCCTCGGCCAGCTGCGAGCGCCGCACCAGGCGCAGCACCAGGCCGTATACACGCGACAGCGTAGCCTCGTACAGGGCCAGCAGCGCGCGCTCGTCGTGGTCGACGATGCCGGAGATCCAGGCTTGCAGCTGGGCATCGTCTGGCGCCGGGCAACCCGGCAGCCGGGCGGCCGCCTGGACCTCCGGGCAGGCCGCAGCTGCTTCAAGGTCTTGCGGTTCGCCGTCGTTCGATTCAACGTCGAACAACAACGCCACCTCGGGCGGCGGGTCGTCGGGCTCTATCGGGTGTGGAAGGGCCATGTCAAACCTCAAACCAGCAGTTGGTCTGCGTGCGGCTCGGCGCCGCGCAGAAAGATGGTGGCACCGGTGTCGGTGGTGATGCTTGCGTGCAGCGTGCCCGCCCGCGCCAGGTGATAGCCGCCAGCGGCCACCTCCAAGCGGCTGCCCACCTTCAGCACGCCGTCCAGCACGACGCATTCCTCGTCAACGGCATGGCGGTGCGCCTCCAGGCGCGCGCCGGGCGAAAAACGCAGCAGATAGCTCAAAATCCCCTCGTTCTCATGCAGTACCTTGATCTGCACGCCGTCCACGAAGGGCTGCCAGCCCGCCGCGCCGGGGGGCACGGTCAGGTGACGGTCTTCGGTGTCGGCCACACGCTCCAGCAGGCGACGGCGCATGGCGCGGGCCTGGGTTGGGGTGGCGGAGGACGAGTTCATCACGGGTGTACGCAGCGGATTTGATTCCGGATGCAGCGTACTCCTTCGCTGTGGCTAGCATCCACGCCACGACGCCGGTCGTACAACTTTCACATGTCCCAGATCGCCTATTTCGACCTCGTCAGCCATTGGCGCCTGGATGCGCCGGTATCGCACGTCTGGCGGGCCATCACTGAAACCGAGCACTGGCCCCGCTGGTGGCCGGGCGTGGTGGGCGTGAGGAAGCTGCGCAGTGGCGACGGCACCGGCGTGGGGCTGCTCCAGGAAATCACCTTCCGCACTGGCCTGGGCTACCGGCTCCACCTGCAGCTCGAGGTGACCGACGTACTGAAGGAAGAACGCCTGCGCGCCAAGGCCGCCGGTACGCTGGCGGGCGAAGGCATCTGGCTGATGAAGCAGGCCACCCCTGAGGTGGGTGGGCATACCGACGTGACCTTTGTGTGGCGCGTCACGCTGCCGCCGGGCATCCTGCGCTGGACAGCGCCGCTGCTGGGGCCGCTGTTCCGCTGGAATCACAAGCGGGTGATGCGGGCGGGCCGGATGGGCTTGATCCAGTATCTGGCGTTGATGGTGGGCTGAGCCCGTTGGTGGCATGCTTCGCGGCGTTCGGACAGCCGCATTTGGAGCCAAGCCATGAAGATCAACGGAGCCTGCCACTGCGGCGCCATCGCTTTCGAGGCCGAGATCGACCCGTCGCGCGTCGTGGTTTGCCACTGCAATGACTGCCAGGTGATGTCCGGCGCGCCGTTCCGGGCGGTCATCCCGACGCCCATCGACAATTTCTCGCTGCTCAAGGGCTCGCCCAAGAGCTACATCAAGGTCGCGCAGAGCGGCAACCGGCGCGCGCAGGTGTTCTGCGCGGACTGCGGCACGGCGCTGTGGGGCACGGCGCCCGAGAACCCGACGGCTGTGGCGATACGGCTGGGCTGCGTCGAGCAGCGCGCGCAGTTGAAGCCGGGCTTCCAGATCTGGCAGCACTCGGAGCAGCCGTGGGTGGGTGAACTGAGCGATGTGCCGGGTTCGCCTCAGCAATAACTGCGGACTCGCGATCAGGCCTTGGGCAGCGTCACCCCGACCTGCCCCTGGTACTTGCCCTTGCGGTCCTTGTAGCTGACCTCGCAGACCTCGTCGCTCTCGAAGAACAGCACCTGCGCGCAGCCCTCACCCGCGTAGATCTTGGCCGGCAGCGGCGTGGTGTTGCTGAACTCCAGCGTCACATAGCCTTCCCACTCGGGCTCGAAGGGCGTGACGTTGACGATGATCCCGCAGCGCGCATAGGTGCTCTTGCCCAGGCACACCGTCAGCACGTTGCGCGGGATGCGGAAGTACTCCATCGTGCGCGCCAACGCAAAGCTGTTGGGCGGGATGATGCAGACGTCCTTGTTGATGTCGACGAAGCTGTTCTCGTCGAAGTTCTTCGGGTCCACCACGGTGCTGTGGATGTTGGTGAAGACCTTGAACTCGGGCGCGCAGCGGATGTCGTAGCCGTAACTGCTGGTGCCGTAGCTGACGATCTTGCGGCCGTCCTGCTCGCGCACCTGGCCGGGCTCGAAGGGCTCGATCATGCCGTGCTCCGCGCACATGCGGCGGATCCATTTGTCGCTCTTGATACTCATATTGATCCTCTTAGAAATCCGTGGTGCGTTCCCAGGCGGCTGCCATGGAGCCGGCTTTGCCGGGCCACCGGCAGCGCCCCTTGCGGACACCGGCGAAGCCGGTACGGGTTGGTTTCATTTCGGCAAGGTCCCGTCGAAATACCGGCTGCCGTCCAGGTCCAGCACGAAGCCCTTGACGGCCGCGCGCATCGGCACGGCGATGCGGCCATAGGCGATGGGCGTCCACGGCAACTGCTCCATCGCCAGGCGCTGGGCCTTCGCGTAGAGCGGCTTGCGCTCGGCGGGGTTCAGCGCCTGGCGCGCCTCGGCCAGCAGCTTGTCGTAGGCCGGATTGCACCAGAAGGTGCCGCTGGCCGCGCCGCAGGCGAGCTGGCCCGCAGTGCCGGCGGGCTCCGGGTCACCGTTCCAGCCGGAAAGCGCCGCGTCGTGATCGCCGGCGTCGATGCGGCGCAGGTACTCGCCCCATTCGTAGGTGACGATGCGCGCCGCCACGCCGACCTTGGCCCAGTCCGCCTGGATCATCTGCGCCATGCGCTGGCCGTTGGGGTTGTAGTTGCGCACGACGGGCATGGCCCACAGCGTGAGGTTCAGCGGCAGCACGCCGGCCTTTTGCAGCAGCGCACGCGCCTTGGCCGGGTCGTGCGGCACGGGCTTGAGCGTCGCGTCGTGCGCCCAGTTGGCCGCCGGGATGGGGCTGGTGGCCAAGGTGCCGGCGTCACCGTAGATGGTGCGCACGAGGGCGGCCTTGTCGATGGCCATGTCCAGCGCCTGGCGCACCTCCAGCTTGGCGAGGGCTGGGCGCTTCGTGTTGTAGGCCAGCAGACCGACATTCATGCCCGGCGCGGTGGCCAGCTTGATCGCCGGATCCTTGGCCAGGTCGGCCAGCTCGGCGGGGCCCACCGGGTCGGCGATGTCGCATTCGTTGCGCTTCAGGCGCTGCGCGCGCACCGTCGCGTCCGGCGTGATCGCGTAGACAAGCTGGTCGACGCGCGGCGTCTCGTCCTTGCGCCACCAGCCCGGGTGCTTCACGTAGCGGATGACGCTGTCGGCGCGGAAGCTCTTCAACTGGAATGGCCCGGTGCCGACCGGCATCTGCGCGATGCGCTGCGGCGTGCCGGCCTTGAGCAGCTGGGCTCCAAGCTCAGCCGACTGCATGAGGACGAAGGCCTGCGTCAGCGCATGCAGGAAGGACGCATCGCGCTCGGCCAGCGTGATGCGCACCTGGTGCTCGCCCAGCTTCTCGACCCGGCGGATCAGCTTCTCCCAGCCGAACGACACGACGTAGGGGCACACGCCGGGCAGTGCCTTGGCAAAGTCGCTGTCGCGGTTGAGCAGCCGGCCGAAGGTGAAGATGACGTCATCGGCGTTGAACGGGCGCGTCGGCTTGAAGTCCGCGCTGGCATGCCAGTTCGCGCCGCGGCGCAGCTCGAAGGTGTAGGCCAGGCCGTCGGGGCTGATGCTCCAGCTCGTGGCCAGGCCGGGAATGAACTCGTCCGTGCCACGCCGGAGTTCGACGAGCGTGCCGAAGATGGGCAGGTGGGCGATGTGGTCGATGCCGCTGTCCGTCATGGACGGGTCGAAGGTCTTGGGGCTGCCGGCGGAACAAAAGCGCAGCGTCGTGTCCGCGCTGGCCAGCAATGGCAGCATCAGCAGCAGAGCGGCGAGACGTTTCATCGCGCAATCTCCGCGGCGGGCACGAAGGGCAGGATGCCCACGGCCTGGTACAGGGCCGCAGGCGACAGTGCCCGCGTCTCGTTGTTCATGCCCTGGATGACCAGCACCGCACGGCGAATGGCGCGGATATCGGCCACCGGATCGCCGTCCACCAGCAGCAGGTCGGCCCGCTTGCCGCGCTCGATGCTGCCGATCTCATGAAGCCGGTCGCTGTACTTCGCGCCGTTCCAGGTCGCAATCTTCAGCGCCTGCGCGGCCGGGATGCCCGCTTGTACATACAACTCCAGCTCGCGCTGGAAGGCGAAGCCGGCCGTCGCATCGGTGCCGGCCACCAGCGGGATGCCGGCGGCGTGCATGCGGCGCAGCAGGTCCATCATGACCTTCCAGCTGGCGCCCCAGCGCTTGGCCTTGGCGTCGTCCATGTCGACCTCGGCCGACAGATAGCTGCGCTGCACGACGGCCGGCAGATTGGCCGCCACCATCGCATAGCTGGCGCTGGGTTGGCCCTGGCGCTGGGTGTAGGTGCCCTCGAAGGCGGTCATCGTCGCGTCTACGACGGTGCCCTTCTTCTTCAGCAGTGCGATGAAGTCCTGCGTGCGGCGGTCGTTGAGCCTGAGGTCGGCCGCCTTGTCGCCGACGAGGTTGAAGCGCAGCAGCGTGCGCGTGTCGTCGCCCTTGCCGACGAGGAAGTTCAGCGTCACCTGGTTGATGTGGTGCAGCTCGTCGTAGCCCGCCTCGACGGCCTGGCGCGCCGTCATGAAGGCCGGCACATGGCCGCCGGTGCGCAGGCCCAGCTCCCGCGCGCGGGCCAACATGGGCTTCACCCACTCCGGGCGGATGGAGTTGTAGAGCTTGAGCTGGCGGTAGCCGTGGGCGGCATACCAGTCGATGGCGGCGAGTGCATCGGCCAGGTTGTCGGGCACAAAGTCGGCCTGCGACGAGAACGGGCTCTTGCCCTCGATGAAGCCGTTGGCCGAGATGCGCGTGCCCAGCACCTCGCCGCGTTCGATGCGGCCGCGCAGCTCGACCAGCTCGGCGTTGTTGTTGCCCACGTCGCGCACCGCCGTCACGCCGGCGGCCAGGTTCAACAGGAGGTCGGCCGGTGTCACATGGGCATGCATGTCGACGAAACCGGGCAGCAGCGTGCGGCCCTTGCCACTGATGCGCTGGGCCGGCGCAGCGGTCTTCAGGCTGCCGGGCTTGGCGATGAAGGCGATGCGGCCATCCTGCAGATAAACGTCGGACGGCCCGCGCAGCTGAGCGGCTTGCGAGTCGAACCAGCGCACGCCCTCGATGACCGTCAACCCAGGCAGCGGCTGTGGCAGCTCCTTGGCCAGGCGTCGCAGGTGGGTCATCTGCGCGGCGTTCTGCGCTTCGCTGAGGCGGTCGATCTCGGTCTCGAAGTCCTGCACGACCGTGCCGCCCCAGCCCGGGTAGACCTGGGCGAACAGCGCGCGGTTGTCCTCGCGCAACCAGAGATAGCTGGGCTCCAGCTCCATGCCGGTGATGGCGTAGAGGCCGATTTCGTAGGACTGCCCCGGCACGGGCAGACGCTGCACGCGCTCGATGGACAGGCGCCCTGCGGGCAGCACCTCGATGCGCGGCGTCTTGGCGGCGAGCAGGCTCTGCGCCAGCCGCGCGGCCCAGGCCGGGCTGCCCTGCACGGGCAGGTAGACGGCATCGCGAGCCAGGCCGGGCCGCTCGCCGCGGTCCACCGGCGAGCGCCAGACCGCCTTGCCATCGGCCTTGCGCTCGAAGCTCTCGTCGATACGCGCGCCATAGGTGGCCACGCCCTCGGTGCGGTAGGCCAGCCACGCGCCGTCGGGCGCGAACTCCAGCACTTCCTTCTGGTCGGGGCCGCGGCCGTTGTTGCGGTAGCTGTAGTCCGTCTCCAGCTTGCCGGCGCTCTCGGTAACTTTCAGATGGCCGCAGGGCGTCTTCACGCAGACGACGGTGTAGGTCTGTGTCTGCGCTTGGGTGGCGCCGGCCGTCATCAGCAGCGTGGCGAACAGGGTGGGCAACAGCTTCATGGGCGATCCCCGGGGAGATGGTCTAGGTGGCGCGCACTGTACTGACGGAAGCGCTGAAGGCTTTCGGCGCCCGCTCAGCGCGGCACACCCTTGTTGGCCAGCATGTCCGCGCGCTCGTTGCCTGGGTCGCCCGCGTGGCCCTTGACCCAGCGCCATTGCACCGTGTGCAGCTTGCGCAGCGCGTCCAGCCGCTGCCACAGGTCGGCGTTCTTCACCGGCTTGCCGTCGGCCGTCTTCCAGCCACGGCGCTGCCAGTTGATGATCCATTCGGTGATGCCCTTGCGCACGTATTCGCTGTCCAGATAGACGACGACATCGCAGCTGCGCTTGAGCGAAGCCAGCGCCTCGATGGGCGCCATCAGCTCCATGCGGTTGTTGGTCGTCTCGCGTTCGCCGCCGAAGAGTTCCTTGTCGTGGCCGCCGCTGGACAGCCACGCGCCCCAGCCGCCGGGGCCCGGGTTGCCCTTGCAGGCGCCGTCGGTATAGATGGTGACCTGGGGCTTCTTGATGGGCAGCGCCTGCTTGGTGGCGGTATCGGTATCGGTATCGGTCATTCTTTTTTGTGATGGTTGTTCAGCGCGACGGCAGGCGCCTTCTTGGCCGCCGCGCGCGAAGTCTTGGCCAGGCCGATCATGCGCATGCCATGCACGCGCTTGACCGCCTGGATGAAATACACGGCGCCCAGCACCGGCCACCAGCGCGAGCCCACGCCCTCGGTCCACTGCCAGCGGTCCAGCCAGGCCTCGCTGCGCAGCGGTGGGCGGTAGACGCCGAAGCGCGCCGCCTCGACGTCGAAGCTCAGCAGCTTGAGCCAGTCGCGCAGCCGCCAGTAGCCGATGAACTCGCCTTCCGGCCCCAGGTCGGGCAGATAGGGCTCACCGCGCCGCCTGAACCGGCCCAGGTTCTGGCGCAGGCCCCACAGGCTGGCCGGGTTCAGGCCGAAGACGATCAGCCGCCCCTCGGGCCGCAGCACGCGCTCCACCTCGCGCAGCAGCGCATGCGCGTCGCAGGCCAGTTCCAGCGAGTGCGGCAGCAGCACGAGGTCGAGGCTGGCGCTGTCGAAGGGCAGCGCCTCGTAGTCGCAATGCAGGTCCACGCCCGCGAGCCAGCGGTGCGGCATGCGGTTGGTCTGCAGACCGTTCAGTTCGGGCATGCCGAGCTGCAGCGCGTGGAAGCCGAACAGGTCGGCCACGGCCATGTCGACCTGGGCCTGCTCCCAGCCCAGCAGGTAACGGCCCGGCGGGGTCTGCAGCCAGGCTGCCAAATCTATACTCGACCCTTTACTGGTGACGCTCACGTTGACGCTCACGCCTCTCCCCGCTTTCGACGACAACTACCTCTGGCTGCTGGACAACGGCCGTGAGGCCCTGGTCGTCGATCCCGGCGACGCGCTTCCGGTGGCCGCAGCCCTGGACGCCCGCCGCCTGACGCTCGCCGGCATTCTATTGACCCACCACCACGCCGACCACGTCGGCGGCGTCGATGCGTTGCGCCCGCGCCTGCAGGGCCCCATCTACGCGCCGGCTCACGAGAAGATGCCCGAGCCCGTGACCCGCGCTGCAACTCGGATTCAGGGCGGCGACACGGTCGAGCTGCTGGGCCTGCGCTTTGCGGTCATGGACGTGCCCGGCCACACGGCGGGCCACATCGCCTACTTCGCGGCGGACGTCCCGGGCGCCGACCCCCTGCTCTTCTGCGGTGACACCCTCTTCAGCGCCGGCTGCGGCCGCCTCTTTGAAGGCACGCCTGCGCAGATGCACGCTTCGTTGCAGTCCCTGGCCGCGCTGCCGGCGCAGACGCGCGTCTGCTGCGCCCATGAATACACGCTGTCCAACCTGCGCTTTGCGCGCGAGGTGGACCCCGCCAACCCGGCACTGGCCGCCTACGCCGCCTGGTGCGAGGCAGAGCGCGCCGCCAGCCGGCCGACGCTGCCCGGCCGCGTCGGCACCGAACGACAGATCAACCCCTTCCTGCGCTGCGCCGATCCCGCGCTGCGCGAGGCCGCGCGGCGCCATGCGCCGCTGAAACTTCCGACCGCGCCCAGCCCGGTCGACGTCTTCGCCACGCTGCGCGAATGGAAGAACGGATTCCGATGACGCTGATTCACCGACTCACTCCCCTGGCGATCTCCCTCCTGCTCGCCGCCTGTGCCACCACCGCACCGCCACTGGCCGAAGCACCGGCTCCGGCGCCCCTCCCCCCTCCCACTCCCCTCCAGGCCGCCCCGGCGCCTCAAGCCGCAGCGCCGGTCGCCGTGCGCACCATGGCCGCCGAACTGCTGGAAGACAACCTCCGCCCCGGCGAGAAGATCGACCTCGACGCGCCCGATGCCAGTGCCGACCTCTGGGCCCGCCTGCGCACGGGCTTCCAGCTGCAGGACCTGGACGACGACTGGGTGCGCAAGGCCGAGGCCTGGTACAGCGCCCGGCCCGACTACGTCGAGCGCATGACGACGCGCGGCAGCCGCTACCTCTTCCACATCGTCGACGAGGTCGAGAAGCGCGGCATGCCCGCCGAGCTGGCGCTGCTGCCCTTCATCGAAAGCGCCTTCGTCACGCACGCCGTGTCCACGGCGAAGGCCACCGGCATGTGGCAGTTCATGCCCGCCACCGGCCGCGACTTCGACCTGAAGCAGAACATCTTCCGCGACGACCGCCGCGACGTGCTGGCCTCCACCCGCGCCGCGCTCGACTACCTCGGCCGGCTGCACAAGATGTTCGGCGACTGGCACCTGGCACTTGCCGCCTACAACTGGGGCCAGGGCAATGTGAGCAAGGCCATCGCGCGCAATCAGAAGCTCGGCCTGCCGACCGACTACGCCAGCCTGAAGATGCCGGACGAGACGCGCTACTACGTGCCCAAACTGCAGGCCGTGAAGAACATCGTCCTCCACCCCGACCGCTACGCGCTGGCTCTGCCGAAGGTGGCCAACCACCCCTATTTCCTGAGCGTCAAGATCGAGCGCGACATCGACGTGGCGCTGGCCGCCGAACTCGCCGGCATCACGCTGGAGACCTTCCAGCAGTTCAACCCGCAGATGAACAAGCCGGTCATCCTGGCCGCCGCCACGTCGCAGGTGTTGCTGCCCTATGAGCAGGCGAGCAACTTTGCCGAGAACCTGGCCCGCCATGGCGGCCCGCTGGCCACCTGGACCGCCTGGGTCGTGCCCAAGACCATGAGCCCGTCGGAGGCCGCCAGGCGCACCGGCATGGCCGAGTCGGCGCTGCGCGAGATCAACCGCATCCCCCCCAAGATGATCGTCAAGGCCGGCTCCACGCTGCTGGTGCCGCGCGCCGCGCATGTGCACGACGACGTCTCAGAGCGCCTGGCCGACAACGCCAGCCTGAACCTCGCGCCCGACGCGCCGCCGCTGAGGCGCGTGACGCACAAGGCCGGCAAGGCCGACACCGTGGCCGCGATCGCGGCGCGCTACAAGGTCCGCACGGAGCAGGTGGCGCAGTGGAACAAGGTCGGCAGCTCGGCCCGCTTCAAGCCGGGCCAGGCGGTCATCGTCTACACGGCCTTCCAGCCGTCGGCCGGCAAGGCCACGGTGGCAGCCCGCACGGTTGCCAAGGGCAAGACCAACAAGGCGACGAAGAGCGTGACCGCGCGCGCCGCCAAGCCAGCCGCGCCGCGCACCGTCGCCAAGGACCGTGGCGGCAAGGGACGCAACAACGTCGTGGCCTCTGCTGCGCCTTAACCGACGAAGAAGAGCGCGACGCAGGCCGCCACGCCCGCACACCACAGCAGCGAACGCAGCGAAGCCTGGTCCGCCAGGTAAAGCGCGATGTAGGCCAGCCGCGCGGCAATGAAGCCCAGCGCCAGCGCATCGATCGTGGCCTGGGCGGCCTGGTGCTGGTGAGCGACGAACAGCCCCGCGATGAAGAGCGGCAAGGCTTCCCAGCTGTTGGCCTGGGCAGCGTTGGCACGCGCCTGCCAGCCGTTCAGCCTGGCCAGCCATTCGCGCGGCTGGTGGTTGTCGAAGCCGCCATCGCGGCGACGTTTGCCGAAACCCTTGGACTTCGCCAGCCAGGAGCAGCCCAGCGGCAGGGCACAGGCGACGAGCAGGCAGAGTTGGGCGATGGTCATCGAGGTTGCTTTCAGCGTCTGTCAGTCAGGGCGTGGGCGATGGTGCCCAGGTCCACGTATTCAAGCTCACTGCCCACCGGCACGCCGCGCGCGAGCCGTGTTGACCTGATGCCGCGCGCCTTGAGCGCCTCGGCCAGCACATGGGCCGTGGCCTCGCCCTCTGCGGTGAAGCTGGTGGCAAGGATCACTTCCTCGACGCCCTCTTCCGCCGCGCGCGCCAGCAACTCGGCCGCGCCGATCTGGCGCGTGCCTATGCCGTCCAGCGGCGAGAGCCGGCCCAGCAGCACGAAGTAGTAGCCGCGGTAGGAGGCAGTGCGCTCCAGCGCGGCCTGATCGGCCGGCGTTTCGACAACGCAGAGCAGCCGCGCATCACGCTCAACGTCGGCACAGACGCCGCAGATCGGCGCCTCGCTGAAGGTGTGGCAGCGCTGGCAATGCTTGATGTTCTCGCCGGCCGCCGTCAGCGCGTCGGCCAGGCGCGGCATGGCCAGCCGGTCATGCTGCAGCAGGTGGTAGGCCATGCGCTGGGCCGACTTCTGGCCCACGCCGGGCAGGCGCTTGAGCGCCTCAATCAGCGCATCCAGCGAGTTCAAAACGGGAATTTCATCCCCGGAGGCATGGGCATGCCCTGCGTCAGCTTGCCCATCTTCTCGGAGCTGGTCGCCTCGGCGCGGCGGGCCGCGTCGTTGAAGGCGGCGGCGACGAGGTCCTCCAGCATGTCCTTGTCGTCCGCGAGCAGGCTGGGGTCGATGGTCACGCGGCGGACTTCGTTCTTGCAGGTCATGACGACCTTGACGAGGCCGGCGCCGCTCTGGCCCTCGACCTCGATGTTCGCAAGCTCTTCCTGCGCCTTCTTCAAGTTGTCCTGCATCGCCTGGGCCTGCTTCATCAGACCGGCGAGTTGGCCTTTCATCATGGTGTGTTCCTTAGGTGGTGATCAGGGGTTGGACCGAGCCGGGCAGGATGCGTGCCGAGGGGAACTGGGCCAGCAGGGTGCGCGTCATCGGGTGCTGCACGGCGAGGTCTTCCGCCGCGCGCTGCTGCGCCTCGGCACGCGCGACGGTGCGCAGCGCAATGGAGTCTTCGGCCACGCCGGCCTGGATGTCGAGTCGGGCGTCCAGTGCCGCTTCCAGCTTGACGACGAGACCCGGCTGGCGCAGCGATTCGCGCTCGACGCGCAGCGTCCAGACCTCGCGGCCGTCTGCGGTCGTGCAAGCGAGGGCCTGCGCCTGGCGGGCCAGCTCGCCGGTCATGCCGGGCAGGTTGAGGGCGGCAATGCGCTCGGCCCAGAGTGCGCCTTCAGGCGTCTCGCGCAGCTCGGCACGGCGCGGCTCGTCGGGCTCGCGCGCGGCGGACACAGCAGCAGCGGGCGCGTCATCGGCGTCCATCCAGGGCGGCGGCGCGTCGTCGGGCGGCGCGCCGTCAAGGCCCATCTCGTCGTCTTCAGGCGCAGCGGCATGTTCCACCGGACGCGGGCGCAAGCGGGCGCCAAAACTGGGCGCCGCCGGCTCAGGCACCCGGAGGACCGGCGCGGCGACCTGCGCTGTAACGGCCGGGGGCGCAACGGGCGCAACGGGCGCAGCAAGCGGAGCAGCGACAACCGGCGCTGGCGGCGCGATCTTAGGCAGCGGCACCGCGACGACGGCCTTGGCCACGGCCTGCGGCCGCACCAGCGCCGCGGCTTTCACCGGCTTGGGTTGCGTGCCGGGCGGGCGAAACGCGAGCATGCGCAGCAGCACCATCAGCAGGCCGGCATATTCGTCCGGCGCCAGATGCAGCTCAGCCCGGCCATGCAGGGCCATGCTGTACATCAGCTGGATCTCGTCTGCAGGCAGCGCAGCGGCCAGGCGGCGAATCTCGGCCGTCTCGTTGTCGGCATCGTCCAGTGCCGTGGGCGCCGCCTGCGCCAGCGCCATCTGCTGGAACAGCGTGGCCAGGTCCTCCAGCGTGCCGGCGGCCGACAGCCCCGCGCCGCGCAGCGCATCCGCCTGAGCGACGACAGCCTCGCCGCTGGCCGCCGCCAGCGCGTCGACGATGGCCACGACATGGCCTCGGTCCACGCTGCCCAGCATCTGGCGCACGCCGGCTTCGGTCAGCGAGCCGGCACCGAAGGCAATCGCCTGGTCGGTCAGCGACAGCCCGTCGCGCATCGAGCCGCGCGCCGCCCGCGACAGCAGCCGCAGCGCGCCCGGCTCGGCCGGCACGCTCTCGGCGCCCAGCACATTGCCCAGGTGCATCTGCACATCCGCCGCCGCCATCGGCCGCAGGTTGAACTGCAGGCAGCGCGACAACACGGTGACGGGCACCTTCTGCGGGTCGGTCGTGGCGAGCACGAACTTCAGGTAGTCGGGCGGCTCCTCCAGCGTCTTCAGCATCGCGTTGAAGGCGGTGTTCGACAGCATGTGCACTTCGTCGATCATGTAGACCTTGAAGCGGCCAACGACCGGCTTGTAGACGGCCTGGTCCAGCAGCTGCGAGATCTCCTCGACGCCGCGGTTGGAGGCCGCGTCCAGCTCCACGTAGTCGACGAAGCGGCCGGCGTCGATGTCGCGGCAGGCGTGGCAAGCGCCGCAGGGCTGGGCCGTGATGCCGCCGGTGCCATCAACGCCGACGCAATTGAGGCTCTTGGCCAGGATGCGTGACACCGTCGTCTTGCCGACGCCGCGGGTGCCGGTGAACAGGTAGGCGTGGTGCAGGCGGCCTTGCGTCAGCGCATTGGCGAGGGCCTGCACGACGTGCTCCTGGCCGACGAGCTGCTCGAAACTCTGCGGACGGTATTTGCGGGCCAGGACCTGATAACTCATAGCCGGCGATTCTAGGTGGGGCCTCCGTCGATAATTGGCGGATGACCAGTACCGCAGCCCCCCTCACCTACGACCAAGCCGGCGTCAACTACGACCTGATCGACCCGCTGAAGATCACCGCCCAGCGCGCCGCCGCCGCCACCGCGGCCCATCTCGCCGGCCACGGCTTCACTGAGGTGAAGGCCTCGCGCGGTGAGTCGGCCTATGTCGTGGACGTCGGGCCGTTCTACCTGGCCTCCATCGTCGAATGCCTGGGCACCAAGACGCTCGTGGCCGACGAGATGGCCAAGCTGACGGGCAAGAGCTTCTTTGCCGGCATCGCCCAGGACACCATCGCGATGGCGGTCAACGACCTGATCACCGTCGGCGCCACGCCACTGGTCGTGCAGGCCTACTGGGCCGCGGGTGGCAGCGACTGGTTCGGCGACGCCCAGCGCGCGCAGGCTCTCGTGGCCGGCTGGAAGGCCGCCTGCGACACCTGCCAGGTCGCCTGGGGCGGTGGCGAGACGCCGGCGCTGGCCGGCATCGTCGAAGACGGCCGCATCGACCTGGCCGCCTCTTGCACCGGCCTCATCAACCCCAAGGAGCGCCTGTCCGTTGGCGACAAGCTGGGTGCAGGCGACGCCATCGTGCTGCTGGCCTCCAGCGGCATCCACGCCAACGGCCTGAGCCTGGCCCGCAAGCTGGCAGAGCGCCTGCCCAATGGCTATCTGACCGAGATCGAGCCGGGCTTGAGCTATGGCGAGGCATTGCTGGCACCGACGGCGTTGTATTCGCCGGTGACCGAGGCCCTGTGGAAAGCGGGCATTGCGCCCCACTACTGCGCCAACATCACCGGCCACGGCTGGCGCAAGCTGCTGCGCCACCCCAGCCAGCTGACCTACCGCATCCACACCGTGCCCCCGAAGACCGCGGTTCTGGAGTTCATCCAGAAGCAGGCGGGCCAGGACGACCGCGAGGCCTATTCGACGCTCAACATGGGCGCCGGCTTTGCCATCTTCGTCAAGGCGGAAGACGGCGAGCGCACGGCGCAGGTGGCGCGCGACTGCGGCATCGAGGCCTGGGTGGCCGGCACCGTCGAGGCGGGCGAGAAGCAGTTGCTGATCGAACCGCTGGGCATCCGCTTCAGCGAAGACGATCTGGCGCTGCGCTAAACCCGTGACATGGTTCTACACGCAGATGGTCCAGTGGCATGTGCTGCTGGCCTGGTGCAGCGTAGGCCTGTTCTTCATACGGGGTGCGATCTTCCAGTTCGGCTCGCCACGCGCGCAGGAGATTGCCAAGGACGCGCGCCTGCTGGTACTCGTCTTCGGCGTCAACGCTTGCCTCGTCGTCACGGGTTTGAGCCTGTGGGGCGCCATCGGCTACCACCCGGTGCGTGACTGGTGGCTGGGCGTCAAGCTCCTCGCCCTCATCGGCTACGTGTTCTGCGGCCATTGGGCGATGAGCCGCGCGAACCTGCATCTGCTCGGGTATCTCACGGCACTCGCGCTGCTCGCGCTGGCAATGGACCTGTCGATCAACCGCGCCTTGCTACCCGGTTAGAATCTCGTTCGACGGGCCTCCCCGCATGGAAGCGCGCCCAACCGGGTCAGGTGGGGAACCAAGCAGCCCTAAGCGTTGCAACCAGTGCCGGGGTCAGGCTCGTCACCCTCCCTCTCAAAAGCAATCGGCCGGAGCCAGCATGAATGCCGGGCTCCAGCCGATCAGGGCAGGGATCAAACCCTCCCCCATTTCACATCCGCTCAGCCGCCAGGCGACTTCGGGATGTCCGTCGAGCGCACGGTCAGCGACTTGATCTGGCCGCCGCCCTCGACGCTGCCCACCACCTGCCCTTCACGCACGCGGCGTTCGCACAGTTCGCGGTCTTCCAACGGCTGGGCCTGGCAGCGCTTGAGCGCGTTGGCGGCCCATTGATCGGAGCGATCCGTCGGCGAGATCAGCTTGCCCTGGCGGGCCTGGGCATAGGCGGCCCCGGCTTCACGCAGGCAGACGTTGCGCGGCTGGCTGGTCTTGCCGGTGATGCAGTCGGCCCGTTCACGCTCGTACTGCAAGCGCAGGGGGTCGACGTTCTTGGCCGCTGGTGCCGCCTGGGCGGCGCCGCTCAGCGCGAGCAGCGCAGCGCCAAGCCAGGTGGCGGCGGAGTGACATCGGTGGGTGTTCATCGCAATCTCCTTCAAGGATGCGGCATTCAGCCGCGGGCGCGAACCGGTTGGTTGTCATTCGAGATGTAGACCTCGACACGGCGGTTCATCGCGCGGTCCGATGTGCTGGCATTGCTGGCCACCGGGTACTGCTCGCCGTATCCACGTGTGGCCACGCGAGCCGGGTCGACGCCCTGGGCACGCAGTGCGTCGGCGACGGCCTGCGAGCGGCGCTGCGACAAGGTCAGGTTGGTCGCATCGCTGCCGGTGCTGTCGGTGAAGCCCTCGATCAGCACGCGGCGGTCCGCATGCTCCTTCAGGTAGTTGGCGAGCTTGCCGATGGCGTTCTGTGCGGCGGGCTTGATCTCGGCACGGCCGGTCTCGAACAGCACATCGCCCAGCGTCACCAGCATGCCGCGGTCGGTCTGCTGGGCCTGCAGATCGGCCAGTTCACGGGCGAGCGCGGCAGCCTGCGCCTGGGCCTGGGCCGCATCGGCCTGGGCAGCGGTGGCCTGCTGGCGGGCAGCGCTGGCATCGGCATTGGCGTTGGCCGCGGCGATCTGCGCGTTGGCGGCCTGGTTCTGCGCCATGTTGGCGCGGCGCGCGTTGGCGTCGGCGCGGGCGCGCTCACGGTCAGCTTCTGCTGCCTTGATGGCCTCTTCCTCGGTCGCTGCCTTGGCCAGGGCCAGAGCGGTGCGAGCCTGGGTGGAGGCGATGTAGGCGGCGGAGTCAATGTCGGCGGGCGACTCGCGACTGGCGCTCAGCTGCTCGGCACGGCGCAGCGAGTCGCCGGCCTTCTTCACATCCAGCGAGGCGTACTTCAGCGCGGCCGGGTCCGACTCGGCGCTGCGCACCGTGGCACGTGCCTGCTGCAGCGCGGGGGTGACGGTGGGGGCGCTGGCGCAGCCGGCGAACAGGGTGGCAGCAGCGGCCAGGGCGGTCAGGCGGGCAATGGTTTTCATGGTGTTTGTCTCCGAAATCAGGAACGATTCAGCTGCGCTTGCAGCTGCTGGATGCTTTCGCGCACTTCGGCGAGAGCGCGGCTGGAGCGGGCGGTGCGCGCCGTGGCCTGGGCGAGTGCCGCGTCGGCTGCGGCCTCGTCGGCCAGCTGGCGGGCGGCCACGTAGTCCTTGCGGGCAGCGGCGGCGTTGGCGCGCGCCAGCTTGTCGCGGGCGGTGGACAACTCAGCAGGTGCCTCGGCGGCGTTGCCGGCGGCGTTCTCGACGGAGGCGTTGGCCACAGCCAATTGCTCCTTGGGCTCGGGGGTCGACGCACAGGCCACCAGTGCGAGGGCGGCACAGGCAACAAGACCTGCCCGGCAATTCCTTGTTATCGAATGCGGATTCATGAGTGACTCCTGGTTGTGTTGTGTGTTGTGACCGGTCGGTGAAGCTTGTTCACCGCGCCGGTTTGGATCTGCAGGCTGCCAGACCAGTATTCGCGTTGTCGTTCGCGTCCCCAGTCGGAGACCGCCGCGTGCATGGTCGGCGCCTGGCCCCACACGCTGTGGGACAGCCCCTACGCCCCAGTAGGGCACCAATGCGTGGGCCCAGCGCCGGGCCGCCCCCAAGCCGGCCCGCGGGCGATGTGCGAGCGGGGCTCCCCCGCGAGCATCGCCGTCCCCTCGGGGGACCGACTGGACGCGCCGCGTTCAGCAGGCGCGGCCGGCCGAGGGGCTCGCTATTTGACTTGCCTGAAGGCCATCACGGCCTGGTTGCGCAGCGTGCGGAGCAAGGAGAGCTCCTTGTCGCCCAGCTGCACGGCGCCGGCCTGGGCGTGGTCGGCGTAGATGAGGCCAAGGGGCGCGCCCTTGAGCATCAGGGGCAGCAGCAGGAAGCTCTGTGCCTGCATCTCACCCTTGAACCAGCCCGGCAGCCGCGCGGTGATGTTGGCGGCGCGCGCGTCCTGGATCAGCGTGTCGGCGCCCTTCAGGCAGACCGCCGCGAGCAGGTCGGGCGGCTGGTGGGTCAGGTCCACGCGCAGCAGCGGCGCCAGGCGCTCGACGTCCATGCCCACGCCGAGGCGGCCGGTCAGCGTCTGGCCGCGCGCATCGCGCAGGCAGAAGATGACGCGGCGCAGGCCCAGGGCGCGGTAGATGGTCTCCAGGATCATGCGCAGCACGGCGTTGAGCTGGAAGCTGTTGACCATCGCGTCGGTGATCTCCTGGATGCCCGCGGCCAGCAGTTCGCTGGCCTGGTGGGCATCGCGCGGCGCGCCGAGGACCTCGGTGCGCTCCAGCACCAGCGTCGACGTGAGCTCATGAGCGGTCAGCGAGTCGTGCACCGACGGCGTCAGCGGCGCCAGCAGACGCTGGGCCTTGGAGTTCTGCGGCAGGCGCATGTCCAGCGCCTCGGTCATCTGCGTGAGGCGCTGGCGCGCCGTGTCGGCGGCCTTCTCGAAGGATTCCGCGCTGATGCCCAGCGCACGCGCATGCCGCTGCGCCAGGGCCTTGACCTTGGCATGCGCCTGCTCCGGCGGCGTGTGCAGGATGAGGTCGGCCATGTCATTGGAGGCACGGGCCAGCCAGCGCTGGCGATCGCCGGCATCCTCGATCAGCTTGGTCGGCGCCTCGCCGCCGGGCCGGCGCATGGCGCGTTGCAGGCTGTCGGGCAGGCCCCACTGCCGTGCCACGCCCAGACCCAGGGCCTCGTAGCTCATGCCCAGCACCTGGGCCGAGGCGGCTGCCTCCGTGATCGCGACGCCGTCACCTGCAGGGCTCACGAGGCGGCGCACGGTCTCGGCTTCTTCCGGGAAATAGAACTCGGTCAGCGTGCGGCCGAGGTGGTGCAGCATGGCGCCGAGAAAGGCCTCCTCGGCCTCGCGCTCGCTCAGGCAGAGTTCGCGCGCGACCGATGCGGCCATCAGCGAGCGCAGGAAGTCCTCGCGCAGGCGCTGGGCATGGCCCTTGTTCTCCATGCGCTCCAGCAGCACGAGGCTGAGCGCCAGGTTGCGAATGCCGGCAAAGCCGATCAGCGCGACCGCGCGCGAGATGGTGCTGATGCCGCCACCGCCCGTGTGCCGGTAGGCCGCCGTGTTGACAATGCGCAGCAGCTTCTGCGTCAGCGCCACATCCTTCAGAATCTCGTTGGACAGGCTGGCCAGGCTCTCGTTCTCGGACTGCGTCAGGCGCTGGATGCGCGTGATGGCGTCCGACAGCGCCGGGAAGTCGCTTTTGTGGCGCATGCGGCGCAGCAGGAAGTCCAGCACGGGCGCGTCCTGCGCTTCGGCATCGGGCTCGGCCACGGGGCGCAGCCAGCCACTCAGCGCGGCGTGCAGTTGCGCGGCACTGGGCCAGCGCGCTGTGGGGCTGCGCGCCAGGCCGCGCTGCACGATGGCGCGCAGTGCGTCGTCCACATCGCTCGTGAGGCCCGAGGGCAGCACCAGGTCGACGGTCTGCACACGCTGAACGGCACGCCAGGGGTCGCTGTCATGGTTCAGGCGCTGGCCGCTGAGCATCTCGGCCAGCATGACGCCGGCGGCGAACACGTCCATCTGCGGATGCGGCGGCGCCCCCGCAGCGGCCTCCGGCGAGATGTAGCCGGGCGTGCCGACGATGCGGGTCGGCGCGTTCGTGGCCGGCGATACGCGGGCGGCAATGCCGAAATCCATCACGCGCGCGCGGCCTCGGGCGTCGATGAGGATGTTGCTGGGCTTGAGGTCGCGGTGCACCAGCCCGGCGGCGTGGGCAGCGGTCAGGCCATCCAGCACGCCCAGCAGCAGCGCAACGGCCTCGGCCGCCGTCAGCTTTGGGCCCGCGCGCAGGCGCTCGGTGAGCGTGCCGCCGTTGACGTACTCGAACACGAGGTAGGAGTGGCCACCCTGGGTGTCGGCCTCAAAGACCGGCACGATGTTGGGATGCGTGAGCCGGCTGACGGCGCGCGCCTCGTGCAGCCATTCGTCCACGCTGCCAGGCTCGCTGGCCTCCACGCCCTGCGGCTTGAGCAGCTTGACGGCAACCTCGCGGTCCAGCAGCGGGTCATGCGCCAGCCAGACGGTGGCCTGCGCACCTTCGCCCAGGCGGCTCAGCAGCCGGAAGCGGCCGAGCTGGGGGGGCAGGTCGTCGGCCATGTTTGAGTTGCCTTAGGAGCTGCGGCCTGCCAGGCGGCTGCGCAGGGATCCTGGCTCAGTGGCCGGCGCAGCAGCCGGTGTCGGCGAAGGCTGACCCGGCTTGTGCGCGCCGGGGTTGAGCGCCTCCATGACCTCGCGCAGGCCGAGGCCCAGCGGCTTGGCATAGCGCCGCGTCGCGGCGTCGACGGCCGGGCGGCGCTTGGCTTCGGGCAGGGCCAGCCCGTCGATCAGTTCATTGGCCAGGCCGCAGGTCAGGCGCAGCGTGTCGGCATCGCTGCGCGGCGGGTGCACCGGCGCGTCCAGCGGCGGGCGGCGGATCATCAGCAGCAGCTCATCCCCCAGCCCCCAGTGACGGGCCACGGCGGTGCCCAGCGCGTCGAGGTCGCAGCCGAGCACTGCGTAGGCCGCGGCCTGCTCGCTCAGTGACGGCGGGTTGGGCTGCTCCTCGGTCGGCTCCGGCGGCACCATCAGCTGGCGGATCTGCTGGGCGTCGTCCGGGAAGTGATATTGCAGCAGCAGCCGGCCGAGGTTCTGCATGACGGTGATGAGGTAGACCACCTCGGCGTCATAGCCCGCCGGGCGCAGCGCCTGGGCCACCTGGGCAGCCTTGGTGACGCGGGCCATCACCTGGCGCAGCATCTCGGCCGCCACCGGCGCCAGCGGGCCCGGCCAGGGCTTGAGGGCGTTGGCGGCCAGCTGCAACCCCTCCAGCCCAAGCATCTGGATGGCGCGCTGCATGTTCAGCACGGTCTCGCCCTGGTGACCGCTCTGCTTCAACGCGTTGTTGACGCGCCGCACCAGCTCCAGGCTGAGGGCCATGTCCTTGAGCACCAGCTCGGCCAACGCGCTCGCGTGCTGGCCTTCCATGCCCGAGCCGCCCGTGAAGCGATGCATGCCCGTGGTCGTCGTCGGCAGGTGGCCCTGGCGTTGCAGCTTGTCCAGCAGCAGCACGACGGGGCCACCGTCGTCGTAGGCGGCGGCTTGGCGCCAGCCGTCCAGCGCGCGCCAGAAGCTGCGCGCCAGGTGATAGCGCTGGCGCAACTGCCGGTCGGTGGCGCGGTTGCAGATGGCGCGCAGCGGGTCGGGGATGGGGTGAGGCGTCTCCCAGCCCAGCCGCACCATCTCGCGGCCGATGGGCTGCATCTGCTGCACGACGTGCTGCAGATCGTTCTCCTCCAGCACCGGCTTGCCGCTGAGGATGCGGTTGAGGATGAGGCCGACGCAGAGCACGTCTTCCTCGGCGGACTCCCGCACCGCGCGGCGAGTCACGGCGTTGAAGTCGACCGTGGCGGGGAAGACCTCCTGCGCCACCTCCAGGCCGACGATGCGCACCTTGTCGTTGGCGTCGATGACGAGGCTGGCCGTCTGCAGGTCGCGGTGGGCGTGGCCGGCTTCGTGGGCGAAGGCCAGGCCCTCCAGCAGCTGCGCCACCCAGCCGGCGGCGTCCAGCGGCAAGGGTGCGTTCTGACGGGCCAGGCGTTCATCCAGCGTCTCACCCAGGGCGCGGTCGTAGGCCACATAGGGCCAGCTCTCGACCTGGCCGATCTCGAACACCGGCGCCAGGTTGGGGTGGTGCACGCGCTCCCCCGCCTGGGCCATGCGCAGCCAGTGCTCCAGCGCCGGCACGCTGTTGGGCTTCTCGCGTGGCATGCACAACATCAGCTCCTGGCCATGGCGCGCATCGAAGACGCGCCAGATCAGGCTGCGCGCGCTCTTGGACAGCAGGGCGCGCAGCTCGAAACGACCGAAGCTTCTCAGCGGCGTGGCGGCAGGACTGGTTTCAGACACGACAGATATGAGCGGGGTGATAGCAATTGTTGCCGCTGCATTGGACTCCACGCCAGCTGGCTGGAAGCTGAGAGAAGCGCCGAAAAGGGATGGATTTCAACCGCGTCATCCTGCAATCCCTGGCTTGTGTGCATCAGCTCACGAAGTGAGCCTCAGCCGGTCAGCTGACTCCAAACTTTGTCTAAACGCTTCACGCTCACCGGCTGCGGCGTCCGCAACTCCTGCGCGAACAGGCTGACACGCAACTCCTCCAGCTGCCAGCGGAAGTCGTCCAGCCGCCCATCGCGCACACCCTTGAGCTCGGCCACGCGGCGCGCGTAGCGCTGCTCCAGCGGCTTGACCTCGCTCATCAGCTTGGTGTCGCGGGCCGGGTCGGCGCGCAGCTTGTCCAGGCGCGTCGTGATGGCCTTGAGGTAGCGCGGCAGGTGCTGAAGCTGCGCCCAGGGCGTCTCGAGGGCGAAGCGCTTGGGCGCCAGGCGCTGCAGCTGCGCGGTGATGTCGTCACCGACCTCCTTGGCCGGGCGCGAGTCCTTCAGCTTGCGCGTCGCGTTGGCCAGCTCCTGCAATACCGCGTGCACGGCGCGCGCCACTTCCTGGGCGATCAGGTTCAGGCGGCTGCGGCCCTCGTCGATGCGCTTCCTGAAGCTGATCGGGTCGGTGGGCAGCGGGTCGGCCAGGAAGGCGCGGTCCAGCGCGACGGCGATGACCTGGTCGCGCAGGTCCTCGGCCGTGCCCAGGCCCATGTAGAGCACGGACATGCGCTGCAGGTCGGGAATGTTTTTCTCCAGGAACTTCAGCGGCTCCTTGAGCTGCAACGCGATCAGCCGGCGCAGGCCGGCACGGTGCTTGGCGGCGGCCACCTCGGGCTCGTCGAAGACCTCGATCTCGACATGCGCGCCCTTGTCGATCAGCGCCGGGAAGCCGATCAGCGTCTGGCCGCCCTTCTTCACTTCGAGCAGTTCGGGCAGCTCGCCAAAGGTCCAGTCCACGTATCTGGCATCTTGGGCCTGACTGGCGTCACGTGCTGGTGTTGCCGGCTTGACGATCTCGGCGCGGATACCGCGTTCGAGCTGCGGCTTGGGAGCCGGTTCAGAGGCCGGCAGCTTCAATGCCGCCAACGCCTGGAACGCCGACCGTGCCTGCCCGCCCAGGTCTGCCTTCAGCGCGGCCAGCTGCCGCCCCTGGCCGAGCTGGCGGCCGTGCTCGTCGACGACACGGAAGTTCATGAAAAGGTGCGGCTGCAACAGCTCCAGCTTGAAGTCGTTGCGCTGCACGGCGATCTGGCTGCGCTCCCTGACGGCCTTCAGCAGCACGTCCACGAGGCCACCCTGGCCGAAGGGATTCAGCTCGATGAACTCGGCGACGAAGTCCGGCAGCGGCGTCAGGCGCGCACGCGGCTTCTGGTGCAGGCTCTTCAGCAGCGCCGTCACCTTCTGCGCCAGCATGCCGGGCACCAGCCACTCTGCGCGCTCCTCGCTGACCTGGTTGAGCGCAAAAATGGGTACGTCGACGGTGATCCCGTCCCGCGCGTCGCCGGGCTGGTGCAGATAGGTCGCCACGCAGTCGACCCCGCCCAGGCGGATGACCTTGGGGAAGGCCTCGCTGGTGACGCCCGCCGCCTCGTGGCGCATCAGCTCGTCCTGGCTGAGCTGAAGCAGCTTGTTGTCGGCCTTGCTGGCCTCGCGCCACCATTTCAGCAGCGTGGCGCCGGAGAACACGCCCGCCGGCAGCTTGTCGTCGTAGTAGGCGTAGATCAGCTCATCGTCCACCAGCACGTCCTGCCGGCGCGACTTGTGCTCCAGCGCCTCGACCTTGGCGATCTGGCGGCGGTTGTGGGCCAGGAAGGGCAGCTGCCGCACGAGGTCGTCCGGCAGGTCGTCGTTCACCAACCCTTCGCGGATGAAGATTTCGCGCGCGGCCTTGGGGTCGACGCGGCCGAAGTTCACCTTTCTGTTGCTGTAGATGACGATGCCGTAGAGCGTTGCCCGCTCCAGCGCCACGACCTCGGCCGCCTTCTTCTCCCAGTGCGGCTCCAGCAGTTGGGTCTTGATCAGATGGCCGGCGATGGACGGCAGCCACTGCGGTTCGATATTGGCGATGCCGCGGCCGTAAAGGCGCGAGGTGTCGACCAGTTCGGCGGCGACGATCCAGCGGCCCGGCTTCTTGCTCAGGTGGGCGCCGGGGTGGCGGTAGAACTTGATGCCGCGCGCGCCGAGATACCAGTCCTCGTCGTCGCTCTTCTGGCCGATGTTGCCGAGCAGGCCGGCGAGCATGGACAGGTGCAGCTGCTCGTAGGTGGCGGGGCTCTGGTTCAGCCGCCAGCCGTGTTCGGCGACGACGGTGTGCAGCTGCGAATGCACGTCACGCCACTCGCGCACGCGGCGGATGCTGACGAAGTTCTCGCGCAGCAGTTGCTCGTGGCGGCGGTTGCTGAGCTTGTGCTCGGTGCCACCGCCCTTGCTCTCTTCCAGCCACCTCCACAGCTTCAGGTAGCCGACGAACTCGCTCTTCTCGTCGTCGAACTTCTTGTGCTTCTCGTCGGCTGCCTGCGCCGCTTCCATCGGCCGGTCGCGCACGTCCTGGCCGGTCAATGCCGACGCAATGATCAGCACCTCGGTCAGCGCCTCGCGGTTCTTGGCCTCCAGGATCATGCGGCCCACGCGCGGGTCCAGCGGCAGGCGCGACAGCTCCTTGCCCAGCGGCGTCAGCTCGTTGTCGTCATCGGTGGCGCCCAGTTCGGCGAGCAGTTGGTAGCCGTCCGCAATTGCCTTGGGCCGCGGCGCCTCCAGGAAGGGGAAGCGCTCGACCTCGCCCAGGTGCAGCGCCTTCATGCGCAGGATGACGCCGGCCAGGCTGCTACGCAGGATTTCCGGGTCGGTGAACTTGGGCCGCTCGTTGAATTCCTTCTCGCTGTACAGGCGGATGCAGATGCCGTTGGCCACGCGCCCGCAGCGGCCGGCGCGCTGGTTCGAGGCCGCCTGGCTGATCGGCTCGATCAGCAGCTGCTCGACCTTGTTGCGGTAGCTGTAGCGCTTCACTCGCGCCAGGCCGGGGTCGATGACGTAGCGGATACCGGGCACCGTCAGCGAGGTCTCGGCGACGTTGGTGGCCAGCACGATGCGGCGTTGGCCGTGCGGTTCGAACACCTTGTCCTGCTCGGCCGGCGACAGCCGCGCGAACAGCGGCAGCACATCGACGCCCGGTGGGTGACGCTTGCGCAGCGCCTCGGCCGCCTCGCGGATTTCACGTTCGCCAGGCAGGAAGACGAGCACGTCGCCGCCGCCTTCGCGCCACAGCTCGTCCACCGCATCGGTGATCGCGTTGTTGACGTCGTACTCGCGGCTTTCCTCGAACGGCCGGTAGCGCTGCTCGACCGGGTACAGCCGGCCCGACACCGTCAGCACTGGCGCCGGGCCCTTGCTTGACGCAAAGTGCTGCGCGAAGCGGTCCGCATCGATGGTGGCCGACGTGACGACAATCTTCAGGTCCGGCCGACGTGGCAGCAGCTCGCGCAGGTAGCCCAGCAGGAAATCGATGTTGAGGCTGCGCTCGTGCGCCTCGTCGATGATGATGGTGTCGTAGGCCTTCAACAGCGGGTCACTCTGCGTCTCGGCCAGCAGGATGCCGTCCGTCATCAGCTTGACCGACGCGTTCTTCGACAGCCGGTCCTGGAAGCGCACCTTGAAGCCGACCACCTCGCCCAGCGGCGTCTTCAACTCCTCGGCAATGCGCTTGGCCACGCTGCTGGCCGCAATCCGGCGCGGCTGCGTGTGGCCGATGAGGCCGCCGCCGTTCAGGCGCCCGCGGCCCATCGCCAGCGCGATCTTGGGCAGCTGGGTCGTCTTGCCGGAGCCGGTCTCGCCACAGACGATGACAACCTGGTGCTCGGCCATCGCGGCGGCAATCTCGTCACGGCGAGCAGAGACAGGCAGCGATTCAGGAAAGGAAATGGAAAGAGCCGGCTGAACCGGCCGGCTCTCTGTATGTTCTGAACTCATTGAGTCGCTATTGTCCCGCAGCCATGGAGAATCCCGCCCCATGACCGGTCTTGTCTTCCCTCACACCTTCGTGCCCTGGTTCCGCGCCGTGGCGCCCTACATCCATGCCTACCGTGGCGAGACCTTCGTCGTCGGCATGCCGGGCGAGCTGGTGGCGGCCGGCAAGCTGAATGCCTTCGTGCAGGACCTGTCCATCCTGCACGCCATGGGCATCAAGATCGTGCTCGTCCACGGCTTTCGGCCGCAGGTCAACGAACAGCTGCTCGCCAAGGGGCAGACGCCGCGCTACAGCCACGGCCGGCGCATCACCGACGCCGTCGCGCTCGACTGCGCCCAGGAGGCCGCCGGCCAGCTGCGCTTCGAGATTGAGGCCGCGTTCAGCCAGGGCCTGCCCAACACGCCGATGGCCAACGCAACCGTGCGCGTCGTCTCCGGCAACTTCCTGACCGCCCGCCCGGTCGGCATCGTCGACGGCGTGGACTTTCAGCACTCGGGACTTGTGCGCAAGGTCGACGGCGCCGCCATCCAGCGCGCCATCGACATCGGCGCCATCGTGCTGCTGTCGCCCTTCGGCTTCTCGCCCACCGGCGAGGCCTTCAACCTGTCGATGGAGGACGTCGCCACGTCTGCAGCCATCGCCTTGCAGGCCGACAAGCTGCTGTTCGTCTGCGAGGTCGACGGCGTGCCGGAGGACCCGAGCGACCCGGAAAGTCCCATCGACACCGAACTGGCCGTCGCCGACGCCGACCGCATGCTGGCCAAGGCCGACCCGGCGCCCGAGCCCACCGACGTCGCCTTCTACCTGCGCCACTGCGCCGAAGCCTGCCGCGCCGGCGTGGAGCGCTCGCACATCATCCCGTTCGCGGTCGACGGCGCGCTGCTGCAGGAGGTCTATACCCATGACGGTATTGGCACCATGGTGGTCGACGAGAAGCTGGAAAGCCTTCGCGAGGCCAGTTCCGACGACGTGGCCGGCATCATCCAGCTCATCGAGCCCTTCGAGCGCGACGGCACGCTGGTCAAGCGCAGCCGCACCGAAATCGAACGCGACGCCGAGCTTTACACCGTCATCGAGCACGACGGCGTCATCTTCGGTTGCGCCGCTCTCTACCCTTATGTCGAAGCGCGCACCGCTGAAATGGCAGCGTTGACCGTATCTGCCGAAGTACAGGGCCAGGGTGATGGCGACCGATTGCTGAAAAGAATCGAGCAGCGCGCCAAAGCTTCGGGCCTGGACAGCATCTTCGTGCTGACCACCCGCACCATGCACTGGTTCATCAAACGCGGTTTCCAGCAGGTCGACCCGGAATGGCTGCCTGAAGAACGCAAGCGCAAATACAACTGGGACCGGCGCTCGCTGGTGCTGGTCAAACGATTCAACTAAGCCCTCGACGCGGCCGCCAATAAGGCTGCGCGCTAAAGTGCCGGCCATCATCCTTTCTCGCGTTCCCAGGAGTCCCGCCATGCCCCGCACCGTTCAATGTGCCTATCTGAAGAAGGAAGCCGAAGGGCTGGACTTCCCGCCTTATCCCGCCCACACCGAACTCGGCAAAAAGGTCTGGGAATCCGTCAGCAAGGAAGCCTGGGCGGCCTGGATGAAGCACCAGACCATGCTCGTCAATGAAAACCGCCTCAACCTCGCGGACCTGCGTGCCCGCCAATACCTGATGCGCCAGGCAGAACAGTTTTTCTTCGGCACCGGTGCCGAAGCGGTGGCGGGCTACGTCCCGCCGACGAACTGAGCGCAGCTCAGCGGAAAAACTCGGGGAGCGCTCATTTGCGCGCAGCGCAAGTGATGCGATCACAACATTTTTCTTCGGCACCGGTGCCGAAGCGGTGGCGGGCTACGTCCCGCTGGCGAACTGAGCGCAGCTCAGCGGAAAAACTGGGGGGAGCGCTCATTTGCGCGCAGCGCAAGGGATGCGATCACAACATTTTTCTTCGGCACAAGTGCCGAAACCGTGGCGGACTATGTCTTGCCGGCCGCCGGGTAGCGCCCGGTTGAATTGCCGGGGACGCCCCTCGTAAGAATATCCAAGGGCCGGGACGGTAGTCGCCGGCCCTTGCAGTTTCAGCATCGACATCAACCCCACTCACTGTTCCAGGGCATTGCACGGCACCGAATGGCAATTAATGCGGTCAAATCAAAACTCGTCGCTGCCCCCCAACGAAAACTCTTGCGCTTAACCCCTTTCCCGCGATTTAATCTGATCACGGAGATACTCATGGGCGCCAAGCCCCAAGGCTCCGAGGCCGCAGCGGTGACGTCGCGCGTCTCAACGCTCAAATCGCAAGAGGAATAGCAGCATGTCCAGTCTCAAAGATCTCCTGGCCCAACGCGCCGCGCTGGATGAACAGATCAGCCAAACCAAGGATCGCGAGCGCAGCGAAGCGATCTCCAAGGTGAAAACCCTGATGAGCGAATATGGTCTGTCGGTGGCCGATCTCAGTGTACGCACCCCCAAGCCAGTCAAGGTCTCCAAGGTCGCCGCAAAGTATCGCAATCAAGCCACCGGAGAAACCTGGAGCGGCCGCGGCCTTCAGCCCAAATGGCTGAAAGCGGCAGTAGCCGGCGGCGCCAAGCTGACGGATTTCTCGGTTTAATCCTTCCGTCGGGGTAGGCGCCGGTTCATCAGCCGCCCCCACGAATCAAGGGCCATCTACGGGATGGCCCTTTTCATTTGCGGCGAGCTCGCGCCCTAAACTGGCGCGCATGTCTTTCGTCACGCCGTCCGCAGCTTCAAGTGCCGGGTTTATCCCAGGCCGAGCCGGTCTGGCGTGGGACGGGATTCGCGCCATGCCCCCCGCCCGGGTCTCGCACTCGTGCTGTGAAAGCCTCCAGCGCCGCCTGAAGGCGCGCATGCCGGTGCGACGTTGAGTCATGGACCTGCACTCAAGCGTTGGCGATGCACTCGAGACCCACAGTTCCAGCGGGTCACTGGCCGAGCCGCCGCCTGCGACGACACCACCCCTTGGCCCTCGGCGCATCCATGACCGCCGGGGCTGGCGCCGGCTGCGCCGCGTCGGCCTGGCCGCGCTGAGCGGCCTCGCAGGCGGCTTGATCGTTGCGTGGGTGCTGGCAGCGCCCCTGCTGGTTCCGCTGCTGCGTCTGCCCCAACCCGCATCCGCCATCCCTGCGGCCGACCTTTTCATTCCTGTGATGCTGACCACGCTTGGCCTCACGGCCCTGTGGCGGCTCGGCGCCTGGGTGTTGCCACTGGTCATGTCAGGGCTGCTGCTCGGTTGCGGCCTGCCGCTGTTGCTGGAGCCCGCCACCGACCCGCTGGCACTTCTGACCTCCAGGCCCCTGCTGAGCGTGCTGGCCCTGCTGCCGCTCGCCTTGCTGCTGAACCGCACAAGGCTGCGCCGCCTGGGCCTGACCGGCCGCCTGGTCACCCGGCGCGAAATGCTCCGCTTCGGCCTGCTTGCCGGCGTCGCCGCACCGCTGCTGGCCGGCCTGGCCTGCTGGGCCTTCCTGCTCATCACGGGCATGACGCGCGCGAGCGCCCTCCTCGCCACGCTGGCACTGGCCGGCCCCTGGGCGCTTGCGCTGCTGAGCGCCGGCACTGCCCTGCAGGCCGGTATCCAGCGGCCACGGCGCATCGGCCGCTGGACGGGGCCCTTCATCGGCATCGCCGCCGTTGCCGCCCAGGCCGCCGTTGGCTGGCTGCCGCAGGCCGGCGCCCTGCTGCTGACGCCGCATCTGTTGCTGTGCCTGCATGCGCTGCAGGTCTCGCCACGCCACAACGCCCGCCTCGGCTTCGTGCTGCTGGCGTTGTGGGCCCTGGGCGCGCCGGCCACGTCCGTCGCCTACGCGGCGGGAGCGCTGCTGGCCCTGTTGCCGCTGGCCATCATCACGCTCAGCCAGCACCAGGTCCGCGACCGCGACGGCTGGCGCAGCGCCCTGGATGCACAGGGTCTGGCACTGGCTGAATGGCGCTTCCCTGAGGGTCGCCGGCATGCGTCGGCGCGCTGGCTGGCGCTGACCACGCCGGTCAATCCCACCGCAGCCGGCAGCGCACCGCTGGACTGGGTGCGCGCCGCCCACCCCCGCGACCGCGAGCCGGTACGCCGTGCGCTGCGTGAGCTGCTCGCCGCGCCCGGCGAGCAGCGGCTCGGCCTGTCGCTGCGCCTGGCGGCCGACGGCGGCGACTGGCGCTGGCATGAGCTGCAGGCCCATGTGCCCCATCGCGACCGCAAGGGCCGCGCCCGCAATCTCATCCTGATGCTGGCCGACATGAGCTGGCGCCATGCTGCCGAGGAGCGCGAACGCATGTCGGCGACCCTCTTCCAGCACGCCACCGAAGGCCTGGCCGTTGTCGACATGCAGTGGCGCATCGTCGAGGTCAACCCGGCCTATTGCGACATCCTGCATGCGCCACGCGAGGCCCTGGTGGGCCGACTGGCCACACCGCTGAACACGGCCAACCTCCAGCGCAGCGGGCAGGAGCCGGCCGAACTGCAGCGCCAGTTGAACGCTGGCCAGAGCTGGAGCGGCCAACTGCAGGCCGAGCTGGATGACGGCGGCCGCCACGTCTTTGCCGCCCGCCTCAGCCCCGTGCCCGAGCCTGCCGGCGCCAACCCACGCTGGCGGCTGCTCAGCCTGACCGACCTTGGCGAGAGCTTGCGCCAGCAGGAGCTGCTGCGCCGCAGCCTGCGCTACGACGTCGCCACCGGCCTGCCCAACCGCGACGAGTTCATGCGGCTGATGCACCAGGCCATGTCAGCGGCCAACCGCGACAACTTCAAGCTGGTCATCGCCGTCATCGACCTGGACGACTTCGCCCGCGTCAACGCCGTGCATGGCCAGTTGGTGGCCGATGCCGTGCTGCTCCAGCTCAGCGGCCGGCTGCAGGCCACGCTGCGCGGCGCGCGCGGCGCCTGGCCCGACACCGCCGACCAGCTCGCCCGCCTGCATGGCGACGAGTTCGCCGTGCTGCTGCGCGTGCAGACGCCGGAGGAGGCCCAGCGCGCCGTCGACCGTCTGCTGGGCCTGCTGTCCACGCCGGTCGCCATCCGCGAAAGCCGCATCGGCGACGGCCTGGCGCTGGAGATCGGCGCCAGCATGGGCGCAACGCTCTATCCCCTGGACGATGCCGACCCGGAAACGCTGCTGCGCCACGCCGGCCACGCTCTCTACCGCGCCAAGCATGCCGGCCGCAGCGTCGTGCAGTTCCACGACCCGACGCTGGACCAGCGCGACGAAGCCGGCCTGATCGCCCTGGCCCGCTTGCAGCGTGCGCTAGACGGCGGCGAGCTGCTGCTGCACTACCAACCGCAGATCGACCTGCGCAACGGCCAGGTCATGGGCGTCGAGGCCCTGCTCCGTTGGCAGCACCCCGAGCGCGGCCTGCTCACGCCGGCCCATTTCCTGCCGCTGCTGGAAACCTCCGGCCTGGCCGTGCAGGTCGGCGAGTGGGTCATCGAACACGCGCTGGCGCAGGCTGCGGCCTGGCGGCAGGAGGGCATCAATGGCGGCCGGGGCCTGCCGGTCAGCGTCAATGTCGGCGCCCGGCAGCTGAGCCATCCGGACTTCCCGCAGCGCCTGCAGGAGCTGCTGCAGCGCCAGCCGCCCGACGTCGCCGTGCTGCTGCATCTGGACGTGCTCGAATCCGACGCGCTGGCCGAAACGCCGGCCACCCAGGCCCTTATCCAGCGCTGCATGGCCCTGGGCGTGGGCATCGCGCTGGACGACTTCGGCGCCGGTTACTCGCACCTGGCCTCGCTGAAGCGCCTGACGGTGGACACGCTCAAGCTGGACCGCAGCTATGTGCAGGGCATGCTGGGCGACGCCCAGGACCTGTCGCTGGTGGAGAGCGTCATCGGCCTGGCGCGCAACATCGGCTGCGCGGTGCTGGCCAAGGGCATAGAGAGCCGCGCGCATTCCCGTGAGCTGCTGCGCCTGGGCTGCCGCCTTGGCCAGGGCAACGGCATCGCAGCGGCCATGCCCCCCGGCAGCCTGCCGGCCTGGATGGACAGTTTCGCCAACGGCAACTGGGTGGCGGGTCAATTGAAGCTGCCGTCTCAGGCGCATCCTTAAACTGCCGGGGTGATCCCACCTGGCTTTATCCATGACCTGCTCGCCCGCGTCGACGTCGTCGAGGTGGTGGGCCGCCATGTCGAACTGAAGAAGGCCGGCATCAACCACAAGGGGCTGTGCCCCTTCCACGGCGAGAAGTCGCCCAGTTTCATCGTCAGCCCCAGCCGCCAGACCTATCACTGCTTCGGCTGCGGCGTGCACGGCAATGCCATCGGCTTCCTGATGGAACACACCGCCGCGACCTTCGTCGAAGCCGTGGAGGACCTGGCCCAGCAGGTCGGCATGCAGGTGCCGCAGGACGAGCGCTCGCCCGAGCAGCGCGAGCGCGCCAAGGCCGAGAAGGACAAGCAGAACAGCCTCACCGACGTGCTGGCCCGTGCCGCGGACTTCTACAAGGCCCAGTTGCGCAAGTCGCCGCGTGCCGTCGAATACCTGAAGGGCCGCGGCCTGACCGGCCAGATCGCCGCCCGCTTCGGCCTCGGCTACTCGCCCGAAGGCTGGCGCTCGCTGGCCAGCGGCTTCCCGGCCTACGACGACCCACAGCTCGTCGAGTCCGGCCTGGTCATCAGCCCGGACGTCGAACCCGGTGAAGAAGCCAAGCGCTACGACCGCTTCCGCGATCGCATCATGTTCCCCATCCGCAACGTGCAGGGCGAAGTCATCGGCTTCGGCGGCCGCGTGCTGGACAAGGGCGAACCCAAATACCTGAACTCGCCGGAAACGCCCGTCTTCAGCAAGGGCCGCGAGCTCTACGGGCTCTTCGAAGGCCGCCAGGCGATGCGCCAACGCGGTTATGCCCTGGTTGTCGAAGGCTATATGGACGTCGTCGCACTCGCCCAGCACGACTTCGGCAATGCGGTCGCGACGCTGGGCACCGCCTGCACGGCCGAGCATGTCCACAAGCTTTTCCGCTTCACTGAATCGGTCGTCTTCAGCTTCGATGGCGACGCCGCCGGCCGCCGCGCTGCGGTGAGGGCGCTGGAGGCCGCCCTGCCCCACGCGACCGAGACGCGCACCGTCAAATTCCTCTTCCTGCCGACTGAGCACGACCCCGACTCCTATGTGCGCGAACTCGGCGCCGAGGCTTTCGAGCGCTGCGTCGAGACGGCCGTGCCGCTGTCACGCCAGCTCTCCACGGTCGCCGCCGACGGCTGCGACCTCGGCACGCCCGAGGGCCGCGCTCGCATGCTCAAGCAGGCCCATCCGCTGTGGAACCTGCTGCCCGACGGCCTGCTGCGCCGCCAGCTGGCGGGTGAACTGGCCCGCCAGGGTCAGCTGCCCGAGGCGGAGCTGCAATCGCTCTGGCTGGGCGAACCGGCGGCCGCGCCGGCCGCAGCCCCCGCGCCCGCCGAACGCCCGCGCTGGCAGCCGAAAGCCGAATGGGCGGCCGGCAAGGGCAACTGGAAGGGCAAGCGGCGCGACGAAGAGCCACGCCCAGCTGGCCCGCGCGCAACGCCATCGACGCCCACGGACAACGCCGTACGCCTGCTGCTCCAGCACAGCGAACTCTGGGAGGCGCTTGCCGATGAAGATCGCATGCTGCTGCACGACCTGCAGGGCGTCCACGGCGACCTCATTCATTGGCTGGAGCGCCATTTGACCCATCACGGCAGCAGCCCCTGGGCGGCGATACAGGCCGGTTTGGCAGCCGACGGCTTTGGCGACGCACTCAAGCGCCTGGTGAGCCCGCTTCAGGCCCTCGGCATCGACGAGCTGGACGCGGCAGGCGACCTGGCACGCGCCATTACCGGCCTGCGCGCCCAGGCGTCGACTCCGCTGCCAGCGGGCGGCGGCGCGACGGACGACGAGCGCCGGCGCGCACTGGAAGCCCTGGCCCGGACACGCGAGCGCCACGGCATTGCGCCGGCAAAACCACCCGAGTTTTGAACTCCCGACGAATTTCGCAGATAATCTCGTGTTTTCCGCGCGCGTCAACAAGAGTGACGGCAGAGAGATGCCGGACCCGGCCACCCAGCGACACTGGGCAACTCATCAAAGAGTTTTGATGGCCAAAATATCCGCCAGCTCTGCACTCCAAACGATCACGCCAGCTTGTTCGCGGCACGCCAGGGTCCCTCGGCCGAATTCCGGTTGATACCTCGGTGACGAAAGCCACCGCCCCTGCCCCGCCGGTTTTGACGCCGAGCCCGGGCTGGCCGCGGTGGCTGCTGCATTTCCGAAACTGAATCTAGAACGCCCGCGCCACCCGCCGAAGGACCTGCATGACCGCCAAGAAGACCGCCGCGACCAAGGCCAGCCCCGCTCCCGAAGAGCTGAAGAAGAAGCCCGCTGCCAAAACGGCCGCTGCCGAGGCACCTGCCAAGGCGACCAAGGCCGCCGCCAAGCCGGCCGGCAAAGCCGCGGCCGCGACCGACGACGACAAGCCCAAGCGCGGCCGCAAGCCCAAGGCGGAGACCGAGTCGAAGAAGGCCGGCGGCAAGAAGGAACTCGAGGAAGACGTGGACCTGTCCGACGTCGATGCCGAACTCGAGGGCGAGGTGGAAGCCGAGACTGAAACCGGGGAAGTCACCGCCGTGGCGGAAGACACGCCCAAGGCCAAGCCGCTGCGCATGAAGGTCAGCCGCGCCAAGGAGCGCGCGCTGATGCGCGAGTTCGGCCTGGAAGAAACTGCGCTGACCGAAGAGGAAGCCCTCAAGCGCCGCAGCGAGCTGAAGACCCTCATCAAGATGGGCAAGACGCGTGGTTTCCTGACGCATCAGGAAATCAACGACCACCTGCCCGAGAAGCTGGTCAGCGAGGAAATCCTCGAAGCCATCGTGTCGATGCTCAACGACATGGGCATCGCCGTGTACGAGCAGGCGCCCGACGCCGCCACGCTGCTGATTCAGGGCAACACCACGGCCACGTCGACCGAAGAGGAAGCCGAAGAAGCCGCGGAAGCTGCGCTGTCGACGGTGGACTCCGAGTTCGGCCGCACGACCGACCCGGTGCGCATGTATATGCGCGAAATGGGCACGGTCGAGCTGCTGACGCGCGAAGGTGAAATCGAAATCGCCAAGCGCATCGAAGGCGGCCTTCAGGCCATGATGCTGGCGATCTCGGCTTCGCCGACGACCATCGCCCACATCCTCGAGTTCGCGACCAAGATCCGCGCCGGCGAGATGCAGATCTCCGAAGTCGTGGACGGCTTCGTCGCCGCCGACGAAGCCGACGACTATGTCGCCGAGGAAGACTTCGACGAGTTCGACGAGGAAGACGACGACGACGGCAACGGCGGCTCCAAGGCACTGACCAAGAAGCTCGAAGAGCTGAAGAACGCGGCGCTGGTGAAGCTGGACACCATGTCCGCTGCCTTCGACAAGATGCGCAAGGCCTTCGAGAAGGACGGCTACAAGTCGGCCCCGTACAACAAGGCCCAACAGGCCATCAGCGGCGAGCTGATGACCATCCGCTTCACGGTCAAGACCATCGAGAAGCTGTGCGACATCCTGCGCAGCCAGGTCGACGACGTGCGCCGCTACGAGCGCGAACTGCGCAAGATCGTGGTGGACAAGTGCGGCATGCCGCAAGAGCACTTCATCAAGACCTTCCCGCCCAACGCGCTGAACCTGAAGTGGGCCGAGAAGGAAGTTGCCAGCGGCAAGCCCTACGCGGTGATCCTGGCGCGCAACCTGCCGCCCGTGCAAGAGCTGCAGCAGAAGCTGACCGACATCCAGGCCAAGGCCGTGGTGCCGCTGGACGACCTGAAGGACATCAACAAGAAGATGAACGAGGGCGAGAAGGCCTCTCGTGACGCGAAGAAGGAAATGATCGAGGCCAACCTGCGCCTCGTGATCTCCATCGCCAAGAAGTACACCAACCGCGGCCTGCAGTTCCTGGACCTGATCCAGGAAGGCAACATCGGCCTGATGAAGGCGGTGGACAAGTTCGAATATCGCCGCGGCTACAAGTTCTCGACCTATGCGACGTGGTGGATCCGCCAGGCCATCACGAGGAGCATTGCCGACCAGGCCCGCACCATCCGCATCCCGGTTCACATGATCGAGACGATCAACAAGATGAACCGCATCTCGCGCCAGCACTTGCAGGAGTTCGGCTTCGAGCCGGACGCGCCGACGCTGGCCGAGAAGATGGAGATCCCGGAAGACAAGATCCGCAAGATCATGAAGATCGCCAAGGAGCCGATCTCCATGGAGACGCCGATCGGCGACGACGACGACAGCCACCTGGGCGACTTCATCGAGGACACCAACAACACAGCGCCCATCGAGGCCGCGATGCAGGCCGGCCTGCGCGACGTGGTGAAGGACATCCTCGACTCGCTGACGCCGCGCGAAGCCAAGGTGCTGCGCATGCGCTTCGGCATCGAGATGCAGAGCGACCACACGCTGGAAGAAGTCGGCAAGCAGTTCGACGTGACGCGTGAGCGGATTCGCCAAATCGAGGCCAAGGCAATCCGCAAGCTGAAGCACCCGAGCCGCTCGGACAAGTTGCGCACCTATCTGGACAACCTGTAAAGGTTGGCTGGAGACGTGGTTCGCGCCAGCGAACTGCCGCAGCGGCAACGCGACTTGCGCCCCGACTCGTGCAGCGAGGCGGGGCACCAGCTGCGCGCCCCGCAGGCCGGCATCGCCCGGCCTTTTTTGCGTCCTACACTGAACCCATGACCGCGATCAGAGAGCGCACCGTCCTCTTCGCCGACCTGCGTGGCAGCACCGGGCTCTACGAATCCCTCGGCAACGCCGAGGCCAGCGGCCTCGTCACACAGACGGTCAACCAGATCAGCGAGGCCGTGCTGGAGAGCGGCGGTCACCTCATCAAGACGCTGGGCGACGGCCTGATGGCCGCGTTCGAGACGCCGCGCGACGGCGTGCGCGCGGCCCAGCGCATGCAGGAGATGCTGGATCGCACCGTGCAACGCGCGCGCCGCCTGAACAACCCGGCCATGCTGTCGCTGCGCCTGCAGGTGGCGCTGGCGCGCGGCGAGGTGGTGGAGCTGAACGGCGACTGCTTCGGCGACGCCGTCAATGTCGCGGCCCGCCTCATCGACCACGCCGGCGACGGCGAAATCCTCATCACCACCGAGGTACTAGCCGGCCTGCATCACGCGTCCAAGGGGCGCTTTCGCAGTCTGGACCGCATCTCGGTGCGCGGCCGCATCGAGCCCGTGCACGTCTATCGCATGGACGCTGCCGTGCCGCTCGGTGCCGACGACACGGCGACCCAGTTCGGCGAGCCGATGCGCTCGATCGACCCCGACGGCATGCGCCTCGTCTGGCAGGACCTGGACCGCGTCTTCGACATCGGCGCGATGCCCATCGTGCTCGGCCGTAGCGTTCAGGCGACCTACTGCATCACCGACGCGCGCGTATCTCGCTCGCATGCCCGCATCGACTGGCACGGCAGCAGCTTCGAGCTGACCGACCTCTCCTACAACGGCACCTATGTGCGCTTCGGCGAGTCGGGCGAACTGCTGAGCCTCAAGCGCGGCAGCTGCACGCTGCACGGCAGCGGCGTCATCGGCCTGGGCGGCCTGCCGGGCGACGAGCAGTCGCCGACCGTGCGCTTCGAGGTGCTGCATTTTGCCGATACCGAGCCACAGGCCTTCGGCGGTCCTCGTTCAAGGCGCTGATGGCTTTTCTTTCTGAACCGCCGCATCGACACGGCGCTGCTCCGACGGGCCCCGACACCGCCGTGCTGCTTTGCAACCTCGGCACGCCCGAGGCGCCGACTGCGTCCGCCTTGCGCCGCTATCTCGCCCAGTTCCTCGCCGACCCACGCGTCGTCGAGATCCCGCGCCTGATCTGGCTGGCCATCCTGCACGGCATCATCCTGCGCGTGCGGCCGGCCAAGTCGGCGGCCAAGTACGCCACCGTCTGGACGCCCGACGGCTCGCCGCTCAAGGTCTGGACCGACCGGCAGGCCAAGCTGCTGCAGGGCTCGCTGGGCGAACACGGGCTGCGCGTGCGCGTGGCCTATGCGATGCGCTACGGCCAGCCGGCGATTGCCGCCACGCTGGACGTGTTGAAGCGCGAGGGCGTCAAACGCGTGCTGGTGCTGCCGGCCTACCCCCAGTACTCGGGGGCGACGACAGCCAGCGTCATCGACGACGTCGCCCGCTGGGCGTTGCAGACCCGCCACCTGCCCGAGCTGCGCTTCGTCAACCACTATCACGACGACCCCGCCTACATCGCGGCGCTGGCGCAGACCGTGCGCGAGCACTGGCAGCGCGGCGGCCGCGCCGACAAGCTCGTCATGAGCTTCCACGGCATGCCGGAGCGCACGCTGCACCTGGGCGATCCTTACCACTGCGAATGCCTGAAAACCGGACGCCTGCTCGCTGAAGCATTGGGGCTGAAGGACGGCGAATGGCTGGTGACCTTCCAGAGCCGCTTCGGCAAGGCCAAGTGGCTGGAGCCCTACACCGAGCCGAGCCTCGTCAAGCTGGCCAAGGGTGGCCTCAAGTCCGTGGACGTCATCTGCCCCGGCTTTGCAGTGGACTGCTTGGAGACGCTGGAAGAAATCGCCCAGGAGGCACGCGCCGCCTTCCTCGCCGCTGGCGGCCAGCGCTTTGGCTACATCCCCTGCCTCAACGACCACCCGGCCGGCATGCGCGCGCTCGCCAAGCTGGCCGAGCGCCATCTGCAAGGCTGGCCGACCGAGACACCCCACCCCGACACGCTGGCCCTGCAACGTCAGCGGGCGCTCGCCGCCGGAGCGCGTGAATGAGTGCCGCGCCGACCAGCATGCGGCTGGACAAATGGCTCTGGGCCGCGCGTTTTTACAAGACGCGAGCGCTGGCCGTGGACGAGATCAATCTCGGCCGTGTGCGCGTGGGTGGCGTGCCGGTCAAGCCGGCTCGGGACGTGAAGGTGGGCGATGTGCTCAGCATCCGCATCGGCACGCTGGCCCGCGAGGTGGAAGTGAAAGGCCTGTCCAGCCAGCGCGGCCCGGCACCGCAGGCGCAGGCCCTGTACGCGGAGACCGCCGCCAGCATCACCGCCCGCGAGGCTGCTGCCGAGGCGCGCCGGTTGGCGCCGGAGCCGGCCGACAGCATCAGCCAAGGCCGGCCGACCAAGCAGGACCGCCGCCGCCTGGCGGACTGGGACCGGTGGTCGGTCTCGGTGGACGACCTGGACGACACGCCAGATCCGGGTTGACCCGGATAATTCGTTTCGAATTCCCCCTCTTGAAACCAGGGCATCCCGCCTCATGTCGATGCGGTTACCCCTTTTTCTGCCATGACGACCGAACATCCCCTGCCCGAAGACGCCGCCGGCGCTGCCGATCCCACGGCCGCCGAGCTGAACCCTGAAATCAAGATCGCCGAGCTGGAAGGCCGCCTCGCCGAGATGAGCGACGCCTACCTGCGCGCCAAGGCCGAGGCCGAGAACGTGCGCCGGCGTGCCGAGGAGGACATCTCCAAGGCCCGCAAGTTTGCCGTCGAGAGCTTTGCCGAAGCGATGCTGCCGGTGATGGACAGCCTGGAAGGCGCCATCGCCACGCCCAGCGCCAGTGTCGACACCGTGCTGGAAGGCGTGCACGCCACGCGCCGCCAGCTGTCCAGCGCGCTGGAGCGCAACCGGGTCGTCGAGATCAACCCCGGCCAGGGCACCAAGTTCGACCCCCATCAGCATCAGGCCATCTCCGTGGTGCCGGCGCCGACCCAGGAAGCCAACACCGTGGTCGCCGTGTTGCAGAAGGGTTTCCTGATTGCCGACCGCGTGCTGCGCCCGGCACTCGTGACGGTCTCAGCGCCCAAGTAATACACGGGCGCCGGCCCTTGAATCGGCGCTAGTTATCCACAACTCGAATACATCCAACAAATCTTCAGGAGTTCCAAATGGGAAAGATCATCGGCATTGACTTGGGCACCACGAATTCGTGCGTGGCCGTCATGGAAGGCAACACCACGCGCGTCATCGAGAACGCCGAAGGCGCCCGCACCACGCCGTCCATCATTGCCTATCAGGAAGACGGCGAGATCCTCGTCGGCGCCTCGGCAAAGCGCCAATCGGTGACCAACCCCAAGAACACGCTGTACGCCGTCAAGCGACTGATCGGGCGCAAGTTCGCCGAGAAGGAAGTGCAGAAGGACATCGATCTGATGCCCTACACCATCGCCGCTGCCGACAACGGCGACGCCTGGGTGGAAGTGCGCGGCAAGAAGTTCGCGCCTCCTCAGGTCTCGGCCGAAGTGCTGCGCAAGATGAAGAAGACGGCCGAGGACTACCTTGGCGAGGAAGTGACCGAAGCCGTCATCACGGTGCCGGCCTACTTCAATGACGCGCAGCGCCAGGCGACCAAGGACGCCGGCCGCATCGCCGGTCTGGACGTCAAGCGCATCATCAACGAGCCCACCGCCGCGGCGCTGGCCTTCGGCCTGGACAAGCACGGCAAGGGCGACCGCAAGATCGCCGTCTATGACCTGGGTGGCGGCACGTTCGACGTGTCCATCATCGAGATCGCCGACGTCGACGGCGAAAAGCAGTTCGAAGTGCTGTCGACCAACGGCGACACCTTCCTGGGCGGCGAAGACTTCGACCAACGCATCATTGACTACATCGTCACCGAGTTCAAAAAGGAACAAGGCGTCGACCTGACCAAGGACGTGCTGGCCCTGCAGCGCCTGAAGGAAGCCGCCGAGAAGGCCAAGATCGAGCTGTCGAACTCGTCGCAGACCGACGTCAACCTGCCCTACATCACGGCAGACGCAACCGGCCCGAAGCACCTCAACGTCAAGCTGACCCGCGCCAAGCTGGAGTCCCTCGTTGACGAACTGATCGAGCGCACGATGGCGCCCTGCCGCATGGCCATCAAGGATGCCGGTGTGTCGGTCAGCGACATCGACGACATCATCCTGGTCGGCGGCATGAGCCGCATGCCCAAGGTGCAGGAGAAGGTCAAGGAGTTCTTCGGCAAGGAGCCGCGCAAGGACGTCAACCCCGACGAGGCCGTGGCCGTCGGTGCCGCCATCCAGGGCCAGGTCCTGGGCGGCGAGCGCAAGGACGTGCTGCTGCTCGACGTCACCCCGCTGTCGCTCGGCATCGAGACGCTCGGCGGCGTGATGACGAAGATGATCAAGAAGAACACGACCATCCCGACGAAGTTCTCGCAGACCTTCTCGACCGCTGACGACAACCAGCCGGCCGTGACCATCAAGGTCTACCAGGGTGAGCGCGAGCTGGCCCAGGCCAACAAGTCGCTGGGCGAGTTCAACCTGGAAGGCATTCCGCCGTCGCCGCGCGGCACACCGCAGATCGAGGTGTCCTTTGACATCGACGCCAACGGCATCCTGCACGTCGGCGCCAAGGACAAGGGCACCGGCAAGGAAAACAAGATCACCATCAAGGCGAACTCCGGCCTTTCCGAGGCCGAGATCGAGAAGATGGTGAAGGACGCCGAAGCCAACGCGGCCGACGACAAGAAGAAGGTCGAGCTGGTGCAGGCCCGCAACCAGGCCGACGGTCTGGTGCACAGCGTGCGCAAGTCGCTGGCCGAGCATGGCGACAAGCTCGAAGCGGCCGAGAAGGACGCCATCGAAGCCGCTGCCAAGGACGTGGAAGAAGCGATCAAGAGCGACGACCAGGCCGTCATCGAGGCCAAGACCGAAGCGCTGATGACCGCGAGCCAGAAGCTCGGCGAAAAGATCTACGCCGACCAGCAGGGCGCACAGGCCGCAGCGGCAGCCGCAGGTGCCGGCGCCGCCGAGCAGCCGCAAGCTGCTGCGCAAGGCGAAGCCAAGCGCCCGGCCGACGACAACGTCGTGGATGCCGAGTTCAAGGAAGTCAAGGACGGCAAGTAAGTCCCGCATGACCCCGGCCCGGGACCGCTCACGCGGCCCGGGCCTTTGCCCTTGAAAGACGAGCATGGCTTCGACGAAGCGCGATTACTACGAAACCCTCGGCGTCGCCAAGAACGCGACCGAAGAGGACATCAAGAAGGCCTACCGCAAGCTGGCCATGAAGCATCACCCCGACCGCAACCAGGGCGACGGGGCGAAGAAGTCCGAGGAGCAGTTCAAGGAGGCCAAGGAGGCCTACGAGATGCTGTCGGACCCGCAGAAGCGCGCGGCCTATGACCAGTACGGCCACGCCGGCGTGGACCCCAACATGGGCGGCGGGCGCGGCGGCCCGGGTGCGGAAGGTTTCGGCGGCTTTGCCGAGGCGTTCGGCGACATCTTTGGCGACATCTTCGGCGGCCAGGGCGGTGGCGGCCGTCGCCCGGGTGCAGGAGGCCAGCAGGTCTACCGCGGCAGCGACCTCAGCTACGCGATGGAGATCACCCTCGAAGAAGCCGCCCGCGGCAAGGAAACGCAGATCCGCATCCCGAGCTGGGAAGGCTGCGAGACCTGCGGCGGCACGGGTGCCAAGCCCGGCACGTCGGCCAAGACCTGCGGCTCCTGCCAGGGCTCGGGCACGGTGCACATGCGCCAGGGCTTCTTCAGCATCCAGCAGACCTGCCCGCATTGCCACGGCAGCGGCAAGATCATTCCCGACCCCTGCACCACCTGCAACGGCCAGGGCAAGGTCAAGAAGCAGAAGACGCTGGAGGTCAAGATCCCGTCCGGCATCAACGAGGGCATGCGCATCCGCTCGGCGGGCAATGGCGAGCCCGGCGTGAATGGCGGCCCGGCGGGTGACCTCTACATCGAGATCCGCATCAAGCAGCACGACCTCTTCGAGCGGGATGGCGACGACCTGCATTGCACGATGCCGGTCTCGATGGTCACCGCCACGCTGGGCGGCAGCATCGAGGTGCCCACGCTCGGCGGCAAGGCCGAGATCGAGCTGCCCGAGGGGACCCAGCACGGCAAGACCTTTCGCCTGCGCGGCAAGGGCATCAAGGGCGTGCGCTCCAGCTACCCGGGCGACCTTTATTGCCACATCGCCATCGAGACGCCCGTCAAGCTGACCGAGCATCAGAAGAAGCTGCTCAAGGAGCTGGACGAATCGCTCAAGAAGGGCGGCGAGCGGCATTCGCCGAACGCCAAGAGCTGGACGGACCGGGTCAAGGACCTGTTCAAGTAAGCCGCGTCACTTCACGCATCAGCCGCAGCACCTGCAAGGGTCCTGCGGCTTTTTCCTGCCCTTCGGCATGGCGCAATGAGAAATGACCGCGCGTCGGATATCACGGATTGCCCCAATAGCGCGTGTTAACCAGCTCACCAGTCTTGACTGGCGCCGCCTAAAGTCCGCCGACTGTCATACCGATGACTCATAAGTGATGCTGCGTACGCGATTTCCGATCAAAACCCACGGCTCGGTGCCGGGGAAGGACGTTGCATGTTCCTGATGGACCAGACCATACAGGCCGCGTCGGCGCTGATCATCGACAGCAACTCCAGCTCGCGAAGCCTGATGTCGGCCCAGTTGCGGGACCTCGGCGTGGGCACCGTGCGTCAGACGCCACGCGTGAAGGACGCTCGCGTGATGCTGGAGCACCAGACCTTCGACATCGTCTTGTGCGACTACCACTTCGACAGCAGCGACACGTCGGGGCAGGACCTGCTGGACGAACTGCGCCGGGAAGGCCTGCTGCCCTACTCCACCGTCTTTGTCATGGTGACCGCCGAGGCGACCTACGCCAAGGTGGCCGAGGCCGCTGAAGCTGCCCTCGACGCCTACCTCATCAAGCCCTACACCAGCGCCAACCTCGCCGAGCGGCTGGCCAGCGCCCGCCAGCGCAAGCGCCTGATGAAGGACATCTTCGAGGCCATCGAGAACCAGGACTTCGAGACCGCCGCCAACCTCTGCTTGGCACGCTTCGAGGCCAAGGAAAGGTACTGGCTCTACGCTGCGCGCATCGGTGCAGAACTGCTGCTGCGCCTGAAGCGCTTCCCGGAAGCCAAGGTCCTCTACGAAGCCATTATCGCCGCCAAAACCGTGCCCTGGGCGCGGCTGGGCGTGGCGCGCACCGAGGTGGCCGGCGGCAATCTGCAGGCCGCGCGGCGCACGCTGGAAAACCTCATCGGCGACCTGCCCGACTACGCCGACTCGCACGACCTGATGGGTCATGTGCAAATGGAACAAGGCGACCTGCGCGAGGCGCTCAAGACCTACCAGACGGCGGCGACGCTGACCCCCGGCTGCCTGCTGCGCCTGCAACGCTGCGGCTCGCTGGGCTTTTACGCCGGCCAGCGTGCCGAGGCGCTGAAGATGCTGGAGCGCGCCATGTCGCAAGGCCTGCGCTCCAAGCTCTTCGACATGCTCAGCCTCGTGCTCATCGGCCTGATGCGCTTCGACAACAAGGACCACAAGGGATTCAAGTACGCCCACGACTCCCTGGCTGCGGCGCTGGAGCGCGCGCCCGGCTCCATCCGCTTGCAGCGCTTTGACCTGGTGTTCCGCGGCCTGGCCTTCCTGCTGGAGCGGCGCGTGGGCCAGGCTCTCGTCGTCGCGCGCGAGTTCACTGGCCATGCCGACGCTGGCGACTTCGACCTCGAAGCCGCCTCGCTGCTGACGGCGCTGTGGATACGCCTGTCCAGCCAGGAGGTCGAGCTGGAGGAGATGATGCCCATCCTGCAAGGTCTGGGCATGCGGCATTGCGCGTCCAAGGCGAGCACCGAGATCCTGCTGGCCATCGTCGAGGTCCACCAGGGTGCGGCCGAGCAGTTTCGCGACTGCCACCAGAAGATCTTCAACGTCGCCGAGACGGCGATGCGCCATTCGATGCGCGGCAGTGCCAAGGTCGCCGTGGAGCTGCTGCTCCAGCAGGGCGAGTCGACGCGCAATGCCAAGCTGATCGACATGGCCGCCCTGGTGCTCAAGCGCCATGCCGACAAGATCGAAGATGCCGATCAACTGGCCGTGCGGATCGACGACCTGTACATGCGCTTCGTGAAGCCCATGGCCGCCGGCTCCTCCAAGACTCGCGCAGCGGGCGGCATGGCACTGCGCACCGCAGCCGTGGCTGAATCCGCAGCCTGAACCAGCCCGCGTATCACCCGAGGGCCGCCAGTGAGCGGGGCCGCGAGAATGCGCGCCGAAGCTGCTTCCCGTTCCCTCTCCGATGTCCCTGTTCAAGCGCCTGCTGGCCTGGTTTCACCCCGACACCTCCCGTCCCCTGACCCAGGCTTGGCTGGCCGCGTTATGGATGGGCCTCCTGGCCAACTGGCCGCTGTGGCAGCAGCTGCACGGCATGACCGATGTGAGGCCCGTCTTCACGCTGGCATTCGCCGGGATGATCACCGCCGCCACCGGTGCGCTGCTGAGCCTGCTGGCTTGGCCGCGCCTCATCAAGGGTGCGCTCGTCGTGCTGCTGCTGAGCGCCGGTGCGCTGGCCTACTTCATCGGCAGCTACGGCATCGTCTTCGATCCCACCATGGTCGTGAACATGGCGCAGACCGATGCGCGGGAGACGCGCGACCTGCTGAGCTGGCGCTTGCTGCTCAGCATCGCGCTGCTCGGTGCCCTGCCCGCCTGGTGGCTGTTGCGGAGGCCGGCGGCGCCCAGGCAGGCGCTGGTCAAACGCCTGGGCGGCAACGTCGCGGCCTTTGCCCTGGGCATTGGCGCGATGGTGCTGCTGGCGCTGAGCGTGTTCGCCGACCTGTCGTCGACGATGCGCAACTACAAGACCATCCGCTACATGGTCACGCCGCTGAATGCGGTCTATTCGATCAGCAGCGCCGCACTGCGCCGCCAGGCCGCGCCGAGCGGCCCGCCCGCCGTCATCGGCGCGGACGCCCGCCTGCTGCCGCGTGCCGATGGCACCAAACCGCCGCTGCTGCTGCTCGTGGTCGGCGAGACGGCGCGGGCCATGAACTTCAGCCTCAACGGCTACACGCGGCCGACCAACCCGGAGCTGGCCAGGCTGCCCGTGTTAAGCCTGCGCAACGTCACCTCCTGCGGCACGAGCACGGCGGCATCCCTGCCCTGCATGTTCTCGCCGCTGGGCCGTGACGCCTTTGGCGACGCGCGTGGCACGCAGGAAAACCTGCTCGACGTGTTGCAACGGGCCGGCCTGGCCGTGCTGTGGCTGGATAACCAGAGCGGCTGCAAGGGCCTCTGCGACCGCGTGCCCAACAGCTTCACGGCCAAGCTGCCCGACGGCGCCGCGCCGCTGCCGGCTGGCCTGTGCGATGGCGACGAATGCTTCGACGAGTCCCTGCTGCATGAACTGGACAAGCGCATCGCCGCGCTCGACCCGGAGCGCGTCAAGCGCGGCCTCGTCCTCGTCATGCACCAGATGGGCAGCCATGGCCCGGCCTACTTCAAGCGCTCGCCGCCCGACCTCAAGCCCTTCCAGCCCGAGTGCAGGAGCAACGCGCTGCAGCAGTGCCCACGCGAGCAGGTCGTCAACGGCTACGACAACACTATCGCGACGACCGACCGCCTGCTGGCCCGGTCCATCGCCTGGCTGCAGACGCAAAGCAGCCGCTTCGACGCGGGCATGCTCTACGTGTCCGACCACGGCGAGTCGCTCGGCGAGAACGGCCTCTACCTGCACGGCATGCCCTACGCAATGGCGCCCGCCGAGCAGACGCATGTGCCGATGGTGCTGTGGGTGCCCGAGGGCGGCGGCCTAGCCGCTTCACTGAAGCCGGGCTGCTTGGCCGCGCTGCGCGACAAACCTGCGTCGCATGACAACCTCTTCCACACCGCCATGGGCTGGGTGGGCGCCCGGGCGGATGTCTACAAGGCGGGGTGGGACTTGCTGGCCGGCTGCCGAAACTGAAGACCTTGTGAGACAGACCGTCCGGGCGCAGTGAGTACCTCGTGCCCAACTGAGCTGAAGGCCTGGTGGGACCGACCGACCGAGCGCAGCGAATAGCTCTGTCCCCAACTGGCTAGAACAGGTCGCCCTGCGCCGAAGATTTGCGTGGCCGTGTGAACAGCCCCAGTTGCACCTGCCGCCGCTTGTTGCGCAACCCCAGCTTGGTGACCGCCCGCTGGAACCGTGCCTGGAGCAACTGGGCCCAGACACCCTCGCCGGTGAAGCGCGTGCCGAAGCGGGCGTCGTTGTCCTTGCCGCCACGCATGTCTCGGATGCGCGCCATCACGCGGTCGGCACGGTCGGGAAAGTGGCGTTGCAGCCAGTCGTGGAACAACGGGTTCACCTCCCAGGGCAGCCGCACCGGGATGCTGAAGGCGCTGCTGGCGCCGGCCGCCGCAGCGGCCTCCAGGATGCGCTCCAGCTCCGGCTCGTTGATGAAGGGGATGATGGGCGACACGCTGACGCCCACCGGCACGCCGGCCTCGGCCAACGCCTGAACCGTGCGCAGCCGGCGTGCCGGTGCGGCGGCGCGCGGCTCCAGTATGCGGGCGAGATCGTTGTCCAGCGTCGTGATGGACAGGTAGACCGACACCAGGCCCTGCGCGGCCATCGGCGCGATCAGGTCCAGCTCACGCTCGATGCCGCTGCTCTTGGTGACGACCGAAAAAGGATGGCTGCATTCGGCCAGCACCTCGACGATGCGGCGTGTGATGCCCAGCCGGCGCTCGACCGGTTGATAGGCATCCGTCGCAGTACCCAGCACCAGCGAGCGCGGCTCATAGCGCGGCGAAGCCAACGTCTCGCGCAGGCGCTCCGCCGCGTTGACCTTGGCGACGATGCGCGTCTCGAAGTCAAGCCCCGGGGACAGGTTCAGGTAGCTGTGGGTGGGCCGGGCAAAACAGTAAACGCAGCCGTGCTCGCAGCCGCGGTACGGGTTGATGGAGTAGTCGAAGGAGATGTCGGGCGACTGGTTGCTGGTGACGATCTTCTTGGCATGTTCCTCGATGACCTCGGTAGCCAACGGCAGGTGCTCCTCGGCGGCGTCCTGATCCAGCGAACCCCAGCCGTCGTCATACTGCTCACGCTCGCGTTGCTCGAAGCGATGCGGCATGGACGTCGCCGTGCCACGGCCCTTGATGGAGTCGACGTGAACAAGGCCGGGTTGGGCGGAGGCAATGCGGGTGGGAGCGGGCGACATACTGTAAATATATACAGTATTCTGCGGTTTTCAAAGCAACAGCGAAGGCGCGACGGCCGGCCTGCAACCAGGTGTTTGCCTGAGCCCGATTCATGGTGGAAGCTAGGTAGTAATCAGCAGGCCGTTCCGCAGAAGTTCAGGGGACAGTCCCAACCCATGACCGAGGAAGCCCTGCCCGAACTCAAGTTGCTCGTCGTCGACGACGACCTGGACTCGGCCGAATCCCTGGCGTTCTGCCTTCAGCTCGAAGGCCGGAGCGTCCAGTACGCCACCTGCGGGGAAGACGCCCTCAAACTTGCCGAGACCTTCGCGCCCGACGTCGCCTTGATCGACGTTTTCATGCCCGAGGTCGATGGCCACGCGTTGGCGGCCGAGTTGCGCAAGCGCTTCGGTACCAGCATCGTCGTGGTCGCCATTACCGGCGCGCTCAAGAGCGTCGAGCTGGACGCCTTCGACGCCCATCTGATGAAGCCGATCAATTTCAACCAGCTGGATGCGCTGCTGAAGCAACGCCACGGCGGCGTCTGAGCTGCAGCGCTACTAATACTCGTCCCGCTCCACACCAACATAGCCCGGCGCGAGGTTCTCGAACTTGGTGTGCATCCGCTGGAACATCAGCTTCACGGTGCCCACCGGGCCGTTACGCTGTTTCGCAATGATGATCTCCGCCACACCCGGTTCTTTGCACTCGTCCTTGGTGTAGTACTCGTCGCGGTAGATGAACATGATGAAATTAGTAAAGAAATCCCAACCTGAAGCGAAGTTTTGACGCTTTGGCGTCAGAACAGGCCAAAAGCGGTCGAGCGCCGATTTCTGCGGTTGGGATGCAGAAAACGCTTGGCAGAACTTCAGCTTGAATTCGGGCTGTCGTTGAAAGTTTTACTTGTGGAAAACCAAGCCGAGGGTCGTCGGTTTTCGGCAAGCCAGCTTTCGCAGGTAGCCCTGATCGCCGACGTCACTGACGCGCAAAGCGATGCGCAACAGAATCCCCTCGATGCGTGACCTCAGCTGCCTCTCGCTAACGCCATGTCAGCGTGAGGCTGGCCGCCGCCGCTCGCAGTCGGCATGCGTGAGTCAGCAATGTGCCCGAAGCGGACGTCGGCACCGGCCTGCCAGGCCTCCAGAAAGCTGCCTTTCAACGGTTGATATGAGCCGGGCCGCCAGGCGTCGGCTGGATCGAACTGCTACGCCGCACCGCCGCCCGCATCAGGCGTTGGAACGCACAAACCAATGCGCCGACTGAACCGACGACCATCAGCAGCAAGCCCCACATCGCGAGGAAGGTTAGTGCAGCTTCTTCGTCTAGCTTAGAGCCCAACGACGAGACCATCATGGCCAGCGCGACCAGGAGTGCAAGCGCCAAAACTGCAAGCATTCGACCAACCGTACCGGTCCGCCACGCGGACCGCATTAGCACGACCGATGGCGCTACGACAACGACCGCTGCCACCAAGAAAGCCACGATGAATCCTGCGCTCATAGTTGCACCGGCGGCTCAACGTTTGACATGAGGGGCGGCCGCAAGTGGACAAAGCCCGCTTGTGGACGTCCCCTCGATGGAAGGGTTGGCCGTCATGTGAGCAACGCGCCCTTGAGGTTTGGCGCATGGTACTCAAGACGCCCATTCCTCGCGACGATGTAGCCATGGCCGCGCTGTTCGGGAACCGCCGCCCGGGCGAGTTCTTCGACTTCCATGGTGGTAAGCCAGCCGACGACTGCCCGTTCAAACGGGATGTCGACGAATAAGTGCTGCGCAAGGCCGAACAGCCATTCGTAAACCGCTTGTTCCCACTGTGCGGTGCTGGGTTCGCCGAACGGAAAGGCCCCGAGCCGACCGCGATGGCAAGACGCGGAAGGCCGAGAATGAAATGACGGCCTGCAGCGGCATGCTGGCGCGGGTCGGATTGAGCGACCGGTTAGCCATCTGCGTACAGTCCGTTGCTGGTGGCGAAGAGCTTGCAGCGATCACCCAGTTTGTCCGGATCCTCATAGAACAACTTGTCCAAGTCATCGAGTAACTTGTGCTCCGGCGCCGCATCATTGCCAACTGTTGGCATTTGATTGCACCGCTCGCCTTGATTCATAGGGACGAGCCTGCCTCCGAACAAAACTTCCTTCGCCCGGAGAAGTAGGCCCGCAGATACATTGGCCTCCAGCTCCCACAGTCCCGCCAAAGCAACCCCATACATCTCGCCAGAACTGTTCGAGAAAAACTGATCGAACCCACCGTTGTAAACCTCGCCAATGAGGCAGGACACCGCGAAATAGGTCTTCTCCTCTGACCTGAGGCCATTGAAGCCTGCTGAAGTGTCGTGAACACGACCAACAAGGTTGCGCCAGTATTTTCGTTCGGCGCTCTGCTCGTAAGCGCGATCCTCTTCGCGTTGACGCTTCCCGGCTTCGATTCGGTCGCGATATCCGCCCTTGCAGGGCATGCAAAGGCCATTGTTTTTCACTGCGGTGTCCGGATGAATTGACTCACCGCAGATGTTGCAAGGAAGACGATTGCTCATTCAGATGGCTAACGTATGAAGTTGAGCCGCGAGCAGCGGCCTGCCGACGGGAGTCGGCTCGAGCGAATGGTTAGGAGGCACATCTATGCGCACGGCCCTTCTCGATCGGGGTGAACTTCCAATTCGTGCGGCACTGACGGCCTGCAACCTTTCACGCATACATAAACTTCTTGAAAGTACGTTCCCCGGTCACTTTGACATTCATATTGCCGTTTGCCGGGCGTTCATCCGGTTCCATGGGTTGCGGCATCCGCGCGAGATGGGAGGTACCGAGGTTGAGGCGTTCCTGACCTGGTTGGCGGACGAGCGGCAAGTTGCCAGCGCGACGCACAAGCAGGCCTTGTCGGCACTGCTGTTTCTGTACACGAAGGTGCTGGAGCTCAACCTGCCGTGGATCAATCAGATCGAACGCCCACGCGTGCGCCGGAGGCTGCCAGTGGTACTGAGTCGCGACGAGGTGTCGGCGGTGCTGGGCGCATGGCCGGCGAGCTGGGCCTGCTGGCGCGGCTCCTCTACGGGACGGGAATGCGCATCAATGAAGCCTTGCAGCTGCGGGTCAAGGATGTGGACTTCGCCCATCAGGCGGTGATCGTGCGCGCTGGCAAGGGCGGTAAGGATCGCGTCCTGATGCTGCCCCAGGCCCTGGCTCAGCCGCTACGAGAGCAGCTCGCACGCTCTCGCAAAGTCTGGGCGGAGGACGTGGCTGCGGGGACGGCAGGGGTCGAGATGCCACACGCCTTGGAGCGCAAGTACCCGCAAGCCGGCGCGTCGTGGGCCTGGTTCTGGTTGTTCCCTCAAGACCACCACTCGACTGACCCGCGCAGCGGCGTTGAACGTCGGCACCATCTGTACGACCAGACCTTCCAGCGCGCCTTCAAACGCGCAGTCCGGGCCGCGCAGATCGACAAACCGGCCACGCCTCACACGCTGCGTCACTGCTTCGCGACCCATCTCCTCCAAGCGGGCAGCGATATTCGGACCGTGCAGGACTTGCTTGGCCACGCCGACGTAGCGACGACCATGATTTACACCCATGTGCTCAAGGTTGGCGGCGGTGGAGTGCGAAGTCCGCTGGACACACTGCCAGTCCCCGGAGCGCTCTGAAGCGGTCATTGGTGAGCTTCCGCTTCGGGCACGTTGCTGACCCTCAGACACCAACTCTCAACGACAGCAGCCATCCTGAAGCCGTCATCGGACGCGCCAGTGCAAGAGCAGCGGATTCAGTGCGCGCGAGCTTGGACCGCCTGCTCAACAGCGCGCAGGTTTCGCTCTCGGGCGCCTGCGCCAGGGCGGGTTCTTGCTTCACGAGCTATTCCGTTGAAGAGCTGACGTTCGACGCCCTCGAGTAACGGCCCCCGACGCCCAGCACCGACACAAGCTCAGTCCGCGCACCACCTCCACTCCACGACGCTCAGCTTGCCGTCAGCAAACCGGAAAGTGAATTTATCGGTGCAGATCTCGGCAAGGCCACGATAGGAAATCCAGTTGCTGCCGCTTTCGTCCGGAGCGCCAAGCTGTTTTTGCACATCAGTCGACCTCGAGGCGCCGACATGTATGTCGTTGACGAGATGCCCTTTGCGGCTGACTTGCAAGCTCATCAAAACTTGCTTTCCGGGCATATGCGGCGACTCCAGCCAAGAGACTCGCACATCTCGGCCCTGGAATTCCTTGATGACCAAGTCGCCTTCCGCCCTCGACGATTTGACTTTTGACGGTGTGGCGAGGTCGATGGCAGCTTGGGTGTACCCCTCGCCGAATCGATAGAACATCACTCTGGCTGCTTGCTGATCCGTCGTAGGTGCAGCCAGACATGAACAGGCAAGGAACGAGGCCGCAATAAGTGCTGCGTTCGGTTTGATCATCTGGCAGCGCATAGGTGAAGGCACGCGGAGGTTAATCAACCGAGCGGTTCGTCGTCACCGGCGGCTGCGATCTAGAAAGCCATTCAGATGCTTCCTGAATCACCTGGATTTCCATCTCGCCGACGCAAACCAACTGCCGCTCCGAGCAGACCGATCAACCAGACTGGCGACGATGTTCCTCCGCCGCCGGATGCCGCCGGAGCGGGCCCGGGGGCCGGACTGGGCGCTGGGGCTGGCGCTGGGGCTGGCGATGGAGTTGGCGCGGGCGCGGGCGCTGGGCCCGGCGTCGGCGCCGGTGAAGGCGCGGGAACGGGGATCGCCGTGCTGCCTTGCAGCGTGCCGCAGCGGCTCAGTGCGGTGCTCTGCAGGCCCAGCGAGCTGCGCGTCGGTGTGGTGTAGGCCGAAGGCGTCAACGCGTATTTCACGGCTTCAGCCCCGTCCAGCAGGCCGACGCCGCCGGTCATACCGTTCAGCGTGCACCGGTTCTTGTTGAGTGCCGTGCAGTAGCCCAACGCATAGGCCGTCACATGCGGGCGCGCGCTGGCCTTGAGGCCGGCCTCAATCTGCGCCAGCGTCAGCGCCGGGTTGGCGGCCCACATCAGCGCCGCCGCGCCGGCCACCTGGGGCGCGGCAAAGCTTGTGCCGCTGACGGCGCCATATCCGGCCGTGGACGGACCGTTCGTGCCTGTGTTGGTCGTCGAAACGATGCCGGTGTCGGCCAGGTCGGTGTCGCACGTGCCGGCGTTGTTGGTGTCGCCGCCCGGCACGGCGAGTTGCACCTCGGTGCCGAAGTTCGAGTAGATCGCCTTGAAGCCCTGGCGATTGGCGGCCGTGACGGCAAATACGCCGGCGCAGTTCGCAGGCCGGCCCACAGCGCCGCGCTGGTTGCCCGCCGCAGCGACGACCAGCACGCCGAGGTTACGAAGCTCGGTGATCGCGTCCGTATAGAGCCTGGCTGCGGCGGCGATGTTGGCATCGGCATCGGTCACGCTGCAGGACGCGCCCGTCACGCCAGCAAAGCCGATGACGAGGACCTTGGCCGGCGTGGGGTTGGTCGGCGCTCCGGCCACCGACAGGCCAGCCGCCCAGCGCATGCCGTCCACCATGTCGGCGACGGATGCGCCGCATTTGCCCGACACCCGCACCGGAAGGATGCGCGCATTCCAGTTGATCCCTGCCACGCCATTCGCGTTGTTTGTCACGGCGCCCAGTTGGCCCGCCACCAGGGTGCCATGCCAGCTGCTTTTCGGGTTGACGATGCAGCCGTCCCACAAGGCCGTGTTGCCGTTGAATTCGCTCTGGGTCAGTGCATCGCCGGGGTCGTTGGCGCCCGCGCTGCGACCTGTGCCGCCGTTGTTGGCGTACTCGGGTTTGCTGACGAAGTTGTAGCCCGTCAGCAGGTTGGCGTTCAGGTCGGGATGCGAGGTGACGCCCGAGTCGAGCACCGCGACGACAGGCGCGGCCGAGCCCTTGGTCGTGTCCCAGGCCTTGCTGAAGTTGGCGGCACCGGCGTTGGTCGTGTCGCTCTGGTCGTCCAGCCACCACTGGGCATTGGCGGGGTCGGTGGCGCGGAACAGCGTATCGGTGGGCACGGCGGCGCGCTGCTCGTGCAGGTCCTTCATCGCATGAGCCAGGCGGCGGTCGGCGCGCAGCGTAGCCAACCAGGCGGTTTGCTGCGCAGCGTCGGCCGGCGCCTGCACGCGCCACCAACCCGAGCCCAGCGGCCTGTCAACTTTCAGCGGCAGGCGGGCATCGGCTAGCACGCGGCTGATCTCGGCCTGCTGAGCGGCGCTGTCCTGGTTCCCGTCGGCGAGCTTGATGATCAGCGTTGTCGTCAAGTGCGACGCGGCAAAAACCGGCCCCACCCGCGTGGCCACGCCGATGGCCGTCACGGCGACACCAGCAACCGTCGCGGCGGCCACGAGCTGGTTGAAACGAAAGGCCCGCGAGGCGGGGCGGGGAGCAGGGGTGAGTGCAGGCAGGGTCTTCATCGCACCGCAACCTTAGGGGCCTGCGGTGAAGGGGCCATGACATAGACCCAACGGACTACAACCGCCGTCACGCATTCGTCATTCATGACGCGGTCACTGCCGCTTCCTAAGCTGCACGGCCCATGACCAAGCCCCCACACACCACACGCCGTCGCGGTTTCACGCTGCTGGAATTGCTCGTCGTCATGGTCATCATCGGCCTGCTGGCGGGCTATGTCGGCCCGAAGTTCTTCGGCCAGATCGGCAAGAGCGAGGTCAAGGCGACCAAGGCGCAGATCGATGCACTGCAGAAGTCGTTGGATCAGTACCGGCTGGATGTAGGCCGCTACCCGAGCACCGAACAGGGCCTGGCCGTGCTGGCGTCCAAGCCGGCGGATGAACCGAAGTGGGCCGGCCCCTACCTGAGCAAGGCCTTGCCGAAAGACCCCTGGGGCAACGATTACCAGTACCGCTCGCCGGGCGAGCACGGCGAGTACGACCTGCTGTCCTTCGGCAAGGATGGCCGCCCGGGTGGCGAAGGTGAAGACGCGGACCTGACATCCTGGTGAGGGCTGACATGGCCGAGTTCGACGTCCGCTACCTCGACGCTCAGCGCCAGCCGGTGCAGGCGCGCGTAGAGGCGGCAGACGCGGGCGGCGTTGCGGCGGCGCTGGGCTTGTCGCCGGCTGCACTGCTGGCGGTCGAACCCGTCAAGGGCGCCGTGTCAAAGGCGCGCGCCGGCGGCTTTCCGCGCCGGCAGTTCGCGCAGCAGCTCGCGGTGCTGCTCCGCGCCGGCATCCCGCTGCTGGAAGCCCTGCAGACGCTGCAATCGCAGGACAACGCGTCTGCGGTCAGCGCCGCGCTGGCGGGCGTCATCGCGCGCATCCAGTTGGGCGAATCCTTCTCTGCCGCACTCGCTTCCCAGCCGCAGGCATTTGACGGACTCTTCGTTGCCGTGGTCGAAGCCAGCGAGCGAAGCGGCCAGGTGGAACAGGCCTTGTTCGAGCAGGCCAGTTACCTCGCCTGGGTGGAGCAGCTGCGCGGCAAGCTGGTCGCCGCGGCCATCTATCCCACCATGCTGATCACGGCTGGCACCGTCGTCGTGCTGTTCCTGCTCGTCTTCGTCGTGCCACGTTTCGCCGGTTTGCTGGATGGCGTGGGTGGTGAGCTGCCATTCGCTTCGAGGGTGTTGATCGCCGTCGGCGCCTTCAGCGGTGCGCATCCGCTGGCACTGCTGCTGATCGCGGCTGGCGTCATCGCCCTGCCCGTCCTGGCCTGGCGGCGCGGGCTGCGGGAAGCGGCGCAGGCGCGGCTGTGGCAACTGCCACTGGTCGGGCCCAAGCTGCATCTGCTGGCGCTCGCGCAGCTCTACCGCTGCCTGGCCATGCTGCTGCTGGCGGGCGTGCCCATCGTGCCGGCTCTCGTCAACGCGCGAGGGGTGGCCGCTTCACATCTGCGTGCGGCGCTGGACCGCGCGACGGACGCCGTGCGGCTGGGCGAGCGCCTGTCGCTGTCGTTGGAGCGCGAGGGGCTGACGACGCCGGTATCGCTACGGATGCTGCGCGTGGGTGAGCACAGCGGCCAGTTGGGCTCGATGCTGGCCCAGGCTGCGGGCTTCTACGACGAGGAGTTGAGCCGCCTGTCCGACCTCGTCACCCGCCTCGTCAACCCGGCGCTGATGCTGATCATGGGCTTGGTCATCGGCACCGTTGTCGTCCTGATGTATCTGCCGATCTTTCAACTGGTGGACCAGGTTCAATGAACGCCCACGTCAACATCTCGCCCGAAGTGCTGGAACGCCTGCCCGCGTCGGACGCACCGTGGACGCTGACCTTCGAGCCCTGGCCCCACGCCGACGCGCAGCGCTGGCGCGCAGTCATGGCCACTTCGACCCGAGGGCGGTTGGCCTTGCTGGCCGACCGACCACTGGAGGCACTGCTGCGACTGCGCATCGAGTCGCGGCTGAAGAAGCCGGTGCTGTGGTGGCCTTGCGAGGCCGCCGAGGTGGATGCGCTGCTGGAGGCCGGCGAGGCCGACTACCGGGCTCTGGGGTCGATGGCAGAGAGCTTCGGCGATGCGGCTCACACAGAAACCGCTCAGGAGCTGTCCGCCCTCAATCTGTCGGAGCAGGCCAGCCCCGTCGTCCGCCTTCTCGATGCCACCCTCTACGACGCGCTGCAAGACGGCGCCAGCGACATCCACTTCGAGTGCCAGATGCGCGGCATGAAGATACGCAGCCGCATCGACGGCGTCATGCTTGACGTCAAGCAGATCGCCGACGTACAGGCCGCGGAACAGTTGGTCTCGCGCCTGAAGGTCATGGCTGAACTCGACATCGGTGAGCGTCGCCTCCCTCAGGACGGCCGTTTCAAGCTGCGCATGCAGGGCCGCGAGGTGGACTTCCGACTGTCCATCATGCCCAGCGTGTTTGGCGAGGACGCGGTCATCCGCGTGCTGGACCGCGCCCAGATCGAGGCGCAGGGCGCGCTGACGCTGGACGCGCTCGGCTTCGAGCCCGAGGCACGAGCGCAGATCCGCGCGCTGGCCCGCCAACCCCACGGCATGCTGCTTGTCACCGGCCCGACCGGCTCGGGCAAGACGACGACGCTCTACGCGGCGATCAGCGAGGTCAACACCGGCCGCGACAAGATCATCACCATCGAGGACCCCGTTGAGTACCAGCTGCCCGGTGTCGTGCAGATCCCCGTCAACGAGAAGAAGGGGCTGACGTTCGCGCGCGGCCTGCGTTCGGTGCTGCGCCACGACCCCGACCGCGTCATGGTGGGCGAGATCCGTGACCCGGAGACGGCGCAGATCGCCGTGCAGGCGGCGCTGACCGGCCATCTGGTCTTCAGCACGGTACACGCCAACAACGCCTTCGACGTGGTGGGCCGCTTCATGCACATGGGGCTGGACCTGTACAACGTCGTGTCGGCGTTGAACGGCGTGCTCGCGCAACGGCTGATGCGCATCAACTGCACACACTGCCGGCGACCGCTGCCGGCGACGCACGAACAGTTGCGCGACCACGGCCTGCCGGCGAACGCTGCATTGCTGCACGGCAAGGGTTGCACGCATTGCCGAGGCACCGGCTACAAGGGCCGCCGCGCCGTCAGCGAGCTGTTATGGCTGGACGACGAGCTGCGCGACCTGATCGCCAGTCGGGCGCCGCTGAGTCGCATCAAGGAAGCCGCGCGCGGGCGTGGCATGCGCTCGCTGCGCGATGCGGCCGTGGCACTGGTGCTGCGTGGCGATTCGACGCTTGAGGAACTCGAACGTGTCACGCTCGCGGACTGAGCGGCTGCTGCTTGCGGCCGAAGGCGCGGTGGTCGACGCCCAAAGCCAGACCTGGCCCGACTTCGCGGCCTGGTGCGCGGCGCACGCCGGTGCCCGCGTCGCGCTGTTGGCCGGGCCAGACCGGATGCACAGCCTGCTCGTGCCCGCAGATCTGCCCGTGGCCGATGAGGCCGCGTTGCTCGGCTATGCGCGGCTGCAGTTCACGCACTACTTCGGCCCGGTGGCGCAGCAGTGGCCGCTGGCCGCCTGGCCACGTGGCGCCTGCGCCTGGGCGGCTGGCGACATGGCCGCCCTGCACGCAACGGCCGCCACACAGCGCGTGCGCATCGTCTCGCTGCGACCGAGCTGGGCTGCGGCAGCCTCCGCAGACGGCGACACGGCAGTCATCGACGGCGGCATGCTGACCTGGCTGCGCCGGCGCAACGGCAGCCTCGTCGAGCTGCATCAGCGCCATGTCGACGACGAGTTGCTAAGCGAGCTGCACGGCGCACAGGTCGTGCATGCCAGGGACCTGCTCGCTGCGGCCGGCGGCCAGGCCGAACCCGACTTCATCACCCAACCTTCGCGCGCCCGGCCGCTGATCTGGGCCTGGGCCGCCATGGCTGCTGCGGCCTGCGTGCTCGTAGCCCTGCAGGCCCAAGGCCAGCACGACGAAGGCCGACGCCTGGCCGAACAGGCCGCCGTGCTCGATCGCATGGCGCAGCCGGCCAGGGTCACCAAGGCCAGGCCAACCAATCCGGCAGCCCGCGGCCGGTCCTGGGCGGCGGCCCGCCAACTCGATACCGACTGGGCCGCGCTGTGGGGCAACGTTGAACGTGCCGTGCCCCCGGGCGTGCAACTCGAGGCGCTGGACCTGGACCGTCTGGCCCTGCGCCTGGAGGGCCAGGCCACTGACGCCGACGCGGTCACCCGCCTCGTCGATCGCCTTTCCGTGCATGCAGCCCCGGGCGAAGAGGTGGTGCTGACGCGCCTGCAGCGCCCCGAGCCGCCGGCAGATTCAGGCGGGCTGCGCTTCGAGGTCACACGCCGCACGGGCGCCGCACGATGAGGCGCTGGATCATCCAAGCCCGTCGCCTGGGCTGGCCCGCCGCGCTGGCGGCCGTGTTGACGCTTGCCGCTGTCATCGGCGCGGCGTGGCTGCCGCGCGAACAGGCGCTGCTGGACGCACAGCGCCAGTCCCTCATTGCCCGCCGCGCCGCCTTGCAGCCGCGCGCGCCAGGCTCCACCCCGGCAGACGACAGCGCCGCATTTGCGGCCAGCCTGCCGCCCGACAGCGAGCGCCAGGCCCGCACCGCCGCGTTGCTGGCGTTGGCGGCCGAATTGGGCCTGCCCTGGCCGCGCAGCGAGTTCCGCTACCAGGCGGACCGCGAGCTGGGCCTGGCGCAATACCGCGTGGCCATGCAGCTCAATGGCCGCTACGGCGCGCTGCGCGACTTTGTCGCCGAAGCCTTGAAGCGCGACCCGGCGCTGTCGCTGGACGGCCTGCGTCTGCGTCGCGACCCCAACGGCCAGCTGAAGGCGGAACTGGCCTGGGTGCTGCACATGCGGATGGCGCCATGAACAAGCCCGCACCGCGACAGCTCGCCCTGTTCGCCGCGCTGGGCCTGAGCCTGGTGGCGACGGCCTGGGTGTCGCAGGAGGACACGCCAGAACCGGTCACCGCTGCGCCACGTCGCGCCGCCACCACCGCGGCCGCCGCTGCCACCGGCACCGGCACACAGGCCGACTGGCCGGGCCCCGCCGCCAGTGTGCGCACCGAGTGGCCGACCGCCGACTCCAGGGCCCGCAGTGCATGGGGCGAGGCGCCGCCCGTGGCCGCCGTGCCCGCACCGCCAGTCATCGAGCCGACCGAAGCACAAGCGCCACCAGCCCTGACAGCACCGGCCTTTCCCTACCAGCTTGTCGGCCGCCTGACCGACGGCGCCTCGCGCGCCATCCTCAACAACGCCCAGCGCAGCGCCGTCGTCGGCGTGGGCGAGGTCATCGACGGCCAATGGCGCGTGGACGCTGTCGAGGCCGGGGGCCTGCGCCTGACGTTCCTGCCCTTGGGTATCTCCCAGTTCATCTCGTTCGCCGCCGCATGATCCGACCCGCCGCCACCGCCCTTGTCCTCCTGCTGCTGGCCGCCTGCGCGGGGCATCCGGCCCTGCGCGACGCCGACACGCTGGCCCGCCGGGGCGAGTACGACGGCGCCTGGCGGCTGCTGCGCGATGCGGCTGCGTCTGCGCCGCAGGACACCGAGCTGCGCATTGCGCTTCAACGCCAGCGCGAGCTGAGCCTGCTGGCGCTGGCCACCCAGGCCGAGAACGCCCGCGCCACCGGTCAGCTGGACGCTGCGGCCGAATTGCTTCAGGGCATGCAGGCCATCGACGCGCAGGCCCCGCGCACCCGGTCGCTGCAGGCCGCGCTGCGCCGCGCGCGTGACCACCAGGCCCGCATTGCGCAGGCCTCGCGCCAGTTGCAAGCCGGCCAGCTGGACGCGGCTCGCGAGGCGGTCAACCACGTGCTGGCCGAAGACCCCGGCCAGCCCACCGCGCTGGCCCTGCAACAAAAACTGCGCCAGCGCTATGCGCCGCCGCCGGTGCCGTCGACGCTGGCTGCGGCCTACCAGAAGCCGGTCAGCCTGGAGTTTCGCGACGCGCCGCTGCGCACGGTGTTTGAAGCTCTGGGCCGAGGCGCGGGCGTCAACTTCGTGTTCGACAAGGACGTCAAGGGCGATGCGCGCGTCAGCCTCTACCTGAAGGATGTCAGCGTTGACGAGGCCATGCGCATCGTGCTCAGCACGCAGCAACTGGAGCGCAAGCTGCTAAACGACAACTCGGTGTTGATCTACCCCAACACGCAGCAAAAGCAACGCGAGCACCAGGAGCTGGTCACGCGCAGCTTCTACCTGAACAACGCCGACGTGAAGCAGGCCCAGGCGCTGGTGCGCATGATGGCCAAGACGCGCGACCTGTTCATTGACGAACGGCTGAACCTGCTGGTCGCGCGCGACACGCCCGAAGTCATCGCGATGATCGAGCAGCTCGTCGCCGGCCTGGACCTGCCCGAGCCCGAGGTGATGCTCGACGTGGAGGTGCTGGAGCTGGCCACCGACCGCACCACCGAGGCCGGGCTGAACTGGGCGACCGAGGCCACCTACGGCAGCGCCGACCTGGCGAACATGGTGCCCTGGGCCACGCGCGGCAGCTTTCGCACACTGGTAGCCAACCCGGTGGTTGCTGCACGCCTCAAGGCCACGACGGGTGGCAGCAACCTGCTGGCCAACCCCAAGCTGCGCGCGCGCAACAAGGAAAAAGCCAAGATCCAGATCGGCGACAAGGTGCCGGTGTTCACGAGCACCTCGACGGCGAACGTGGGCGTGTCCACGGCCGTCACCTACATCGACGTGGGCCTGAAGCTGGAGGTGGAGCCCACCGTGCAGCTGGACAACGAGGTCATCATGAAGGTCAGCCTCGAAGTGAGCAGCCTGGGGCTGAAGGAAAGCTCCGGCGGGCCGCAGCCGACCAGCGCCTACCGCATCGGCTCGCGCACGGCCAGCACGTCCCTGCGGCTGCGCGACGGCGAGACGCAGGTGCTGGCCGGCCTCATCAACGACGAGGACCGCAAGAACATCAGCGGCGTGCCCTATGCATCGGAGGCGCCGCTGCTGGGCCGCTTGTTCGGCGTGCACACCGACAGCCGCAAGAAGACGGAGATCGTGCTGCTCATCACACCGCATGTGCTGCGCAACCTCAGCCTGCCGGACGCGAGCCAGACCATCCTTGCCTCCGGCTTTGATGCCAACCCGGGCGCGGAGGGCGTGCGGCTGCGTTCGCGGGGCAGCGTGGCGGCGCCGATGGCGGGCGAGGCACCGGCCGCCCTCTCGACCGCACCGGCCCCACGCGAGGGCGAAGCTGTCGTCGATCTGCAGACCAGCGGCAACGCCGCCGTCGGCGAGACGCTGTCCGTCGGCCTGACGAATATGGCGCCCGTATCAGTGTCCGGCACGCTGATCTACGACGTCTCGCTGTTCATGCGCGCCGATGCCAGCGGCGCGGAAGCCAGCAGCGGCAGCATCGACATCGAGCTGGCGCCGCAGGCTCAGAAGGTGGTGGTGCTGCGCGCGAGACCGGGAGCGTCGGGACAGTCGGGCGTCATCGAGTTCGTCAACACGAAGGCGATTGGACCCAAGGGCGAGGCGCTGGCCGTGCGCGTGGAGGGCGAATCCCATGTCGAAGTCCGCTGATCGGGGCTTCACCCTGATCGAGATGCTGGCGGTGGTCACCATCGTCGGCGTCCTCGCAGCGGCCGCGCAGCCCCTGGCGGTGTGGGTGCAAAAGCGCCAGCGAGAGAGCGAACTGCGTCAGGCGCTGCGCACGCTGCGCGGCGGGATCGACGCTTACTGGCATGCCGCCCGCGAAGGCCGCATCACGCTGAAGGCAGACGACAGCGGCTACCCACCCGACCTTGACCGACTCGTGCAGGGCGTGCCCGACGCCCGGGACCCCTCAGGCAAGCGCCGCATCTACTTCTTGCGCAGCCTGCCGCGCGACCCGCTGGCCGACGCGAGCCTGGCCGCATCCGAGACCTGGGCCTTGCGCAGCTACGACAGCCCGCCCGAGGCACCGGCGGCGGGACGGGATGTCTTCGATGTGCATTCAAGATCGGACGGCATCGCCATCGACGGCACGAGGTACAGCACTTGGTGATGAAGACGCAAGGCTTCACGCTCATCGAGCTGATCGTGGTCATGGCCATCGTGGCGCTGCTCGCCGGCATCGCTGCGCCACGTTACTTCGCCTCGGTGGACCGCGCCAAGGCCAACACGCTGCGCTCGTCGCTGGCCGTCATGCGCGACGCGCTGGACAAGTACGCCGCCGACAAGGGCCGCTACCCCGACTCGCTGGAGCAGCTCGCCCAGGACCGCTACCTGCGCCAGGTGCCCGAGGACCCGCTGACCGGCAGCACGCAAAGCTGGGTCACGCTGCCGCCGCCTGCCAACGCCGATCTGCCCGGGCAGGTCGCCGACGTACGCAGTGGCGCGGCCGGCCGCGCGCCGGACGGGAGGCTTTATGCGGACTGGTGACGTCTTGCGCCAGCGCGGGTTTACCTACCTCCTGCTGCTTTTTGTACTGACCCTGGGTGGCGTCGGCCTGGCGGCCCTGGGCGAGCGCGAGCAGACCCGACAGCAACGCGAGCGGGAGGCCGAGCTGCGCTTTCGCGGCGAGGCCATTGCGGCGGCGCTGGGCCGCTATGCCGAGGCCACGCCGGCGGGGCACCTGCCACTGCCGCATGGCCTGGACGACCTGCTTGCCGACCACCGCTTTCCCAAGCCGCTACGCCACCTGCGCCAGCTCTATGCCGACCCCTTTACAGGCCGACCCGACTGGGAGCCGGTGCTGGGCCAGGCGGCCGTGGCTGGCGGCAGCGAAGGCGCCGCCAGCGCTCCGATGGCCGCAGCCACGGGCATCGTCGGCGTGCGCAGCCGCTCGAACCGCCGCCTGTTCGCCACGGCACGCGGTGGTGCGACCGCACACGACTGGGTATTCGCAGCACAGGCCATGACGGTTTTGACACCTGCCGAATGAGCCGATCGGCTCATCTCTTGGTCAAGCCTTCAACGCACCGTCACGTCGCGTTTCTAAAGTTTCCATTCTGTGAGTTCGTCGCGAAGTTTTGTGACGCGCCCTTCCGTTCCCGCGACGCTGAACGCTGCCCATGACTACAAACGACAACAAGGCCGCACCCTCCCCCAACCACGACCCTGTCGAAGCCATCGTCCGCGCGGCAGAGTCCGCGCTGACAGTGCGCCGTCGCTACCAGTTTTTCGTCTGGACCCAGAGCTACCTCAGCCGCCTCATCCCGCACCAGCTCGCCGTTTGCGGCAGCTATGACCGGGCCTCGCGCGAACTGCTCTTCGATGTCTTCAACAGCGTCACCCTGGCGCCCGCGCTGATGGACGCCCTCGGTGACGCGCGCAGCCTGCTGATGCAGCATTGGCAGGCCGGCTGGCTTGAGGAGCGCGGCAAGCCCGCCGTCATCAACACGGACGACCTCCCCTTCGCGTCGCTCGGCACCGTGCGCGACGCGCTGCTGGCAGCCCAGTTCCACGCCGTCCTCGTGCACGGCGTGTCGCGCCCGCAGCGGCCGCATGAGATCGAGAGCTTCTTCATCTTTGCCGCTCAGGACGGCATGGCCCTGGCCGCTCTGGCGGATCGGCTGGAGCTTCTGCTGCCCCACATCCACGGCGCTTGGCAGCGCGTGCAGGCCGTGGAGCGCGACGTGGCCGGCATCGGTACGCCGCAGCCACCCGCCATCCGCGTGGGCGGCGTGACGCAACGTGAGCGCGAGATCCTCAGCTGGCTGCGTGAGGGCAAGAGCAACCAGCAGATTGCCGATGAGCTCGGCATCAGCGCGTTGACCGTGAAGAACCACGTGCAGAAGATCCTGCGCAAGCTCAACGCGGCCAACCGCGCGCAGGCCGTGGCGCAGGCAATGTCGCTGCAATTGCTGGAGCGGGTGGCGACGCCGCCGGTCTCGCGGCTGCGGCCGCTGCCGTGAGACGCGAAGCGGCAACGCCAAACGGCTCACGGGTTTGCGCGTAGTCCGTTCGGACTGCGAACGAAATCAGGCCCTGATGCCCCTGTCACCTGAGCCCACAAGAATGCCGGTTGAAACGATCTTTGGATCACTGCTCTTTGAACGCGGGTCACCTTGACCCAGGCGCCCAAGGCCACCGCCGATTGCACGACGCGATCCAGGGGAGGCAGCCAGGCGTGACGGACTGCGGCCATGTCGGCCGAGCGTCCCATCACTACTGACAACGGAGTATTCCCATGAAGTTCAAGTCCACCCTCGCCCTGGCCGCTCTGGCCATTGCTGCCGCGCCTGCCTTCGCCAAGGTCAAGACCGACGGCCCCGACATCGGTGCCGGCGAACTCGTCCTGCTGGTCACGAACGCTGCCGGCTCCTACGCTCAGGATCTGGGCACCTCGGTCAACCAATTGGCCGGCCTGCTCAACACCACCGGCAGCTTCACGCAATCGGTGCTCGGCACGCAATACAGCGCCTTCCAGAACTTCAACGGCGCCGACAGCAAGTGGGCCATCATCTCGGTGCAGCCCCTGGGCGATGGCTACGCCATCGGCGACAGCAATGTCTGGACGACGGTTGCCGCGGGCCAGAACCTGGGCCTGTTCCAGAACGTGCAAGTGACCGACACGGCCAGCGCCCTGTCGTTCCACTTCGCTGACGTCGACAACCGCGCCGTCAACACCGGCATCGGTCAGGCCGACAACCGCGTGGCGTCGCCCAATGGCAACCAAGCCTACACAGACAACGTCATCATCAGCCTGAATGGCAACGGCTTCCGCACGTCGAACGCCATCGGCCAGACGAGCACGTTCGTCTACATGGGCATCTCTGGCGACGTCGGCGACCAGCCGGCTTCCTACGAGATCCTGAAGAACACGTCCAACAGCCTTTACAGCGTGAACTTTGACGGCACGAACGTCAGCTTCACGGCTGCCGTGACCTCGGTGCCCGAGCCGTCCACCTACGCCATGTTGGCTGCCGGCCTGCTGGCTGTCGGTTTCGTCGCTCGCCGCCGCGCCCGCTAAGCCCTACCACGCGCCCCGCTCCGCCCGGCCTCAGGGTGCAGTCATGCACCTGCCGGGCGGAGCCTTGCCTGAATTCTGAACGGAACACCCTCATCATGAAGATCCGCAACTCCCTCATCGCCGCCGCCTGCCTGGCCGCCGTTGGTTCCGCCAGCGCGTTGACCCCGGCCGAGATCAAGATTGCCCGCGACAACGGCAGCCTGGTCGAACTCCGCGTGACCGGTGCTTCTGCCCTGCGTCTGCTGCTCGGCTCCTACGTCCAGGCTGACCTGGCCACTCCGGCCAGCTTCGACGTCTTCTTCGACTCGGCCACCGGTGCCAACCACCGCGCTTACTCGTTCAAGACCAAGGTGGCGATTCCTGCCGGCCCCCTGACGGGTTCGGTTGCCATCCCGGCCGACACCCCGATGCTGATCACCAAGCGTGATGCTGGCGGCTCGACGCAAGGCGTGACCCCGCTGCTCAACGGCGGCGTTGCCACGCAAGAGCACATGCTGGTTGACGAAGTCGCGAGCTGCACGCCCTCCGGCAATCCCCGTCCGGCCACCGACGTCACCAAGCCCACCTACATCTGCACGGCCGTCACCACGGGCCTGGCCCACGCCGGCATCTCCGACGTGGAACCCGCACTGCTGCAAAGCACCGTCAACGGTGGCACCGGCCTGGACGTCAGCAGCCTGAACGCCGCCGGCTTCGTGCAGAACATCTTTGGCGTGGCCGTCAACAAGAAGGCCTACCTGGCCCTGCAAAAGGCCCAGCTCCTGGACAACGCCGGCGCCATCGACGAGTCGCCCGCCAAGCAGCCCAGCCTTCCCAAGGCCTTCGTTGCTGGCGCGCTGACCGGTTCCGTCGTCGGCAACCTCTCCGGCAAGAATGGCTGGAACCTGGTGATCCCCACCTCGGTGGACGCCAATGTCAATGCCAAGCGCGTCATCGTTGCCCGCCGCAACCAAGGCTCGGGCACGCAGGCCGCTTCCAACCTGTTCTTCGCCGGCGCCGCCTGCGGGCCGACGGCCAATCAAACGCCCGTCACCCTGGGCAGCACCGCCCTGCCGACGCAAGCCACCGGCACGGCCACAATCACCCAAGGCGGCTCGAGCCAGGCGGTCGAGAACATCCTCGGCTTGACTGTCGAAGGCCTGGCCGGCGACGCCTACGCCCTGGGCGTGCTGGGTGCCGAGAACAACCCCGTGCCCACCGATGCCCAAGGCAATCGCCTGCTGGACCCGCAAGGCAACCCGGTCGACAAGGGCTATCGCTTTGTCAAGCTGAGCAATGTGGCTCCGACACGCGCCAGCGTGCTGAACGGCGACTACGACTTCGTCGTCGAAGCTTCGTTCCAGTGGTCCAACACCGGCGCCAACGTGCCGACCGGCCCCCAGGCCACCCTGGTGAGCAAGATGCGCGGCGAGATGGGCAAGGCCGCCATCCTGAAGGATCTCGACAAGGACCTGGCCAATGGCCTGGCTGCCCTGCCGAGCAGCTTCACCGGCGCCTGGTCTGACCTCGACCCGGTTCTGAAGAGCTTCACCTCGCACACCAACCGCAAGTCGGCCAACAGCTGCTCGGTGGTTCGCGTCACGAAGTAATCGGTACCAACGCAGCGACCGAATCGCTGTGAACCGGTGTACGGCCCATGGCCGTACACCGTCCCTCCAAGGAGGGCTGATGGCTGAAGGGCTTTTTCGAGGCTTCAGCCATCGGTCTTTTTCCACCTCTGCCGCCCGGCCGCCGGGCGCAATGTCACCCCAAGACTAGGTTGTCCTCATGGTCCAGAACTCTCCTACGCTGGCGCGCCAGTTCCCTTGGCGCACCGCGGCCGCGGCTTTGACGCTCTGCCTGGCTGTCGGCTCTGCCCACGCCGCCATCATTGGTGGAAACTCATCTTCGACAGCCCCCGAGACACGCGCGGAACTCGTGCTCATGGTGTGGGATCCAGTCAAATCGGTGTCGTACACCAAGGACCTGGGCATTTCTGTCTACAGTGACTTTCTCGACGTGGGCGACCCGACCAAGAACCTGTTCGTCTATGGCCAGCAAGATGCCGGATATCAGAAGCTCTTCTCACCGCTGAACACAGACGCCAATTTTGCGAAGTTCCTGGAAAAGTCCACGAACGCCGCCAATCAGATCTGGGCGATCTTCGGCTACTCGAAAAGCAATGACGGCTGCTTTGTTCCTGGCACCTGCTCGATATTCACGACCGTGCGGCACGATGCCCCGACCGACACACTCGATCCGGACTATGTGAAGCTGACGACGGCAATGCAAAACGTCAGCGTCGAGGACGTCACTCAAGTCGGTATCTTCTTTGGCGACGTGAACAACGCGACCGGTCCAAACCAGGCTTTCAACACCCACGACACCGAGCCAAACGGTTCAGCCTATGACACCGACCCACAGCCCGGCTATGTCGGATCAACATTTATCGGTGGAGCAGGCTCGGGATTCAACGACAAGACACCGCCCTTCTTCAATGCAGTGGGCAAGTCATCCTGGTTCTATCACGCGACCATCTCCAGCGATGTGGGCGACCAACTGGCAGCCATTGATGAATTCGACAACACGGGGCACGACGCCTACTGGGGCTTGGGCATTGACGGCAGCGGCAACTACATCCTCAGCTACACCCTGCCGGCCGTCCTGACCCCGACCACCACCGCGCTGGGCAACATGCTGCGCCTGCGCACCGACTTCGCAGCCAGCTACGGCGCCACCCGCCTGATCGGCGCGCCTGCCGGGGACACGCTGAATCTCGGCAACGTCAGCGCCGTCCCGGAGCCGTCGACCTGGGGCCTGATGGGCCTGGGCCTGGGCATGTTGGCCGTCCGCGCGCGCCGCCGAAACGCCTGAACGCAATGCGGCCGCGCGCCGCATTTTCACGACCGTTTCACCCGCCCTCGGGACACTGACTTCATGGACGCCGGATCGATGCGCGCCCCCTGGTGGGCGCGCTGCTTTTTCTTGTTTGCAATTGCCCTGGCGCTCAGCGCCTTTGGCGTGCCGGCGCACGCCCAGACAACATCACAAGCCGCGCTTCGGTTCGACATTCTCGAGTTCGAGATCGAAGGCAACACGCGCCTGAGCGCCATGCAGGTGGAGGCGGCCGTCATGCCCTTCATGGGTGAAGGCCGTGACATGGCCGCCATCGAGAGCGCACGCGCTGCGCTGGAGAAGGCCTATCAAAGCGCCGGCTATCTGACCGTCTTCGTCGACGTGCCCGAGCAGCGCATCGACGGCGGCGTGGTGCGCCTCGCTGTGCTGGAAGGCCGCGTCGACAAGCTCTACGTGACCGGCTCGCGCTACTTCGACCAGGGCCGCATCCGCAACGTTGCCACTGAACTTGCCGAAGGCAGTGTGCCCAACTTCAACGTCGTGCAGCAGCAGGTCGCTGCACTGTCCCAGACCGCCGAGCGCCGCGTGCAGCCGGTGCTGCGGCCGGGGCGCGAGCCGGGCACGGTGGAGGCTGAATTGAAAGTCAGCGACAAGCTGCCACTGGGCGGCAGCGTCGAGGTCAATAACGCCGCAGCTGCGGGCACCGAAGCGCTGCGCGCCGCCGTCCATCTGCACTACGACAACCTCTTCCAGCGCGATCACTCGCTGTCGCTGACGGCACTCACCGCGCCGATGCGACCCAGCCAGTCGCGGGTGCTGGTGCTGAACTACCTTGTGCCACTCGGCGATGGCGATTCGCTCAATTTCAGCGCCGTCAATTCCAGCAGCGACATCGACAGTCTGGGTGGCACGCGCGTGCTGGGCAAGGGCACGACCCTCGGCTTGCGCTATGGCATGAACCGCCTGGACACCCACGCATCGCATGGCCTGTCGCTGGGCTTCGACATCAAGGACCTGAAGGAAGACGTTCAGACCAGCGCCGGCACCCTCGGCTCGCCGCTGCGCTATGCACCGCTGCAAGCCGCCTACAACGGCAGCTGGTGGGGCGACTGGGGCCAGCAGCAGGTGAGCGCCAGCGCCACCTTCGGCCTGCGCCCCGTGTGGCGGCAGACGCGCGCAGACTGCCAGCTCGCCGACGGAAGCTTCGGCGTGGCCGACCAGTTCGCCTGCAAGCGCCGCGGCGCGGACGGCGGCTTCACGACAATAAAGCTGGACTGGCGCGGCAGCCGCCGCGTCGGCCCCACCGAATGGGCACTGCGCATTGCCGGACAGATCGCAAGTCAGCCGCTGGTCAGCGCCGAGCAGTTCTCCGTGGGCGGTGCGGATTCAGTGCGGGGCTACGCCGAGGGTTCGGTATCGGCCGACTACGGCGCGCTGGCCTCCTTCGAGTTGCGCAGCCGCAATCTCGCGCCAGCCCTGCTGGACGCCTTCAAGGGCGCCAACCTGCCGGCCTTCAGCGAGCTGGTGTTGTTCGGTTTTGGCGACGTCGCCCGCGTCTCACTCATCGAGCCCGAGCCTGGCCAACCGCATCGCAGCACGCTGCTGGGCACGGGGCTGGGCATGCGCCTGGGCCTGCAGCCCGGCCTGAGCCTGGCGCTGGACTGGGCGCGCCGCCACCGTGACGTCGCAGGCCGCAGCCTGCCCACCGAGCGCGTGCATGTGCGCGCCGCGCTGCGCTTCTGAGCCCGACCATGACCACCGCCGCCCAACGCTGGATGCTCCGCCCTCTCGTGGCGGCGCTCGCCGCCTCGCTGCCGCTGTACGCGCTGGCGCAATCGCGCGTGACCGCGCCGCCCCCGCCGCCGGCCAAGACGGTGCCGGTGCCGGCCGCCGGCTGGCGCGTCTACGGCAGCGGCACGGCCGCTCCCGTCAACACCGGCAACGCCCGCGGCGGCGTGGACATGACGATTGGCCAGACCAGCCAGCGCGCCATCTACAACTGGCAGAGCTTTGACATCGCTGCCGACAGCTCGGTCACCTTCGACATGGCGCTGGCCGGGTCGAGTGCGCTGAACCGCATCGGCAGCGTCAGCCCCAGCCTGATCTTTGGCCAGCTCAAGGCCACCAACGGCGGCGAGATCCTGCTCTACAACCGCAACGGCATCCTGTTCGGCAAGGACGCCCGCGTGGACGTGGGCGCACTGCTGGCGACAACACTGGCGCCCAGGGATGCCGACTACGCCAACGGCTTCGTCACCAATATCACCGGCGCGGCCTCCGCGCTGCGCTACGACGGCGCGGCGGTCGACTATGTCGACGCGAAGAACTTCGTCCGCGTCGAGCCCGGCGCCGAGATCAGGACCGGCGAGGGCGGCCGCATCCAGCTCTACGCCAAGCGCGTGGAGAACGCCGGCACGCTCACGGCACCCGGTGGCCAGGTCGTGCTGGGCGCGGGCGCCGAGGTCTTCTACAAGCTGCCCACGGCCGAGCCGCTCTACGCGTCCGAGGCCAACCCCAATGTGCCGGCGCTGCGCGGCCTGCTGGTGGAAGTGGGCCGGGGCGACCTGGCCACCGGCGCAGGCTCGGTGGACAACACAGGCAGCATCAGCGTGCCGCGAGGCAACGCCACCCTGGTGGGCCTGGCCGTCAACCAGGCTGGCCGCATCAGCGCGACCACCAGCGTGTCCCAGAACGGTTCCATCCTGCTGCTGGCGCAGGGGGATGCCGAGGCAACCGGCAAGACCACGAGCGACCCCCTCTACAAGCGTGCCGCCCGCAGCGGCACGCTGACGCTGGCGGCCGGCAGCGTCACCGAGATCACGCCGCAGAACACCGGCGCCGACGGCAAGCTGCTGACCAGCGATGACAACGGCAGCTTCACGCGCTCGCGGCTGGATCTGGCGGGCGGCAGCATCACGCTGGCCCAGGGCGCCGCGGTCATCGCGCCCGGCGCGTTGGCCGAGCTGCGCGCGCTGGACACCCCCTCGCCTTTCGGCGGCCTGGTCACGACGAACCCGCTGACGGCGTCCGGTGGCCGCATCGTCATCGACGCCGGCGCGAGCATCGACGTGTCCGGCACGACGGATACCTCCGTCAGCGTGGCGCGCGAGTTCGTCACGACCGAGCTGCTGGGCAGCAACGACCTGAAGGATGCGCCGCTGCAGAAGGACGGCCTGCTCTATCGCAACAAGGTCACGCTGGACATCCGCCAGTCCTCCGCCATCCTCGGTGACCTGGCGAGCTACCGCGCCGCGCAGCAGCGCACGGCCGGCGAACGGCTCGCCAGCGGCGGCACGCTGCGCCTGGTCGCGGGCGAGGCAGTGCTCACCCACGCTTCGTCTCGCTTGGACGTGTCCGGCGGCCAGGTGACCTACAGCGCGGCCCAGGTCGCGCCGACCCAGCTCTACGCAAGCAACGGCACGGCCTACACCCTTAACGACGCGCCCAAGGACCTGCTCTATACCGGCATCGTCAACGCCGGTGCGACGAAACCCACTTACGACCGCTGGGGCGTCAAGCCGACCTTTGGCCTGACAGGCCCGTCGCGACTGGAGCAGGGCTATGTCGACGGTCAGGCCGGGGGCAACCTGACCATCGTCGCGCCCAAGGTGGTGCTTGACGGTGGGCTGGCCGGGAGCGTCACGCAGGGCTGGCGCCAGTTCGCCGGCAGGGATGCCGCGGCCGTGGCGTCGCAGCTCGTCATCGGTGCGGCGGTGCACGTCGGCACCTTCGGCAACTCCACCTACGCCGGCCCCGTGCTGCGGGACTTCAGGCTGCGCAGCGGCTCCGGCACCGCGCTGGGCGACAGCCGCTGGTCGCTGCTGCGGGCCGACAGCGCCACCACGCTGGACGGCATCGAGTCGGGCCTCAGCGTGTCGCGTTTCTCGGCCTCCGGTTTCAACGACCTCACGGTTACCGCCGTGAAGGATGTGGTGCTGGAAGACCAGCTGCGTTTGAACAGCCTGGGCTCGGTGCAGTTGCAATCCGCCAGCGGCACTGTGTCGGTGTTGCGAGACATCCACGCCACCGCTGGCCGCATCACACTGCGCAGCAGCGGCGGCGACGTCAAGGTGGCTGCTGGCGTCCACCTGGACGCCTCGGGACGCTGGGTCAATGCGGCGCTGGATCGCGAGCTGAGCGACGCTGCACAGCCCGCAGCCATCACCGGCGGCAGCATCAGCCTCCTGGCCGGCGCAAGCCTGCTCCTGGGCCAGGGCAGCGTGGTTGACGTGTCCAGCGGCGCGCTGCTGACCGGCGCCCAGACTTTGGGCAATTGCAAGGCGAACACGCTTTGCGGCGGCGGTGCCGGCTCACTGACGCTGCGCGGCGGCTCGGCTGTCGCGCTGGCCAACGCCAGCCTGAGGGGGTTTGGCGTCACGCAGGGCGGCAAGCTGAGCCTCAGCGCGCCCGAGATTCGCCTCGGCGCGTCGGCCGCCATGGGCACCGACGCCGCTGTGCTGTCGCTGGACAGCGGCTTCTTCAACCGGGGCGGCTTCCAGGGTTACACGCTGGACGGCCGCGACGCACTGAGCGTCGAGGCCGGCGCGCAGATCGCGCCCCGGCTGATGCTGTGGCAGGCCAACGGCAGCACTCGCTCGCAGCGGGGCCTCCTCACGACCATGGACGTGGCGTTCTCGCGCGCCCCGCAGACACTGGGTTATGCGCTTCCGGTCGACGTCACGCTCAATTCGAGCGGCATCGATGCCGGCCTGCCTGCAGGGCGGCTGACCTTCGGAGCCGGCGCTCTGCTGTCACTGGACGCCGGCGCTAAGGTGCAGCTGTCGGCGCGCCAGCAGCTGCGCTTTGACGGCCGCATCGCGGCACCCGGCGGTCAAGTCAGCCTGAGCCTGGCCAACGGGGAAGACGCGCGCTACTTCGACCGCAGCCGCTACCTTTGGCTGGGCGCTACCAGCCGCATCGACGTCGCCGGCATCGCCCAGGTTCTGCCGAGCAATGACGGCCTGCGGATCGGCCGCGCGTTGGCCGGCGGCAGTGTCAGCCTGAACGCGGGCGCTTCGGCGCAAAGCTACGCCACCAGCCTCGTCGTGCAGAGCGGCGCGGAGATCGACATCCGCGGCGGCGCCGGTACGTTCGACGTGCGCGAAGCGACCGCCGCTGGCGACCGCATCACGCGCCAGCACATCGCCAGCAGTGGCGGCGCCTTGAGCGTTCGCGCCAGCGGTGACCTCGTGCTCGAAGGTGCACTGCTGGCCGCCGGCGGCAATGCGACCGCCGCAGGCGGCAAGCTGGGCATCGAACTTGAAGCCGGCCTCAACAGCGCGGTCCAGCTCCCGCCCGTGCGCGATCTGGTGCTGAGTGCCACCGACGGCGATGCCAGCGAAGCGCTGAACCCCGAGGATCTTGGACCAGCCCGGACGCTGACGGGACGCGCCCGCATCGACGCCCCCTGGGTCGCCCGCTCCGGCATCAGCGACCTCACGTTGTCTTCCCGAGAGCGATTGCAGATCGAGGCCGGCGTCAACCTGAACCTGGCCGGCGGGCTTCGCCTCGACGCGCAGGCGCTGGGCTTCGTGAGCCAAGGCGGCGCGACGGCAGCCACGCTGTCCGGCCCCTACGTGAGTTGGGCGAACACCAAGGGGGCTGTCAACGTCGGCACCTTCACGCGCGACGCCTTTGTCGCGACGGCCGGCTCGGCGGCCACGCTGAACCTTCGCGCCGGCCAGCGTCTGGACGTGAGCGGCCAGGTCGTCAGCCAAGGTGTGAGTCAGCTCAACCTCGCCAGCGCCGCCGACCTGCTGCTGCAAAAGCCGAGCGCCAATTTTGCTGGCGACGGCCGCCTCTCCACAGGGGCGGACCTGCGCCTGACGGCAGCGCAGATCTTCCCCGCGAGCGACACCGGCTTCGTCATCGACGCCACCGGCCGCCGCATCGACATCGACAGCCCCGCCGGCGCAGCCCCCGACGTGCCCTTCAGCGCCGGTGGCCGCCTGAGCCTGCTGGCCCAAACCATCAACCAGGGCGGCCGGCTGCGCGCCCCCGAAGGCAGTCTCACGCTGACGGCCAGCGACAGCCTCAACCTGCTTGACGGCAGCGAGACCTCGGTCAGTGCCAGCGGCCGCAGCCTGCTGTTCGGCACCTGGAACGGCGAACGCTGGTTCGGCCCGGGTAGCAAGTCGGGCGAGACCCTCAGCGCGGCTCCGGCCAAGGCCGTCATGCTGCAGGCGCCCAAGGTCAGCACCGCCGCCGGGGCGAGCATCGACCTCAGCGGCGGCGGCCACCTGCTAGGTTGGCAGTTCGTCGCCGGGCCGGGCGGATCGACCGACATCTTCAGCGCCGCCAACGGCAGCTACGCGCTGGTGCCCAGCATCCGCAGCACCGGCGCGGCTGACGCCAGCCTGCCCAACCAGCCCGGCCTGGGCCGCCGCATCGACTTCGGCAGCGACGGCATCAAGCTGGCCGATGGCACCCAGCTCAAAGGCAGCTACACGCTGCTGCCGGCACGCTATGCGGCGCTGGACGGCGCCCTGCTCGTGCGCCCCGCCGCGATGAAGCGCAACGACGGCAGCGCGCTGGTGCTGGCGCAAGGCCAGAGCATGCTGCGGGACGATGGCAGCGTCGTCATCGGTGCGCGGCTGGACACGGCCGGGACGCCCTTCGCCGATGCGCTGACCTCGACCTGGCAGTTGCTCACAAGCAAGCAGGCACGCCGCTTCAGCGAGGTCCGACTGGCCACGGCGGACGGCTTCTTCACCGATCTGGCCACGCGCAACGACATGCTCGCGCCGGCCCTCAACCGCGATGCCGGCGCGCTGGTCGTGGCCGCCCAGCGGGCCGACCTGCGTGGCGCCCTGCGCGTTGCGGCGGGCGTTGGCGGCCTGGGTGGCAGCGCCTATTTCGGTGCCGAGCACATCGTCGTCGACGACGGCACGCCGGCCGGTGACGCCCTGCACCTGAGTGCGACGCAACTCAACCAGCTTGGCGTGGATCACGTCGTCCTCGGCGCGGTGCCGACGAACCTGCAGCAAGCCGGTCGGCTCGACACGACGGCGCAGACGCTGACCGTCAAGCCGGGCAACACACTCAGCGCCCCCACGCTGCTGCTGACCGCACGCCAGCAACTCGACATCACATCCGGCAGCCAGCTCAGCGCCAGTGGCGGCAAGCCCCCCAGGACCGCCTGGACGCTGCAGGGCGACGGCGCCGCCGTGCTGCTCAGCAGCCAGACCGGCTCGACGCTGACACGCCAGAACGCCGCCGTGGCGGGCGGCGCGCTCAAGGTCGGCAGTGGCGCCAGCCTGCAGGCCGGTACAGGCCGCGTTCAGCTCGACGCCGCCGGCAGTGCTACTGTCGACAACAGCGCCAGTCTGGGCGCCAGCAGCCTGGGGCTGGGCGTGCCCAGCCTGCAGCTCGGCGGAACGGCTGTGGCCGGCAGCCTGCTGCTGACGGAAGACCTGCTGAAGCAATTGGCGCAGGCCCAGGACCTGCTCCTGCGCAGCTATTCGGTGATCGATTTCGTCGGTGACGCCAGGCTGGGAAGCCCTGGCCTGAGCCGCCTCACCCTCGACGCGCCGGAACTGCGTGCGGCGGCCCTCAGCGATTCCGCCACGCTCAGCGCCGGCACGCTGGTGTTGACGAACAGCAGCGGCAACTCGCCCGTAATCACCACACCCGCCCTGGGCCACCTGGACTTCACGGCCGCTGGCCAGCTTCGCCTTGCAGAAGGCGCGCAAGCTTGGCACGCGGCCGGCACCACGCTGACTGCGCCTCTAGGTGTGGCCATCACCGGCACCAGCGTACTCACGGTCAAGGGTTCACTCACCGCCCATACCCCCGCCATCGTTGCCAGCAACGGCGGCAATCCCCCCGCCAACAGCAGTTGGGACGTGCAGGGCCTGCTGACGCTGGATGCCCAGGGCGCCAGCAGCGCGGGCATCGCGGCAGACACTGCGGCGCGCCTGTCGCTGTCCGCGCGGCAAATTGACGTCGCAACCACGCTGCGGCTCCCGGCCGGACAACTCGCGCTGACCAGCCTCGGTGACCTGCGCCTGCTGGGCGGCGAGCTCAGCGTTGCCGGCCCCCACCAGACCCTGGGCAGCGGCGCGACCGCCGTGGCCGTCGACCTGGCGGCCGGCAGCCTCAGCCTCAGCAGCAGCCAGGGCGACCTGGAACTGGCCTCAAACGCGCGGCTGGACGTGTCTGGTACGGGCGCTGGCGACGCCGGCCAGCTCAGCCTGGCCGCTCCCCTGGGCGAGCTCAAGCTCGCAGGCACGCTGGTCGCCAACGCAGCCGATAGCGCTACGCCCGCCAGCCTCAGCCTGGACGCGCGGCAGCTGCCCGCCTCCGGCGAGATCGGCCGCGTGATTGCAGCGGCCGGCCCGCACGCCTTTGAACAACAGATCACGCTGCGCCAGCGCACCGGCAACCTCGAACTGAGCGCCGGCACCGAGCTGCGCGCGCGGGCATTTGAGATCAGCGCCGACGGCGGCTCGCTGACCGTAGCCGGCCGACTGACTGCACTGGCCGCGCCGGGCAGCGGCGGCCAGATGGCGCTCAATGCAGGCAGCGACCTGGTCATCGCCGACGGCGCTCAACTGACGGCGCACAGCGCTGGCACGGGGACAGATGTCGACGCCCCTCGCGTCGCGCTGAACAGCAGCGCCGGCTGGCTCAGGCTGGGCGGTGGCAGCATCGACCTCGAAGGCGGTGCGCTGATGTTGCGCGCATTGCGCACCGACGCGCAGGATGTGCGCATCGAGCCCCTGCTGACCCGCATCCTCAAGGCCGGCAGCATCGACATCGAAGCAGCCAAGGTCTATGACGACGTGGGTGAACTGGTGGGCGGGCTCGTGCCGGCACCGCCAGCGCCGCAGCCTCCAGCACCCGAACCGCCCGCGCCGCAGCCTCCCGCGCCCCAACCACCCGCGCCGCAGCCACCGGCCCCTCAACCCCCTGCGCCGCAGCCGCCGGCGCCGCAGCCGCCTGCACCCGGCCCATCCCAACCTTCACCGGGCAATGGCCCCAGCACGGGGGGCAGCCAGCCGCCGCTCCCACCCCTGACGCCCGCGCCGCAACCTGGAACACAGCCCTCGCCAGGCAACGGCCCCACCACCGGCGGAACTCAGCCGCCAATGCCGCCGCAGGGGCCACCCGCGCCGCAGCCGCCGGCACCGCAGCCCCCCGCACCGCAGCCGCCTGCGCCGGAACCACCGGCTCCTCAGCCGCCCCCGCCTGCGCCACCGGCGCCGCAACCGCCGGCACCGCAGCCTCCTGCGCCTCAACCGCCCGCGCCAACCGGACCTCAGCCATCGGAAGGCAACGGCCCGACGACGGGCACAACCCTGCCGCCCGCTCCACCGCTACCGACGCCATCGCCCCAGCCACCCGCGCCGCCGGCTCCTCAGCCAACTGCACCCCAACCGCCGGCGCCACAGCCTCCCGCGCCTGAACCGCCGGCCCCGCAACCGCCCGCGCCTCCGGCTCCTCAGCCCCCTGCACCGCAGCCGCCGGCGCCGCAGCCCCCTGCGCCTCAGCCGCCCGCGCCTGAACCGCCAGCCCCGCAACCGCCCGCGCCTCCGGCTCCTCAGCCACCCGCACCGCAGCCGCCGGCGCCTCAGCCCCCGCAAGGCAACGGCCCGACCACGGGCGCAACCCTGCCGCCAGCGCCACCACTGCCCGCGCCACCCACCACGCCCTCAACCGGCGATGGCGCTACGACAGGCCCGGTGCAACCGCCTACCCCGCCGTTGACGCCCCCGCCAGCCCCTCTCAGCGGCACCCGCGCACTGGCGCTGGCCATTACCGTGCCAAACGCAGTGACGCCCTCGGCGGGCAATGGACCCACGACCGGCAGCACGCAGCCGCCGGCACCGCCGGGCAGCACGCCGTCGCCCGCTCCTGCACCCAGTACGCCTACGCCGCCTCCCCCGCCGCCGCCCGCATCAACGCCCGCAAGCCAGCTTGGCCTGGCCCGCGTTGTCGCCGACAACGCGGCCTTCATGGGCGAGAGCCAGCAGACGGCCCAGGCCATCGCGAGCCGGCTGAGCGCGGCCCAGCCGAGCCTGCTGCCAGCGGTGCGCGTGCGCGCCGGCGTTGAGGTGCGGACGGCGGGCGACCTGCTGCTGAGCGCCGACTGGCGCCTGCCCACGTTGAGCGCCTCGCAGCAGGCCGTTGCGCCGAACGCCGCCGAGGCAGCGCTGACGTTGCGCGCCGCTGGCGACGTGAAGCTCCACGCCAACCTCAGCACTGGCCTGCGCGAGTCACCCACGACGGCGGCTGAATGGATCGGCACGTCGGCCCTGGCCGGCGATGTTCGCGTCGTGGCCGGCGCCGACCTCTCAGCGGCGAGCCTGCTGGCTGCGCGCCCGAGCAGCGGCTCGGTGGAAATCGGCAGCGTGGGCGACACGGTGACGGCCGTGCGCGTGCGCAGCACGACGGGTCGTATCGACATCGCCGCCGGCAAGGACGTGAAGCTGTTGAATAGCGCGGCAACGGTAGCCACGCTGGGCGTGCCGGTCGCCACGGTCACGGCTGAAGCGCCGGCACCGGCGCCATCGGCTGGCTCGCTGTCCGGCCGGCTGGACGTGTCCATGACGACGGGCAATAACGCCCCGTCTGGCAACGGGCCGACGACCGGTGAGGTGCAGCCGCCCCGACCTCCCGTGGCACCGGGCGAAGCGCCGACGCCATCACCATCACCATCCCTATCGCCGTCTCCGTCGCCATCTCCAACGCCGGCACCGTCACCATCGCCCGCGCCGACGCCCTCGCCCGCCGAGGGCGACCCGTTGCCATCGACGCCGTTCGTCACCGTGATGGATTCGCTGAGCCAGGCGCTCGACACCTCGGGCCTGGCGCCTTTCAGGGCCCATGGGGGTGCCATCCGGGTGCAAGCGGGCGGCGACGTGAGCGGCCAGCCGCTGAGCCAGGATCAGCGTTACATCACCGATTGGTATTGGCGCGCCAAGGCCGAGGGCACGACAGCCTGGTTCGCCCGCGAAGACCGCTTCGCGCAGGGCCTGGCTACGCTCGGCGGAGGGTCCATCCAGGTCAAGGCTGGCGGCAACATTACCCAGTTGCAGGCCGCTGCTGTTGGCTCAGGACTGGTGCTCGATGGCACAGATGCCGCCGCTGCAGGCTTGCCAGCAGGACTGACACGCTTCGGCGGCGGCACACTGTCCGTGCAGGCCGGCGCAGACATCGTCAGTGGCCAGTTGATGGGCTCGCGTGGCCTGGACGTGCGCGCAGCCGGCGCCGTGCGCAATGCCGACTTGACGACGCCCGGGGCCGTGAACGGCCTGCAAATCATCTATCAGGACGGCGCCATCCGCGTGCAGGCCGGTGGCGACCTGAGCGTTGCGAGTGTGCGCAACTTCTCTTTGGCCAACCCCTCCTACGACAACAGTGCGGCTTTGGCCGCGGATCTCGTCGCCCCCCTGCTGGACAGCTGGAGCAGCCTGCTGCTGCAGAGCTCGGGAGGCTCGATCGGCTACGAGGGCGCTGGCCAATCGCTGCAATCGGTGGAGGCGTTTGCGGGCGCGCGAGTGGTGCCCATCGACCTGCGCCTGTTGGCACCCCAGGGTTCCGTCACGGCCAACAACCTTCAGCAGTGGACGATGAGCGGAAACCCCGCCGAGGCGCGCACCTGGATAGGCGCTCGCGACAACGTCAGCCTCGGCAGCCTGTCGGTGCTGGCGCTGGCGGCGCCTCAACCGTCTGCGGGTCAGTCCAACGTCGAACTGACCACGAAACTGGCACAAGCGCTTCTCTTCGCCCGCGACGCGCAGGGCCGTGCCGAACTGGACGCGGGCACGCGCTCGCCTGCGCGCCTTGTCGCAGAGCGCGGCGACCTCACGTTGAACGCGATGAGCTCGGTACGCCCGATAGCGGCGAAAGCCGGCCGGGACATTCGCCTGAATGATGTGTCGGTGCAGCACCAGCCCGCCGGTGCCGGCACCCCCAGCGAGCTGAGCCAGCTGCAGGCCGGCCGCGACGTCCGCCTGGGCACCGGCCTCGGCCTGGAGATCGCTGGCCCCGGCGATCTGCTCGTGCTGGCCGGCCGCGACGTGGACCTGTCCAGCAGCACCGGCATCGTCGCGCGCGGCAACCTGTCCAACAGCGCGCTGCTGCCCGAGGGCGGCGCGCGGCTGACCGTCGTCGCCGGCATGCACGCAAGCATCGGCGCCGAGCGTGACGACTATGCATATGCCAGCGCCGCCGGCTTCCAGGTGCTGGGTGCCTCCGGGCTGACAGGCAAGCTGGGCGAGGCCTGGATGCTGCTTGGCGGCACCGGCACGGCTGCCGCTTTCAACGCCGCAACGCCTGCGCAGCAGCTCGACCTGCTGCGCCATCACTTCGGCGCCGCGGCGGTAGACCGCCTCGTGGCCGAGCAGGTCAAGAGTCAACCGGCACGCGCTGAAGGAGGCGACCAACGCGCCCGCGTGGCCGCTCTGCTCGGCAAGCCGATCGACCACCCCGCCGTGACCGACGAAGTCGCGAAGCAGTCCGGCCTGCTGCAGCCGGCGTGGTCGGCGCTCAGCGATGAGGCAGCCCTCAGGCAGCTGGACAAGCTGAGCAATGTCCAGCAATCCCTGCTCGTCAGCCGCGTGCTGATGAACGGTCTGGCCGCACAGACCACGGTGACACGCACTTCGGCGCTGGCGCAGCTTGCTGCCACGGCGGACCTGGCCAAGCTGTCCGACTACGTCGAACTGATGGGGGGCCAGCGCGGCGCCGACGCGGCGGACACGCTGCGCCGCTTCGAGGCCCTGCCGCTGGAGCGGCAGATCCCGTGGCTGAACCGCGTGCTGGTGGGCGAACTGCGCAGCGCCGGTCGAGCCGCTTCGGTGCTGGAAGGTGACGAGCGCTGGGCTGCATATGCCCGTGGCTACCAGGCGGTGAACCTGCTATTCCCGCTGGGCCAGAGCGGCCGGCCGGCGGCCCAGGTGCGCATGCCCACCAGCCAAATCAAGACGCTGCAGAACGCCGACATCACCGTGCTCAACCCGGGCGGCGGTGTGAATGCCGGCGAGGTGACGGCGGGTGCCAAGTCGGCCACCGAGCTGGGCATCGTCACCGTCAACGGCGGCGACGTGTCAGCCGTCGTGGCGCAGAACTTCGACGTCAACCAGTCGCGTGTCTTCACCCTCGGCCAGGGCAACCTGCTGATGTGGTCGTCCGCCGGCAACATCGACGCCGGTCGCGGCGCCAAGACCGTGACCGGCGCGCCGGCACCGGTGCTGCGGCTGGACAGCAACGGCAACCTCGTCTTTGACACCTCGGGCTCGTTCAGTGGCTCAGGCATTGCCGTGCTGTCTGCCGGCAATGACCTGGACCTCTACGCGCCCACCGGCGAGATCAATGCCGGCGAGGCGGGCATCCGCTCCAAGGGCAACGCCTTCCTGGGTGCGGATCGCCTCGTCAACGCAAACGACATCCAGGTGTCCGGCACGCGTGCCGGCGCGACGGCGGACGTGGCCCTCGCCGTACCTATCGCCGTGCCGACGACGCCCACCGGCGCCGCCCAGGCCGCTGCCGCGGCGGACACCGACAAAGACAAGGACGAGCGCCGCCGCCGGCGCCGCAACCTGCTGCTGGAGTTCCTGGGCTTCGGCTCTTCCTGATTCAAGAAAACACAAGCCATGCCCAAAGCACTCACCGCACTCATCCTCGCTGCCCTACTGCCGGCCACCGCCCATGCCTGGTGGAACGCCGACTGGAACGAGCGAGCCAAGATCACGCTGAACACGTCGAGCCAGGGGCTGGAGACGAAGGAAGCCGCCAGCGGCGTGGCCGTCGCGGTGCGCCTGCACTCCGGCAATTTCGACTTCACCGCGGCCAAGGAAGACGGCAGCGACCTGCGCGTGGTCGCCGGCGACGACAAGACGCCGTTGAAGTTCAGCATCGAGCGCTTCGACAGCGTCAACGAGCTGGCCGTGCTGTGGGTGCAGGTGCCGAGCGTCCTGCCGGGCAGCGACAAGAACGTTTTCTACGTCTACGGCGCCAACCCCAAGGCCGCCGCTGAAGAAAGCGACGCAAGCGGGTTCGACCCGGCCACCGTCATCGCGCTGCACTTCAGCGACAAGCCGGCCGGCGCGGACCAGCTCGGCGCCGTCAAGCCGCAAGGCACTCTCATCACCGAGCCGAATGGCCTGCTGGCGGCGAGCGCCAGGTTGAACGGCGAGGCAGTCGTCTATGCGCTGTCCGACAAGCCGGTCGTCGACGCTGGCAACCAGCTGACGGTGAGCCTCTGGGTCAAGCTCGACGATGTACAGCGCGCGACGTTGCTGAACTGGGGTGGGCTGACGTTGAGTGTGAATGGCGGCAAGGTTGTTGCACGGGCGGACAAGGGCGAAGTCAGCGGCGGCGAGATGCCGGTGGCGCGCTGGACGCAGGTCGCGCTGCGCATCGGCCTGGGCAAGGCGACCTTGTTCGTCAACGGCGCGCAGGTCGCGCAGGGCGACCTCGCCACGCCAGCTCTCGGCAGCAACCTGCGCCTGGGCGAAGGCGCACGAGGGCTTATGGACGAGGTGCAGGTGGCGGCCACGCCCCGAAGCGCAGACTGGCTCGCCGTGGCGGCCGGCGCACAGGGCGCAGAGAGCAAGCTGGTGGCTTCCACCCGCGAAGCCAGGGACGCCGCCGAGGCCGAGGGTGAGAGCCACGGTTACATGGGCGTGCTGGTCAAGAACCTCACCGTGGACGCCTGGGTCGTCATCGGCATCCTCGGCGTCATGTTCGCTATTGCCTGCTGGGTGATGGTCACCAAGGGCCTGCTGGTCACCAAGGTCGCACGCGCCAACCGCAGCTTCGTGCTGAAGTTCCGCGAAGCCAACGAGGAGCTGCTGAAGCTGGAGACGCACGCGCCGCATCCGCAGTCGCCGATCTACCGGCTTTACCAGGCTGGCATTCGTGAACTGGCCAAGCGCAAGGTGGGCGAGGCCGGCGCCAAGCCGCTGTCGGGCGCGTCGCTGGATGCAGTGAAGGCCTCGGTGGACGCCGACTACGTGCGCGAGAACGCACAGCTCAACTCGGGCATGGTGCTGCTGACGATCGCCATCTCGGGCGGGCCGTTCCTCGGTCTTCTTGGCACGGTGGTGGGCGTGATGATCACCTTTGCGGCCATCGCAGCGGCGGGCGACGTGAACGTCAACGCGATCGCACCGGGCATCGCCGCGGCGCTGCTCGCAACGGTGGCGGGGCTGGGCGTCGCGATCCCCGCGCTGTTTGGCTACAACTATCTGGCCGCGCAGATCAAGAACGCGACGTCGGACATGCAGATCTTCATCGACGAGTTCATCACTCGCGTGGCCGAGTTGTACGGGGCGCCCTGAGCCATGTCCGCCGACATCAAGGGCGACAACCAGCTCTACGACGACATCAACGTCACGCCGATGCTGGACCTCGCCTACGTGCTGCTGGTCGTCTTCATCATCCTGACGACCGCGTCGGTGCAGGGCGTGAAGGTGAAGTCGCCCGAGACGCAGGCGGCCAACAACCTCGCCAAGCCGCAGACGCGCGCCATCACGATCACGGCGGATGGGGCGGTGTACCTGGACGCCTATCCGGTAGACATGGAGCAGCTTCGGGTGTCGTTGGCTCAATACAAGGCGGCGAATCCGGCGTTGCCGGTGGTGCTGAAGGCGGACGCGGCGGCGCAGTACGAGAAGGTGATGCAGGTGTTGGAGGTGGCCAAGAAGTTGGACATCACGGAGATCGGGTTGGTCACCAAGCGGGCGGCTGCGGAGTGAGGATGCTTGTGCGTTGCTTTCGCTTTTTGGCCAGGCCCAGCGGGGATTTCGCCCCCGCGGGCGACCTACTTTTTGCGCCGCCAAAAAGTAGGCAAAAAGCTCT
>NZ_CEEDEB010000014.1:0-182591 GCF_979253795.1 Roseateles sp. AC306
GCCGCGCCCCCCCCACCGCCGATGGCGCCGCCCATGCCCTATCAGATGATCGGCCGCGTCGTCGAAGGCGATGGCGCCCAGGCCGTCGAGGTTGCGCTGCTCGCAGGGCCGAACAAGGCGCTCAGCGTCAGGCGCGGCGACGTCATCGACGGCCAGTGGCGCGTCGAACAGGTCTCGACCAGCGGCGTCAGCCTGACCTGGCTGCCGGCCAGGCTCCCACAGAACATCGCATTCAAGGTCGTGCCATGAAGCAGCTCCTTCTTCTCCTAAGCGCCCTGCTGCTGACGGCCTGCGCCAACCCCGCCCTGCGCCAGGCCGAAGACCTCGGCCGCACCAACCAGTGGCCGGCCGCGCTGCGCGTGCTGGACGACGCCCTCGGCAAGGACCCCAACGACCCGCAGTTGCGCGCCGCCCAGGTGCGCGCCCGCGAGCAGGCCACGGCCCGCCTCATCCTGCAGATCGAGGCGCTGCGAGGTGCCGGCCGCTGGGACGAGGCGCAGGCCCTGTTGAGCCAGCTCGGCCTCGCCGACGCCAAGCACCCGCGCCTGACCGCGCTGAGCGTCGACATCGAGCGCGGCCGCCGCCACGAGGCGCAGCTCATCACCGGCCGCGCCGCGCTGAAGGAGGGCCGCGTCGAGCGTGCCGATGCGGTGGCGCGGGAGATCCTCGCCGAGGCGCCCCAGCACCCCGGCGCGCGACTGCTGGCCAGCCAGGTCGCCCAGTCCCGGCCGCTTGAAACAGCGGTCGGCGAGCTGGGCACCAACTTCCAGAAGCCGGTGACGCTGGAGTTCCGCGATGCGCCGCTGCGCCAGGTCTTCGAGGCGCTGGCGCGTTCGAGCGGCGTCAACTTCGTCTTCGACAAGGATGTTCGCGCCGATGCCCGCGTGACCGTCTTCCTGCGCGGCGTGACGCTGGACGAGGCCATGCGCGTCATCCTCGGCACCCAGCAGCTGGACCGCAAACTGCTCAACGACAGCTCGGTGCTCATTTTTCCCAACACGGCCGCCAAGCAGCGCGAGCACCAGGAGCTGATCACCCGCACGCTCTACCTCACCAACGCCGACGTGAAGCAGGTGCAGGCCATGGTGCGCACCATCGCCAAGGTGCGCGACATCCACATCGATGAGCGGCTGAACCTGCTCATCGTGCGCGACACGCCCGAGGTGGTGCGGCTGGTGGAGCGGCTGATCGCTTCGGTGGACCTGCCCGAGCCCGAGGTGATGCTGGAGGTGGAGGTGATGGAGCTGGCCACCGACCAGGTCGACGCCCTCGGTCTGCAATGGCCGGAGACGATCAACTACGGGTTGCCGGGCTTCAACGGTGGGCTGGCCACCGGCCAGGTCTTTCTCGGCCAGCGCGACCAGTTCCGCGCGACCATCGCCAACCCGGCGATCGTTGCCACATTGCGCGGCTCGGGCGGCAACTCCAACACGCTGGCCAACCCCAAGATCCGCGTGCGCAACCGCGACAAGGCCAAGGTCCACATCGGCCAGAAGCTGCCCATCTTCACAACGACGACCAACTTCACCGGCTCCACATCGGTGGCCGCCTCGGTCAGCTACCAGGACATCGGCCTGAAGCTCGACGTCGAGCCCACCGTCCAGCTGGACAACGACGTCGTCATCAAGATCGCGCTGGAGGTCAGCAACGTCATCCGCCAGGTCAGCGGGCCTGGCGGCACGACGGCCTACGAGATCGGCACGCGCAACACCGCCACCACGCTGCGCCTGGCCGACGGCGAGACGCAGGTGCTGGCCGGCCTCATCAACGACGAGGACCGCAAGAGCGGCGCAGGCATCCCCGGCCTGTCGCGCATCCCGGTGCTGGGCCGCCTGTTCGGCACCCAGACCGACACGCGCAACAAGACCGAGGTGGTGCTGCTCATCACGCCGCGCGTCGTGCGCAACCTGGCCGTGCCCGACGCCTCCCTCACGCGCCTGGCCAGCGGCACCGACGCCAGCCCCGGCGCCTTCTCCAGCCTGCTGCGCCGCGAGGCCCGGGTGGGCGTGGGCCCGGCCAGCGGCACGGTCACCACCGCCGCGCCTGCCGCGGCCGCTCCGGCAGTGCCTGCAGAAGCCACGCTCAGGCTGGACGTGACGCCGCAGGTGCCGGCCGGCGGCACCGTCTCGGTTGCGCTGAAGAACGACAGCGGCCTGCAGGTCAAGGGCGAGTTGGAGTACGACGCGAGCCGCCTGGTGCCGGCCCAGCCGCTGCAAGGCGCCTCGCCGGGGCGCTATCCCATCGAGATCCCGCCTCGCGGCGACCGCGTCGTCGTGCTGCGGGCGCTGCCGGCGGCGGCGGGTCAGGTCCTCAACATCGGCCTGAGCGGGCTGTCGGCGAGCGGGCTGAATGGTGAATCGGCGCCCGTGCGTGTCGACGGCACAGGGCTGCTGACGGTGGAAGCCGCGCGCTGAGGCTGGCGATGCGCCAACGCGGCTTCACGTTGATCGAGATGCTGGTCGTGCTGGCCATGCTGGGCGTGCTCGCGTCGGCCGCGCGGCCGTTGCTGGAGCTCTCGGTGCAGCGCACGCGCGAGCACGAGTTGCGCCAGGCCCTGCGCACGCTGCGCGAGGCGCTCGACAGCTACAAGCGCGCGGTGGAGGCGGGCAGCATCACGCAGAGCCCGGAAGACAGCGGCTACCCAGCCCGGCTGCAGTTGCTGGTGGACGGCGTGCCCGACGTCAAGTCACCCAACGGCCGCAAGCTCTATTTCCTGCGCCGCCTGCCGCGCGACCCCTTTGCGCCGCCCGACCAGCCCGCCACTGAAACCTGGGGCCTTCGCGCCTACGACAGCGCGCCGGACGATCCCCGCGCCGGCAAGGACGTGTTTGATGTCTTCTCGCTCTCCGACCGAAAAGCGCTTGACGGCACGCGGCTGAAGGACTGGTGATGAAGCGAAACCTGGGCTTCACGCTGATCGAGCTGATCGTCGTCATGGCCATCGTCGCCCTGCTCGCCTCCATCGCTGCGCCGCGCTATTTCAACTCGCTGCAGAAGAGCAAGGAGACCGCGCTGCTGCAATCGTTGACGACGATGCGCGACGCCATCGACCAGTACGCCGCCGACAAGGGCCGCTACCCCGAGTCGCTGCAGGAACTGGCCACCGCCCGCTACATCCGCGATGTGCCCGAGGACCCGCTCACCGCGAGCCGCGAGAGCTGGGTGGAGCTGCCGCCGCCCAGCGACATGCAGGTGGGCGGCCACGTCTGGGACGTGCGCAGCGGCGCAGCCGGGCGCTCGGCGGACGGGCGGCTGTATGCGGACTGGTAGAGGCCGGTGAACACCCAGCGCGGCTACAGCTACCTCGCCGTTCTCTTCCTCGTCGCGCTGACGGCCGCCGGGCTGGCCGCGATGGGCCAGGCCTGGAGCACCGCCGCTCAACGCGAGCGTGAACGAGAGCTGCAGTTCCGGGGCGGAGAGATTGCGCGCGCCATCGCGGCCTATGCCCGCGCCACCCCCAACCCGCCGCAGCTGTACCCCAAGCGTCTGGAGGATCTGCTCGTCGACGGCCGCGGCTTCAAGCCCCGGCACCACCTGCGGCGTCTCTACGTCGATCCGTTCACCGGCGCGGCGGACTGGGAGCTGATGCCCGAGCCCGGCCAGCCCGGTGCCTTCAGCGCGGTGCGCAGCCGGTCGGAACAGGCGCTGCTGCGCGAGTTCGCGGCCGACGGCACGGCTGTGCGCGTAGCCCATGACCTGGTCTTCTCGGCTCATGCACAAGGCGCGCTTGCCGCTCAGGCTGGCGCCTCGGCACCGATGACGTTGCCTGCCGCATCAGCCGCTTCCCGGTAGCACGTTTTCCCTAGCCCAGGTTGCACATTTACTGCAATCGGGCGGGAAATCTGTCCCGCGTATAGAGGGTGGGCAAGTGTGTATTTAGTCACGCGAACCCCTCCAACAGAATCGAACTCCCCGCAGGCTTCGCCTGCACAGGGGGCTCGCCATCTTTCAACCCTTTGGCGGGCCACGCGGCCGCCCATCAGGCGCCGCGCTCCTGCGTTGCAAGATCCATTTGGCAAAGAAAGAGGGTATTTCGATGAAGAAGTTTGTGACCTCCCTGGCGCTGGCCGTGTCCGCGCTTGCCTTGTCCGCAGCGGCCCACGCGGGCGTGCTGCGTACCACGATCACATTCGATCCGGTGGACACGTCGACGCTCATTTTTCCGCCTGCGCTTGTGGATGGCGACGAGTTCTACCAACCTGGTCTGGGTGGCCGAACGATGTGGTTCGACCCGTTCGCGAACACCTCGGGCGCCTTCGGTACCCTCGTAGGCAACATCATCGACGGCTCCATCGTCGACGACACCTGTGTTGGCATCATCTGCCCGGTCAACAACGCGACCACCTACGTCGTATTGCTTAACGACGCCGTCCTCGCGTTCGGCTCGACCGACGGCTTGCCCTTTTCCGTGCAGAGCCTGAACGCCAGCTTCATCGGCTCCGGTGTTCCGGACGCCAGTACGCAGGGCTTCCTCGCACTGCAAGGCGTGCGAGGCGGCGCCGCGTTGACCGCCTACTACGAACTGTCCGCCCTGGACGCCAACGGCAATCCGAACTTCGAAGCCATCGACACCGGTGAGTTCGGCGACTACGAGTTCGATAGCGTCTTCGCCTTCGCGTTTGAGTGCCCGATCGACAGCCAGACCTGCAACGCGTTCTCGACGAACAAGGCCCAGTTCGCACTGGACGACATCGTCATCGAGTACGTCCCTGAGCCTGCCAGCCTGGCCCTGGTCGGCGTCGCCGGCCTCGCCCTCCTGGGTGCCCGCCGCCGCCGCGCCGCCTGACCGCTGACATCGTCGAAAGGATCACTCCATGAAGATGAAACTCAAGCCCGCCGCTCTGGCGACGCTGATCCTCGCCTCGGGCCTGGCCACGAGCGCCTTTGCACAGGATCGCAAGACCTACATCGTCCAGTTGAAGGACGAACCTGCAGCCTCCTACCAGGGCGGTGTTGCCGGTCTGGCCGCCACGCAGCCCGCTGCAGGCGACACCTTCAAGTTCGGCACTGCCGCCGTGCAGGCCTATGTCAACTACCTGGGCCAACAGCAGAGCAAGGTGCTCGCAGTCGTAGGCAGTGCGCCGGTGCTGGCGAGCTACAAGGTCGTGTTCAACGGCTTCGCCGCCCGCCTCACCGACGACGAAGCCCGCTCGCTGTCCATCAATGGCGGGGTCGTCGGTCTGTGGCTGGACGAGGCACGCCAGGTCGACACCATCTCGACCTCCAAGTTCCTGAAGCTCAGCGAACCCGGCGGTCTGTGGTCCAAGATCGTGGGTGGTTCTGCGCTGAAGGGCGAGAACCTGGTTGTCGGCATCGTTGACGGCGGCATCTGGCCCGAGAACCCGGCGTTCTTCGACCGTGTCAACGGCAATGGCGAACCCACCAACAGCCCGAGTGACGCGCTGGCCTTTGGCCCGGTGCCGGCCAGCTTCACTGGCAGCTGCGAGACAAGCCCCAGCATCGACCCGGCCAAGCACTGCAACAACAAGCTCGTCGGCATCAAGCACTTCGACGCCGGCTTCATCGCCAATGCGCCGCCGCTGCACTGGACCGACTTCGCCGGATCCGGCCGCGATTCCCTGTCCGGCGCCACCGGCCACGGCGGCCACGGGGACCACACCGCGTCCACCGCAGCTGGCAATGAGAACGTGCCCGTCACCATCAATCAGGCTGTGGTGGGCAGCGCTTCCGGCATGGCCCCGCGTGCCCGCGTAGCGTCCTACAAGGTCTGCTGGACCTACGTGAACGCTGCCGCCACCGACGGTACCGGCAGCCAGAACACGTGCTACACCTCGGACTCTGTGGCGGCCATCGACGCTGCCGTCGCCGATGGCGTCAATGTCATCAACTTCTCGATCAGTGGCTCGCAGACGTCGGTCAACGACCCCGTCGAGCAGGCGTTCTACCGTGCGTCGCTGGCCGGCGTGTTCGTTGCCACTTCGGCCGGCAACAGCGGCCCTGCCCAGGCTGTCGCCCACCTCAGCCCCTGGGTGACGACGGTCGCCGCTTCCACGCATGACCGCGCCTTCTCGGGCAGCGCCACCGTGGGCGGCACGACCTATACCGGCGGCTCCACCACCAAGACCGGGCTGGGTCCCACGAACATGATCCTGGCCGAGAACGCCGGCGTGGGCGGCGGCAACGCCAGCCTGTGCTTCAGCGCCTCGCCGCCCGCCGGCCAAGTGCTGCTGGACCCCGCCCTCGTGGCCGGCAAGCTGGTCGTCTGCACCCGCGGCAATAACGCGCGCGTGGACAAGGGCCTGGCCGTCAAGAACGCCGGCGGCGTCGGCATGATCCTGGCCAACGCCTCACCGGGCCAAACCATCGACGGCGACTTCCAGCCTGTTCCCACTCTCCAGGTCAGCAACACCGATGGCGCTGCCATCAAGGCCTACGTGAGCGGCGCCGCCAACCCCACGGGCTCTATCGCCGTCTCGACGATGATCAGCAAGCCGGCTCCCATCATGGCCGACTTCTCATCCCGTGGCCCGAATGGCGGCGACAGCAACGTGCTGAAGCCCGACCTGACCGCCCCGGGCGTGGACGTCGTCGCCCACGTCACGCCGGCACAAACCGAAGCGCAGAAGGCCCAGATCGTGGCAGGCACGCTGGTGCCGCCGCCCGCCTGGGACAGCTACCAGGGCACGTCGATGGCCAGCCCCCACGTGGCCGGTCTGGCGCTGCTGCTGAAGCAGGCCCACCCGACCTGGGGCCCTGCGGCCATCAAGTCTGCGCTGATGACCACGGCCTACTCGACGCTGAACGACGGGCTGCCCAGCCCGCAGAACGGGCTCCTGCCCTGGGCCCAGGGTGCCGGCCATGTCGACCCGCAAAAAGCAGCCGACCCGGGGCTGGTCTACGACGCGGGCAAGGCCGACTGGGTCAAGTACCAGTGCAAGGTCAACAGGCCCGCCGTCACGCCGGCCAGCGATTGCACGACCTTCGGCACGCTGGACGAGACCTACAACCTGAACCTGCCGTCGATCACAGTTGGCGCGGTGACAGGATCCATCGTCGTGACCCGCAAGGTCACCAACGTCGGCGCTTCTTCGGCGACCTACAACGCCGCCGTCACGACGCCGCCTGGCTTCACGACGACGGTGTCGCCCAACTCGTTGACGCTGGCCCCGGGCGAAACCAAGACGTTCACGGTCACGTTGGCACAGGCGGGCGCTGCAGAAGGCGTCTGGCAGTTCGGCCAGTTGGTCTGGAGCGACGGTGCCCACTCGGTGCGTTCGCCCATCCAGGCGAAGGCGGGCAAGGCGATCTCGGCACCCGTCGAGTTCACAGACACCAAGGGTTCAGGCAGCAAGTTGTTCACCGTGCGCACCGGCTTCGCGGGTCGCATGGGCGTGGCCAAGGGTGGGCTGAAGGACGTCACCCTGGGCGCGGAAACCACGCTGACGCCCTTGGTCACCAGCTCGGTGACGCTTGCCAACCGCTGCTACGGCAACAGCAACTTTGCGTCAATCGCCAAGTACAACTTCACCGTGCCGGCGGGTGCCATCGTGGCCCGTTGGGCATTGCGCCAGGACGATGTGAGCGGTGGGTTGGATGACCATGATCTGGTCGTCATCAACATGAACGCCGCGACCTACATCTACTCGGGCAATGACGGTTCGAATGAAGCTGTGCAGATCGTCGCGCCAGCGGCTGCCAACTACCGTGCCTGCGTGCTGGCGTACTCCGGTGCCGCGCCGATGAAGCACAAGCTGTCGAGCTGGATCGTGATGCCTGGTGATGCGGGTGGCCTGAACGCGCTGGTGCCAGCGCAGGTCTACGCCGGCGGCACGGCCACGGTTGGCTTCAGCTGGACGGGCCTCGCAGCCGGCAAGCGCACCGTCGGTGGCGCCCATTGGCTTGATGCCTCCGGCAAGGTGCAGGCAACCACCGTCCTGCGCGTCTCCACCGATGGCAGCGTGCCGGTGCAGAACGTGCCGAGCAACATGCCCAGCAAGCTGGTGGACGGGGCTGTCAACCAGTAAGCCGCAACCGACGTCGCCGGGGCCTTGGTGCCCCGGGTCGATCAGGCCGCATGCCGCGAGGTGTGCGGCCTTTTTCCTGGTGCGCCGCGACTATTTCGCGCTTCGCGATGGTGATGGCGACGTCGTCTGCACTTGGCAGCGGTTGGCCACGCAGGCGGCCCCGGGATCCGTCGCTATGGCGCAGTTGGAGCGCATGCCGCTGGCCTCGACCTCGCGCCTGTGCGCCTCGGCCTGCCGCGTGGCGAGCGCCTTCAGGGCTTCGGCATCCGTGCCCTGGGTGGACCAGGCCCAGTAGCCGGCGGGCCCGCCGCAGGCCTTGGCGCCAACCGGCACCGTGCGGCACTGCGTATCGCTGCTGCAGCTGGCTGGGCCGATCAGCGTGCGGAGTTCGCCGGCCAGGCGTGTGGAGTCGGCCACGGGAGCGGCGGCAGGTGGCGTCTGCGCGCAGCTGGCAAGGGCGATGCAAGTGAGGGCGGAGGCGAGGATGCGGGGCGGGTTCATGGCCGCATGCTGGGGCCGGTCGCCTGTTCTTGGCAACAACTAGGATGCATCCATGCGTATGTGGCCGTCCCTGTTGCTGAGCCTGGCTGCTACGGCGCCGACCGTGCTGGCCGCCGATTGCCAGCCCGATGCCCAGGTGGCCGCCCGCGCGCTGAACGCGCTGCGCGCACAGGCCCAGCGCTGCGGCGACCGCCGGTGGCCGGCCGTGCCCGCCTTGCGCTGGCAGGCGGTGCTGGGTGAGTCGTCCCGCCGCTACGCCGTCGAACTGGCCACGCTGGACCGGCTGGACCACACCAGCGCCAGCGGCGCCACGCTGCGCACGCGGCTGCGCGAGGCGGGCTATGCGATGCGCGCGTCGGGCGAGAACCTGGCCGGTGGCCCGGAGACGCTGGACGAGGCGCTGGCCCAATGGCTGGCCAGCGCGGGGCATTGCGAGAACCTGATGGCGCCTGACTTCGAGGAGTTTGGCCTGGCCTGCGTGGCCAGCGGGGGCCGGCTGCAGCGCTACTGGGTCCTGCAGCTGGCGGCGCCAGCGGGGCCTCGACCTAAATCCAACCCAGATCGATAGCGCGCAGCACCGCCTGCGTGCGGTCGCGCACACCCATCTTGGAGAAGATGGCCGAGCAGTGATTCTTGATGACGCCCTCGCTGTTGCCCAGCAGGCTGGCGATCTCGGTGTTGCTGCGGCCGCTGGCCACCAGGCGCAGCACTTGCAGCTCCTTCGGGCTCAGCGGGTCGGGATGGTCGGCCGCCGTGAAGGCGCGCTCGCCGCCTTTGGCCTCCATGCGCGTCGTGAGCGACGGGCGCAGCGCGGTGCCGCCGCCGTGCACGTCGCGCAGGGCCTGCAGCAGCGTGTCGGTGCTGATGGCTTTCAGCAGGAAGCCCTTGGCGCCGGCCCGCGTGGCTTCGTCGAAGGCGACGGTGTCGTCGAAGGTGGTCAGCAGGATGACCGGCAGGCGCAGCGCCCGCGCGGCCAGGGCGCGGATCAGGCCGACGCCGTCCAGCCGCGGCATGCGCATGTCGGACAGGATGACGTCGGGCATGTTCTCGGCTGAGGCAGCCGCCAGCCACTCCAGCGCCTCGGCGCCATCGCTGGCCTCGCCAACGACCTGCAGTTCATCGTCGTGCAGCGCGAGCAGGCCCTTGAGGCCTTCACGCACCAGTTGCTGGTCCTCGACCAGCAGGATCTTGATCACACCCATCGCGGACATCTCAGCTCGATTCGAAACCCAGGGCTCGTGCGCGTCACGCGCATCTGCCCGCCCAGTTCGGCCATGCGCTCGGCCATGCCGGTGAGGCCATTGCCAAAGCCATCGCCCCGCCCTTCGTGCCAGCCCGGCGCACCCCGCCCATCATCGTCGATGCTGACGGCGACTTCATCGCCATCACCCCTGAGTTCGACCTGCACGCGGCGGGCGAGCGCGTGGCGCACGCTGTTGGTCACGCCCTCCTGCACGCAGCGCAGCAGTGCGTGCGCGGCGCGGGGACCAAGGTCGCGGGTGGCGTCGTCCAGGGCCAGCTCAATGCGCGTGCTGGCAATCCCCTCGGCCAGCGCCTGCAACGCGGCAGACAGGTCGATGCGCTGCGAGCTGCGCTGCTGGGATACGGACTCGCGCACGTCGGCCAGCAGCTGCGCCGCCACGCCCTGGGCGCGGCCCAGCGCCTGACCGGCGCCGCCGCTGTCGGCCCGCGCCAGCAGCGCGCCGCCGAGCTGCAGCTGCAGGTTGAGTGCCGTCAGGTGGTGGCCCATCAGGTCGTGCAGCTCGCGGGCGATCTGCATGCGTTCGTTGTAGCGCATCTGCTCGGCCAGCAGGTGCTCGCCGGACAGCTGTTCGGCCAGCACGGCCTGCAGCCAGCGGCGCTTCTCGGCCTCGGACGCCGCCATGCGCCCCAGGCCGAAGGCCAGGCCGTGCAGGGCCAGCATGGCGAACAGCATGCCGAACTGGTCCAGCCAGGCCGTGGTCGAGGCGTAGACGTAGATGCCCGTGTTCAACAGCACCTGGGCCGCCGCGAAGCCCAGCGCCAGGCGGGCCGGCAGCACGACGGCGCCGAGCGCCGTGACCAGGAAGGGCAGGCCGGGCGTCACGCCGAAGGCCAGCAGGTCCACCAGCAGCAGCCAGGCCAGGCGCTGGTTCACCGGCAGGGCCGTCTGGCCCAGGCGCGCGAGGCGGAAGATCAACGCGACGAAGGCCACCAGCAGCAGCACGCAGACGACCACCAGGCCGCGGTCGTTCACGTCGCCGCCGAGCTGGCGCCAGACCCAGGCGGCCAGGCCGTCGTAGGGCTCCGTGCGCACGCCCAGCAGCGCGGAGCCGGCGCTGACCAGTTCCATCGCGCACACCACCAGCGCCGCCAATCGCAGCACGGTGCCGGGCTCGGCAAGCCGCGCGAGCAGGCGGTCGATCACTGGCGCCCCTCGGCCGGCGGGTACGCCGACCGATCCCCCGAGGGGATGGCCGCTTGCTTGGGACGGCCCGGCGCTGTGCGGCGCGTCATTCATCAAGGGCTTGCGCGATGACGCCGCCGCCGAGGCACACGTCGCCGTCGTAGACCACCGCGCTCTGCCCCGGCGTCACGGCCCACTGCGGGTCAGGGAAGCGCAGCGTCAGCCGGCCGGCCGCGTCGAAGCCGACGCTGCAGGGCGCATCCGCCTGGCGGTAGCGCGTCTTGGCCGCGGCCGCGTCGGCAACCGGGGCATGGCCGGCGATCCAGCTCAGGTCGTCGGCCACCAGGGCCGGGCTCAGCAGCAGCGGGTGGTCGTGGCCCTGCACGGCGATCAGCGTGTTGCGCTCGATGTCCTTGGCGGCAACGAACCAGGGCTCGTGCTCGCCGCCACCGCGTGGCGAGCCCTTCTCCTTCACGCCGCCTATGCCCAGGCCCTGGCGCTGCCCCAGCGTGTAGAAGGAAAGGCCGACATGCTCGCCAAGCTTGCGGCCGCGCTCGTCCTTGATGGGCCCGGGCTGGTGCGACAGGTATTTGTTCAGGAAATCGCGGAAGGGCCGCTCGCCGATGAAGCAGATACCGGTCGAGTCCTTCTTCTTCGCGTTCGGCAGTGCGATCTCGGCGGCGATGCGGCGCACCTCGGTCTTGGGCAGGTCGCCGACCGGGAACATCGTCTTGCTGAGCTGAGCCTGCGACAGCCGGTGCAGGAAGTAGCTCTGGTCCTTCAGCGGGTCCAGGCCCTTGAGCAGCTGGAACTCACCAGCGACTTCGCGGACGCGTGCGTAATGGCCCGTGGCGATCTTCTCGGCACCCAGCCGCATCGCATGGTCCAGGAAGGCCTTGAACTTGATCTCGGCATTGCAAAGCACGTCGGGATTCGGCGTGCGGCCGGCCTGGTACTCGCGCAGAAAGCTCTCGAAGACGCGGTCCTTGTACTCCGCCGCGAAGTTGACATGCTCGATGTCGATGCCCAGCACGTCGGCCACCGACGCGGCATCGAGGAAGTCCTGGCGCGTCGAGCAGTACTCGTTGTCGTCATCGTCTTCCCAGTTCTTCATGAAGATGCCGATGACCTCGTGGCCTTGTTGCTTCAGCAGGTGGGCAGTGACGGCCGAGTCGACGCCGCCGGACAGGCCGACCACGACACGGTGCTTCTTGTGGGAACTCATGGGCGCGATTGTCCCAAACGCCCGCTCACCCCTTGACCCACGGGGACTGCAGCGACTCATGCGCGAACACCGCCTCCAGCGGCAGCCGCCGCCCGGCCGCATGGTCGCGCACGCACTGCAGCACCAGCGGGCTGCGGTGGCGTTCCGTGCAGGCGGCCAGCTCCGCCTCGCTCATCCACAGCGTGCGCTTGATGCCCTCGTCCAGCGTGCGCCCGGCGATCTCCTCGCCGACCGAGCCGCTGAAGGCCAGCCGCACATAGGTCACATCCTCTAATCGTGCCGGCCGCAGGAAGCGGGCCAGGTAGACGCCGAGGAAAGCCTCGGGCTGAAAAGCCCGCGCCGTCTCCTCCAGCGCCTCGCGCACGACCGCCTCCATGGGGCTTTCGCCCAGCTCCAGATGGCCTGCCGGGTTGTTCAGCATCAGGCCCTCGGGGGTTTCTTCCTCAACGAGCAGATAGCGCCCGGCGCGCGCTATCACTGCCGCGACCGTGACGCTGGGGCGGAACCTGGCTGTGGCAAGCATGCTTCTTCCTCTCGCATTCCCGCTCCGGGCGGGCCTGTGCATTGTGTAAGCTGCCACGCAACCCCTGCCCCCGGAGGAGATCCATGCAGATTGGCATCCCGCGCGAACGCGCGGCCGGAGAGACCCGCGTGGCCGTCACACCTGAGACGGCCAAGAAGCTCAAGGCTCAAGGCCACACGCTGCGCATCGAAAGCGGTGCCGGCGTCGCCGCCAGCGTCACTGATGCCGCCTACGAGGCGGTCGGTTGTGAGATCGTCGACCAAGCTGCGGCACTGGCCAGCGAACTGGTGTTGAAGGTGCGTGCACCCGGCGCCGACGAGCTGGCCCTGATGAAGCCCGGCACGGCCTTGGTCGGCATGCTCAACCCCTTCGACCGCGAGGGCCTCACGGCGATGGCGGGCGCGGGGCTGACCAGCTTTGCCCTCGAAGCCGCGCCGCGCACGACGCGCGCCCAGAGCATGGACGTGCTGTCCAGCCAGGCCAACATCGCCGGCTACAAGGCCGTCATGATCGCGGCCGACAAATACCAGCGCTTCTTTCCCATGCTGATGACGGCGGCCGGCACCGTGAAGGCGGCGCGTGTCGTCATCCTCGGCGTCGGTGTGGCCGGCCTGCAGGCCATCGCGACCGCCAAGCGGCTGGGCGCCGTCATCGAGGCCAGTGATGTGCGGCCCTCGGTGAAGGAGCAGGTCGAGTCACTGGGTGGCAAGTTCATCGACGTGCCCTACGAGACGGCCGAGGAGAAGGAAGCAGCCGAGGGCGTCGGCGGCTACGCGCGCCCCATGCCGCAGAGCTGGCTGGACCGGCAGAAGGCCGAGGTGGCCAAGCGTGTCGCGGCGGCGGACATCGTCATCACGACGGCGCTGATCCCCGGCCGCGCGGCGCCGGTGCTGGTCACCGAGGAGATGGTCAAGGCCATGAAGCCGGGCTCGGTGCTCGTCGACATCGCTGCACCCGCAGGCGGCAACTGCCCGCTGACGGAGGCCGGCAAGACGGTCACCAAGCACGGCGTGGTCATCGTCGGCGAGACCAACCTGCCGGCGCTCGTCGCGGCCGATGCATCGGCGCTGTATGCGCGCAATGTGCTGGACTTCCTGAAGCTCGTCATCACCAAGGAAGGCACCTTCAACGTGCCGCTGGATGACGACATCGTCGCGGCCTGCCGCGTGACCCAAGACGGTCAAGTGACCCGGAGCTGAAGATGGAAATCGTCGACCACACCATCATCAACCTGATCATCTTCGTGCTGGCCATCTACGTGGGCTACCACGTCGTCTGGACGGTAACGCCCGCGCTGCACACGCCGCTGATGGCCGTCACCAATGCGATCTCGGCCATCGTCATCGTCGGCGCCATGATGGCCGCCGCGCTGACCGAGACCAACTTCGCCAAGGCGATGGGCGTTCTGGCCGTGGCGCTGGCAGCGGTCAACATCTTTGGCGGCTTCCTCGTCACACGGCGGATGCTGGAGATGTTCAGGAAGAAGGAAAAGAAGGCCGTGACGACGGAGGCCAAGCCATGAGCCTCAACCTCGTCACGCTGCTCTACCTCGTCGCCAGCGTCTGCTTCATCCAGGCGCTGAAGGGCCTCTCGCACCCGACAACCTCCATCCGCGGCAACCTCTTCGGCATGGTCGGCATGGCCATCGCCGTGTTCACCACCGCCGCGTTGATCTTCAAGCTGGCCGGCCACGGCATGGGTCTCGCCTGGGTGCTGTTGGGCCTCGTCGTCGGTGGCGGTTACGGCGCCTGGCGGGCCAAGACGGTCGAGATGACCAAGATGCCCGAGCTGGTCGCCTTCTTCCACAGCATGATCGGCCTGGCTGCGGTGGCGATTGCCATTGCGGCGGTAGCCGAACCCGTGGCGTTCGGCATCACCGAGGCGATTGGCTATGCGATTCCGAAGGGCAACCGCCTCGAACTGGCGCTGGGGGCCTTCATCGGTGCCGTCACCTTTACGGGTTCCGTCATTGCCTGGGGCAAGCTCTCGGGCGGCAGCAAGTTCCGTCTCTTCCAGGGCGCGCCGGTCACCTTCAAGGGTCAGCACTGGCTGAACCTTCTGCTCGGCCTGCTCGCCATCTGGGGGTGCGGGGTCTTCTGCTGGGCCGGCTACGAGCATGCCTTCTGGATCGTGGTGGCCCTGGGTTTCGTACTGGGCGTGACGCTCATCATCCCGATCGGCGGCGCCGACATGCCGGTCGTCGTGTCCATGCTCAACAGCTACTCCGGCTGGGCGGCGGCGGGCATAGGCTTCTCGCTGAACAACAGCATGCTGATCATTGCAGGCTCGCTGGTGGGCAGTTCGGGCGCGATCCTGAGCTACATCATGTGCAAGGCGATGAACCGCTCCTTCTTCAACGTGATCCTGGGTGGCTTCGGCGGTGAAGCGGGCACGGCCGCCGTGGGTGACGGCAAGGCCCGTCCAGTGAAGAGTGGCAGCGCCGACGACGCCGCCTTCGTGCTCGGCAACGCCGAGAGCGTCGTCATCGTCCCGGGCTACGGCCTGGCCGTGGCGCGCGCTCAGCATGCGGTGAAGGAACTGGCCGCCAAGCTCACCGAGAAGGGCATCAGCGTCAAGTACGCCATTCACCCGGTGGCCGGCCGCATGCCGGGCCACATGAACGTGCTGCTCGCCGAGGCCGAGGTGCCCTACGACCAAGTCTTCGAGATGGAAGACATCAACGGCGAGTTTGGCCAGGTCGACGTCGCCATCATCCTGGGCGCCAACGACGTCGTGAACCCCGCCGCGCATGTGAAAGGCAGCGCCATCTACGGCATGCCCATCCTGGAGGCCTACAAGGCCAAGACCATCATCGTCAACAAGCGCTCCATGGCCGCCGGCTATGCCGGCCTGGACAACGAGTTGTTCTACATGGACAAGACCATGATGGTGTTCGGCGACGCGAAGAAGGTCGTGGAGGACATGCTCAAGGCGGTGGAGTGACCGCCGACGGCCTGACGCGGAAGACCCAGTATTTCTGCAGCAGAAACAGCATGCCTGCCAGCGCAATCACCATCACGCCCTGCACCCAGGTGTGCGGGTAGCCCAGCCGGTCGACGCAGACGTAGAGCGCGACGAGATTCACCATGTAGCCGAGCGCGTAGGCGCAGCCATAGCGCAGCAGGGCGGCATGGGCTGCGCCCTCGTGGGCAAAGGTCCACTTGCGATTGAACGCGAAGGTCTGCAGCACGCCGATCAGGTAGAGCAGGCTCATGGCCGTTTTCGGGCCCAGATGCAGCAGTTCTGTCAGGCCGAGATACCAGACGAAGCCCAGGGCGTTGGACGCTATCCCGACGATGCCGTAGCGGAGCAGCTGGCGCAGCGTGCGCGGCGCTGCCGTCACGGCTGCCCGCCGTCGCGCCAGCCCCAGATGTACCAGGGCGCCTGCGGGCCGGTGTGGAACAGCAGATCGAGGATGCTCACGCCATGTTCGAACGTCTCGGTGCCCTGGTCGTAGGTCGGGTAGCCGCTGTAGTCCTTCCACTCCAGTTGGATGCCGGCGGCCGAGAACGCCGACTCATCGATGTACTCCCGCGCTGCAGGCCCCGAGATGTAGCGCTGCGTCTCGGCCTGGCGCAGCAGGCTCAGCAGGCGTTCCTGTTTGGCCCCCGCGCTGGCGTAGTTGCGCGAGTCCTCGAAGCGTGTCTGCAAGCCCAGCAGATCAACTGCAATGCGCTGGATCAGGTGCTGATTCAGCGCCGACAGGTTGGCCCATTGACGACCGCAGTAGATGTCTTCGAAGAAACCTTTGTACTGCTTGAAGTATGGGCTTTTGCGGTAGTTCTGCCGGATGTGATCCCAGTGGGAAGCCTGCCAGCGCGGGTCGTTCAGCTCGACATCGCAGATGCGCCTGTCCGTGCTGATGCCGACCGGGATGGTCAGCCAACGCGGCCCCTGTGGTGTCTGGATGCGATTGCGGTTGCGCCAGTCGTTCTTGGTGTACTGGACGTCGTCGTAGAAGATGAACAAATCCGCGTCATGGATGAGGTCGAAATATCCCTTCCAGGGGATGTAATTCGATTGCAGGACGACGACGCTCTTCATGTGGAGTGGGTCCGTTTGACGAGGGCAGCAGCCTTGACAAAGCTGCCGCTGGGCAACGCGACGCGGTCGACCACGACCGCACCGGCACCGACGAAACTGTGTTCTCCCAGCTGCACGAAGCCGCACAGCGTGGCGCCGGGGGAGATGAAGCTGTTGGCGCCGATCTGGGTGTCATGGTTGATGCAGGCCAGTGGCCACAACACGCAGGCCGAACCCAGTCGGGCATGCACGTCGACATGGGCGCCGGCCATGACGAAGCAGCCAGCGGCCACGGCCGCCTCTTCGGCGACGTAGGCCCCGGGATGGATCAGCGGCGGGCAGGCGTAGCCGGCGGCCTGCACGCGCTCCCAGGCCGCCCAGCGTGCCGGCAGATTGTTGTAGCCGATGGCGAGCGCCACGCCGTGGTCTCGTGCGGGATGGGACAGCTGCACCTGCTCGAAGCGGCCCAGCGCTTGTTCGTTCCGCCCGGTGTCGTCAATCAGGCCGACGACCTCGTGGCCGCACAGGCGCGCCAGCGCGGCCACGGTGTTCGAGAAATCACCTGCGCCGTAGATCAGCAGTTTCATGGTTCGGCTGCTTCCCTCACGGCGTGCGATGCACGTCCTTGACGATGAAGGTGGGCCGGTTCTGCACCTGCTTGAACACCTTGCCCAGGTAGATGCCGATGACGCCCATCCCCATCGTCGTGATGCCCAGGCTCAACGCGACCAGTGCCATCACAGAGGTGTAGCCCGACAGTGCGTCGTCAAACAGGATCTTGCGAACCACGAGGTAGACGATGTAGAGCATGCTCAGGCCGGTGATGCTGACGCCGGCGTTGAACAGCAGCGTGAGCGGCTGCGCCGAGAAGGCGCTGATGGCGTTCACCATCAGCTGGACTCGGCGCATGAAGGTGTAGCTGCTGGCGCCTTCGCGCTGGCCCTTTGGAATCGGGATGCCGATCTGCTGATAGCCGGTCCATGCCAGCATGCCGCCGATGAAGAGATTCTTGTCGCCAAGCTGAAGCGACGCCTGCACGAAGCGCCGGGTCATCAGGCGCTCGGTGGTCATGTTCTCGGGGATGCGGATGTCGCTCATCGAATTGAAGATGCGATAGAACATGCTGCCGGCGCGCCGCTCCACCCATCCGCCCTTGCGAGCTTCCTGATAGCCATAGACCATGTCGCTGCGGGTCTGCAGCAGCTTGGCGTGCATGTCTGCCAGCACGTGCGGTGAGACCTCCAGGTCGCAGTCGATCAGGAAGATCAGCTCGCCCCGCGCCGTCGCCAGGCCTGCCTGCATGGCCGCGTGATGCCCGAAGTTGCGGGACAGGTCGACCACCACCAGTTGCGGCAGCTGGGCGCGACTGGCCACGGCCCATTCGAGCGAGTCGTCCGGCGAGCCGTCGTTGACGAGCACGATCTCGAAGTCGCGACAGTCGATGCTCGCCAGCGCGGCGAGGCACTCATCAAGAAACTCTTCGAGGAATGGCCTGGACCGGTACATCGTCGAGACGATGCTGATGCGAGGACCTTCGGGGGCAGCGTCTGGGTGGGCGTGCATGGGGCAAGGAGAGGGAAGGATCCAAACGATCCGGGGCGCCGCCGCAGGCCGCCGTCAGACGGCTCTGCAGGGCGAAAGATGATAGGGGAGCGCGGTCGCGGCCCGCGCCGCTCGAATGGGCGGGGCGCGGTCGGCCGGCGGTTACCGTTCGGAGCGACACTGTGAACGATACGCCCGTGCTGCGGCTCACCCGACGGTGGGGCTGCTGCAGTGCTTCAAACGTTCGCCAGCCAACCTCTCCTTGACATGAGCATTCCGTTCAACAAGCCCCACATGACGGGCCGCGAGCTGTTCTACATCTCCGAGGCCCATCACCACGGATGGCTGGCTGGCGATGGGAAGTTTTCCAAGTTCTGCCATGCCAAGTTGGAAGAGGTGACCGGCACGCGCAAGGCCTTGCTGACGCACTCGTGCACTGCGGCTCTGGAGATGGCGGCCATGCTGGCCGACATCGGGCCCGGCGACGAGGTCATCATGCCCTCGTACACCTTCGTCTCGACGGCCAATGCGTTCGTGCTGCGGGGCGCCACGCCGGTGTTCGTCGACATCCGGCCCGACACGCTCAACCTCGACGAACGTCTGGTCGAGGCGGCGATCACGCCGCGTACCAAGGCCATCGTGCCGGTGCACTACGCTGGCGTGTCCTGCGAGATGGACACCTTGCTGGACATCGCCGCCCGGCATCAATTGCTCGTCATCGAGGACGCCGCCCAGGGCTATGGGTCCTTCTACAAGGGGCGGCCGCTCGGCACGCTGGGCGCCTTAGGTGCGTTTTCCTTCCACGAGACCAAGAACGTCATTTCCGGTGAGGGCGGCGCGCTGCTGGTCCAGGATCCCGCGCTGGTGGAGCGCGCCGAGATCATCCGCGAGAAGGGGACGAATCGGTCTCGCTTCTTCCGCGGCCAGGTCGACAAGTACACCTGGGTCGATATCGGTTCGTCCTTCCTGCCGTCCGAGCTGGTTGCGGCCTTCCTGTGGGCGCAGCTGCAGGAAACGGATCGGATCAACGCCGAGCGCATCGCCATCTGGCAGCGATACCACGAGGCCTTTGCGCCTCTCGAAGCGGCGGGCCTGCTGCGCCGCCCCATCATCCCGGCGGACTGCCAGCACAACGCCCACATGTACTACCTGCTACTCGAAGACCTGGAGCAGCGCACGCGCTTCATCGCCGAGCTGAAGGCCCGCCACATCGGCGCCGTCTTCCACTACGTGCCGCTGCATTCCTCGCCGGCCGGCCAGCGCTTCGCTCGCGCATCGGGGTCGATGGCGGTGACGGACCGGCAATCCGAGCGGCTGGTGCGCCTGCCGCTCTGGTTGGGCGTGGAGCCTGAACAGGAACGCGTCATCGACGCCGCGCTTGCGACGCTCCGATGAGCAGCCTGCGCCGCGCCGCATACGGCCTGGTCGTCGCGTTGCTGGTTGGCCTGCTGCTGGTGCTGGTGCATCAGCGCGCCAAGCCTCACCGTCTGGAGGTCTGGGTTGACAGCCCGGCGGTCGGTTCCCTGTGGCTGCAGGCGCGCTGCGAGGGGTCCGGCGCCGAGGCCTTCCGGCATCGCGAAGCCATCCACCCCGGGTATCAGCGGCTGCGCCTGCCGCTGCCGGCCTGCCCGCTGGAGGCGGTGACCCTTCGGTCCAACGTCGACTCGGCGCGGCTCGCGGCCGCCCTGGTCAGCCGCTACGGCGTGCCACGCCAGCAGTTGCTGGGCGAGGCGAGGACCCTGGAGGGCGAGGGATTCCTGCGCATGGATGCGCGGCCGGATCGCGCGCAGGCCGTGGCGTTGGCGTCGCCGCTCACCCTGCCGGCCGGTGGTCTGGACACGCGCGCCCCGGGTGTCGGCGCCCTGCAACTGATGTTTGTGCCCCTGCTGGTCTGGCTGGCGGTGCTGCTGCTGCCCCGTCGCGATCTGGCGGCGGATGCGCCGGTGCCGTTCACGCGGGGCTGGGCGCTGGCCCTGCTGCTGGCCGTCATCACGATGGCCTGGCTCGTGCGCACCGATGTGTCGCTGAGCCCGGATGAGGGCACGCACGTCACGACGGCCCGCTACCACTTCGAGCACTGGGTCAAGCCCGCCATCGGCGCGGCCGAGATGGAGCCGGCCTACCGGGCCAACGTCTACGGCATTTCCTACCTCAACGCGACAGATCCGGTCTATGTGCTGGCCGCGAAGTTCGCGGTGGCAGCCTGGCCGCTGTTGCAGGACGACGTACTCGGTCTGCGGCTGTTCAACGTGCTGTTGCTGGCCTGGGTTCTCGTGGCTGCCGCGCGGTTGCGGCGCGGCTTCATGTTCCTGCTTCCGCTGCTGCTGATGCCGCAGGCCTGGTATCTGTTCGCGTACTTCAACGGTGACGCCTTGCCTTACGCCCTGAGCGCGATGCTGTACCTGCTGACGCTGGCCCATTGGACTTCGGACGTACCTCGATCACCCTGGTCCCCGGGTCGGGCGCTGGCCTTTGGCGGCCTGGCCGGCCTGCTGCTGCTTTCCAAGCAAAACTACTGGCCCTGCCTGGTGCTGCTGGCAATGCTGTGGATGTCCACCTGCCGTCCCGGACTCGATGCCCCGGCCTGGCGCAGGCTGCGCTGGGCGGCCCTCTGGCTGCTGCTGTTCTTGCCCTTGGCCATCGACGGTACCCTGCCCGCCCTCCCGCGCGCGCTGCCTGCGCTGATCTGCCTGCTGGTGCTGGCGACCCTGCTGGCCTGGTGGGGCTGGCGCCAATGGCAGGCGCGGGGCGACTGGCTGCCTCGCTGGCGCGCGGTTGGCTGGCTGGCGCTCGGCCTGTGCCTGGTAATCGGCATCAAGATGACCGACGAGCTGGCACACAACGCGGCGCCCTGGGCGCCCGAGCGGGCGGCAGCCGCGCTTGCGGTGCAGGAAAAGTTTGCCGAGGCGAGCATGCGCCCGAGCGCGCTTGCAGCGGGGGGCGCCAACAGCCGCTACCGCATGCGCAACCAAGGAAAGGGCTTGGTCGAGCTGCAAGAGCGGGGCTGGCTGGGGCAATCCCTGCGCACGGCCTTCGGGTCCTATGGCTATCTGGACATCGAGTCGCCGGCGCTGTTGAGCTCCGCGCTGCAGGCCAGCCTACTGGGCGTGCTGGCCCTGGCGTTCTGGCGTCAGCGGCCGCAGGCCGAGTTGAGCGGCGTGCGCCAGGCCGTGCTCGTCAGCTGTGCCAGCGCCATCGTCGCTTCGGCGTTGTTCAGCTGGACGGGGGACTACCAGCCGCAGGGGCGCTATCTGCTGAGCATCGTGCCCATGCTGGGCCTGGGTCTGGCCCTGGTCGGGCGCGAGGATCGAGTGCCGCTGCGCTGGGTCGCCGCAGTCGGCTTCGCGTTGTCCCTGACGTCCTTCGTTGGCGTGGGCACTGCAGGGCTCGTGCACGTCGTTCACTAGGGGTTGCGCGGTCGCCAAGCGCCTATCGAATCCCCTGACGGTCCGCTGTCAGCCTTCGGTCAGAATCGCCGCCAATCAAGAATGAAGGAGACAAGGCCATGGAGCCCATCTGGCTGAAGCAATACCCGGCCGAGGTACCGCGTGACGTCAACGTCTCGCTCTACCCGAGCCTGGTCGATCTGCTCGACACCTCGTTCAAGAAGAACGCCGCCAAGCCGGCCTATCTGATGATGGGCAAGAGCGTCAGCTTTGCGCAGGTGGACGAAGCCTCGCGGGCCTTGGCGGCCTATCTGCAGAGCCTGGGCCTGGAGAAGGGCGACCGCGTCGCGCTGATGATGCCCAACCTCTTCCAGTACCCGGTGGCCGTGGCTGCCGTGCTACGGGCGGGTTATGTCGTCGTCAACGTGAACCCGCTGTACACGCCGCGCGAGCTTGAGCATCAGCTCAAGGACTCGGGCGCCAAGGCCATCGTCATCATCGAGAACTTCGCCTCGGTGCTGCAACAGGTCATCAAGAGTGTGCCGACCAAGCACATCGTCCTGGCGGCCATGGGCGACATGCTGGGCCTGCTCAAGGGCAGCATCGTCAACTACGTCGTGCGCAAGGTGAAGAAGATGGTGCCGGCCTTCGAGCTGCCCGGCGCCGTTCGCTTCAACGATGCGCTCGCCAAGGGCCGCAGCCTGACCTACAAGGCCCCGAAGCTTGGCGCCGACGACATCGCCGTGCTGCAGTACACCGGCGGCACGACGGGCGTGTCCAAGGGCGCCGTGCTGCTGCACCGCAACCTGGTCGCCAACATCCTGCAAAGCGAGGCCTGGTACCAGCCAGCCTTGAAGAAGCTGCCGGCCGGCGAGCAGGTCGTCACCATCTGCGCATTGCCGATCTATCACATCTTCGGTTTCAACACGAACATGATGCTGTCCATGCACATGGGCGGCGCCAATGTTTTGATCCCGAATCCGCGCGACCTGCCGGCCATGTTCAAGGAGCTGTCGCAGCACCGCTTCCACAGCTTCCCGGCCGTCAACACCCTCTTCATGGCCATGGCCAACCATGCCGACTTCGGCACGGTGGACTGGAGCAAGCTTGTCATTTCGGTGGGCGGCGGCATGGCTGTGCAGCAGGCCACGGCCAAGCTCTGGCTGGAGAAGACCGGCTGCCCCATCGTCGAGGGTTATGGCCTGTCCGAGACCTCGCCGTCGGCCACCTGCAATCCGACCGACAGCACCGCCTACAGTGGCACCATCGGCCTGCCCATGCCGCTGACCGAGCTCAAGCTGCTGGACGACGACGGCAACGAAGTGCCCATGGGCCAGCCGGGCGAAATCGCCATCCGCGGCCCGCAGGTGATGGCCGGCTACTGGCAACGGCCGGATGAAACCGCCAAGGTGATGGCGGCGGACAACTTTTTCCGCACCGGCGACATCGGCACCGTCGATGAACGGGGTTATTTCAAGATCGTGGATCGCAAGAAGGACATGATCCTCGTCAGCGGTTTCAACGTGTATCCGAACGAGGTCGAGGACGTCCTCACGCAAATGCCCGGCGTGCTGGAGTGCGCTGCCGTCGGCGTGCCGGACGCGAAGGCCGGAGAGGCCGTGAAGGTCGTCATCGTGAAGAAAGACCCGAATCTCACCGAGGCTGACGTCCGGTCCTATTGCGAACTGAACCTGACCGGCTACAAACGTCCCAAGATCGTCGAGTTCCGCACCGACCTGCCCAAGACCCCCGTGGGCAAGATCCTGCGACGTGAGCTGCGGGACAAGACCTGATCGCCGTTTCTTTGTGACGAGGCCTGTCGGCGGTGATCCCGTCGCGGGCGAGGCTCCCCACCGTGCTCGATTTGCTGCATTCCAAAACCGAGGCTGGGCGCGCTGAAATTCGCGCGCGCGCCCTGCCGTTGTCCCGCGCCGCGCGCAATCTGCTGCTGGTTCTCGACGCGACCAAGCCCGCCGGCGAATGGCTGCGCCTTGTCACCGGGGCGACCGAGGCCGATCTCGAGGCGCTGCGCCAGCAGGGCCTGATCGTGCCGCAGGCCGGTTGGGCGTCGCCGAGCGCGGCTCAGCCGCCAGCACCTGCCCGGCCGCCCGTGGCGGCACCCCCGCCGAGCGCTGCGGCCCCGGCACCCGCGGCCGCGCCCGCCCCCGCAGCCGCGCCCGCGCCCGCGCCCGCAGCCGGGGGCTCGCCGCTGCTGGACCGCGCTGCCCTCTACACCTACATGAGCGGCCAGGCCACCAAGCTGTTGGGCCCCTTCAAGGGCTATGCGTTCGCATTGGAGGTCGAGCGCTGCGACAGCCTCGGCGAATTGCAGGGCCTGGCGTTGCAATTCGTCGAACGCGTGCAGAAGGCCAAGGGCGATGCCGCCGCCGCCGCCGTGCGCGACGCGCTGGGCTTGCGTTAACGCGGCCCGACAACCAGCGGGCCGAGAGCCTTGCCGCTCCAAAGCCGGCCCGCCTGGCGACGTACGTGCCGGTCGATCCGGTCTGGGTCGCCGTCCCCTTCAGGAACCGGCCAAGGTATTCCTCAGACGAGGGGCTTCACTTCAGCCCCGGTGAAAGCAGCGACCGCAGACTGATCGGTAGCGGGCGTTGCCGCCAATCTCCACCTGCGCGCCTTCGGTGACCTTGCGGTTGCCGGCGTCCACGCGCATGTTCATCGTCGCCTTGCGGCCGCAGTCGCAGATGGTCTTCATCTCGTCCATCTCGTCCGCCAGCGCCAGCAGCGCGGCCGAGCCGGGGAAAAGCTCGCCCTGGAAGTCTGTGCGCAGCCCGTAGCAGATGGCGGGCAGGTTGCTCAAATGCGCCATCTCGTGCAGTTGCTGCACGTGGCGCTTGGACAGGAACTGAGCCTCGTCGACGAGGATGCAAGCGATGCCAGGGCTTTCGGCCATCAGCGCCTGGAAGTCGGTGCCGGCGTCGAACTGTTCGGCCTCACGCCTGGGACCCAGGCGCGACGTGACGAAGCCGGTGCCGTAGCGGTCGTCCAGCCGGGCTGTGAAGATGCGCACCCGGTGGCCGCGCTCCTCATAGTTGTGTGCCACCTGCAGCAGGGCAGTGGACTTGCCGGCGTTCATTGCCGCATATCTGAAAAATAGCTTGGCCATGGGTCGTCAAAAGCAGAGGGGCATTGTCCCCGGCGGCCGACCCCGCGCTTGCGGGTAGGGGAAGCCCGTGGTTTCAGGCCGAACTGGGGGCTTGCGAGGTGGCGCTGTCATGCGGCATGTGCATCAATGCACACTTCGTCCTGACCCGTACGAAGATGAGCAAAGATTCTGTGACTTCAGTCCGTCAAGATGGCCTTCGCTACCAGTCGAAGGTAGGCGGTTCGCCCTTCCTTGGCAGTGGCCACACCCGCTCCTGCTTCAAATGCGGCAAGCACCGTGCGCCTGCCAGCCTGCAGTCGATCCGGCTGTTGGGGCGCAACGAGGTGGTCTGCAAGCCCAACTGCAAGACGCTGCCTTAGTCATTTCAAAGGATGCGGCGCTCAGAAGCGCCGCAGTAAGCTGCCCCGTCTCACCTGACCGGGAGCAGCAGATGCCGATTCCATTGATCGCGGCCGCGCTGTCGGCGATAGCGCCACAGCTTGCCCAGAAGGGGCTGGACCTGCTCAGCGGCGTGTTCCGCGGCGCGGTCAACAAGGGCACGTCCGAGATCGCCAATCTCATCCAGGAAAAGACCGGCATCGACATCAACGATGTCGCCGACAACAAGCTCACCGAGACGCAGTGGGCCCAGCTCAAGCAGTTCGAGTTCGAGTACCAGGGCAAGCTGCTGGAATACCGCCAGAAGAGCGACGCCAACCTGCTGGAGTACGAGCGCATCGCTGCGGCCGACCGCCTCAGCGCGCGCCACATGCAGGAAACGGCCATAGGCAGCACCGATCCCTGGGTGCGCCGGTTCATCTACATCTACGCCAGCGTGCTGACGCTGCTGACCTTCATCTTCATCTTCGTTGCGGCCTTCGGACCCAAGTACGAGGCCACCGACCCGCGCGCCCGTGTCATCGACACCGTGCTGGGCTTCCTGCTCGGCGTGACGCTGTCGGCCATCATGCAGTACTTCTTCGGCTCCAGCGCCGGCAGCAAGGCCAAGGACGAGAAGATCGGCCAGCTCGGCGATGCCATCCGAGCCCAGAGCTCGGCCATGCAGGCCGAGGCCGATCAGGACAGCAGCGATCACGGAGGCCGCAAATGAGCGACCTCGTGCGCGAGCAATCGGTCTTCCTGCTGCATGTCTGCGAGCTGGTCCGCAAGGCCGGCGAACTGGGCTTCTCCGCCTCTGCCGGCGAGCTCTACCGCACGCCGGAGCAGCAGGCGCTGCATGTGCGCAACGGACGCAGCACGACGATGGCCAGCCAGCACCTGAAGCGCCTGGCCATCGACCTCAACTTCTTCCGCGACGGCGTCGATGGACGGCCGATATTGGTCTACGACGTCGAGACGCTGCGCCCGCTGGGCCAGTACTGGGAAAGCCTGGACGGCGCCAACCGCTGGGGCGGCAACTGGACGACGTTCAAGGACACGCCGCACTTCGAGCGCCGCGAGGGCGCGTCCGTTGCGGTGAGCGCGCCGGTGGTCGCTGGCGGGGTTGTTGCCGCTGCCGCCGGCACACGCGGCAAAGGTCTGACGACCGGGGCGGTGGGCGCTCAGTGCAGCAATGCGCGCGACGACGTCGAGACCGTGCAGCAACTGCTGAACCTCTGCGGCACCACCGGCCGCATCGTCCTGGCCGAACCGCTGAAGGCGGACGGCGCCTTCGGGCAGAAGACTCTGGACGCGATCATGGCCTTCCAGCGAAGCGCTATGGGCCAGGGCGAGCCTGACGGCCGCATCGACGCCAACGGCGCCACGCTGGTCAAGCTGTGCGAATCACTGCCCGATGCGCTGGCGCCGGCTTGGCTGAGCCTGCTCTACCTGCGCGCCAAGGACAGCGATGTGGCCGACTTCTCGCAGCGGTTGCTGAAGATCATGGCCAACCGCCACATCGACACGCCACTGCGCCAGGCGCACTTCCTGGCCCAGGTGGGGCACGAGTCCGGCGAGTTCCGCTTCCGTGCCGAGATCGCCAACGGCGAGGCCTACCAGGGCCGCGTCGACCTCGGCAACGTGCAGCCCGGCGACGGCCGCAGGTTCAAGGGCCGCGGCCTCATCCAGCTGACCGGCCGGGCCAACTATGGCGAGTACGGCCGCGCCATCGGCCGCGAGGCCGAGCTGCTGGCCACACCGGAGCTGGTGGAGACCGACCCCGAGCTGTGCGTGGACGTCGCGGGTTGGTTCTGGGCCAAGCGGAATCTGAACAATCTGGCCGACGTGGATGACCTGACGTCGCTGACCAAGCGCGTCAACGGCGGCCTCAATGGCATTGACGACCGCCGCCGGCTGCTGATGCGCGCCAAGGCGCTTTTAGGCGCCTGAAATGAAACCCCTCGCTCAGTCTCGCCGCGCTGAACGCGGGCGCGTCTGATCGGTCCCCCTGGGGGACGGCGATGCTTGCGGCGTTGAGCCGCAATCACATCGCCATCGGGGGCCGGCTTGGGAGCGGCCCGGCGCTCGGCCCGCAAATCCCGCGCTCAGGCACCAGCCCAGCCGCCTCCCAGCGCCCGGATCAGCCCGACGGTGGCCTGGTATTGCGCCGATCTCACCTGCAGCGCCGCACGCTTGTTGGCGAGCTCGCTGCGGCGCGCGTCCAGCAGCTCGAGCTGGCTGACCAGGCCGTTGCGGTAGCGCGTGTCGGACAGGCGCAGCGCCTGGCTGGCGGCGCTGACGGCGCGTGAGTTGGCCTCGCCCTGGGACTGCAGCAGGCTGAGCGCGCCGAGCTGGTCTTCCACGTCCTTGAGCGCCAGCAGGAACTGCTCGCGGAAGGCGATCGCCGAGCCGTCGAGCTGCGCCTTGGCCGCGTTGACGCCGGCCTCGCGACGGCCGCCGTCGAAGATCGGCAGAGCAGCCAAGAGGCCGACGCCCCAGGTGCTGGCGCCGCTTTTCAGCAGGTTGGACAGCTCGCTCGACACACCGCCGCCCTGCGCCGTCAGCGCCAAGCTCGGCCACCAGGCGGCCTGGGCGGTGCCCACGCGGGCCTGCGCGGCCTGCAGCTGGCTTTGCGCAGCGGCGAGGTCGGGGCGGCGTTGCAGCAGCTCGCTCGGCAGCCCGGCGGGCACGGCGGGCAGTGCGGTGGACCAGGCGGTAGGCGCCAGGCGGAAGTTGGAGGCCGGTTCGCCCAGCAGCACAGCCAGCGCTGTTTCCAGCTCCAGGCGCCGACGGTCCAGCGCAAACGACTCGGCCTCGTTGGCGGCCAGCTCGGCGCGCACGCGGGCGACGTCGAGGTCGGCCACGTCGCCCGCCCGGGCGCGTTTTTCGGTCAGCGACAAGGTCTCGCCGTATGCGGCGACGGTGCCTCGGACGATCTCGCGCTCGGCGTCCAGCGCGCGTAGCGCCAGATAGCCGCGGGCGACGTTGGCCTGCACCAGCAGGCGGGCGTCGGCCAGCAACTGCTCGCGGGCGCGCACGTCCAGCGCAGAGGCGTTGCGCTCATGCAGCAGGCGGCCGCCGAGGTCCAGCTCGTAGGCCAGGTTCAGGCCGGCGTTGTATTGCGTCGCGCCTCGCCCGCCCGGGTCGGCCGTGCGGCCGGCACCGGCGGCGACGCCGACCTGCGGCAGCCGCGACGCCTCGGCGCCGCTCAGGGCGGCACGGGCCTGCGCCAGGCGGTTGGCTGCTGCCTGCACGCTCGTGTTGGCCGCCATCGCGCGGCCGACGAGGTCGTCCAGCACCGGGTCGGCAAAAGGCTGCCACCAGCTCACGGTCAGTGCAGGTGCGTCGTTCGCAGCCGTGGCCTTGTAGGCAGCAGGTGCCTGCGGCAGCTGGGCCGGGTTGACGGTGCCGACCGAGGCGCAGCCTGCCAGCAGCAGCGCTGCAAAAAGTGGGGTCAGGTTCAATTTCATGATGATCACTTGCCTCGTTGCGGCAGAGCGTCGACGACGGGCGCGACGTGCTGCGGGGGAACTTCGGGAGCGGCCGGAGCAGCAACTTGCCCGCCGTGGTGGCGCAGCGGCGAGTTGCCGGTCAGGCGGCGGACGATGACGTAGAACAAGGGCGTCAGGAACAGTCCGAAGACGGTCACGCCGATCATTCCGGCGAACACCGCGATGCCCATGGCCTGGCGCATCTCGGCGCCGGCACCGGTGCTCAGCACCAGCGGCAGCACGCCCATGACGAAGGCCATCGACGTCATCAGGATGGGTCGCAGCCGCAGTCGTGCCGCCTCAAGTGCCGCTTGCACCGGCGTGCGGCCCGCAAACTCCAGCTCGCGGGCGAACTCGACAATCAGGATCGCGTTCTTCGCACTCAGGCCGACCAGCACGATGAGCCCGATCTGCGTGAACACGTTGTTGTCGCCGTGGCTCATCCACACGCCCGTCATCGCCGCCAGCAGACCCATGGGCACGATGAGCAGGATGGCGATGGGCAGCGTCAGGCTTTCGTACTGCGCGGCCAGCACCAGGAAGACGAGCAGGATGGCCAGCGGGAACACCCACGCGCCCGAGTTGCCGGCGATCTTTTCCTGGTAGGTCAGGTCGGTCCACTCGAAGCCGACGCCCGGCGGCAGCGTCTCCGCAGCGATGCGTTCCACCGCAGCCTGTGCCTGGCCCGACGAGAAGCCGGGCGCGGCGCCGCCGTTGATGTCGGCGGCCAGGAAGCCGTTGTAGCGCATGGCGCGCTCGGGGCCGAAGCTGGGCTTGACCTTCATCACCGCGGACAGCGGCACCATCTCGCCGGACGACGAACGCACCTTCAGCGCGCCGATGTCCTCGGCGCGGGCGCGGTAGGCGGCGTCCGCCTGCACGCGGACCGAGTAGGTGCGGCCGAACTGGTTGAAGTCGTTCACGTACAGGCTGCCGAGGTAGATCTGCATCGTGTCGAACACGTCCGTCACGGCCACGCCGAGCTGGCGGGCGCGGGTGCGGTCGAGGTCGGCAAACAGCTGCGGCACGTTGACCTGGTAGCTGGAGAACAGCCCCGCCAGCTCCGGCGTCTTGCCGGCCTTGGCCATGAAGGCCTTGACCGCCGCGTCCATCGCCTCGTAGCCCACGCCGCCGCGGTCCTGCAGCTGCAGCTTGAAGCCGCCCGTCGTGCCCAGGCCTTGCACGGGCGGCGGCGGGAACATGACGATGAAGGCGTCCTCGATGGCGCCGTACTGCCCGTTCAGCGAGCCGGCAATCGCGCCGGCCGACAGGTCCTTCGTCTTTCGCTCGTTGAAAGGCTTGAGCGTCGCGAAGACGATGCCCGAGCTGGAGCTGTTGGTGAAGCCGTTGATCGACAGGCCCGGGAAGGCCACCGCGTGTTCGACACCCGGCGTCTTCAGCGTGATGTCGGTCATGCGGCGGATGACGTCCTCGGTGCGGTCCAGCGTGGCGCCGTCGGGCAGCTGCGCAAAGCCGATCAGGTACTGCTTGTCCTGCCCCGGCACGAAGCCGCCGGGAACCGCCTTGAACAGGCCGACCGTGGCCGCCACCAGCGCGAGGTAGATCACCATCATCAGCGCCTTGCGCGACATCAGCGTATTCACGCCGCTGCCGTATTTCGCGGAGCCGCTCGTGAACAGGCGGTTGAAGCCCGCGAAGAAGCGGCCGAAGACCTTGTCCATGCCGCGCGTCAGCGCGTCCTTGGGCGCGTCGTGGCCCTTCAGCAGCAGGGCCGCGAGGGCGGGCGAGAGCGTCAGCGAGTTGATCGCCGAGATCACCGTCGAGATGGCAATGGTCAGCGCGAACTGCTTGTAGAACTGGCCCGTCAGGCCGGTGATGAAAGCCAGCGGCACGAACACGGAGATCAGCGTCAGCGCGATGGCGACAATGGGCCCGGAGACCTCGCGCATCGCCTGGTAGGTCGCGTCGCGGGGTGACAGGCCTGAGGCGATGTTGCGCTCCACGTTCTCCACCACGACGATGGCGTCGTCGACGACGATGCCGATGGCCAGCACCAGGCCGAACAGACTCAGCGCGTTGATCGAGAAGCCGAAGCCGTGCATGACCGCGAAGGTGCCGACGATGGACACCGGCACGGCCAGCAGCGGGATGATGGAGGCGCGCCAGGTCTGCAGGAACAGGATGACGACCAGCACCACCAACGCGACGGCTTCCAGCAGCGTGTGGATGACGGACTCGATGGAGGCACGCACGAACTGCGTCGGGTCGTAGACGATGGTGTAGTCCACGCCCTCCGGCATGGCGGCCTTCAGCTCGGCCATCGTCGCGCGCACGTTGGCGGAGATGTCCAGCGCATTGCCGCCCGGCGCCTGGAACACGGGCACTGCGACGGCGGGCTTGTTGTCGAGCAGCGAGCGCAGCGCGTATTCGCTGGCACCGAGCTCAAGGCGGCCCAGGTCACGCAGCCGCGTGACGGCACCGTTGGCGCCGCTCTTGACGATGATGTCGCCGAACTCCTCGACCGACTGCAAGCGGCCCTGCGCGTTGACCGACAACTGCAGGTCGATGCCCTGCAGGCCGGGCGACGCGCCCACCACGCCGGCCGCGGCCTGCACGTTCTGGCTGCGGATGGCGGCCACCACGTCGCTGGCAGACAGGCCGTGCTCGGCCACCTTCTGCGGGTCCAGCCAGATGCGCATGGAGTAGTCGCCCGAACCGAACAACTGCACCTGGCCGACGCCCTGGATGCGCGCGAGGCGGTCCTTGACGTTGAGCAGCGCGTAGTTGCGCAGGTAGGTCATGTCGTAGCGGTCGTTGGGCGAAGTCAGATGCACGACCATGGTCAGGTCGGGGCTGCTCTTGACCGTCGTCACGCCCAGGCGCTTGACCTCCTCGGGCAGCCGCGCTTCGGCTTGGGAGACGCGGTTCTGCACCAGCTGCTGGGCTTTGTCAGGGTCGGTGCCGAGCTTGAAGCTGACGGTCAGCGTCATCAGGCCGTCCGTCGTCGCCTGGCTGCTCATGTAGAGCATGTCCTCGGTGCCGTTGATGGCTTCTTCCAGCGGTGTCGCCACCGTCTCGGCGATGACCTTGGGATTGGCGCCGGGGTACTGGGCGCGCACGACAACCGAGGGCGGCACGACGTCGGGGTATTCCGAGATCGGCAGCGCGCGTATCGACAGCAGGCCGCCGATGAAGATCAGCAGCGACAGCACGCCCGCAAAGATCGGGCGGTCGATGAAGAATTTGGAGAAGTTCATTTTTCTTCTTTCTGAAGGCAAAGCCGTCCCCGCAGGCCGGTCAGAACCGGCCTGGTCGCAGGGCTTGCTACGGAGGGGGGTGCTAGGTCAGGAGGCCTTGGCCGCGAGCTGGGCCTGCAGTTCGGGCTTGGCGTCCATCGCCACATCCTTGGGCGCGAGGACCGAGCCCGGCCGCACGCGCTGCACGCCGCCGACGACGACGCGCTCGCCGGCCTTCAGGCCGCTGGTCACGACGCGGAGGCCGTTCACGTTGGCGCCCAGCGTCACGGGCCGCCACTCGGCCTGGTTGCCGGCGCCGACGACGATGACATAACGCTTGTCCTGGTCGGTGCCGACGGCGCGCTCGTTGACGAGCAGTGCCGCTTCGTTCGTCGCCTGGCCGAGGCGCAGCTTGGCGAACTGGCCCGGCATCAGGCCGCCATCCTTGTTGTCGAAGACCGCGCGCACGCGCAGCGTGCCGCTCTTGGCGTCGACCTGGTTGTCAATGAGCTGCAACCGACCGGAAGTGGACTTGTCGGCCCCCGCCAGCATTTCGACGGGAATGCGCTCGATGCCGCGCCGCTCGGCAGCGCCGTTGGGCAATGACGCCAGCGCCTCTCGCACCACGCGTTCATCGGCATCGAAGCTGGCATAGATCGGGCTGACCGACACCAGCGTCGTCAGCACCGGCGCGCCGGCCCCGGCGGCGACGAGGTTGCCCTGTGTCACCTCGATTTTGCCCACGCGGCCGGCCACCGGCGCACGCACCTGCGTGTAGCCCAGGCTCAGCTGGGCCGACTGCAGTGCGGCTTGCGCGGCGCGCAGGTTGGCCGCGGCCTCGCGGGCAGCGTTGTCTTTTTCGTCGAACTCGCGGCGGGCCACGGCGCGGTCTTCCCACAGCGACTTGGATCGCACGGCCTCGCTCTGCGAATAGGTCACGCGCGCCTGCGCCGCCGCCACCTGGGCCTCGAAGCGGGCCACCTCGGCCTGGTAGGGCGCGGGGTCAATGGTGACGAGCAGGTCGCCCGCCTTCACGAGGCTTCCTTCGCGGAAGTGCAGTTGCTGGACGGCGCCGGAAACGCGCGCCCGAACGTCCACGCGCTCGACGGCTTCGAGCCGGCCGGAGAACTCGTTCCAGGCGGCCACATCCTGGCTGACGACCTGGGCGACCGACACCGGCGTGGCGGGCGGCGCGGCCGGGCCGGAGTTGGCCTGCGCCGGCTGGCTGAACTGGCCGAAGCCGATGGCGCCGAGGGCCACGAGGGCGACAGCGCCCGCGATGACACCGAGGCGGCGATTGAAACGGGGGGTGGTGGACTGCATTTCGTTTTCTCGCAGAAGCTTCAGACAGAAGGCGATGAAGGTGATGCGAGAGCCTGGCGGGTGGCCTGGCTCACGAATTCGTGGATGGGGGCCAGCACATAGCCCGATGCGATGGCCGGCAGCGTCAGCTCCTTGGCGGCACCGCCGTGTTCGCGCAGCGCGGCGGCATAGCGGCGCGATTCGTCGTTCAGCGGATGGCCGGCCACGCTGAGGATCAGCGCGGGCGCCAGGCCCGCCAGGCGGCTCGCGTTCAGCGGTGCGGCGTAAGGGTGGTCGGCCCGCGTGGTGGTGCCCAGGTAGGCCTGCCAGCCCTTGGCGTAGATGCACTCGCAGGTGCCGCATTCGCCTTCGCGCATCGACGCGCTGCCCAGCACGGGGTCCAGCATCGGCGAGATCAGCAGCTGCCCGGCGAGGTGCGGTGCGCGCTGGTCACGCGCCATCAGCGCGAGTGCCGCGGCAATGTTGCCGCCGGCTTCTTCACCCGCAACGAAGAGCGCCGTCTGCGCACTGCCGGTCAGCTTGGGCAGCATGGTGGCCAGGGCCTGCAAGGCCTCGAAGGCGGCGCTCAGGCCGGTGGGGAAGGGGTGGGCGGGCGCGAGCGGGTAGTCGAGCGCGACGACGTCGGCACCGGCCTCGGCCAGCAGCTGGCTGCGCGCGGCGGCGGCCTCGGTGGCGCAGTCGGTGAACGCGCCACCGTGCAGGAACAGCACCAGCGCGCGGCTGCCGCCGTCCAGCGGGCGCCGCGCGGCGTGGAAGGTGGCCGTCAGGCCGGGGGCAGGGCCCAGGCGCAGCGGGGAAGGGATGGCGAACTTGTCCATGGACCGAAAGATAGGCTTTCATGTCCCCCGGATAAACGCCCGGCAAAGCGACTCACTTTTCCTTCGCGTGGAACAATCTGCTTTGCCAGCAACAGTTGGCCGCCCCGCAAACAACAGCGAAGCCAAATGGACCGACTTTCTGCGATGCAAGCCTATGTCCGGGTCGTCGAGGCCGGCACCTTCACCAAGGCGGCGGACTCGCTGGATCTGCCCAAGGCGACGGTCACGCGCCTGATCCAGACGCTCGAGTCGCACCTGCGCACGAAGCTGCTGAACCGCACGACGCGTCGAGTCACCGTGACGCCCGACGGCGCCGCCTACTACGAGCGCGCGATGCGCCTGCTGGGCGACCTGGAGGAGCTGGAAGGCAGCATGAGCCAGGCGCGCGTGACGCCGCGTGGCCGCATCCGCATCGATGTGCCCGGCGTGGTGGGCCGGGAAATGATCATTCCCCACCTGCCGGATTTCTACGCCAAGTACCCGGACATCCAGATCGAGCTGGGCGTCAGCGACCGCACGGTCGACCTGGTCAGCGACAACATCGACTGCGTCATCCGGGGCGGCGACCTGACCGACCAGAGCCTGGTGGCGCGGCGCATCTCCGAGTTCCGCTTCATTACCTGCGCCACGCCGGAGTACCTGCGCCGCCATGGCATGCCCGCGCACCCGCGCGAGCTGGGCGAGCCGCCGCACCGCATGGTGGGCTACTTCTCGGCGCGCAGTGGCAAGGTGATGTCAGACACCTTTCGCCGTGGCGAGGAGAGTGTGGAGGTGGTGGGCAACCACGTCATCGCCGTCAATGACGCCAATGCCTATCTGAATGCCGGCCTGGCTCACCTGGGCGTGGTGCAGGTGACCTGCTTCATGGCCGCGCCGCTGATCAAGAGCGGCGAGCTGGTGCGGGTTCTGGAGGACTGGGACGCCGAGCCCATCCCGGTCTACGTCGTCTACCCGCCGAACCGCCACCTCAGCAGCAAGCTGCGGGTGTTCGTCGACTGGGTTGTCGAACTGCTGGGCCGCGAGGCGCTGGGCGGGATGAATCTGCGCTGTACGAGCTGATCGGCAGCGCCGCTTCAGCCCTGCTCGGCATCGGCAGTGGCCACGAGTGCCGGCGCGAAATCGGCCGTGGCCGGTGCTGGTGCGCTGATGGCCAGCAGCATGCCGGCCGCCAACGCCACGACGGCCGTCGCGGCGGTGATGAGCGTGAAGAGGGATCGGGTGCTGTTGTTCATGGTGACTCTCCTGAGCCGGCCAGCCTCGTCAGGGATGAGGTGTGCCGACAGGTTGTCACTTTAAGAATTGCGCGCCTCAAGAAAAAGCGGGCGCAAGAGAACGGCGAGTTGCTGGCAGCGGAACAATCCGCGCCTTGAAAGACGCTCAGGCCTTCTTTGGCGCGCCCCGGCCGCGCTCTTCCAGCCAATCCTTCGCCGCCGAGAAGTGCCCGCAGCCGATGAAGGGCCGTGGTGGCTTGAGCGCCGACAGCGGCGAGGGGTGGTTGGCCTTCAGCACGAGGTGGCCTTGCCGGGCCGCCTCGATCAACGGTGCCTTGGCCTGGGCATAGGCGCCCCACAGCATGAAGACCTTGGGTGCCGGGTCTTGCGCCGCAGCCTTGATGAGGGCGTCGGTCAGCACCTCCCAGCCTTTGTTGGCGTGGCTGGCGGGCTTGCCGTCTTCCACGGTCAGCACGGCATTCAGCAGCAGCGTGCCTCCCTTGGCCCAACTGACGAGGCTGCCATCGGGCGGAAAGGGCTTGTCGAGGTCGCGCTGGATCTCCTTGAAGATATTGCGCAGGCTGGGCGGCAGCGGCACGCCTTCGGGCACGCTGAAGCTCAGTCCCTCGGCCTGGCCCGGGCCGTGATACGGGTCCTGGCCGAGGATGACGACGCGCGTGGCGCTGAGCGGCGTCAGCGTCAGCGCGCGCAGCGGCTCGGGCGGGTAGATGGTGGCGCCGGCGGCGACGCGCTCCTCAAGAAACGCTTCCAGTTTCTGGCCGAAGGGCGAGTTGGCCCAGGCCTCGACGACGGGGCGCCAGTCGGTGTCGGGGAGCGCCAGCGGCAGCTTCATGCGAACAGCGTGGCCAGCGCCTGGCCCGGGTCCGGCGCGCGCATGAATGCTTCGCCGACGAGGAAGGCGTGCACGTTGGCGTCGCGCATGCGTTTCACGTCAGCCGCGCCGAGGATGCCGGATTCGGTCACCAGCAGCTTGTCGGCCGGCACGCGCGGCAGCAGGCCCAGCGTCGTGTCCAGCGTCACGTCGAAGGTGCGCAGGTTGCGGTTGTTGATGCCCACCAGCGGCGTCTTCAGCTTGAGCGCGCGGTCGAGTTCCTCGCCGTCATGCACTTCCACCAGCACGTCCAGGCCGATGGCCTGCGCGGCGGCTTCGAGGTCGGCCATCTGCGAGTCTTCCAGGCAGGCGGCGATCAGCAGGATGCAGTCGGCGCCCATCGCACCAGCTTCCATGACCTGGTACTCGTCGACCATGAAGTCCTTGCGCAGCACCGGCAGCTCGCAGGCAGCGCGGGCTTGCCGCAGGTAGGCGATGGAGCCCTGGAAGAAGCGCTCGTCCGTCAGCACGGAGAGGCAGGCCGCACCGTTGCGGGCATAGGTTTCGGCGATCACCGCGGGCTGGAAGTCCTCGCGCAGCACGCCCTTGCTGGGGCTGGCCTTCTTGATCTCGGCGATGACGGCCGCGTGGCCTGCGGCGATGGATGCGCGTAGCGAGCGCTCGAAACCGAGCTGCTCGCCTCGACGGGCTTCGGCCTCCTCGCGCTGCGAAGCCAGCGAGCGCTTCAGCTTGGCCGCCGCGACTTCTTCCCACTTGACCGCGACGATCTTGTTCAGGATATCGCTCATGGATTCTTCCCCAGGCTCTGCGTCACGTTGACGAAAGCATCGAGTTTGGCGCGTGCCGCGCCGCTGTCCAGTGCCTGGCGGGCGCGGGCGATGCCATCGGCCAGCGTCGGCGACACATTGGCCGCGTACAGCGTCGCACCGGCGTTCAGCAGCACGATGTCGCGCGCCGCACCGGCCTGGCCGTCGAGCACGCCGATCAGCATCTGGCGCGACTGCTCCGGCCCGTCGACCTTGAGGCTGCGGTTGCTCGCCATCGCGAAGCCGAAGTCCTCGGGATGGATCTCGTACTCGCGCACCGCGCCGTTGCGCAACTCGCCCACCAGCGTCGTCGCGCCCAGCGAGATCTCGTCCATGCCATCCTTGCCGTAGACGACGAGCGCATGCTCGGCGCCCAGGCGCTGCAGCACGCGCACCTGGATGCCGACGAGGTCGGGGTGGAACACGCCCATCAGGATGTTGGGCGCGCCGGCCGGGTTGGTCAGCGGGCCCAGGATGTTGAAGATGGTCCGCACGCCCAGCTCGCGGCGCACCGGCGCGATGTTCTTCATCGCCGGGTGGTGGTTGGGCGCGAACATGAAGCCGATGTCGCACTCGGCCACGCTGGCCGCCACCTGGCGCGGCGTCAGCTGGATGTTGGCGCCCAGCGCCTCCAGCACATCGGCGCTGCCGGTCTTGCTGCTCACGCTGCGGTTGCCATGCTTGGCCACCTGCGCGCCGCCGGCCGCGGCGACGAACATCGAGCAGGTGGAGATGTTGAAGCTGTGCGCACCGTCGCCGCCGGTGCCGACAACGTCGACGAGGTGGGGCTGCGGCCCTAGCGGCACCTTGTTGCTCAGTTCGCGCATGACCTGCGCAGCGGCGGTGATCTCGCCGATGGTTTCCTTCTTCACACGCAGGCCGGTCAGCAGCGCGGCGGCGATGACGGGCGACATCTCGCCGGCCATGATGCGGTGCATCAGCGCCAGCATCTCGTCATGGAAGATCTCGCGGTGCTCGATGACGCGGGTCAGGGCTTCGTTGTCGGTGATGGGCATGTCAGACCTCGCGCCGTTCGGGCTGGTTTTGGTGCAGATATCGGGTGAACAGATCGCGCGGCGGTGTCGCATCAACCTGCTTCATCAGCATGCCGACGTTGCCTCGGTGGTGGCTGCCGTGATGGATCACGTGGGCCAGGATTTCCTCGCGGCTCATGCGGCCGGCGTCGCCGTCGGTGAAGCGAAAGCTCAGCACTTCCTCGAACTGCGCGGGTGCCAGCGCACGCACGTAGTCGACATACCAGCCGTCCACCTGCTCGACCGAGGCCCGCAGCTCGTCCAGCGTCGGCGTGTCCTTGGTGTTGCTGGCCGCGAAGCCATGGGGCTCGCCGCGCAGATGAGCCGCAAAGATGCGGTCCACCGTGTGGATGTGGTTGAGGGTGCGGATGGCGATGTGGCGGTTGTCGGGGGACAGCGGCGCGCCGGCAAGTGCCGCGAAAAACTCGCGGTTGATGGCCGCCTTCTGCTCGAACAGCGAGATCAGCAGCGTGGATGTCGACATGCTCAAGCCTCCGTCAGGAATTCGCGGGCGGCGGCGAGGGCGTGATCGATGCCGGCCGCGTCGACATCGAGGTGCGTGACGAAGCGCAGGCCGATCAGCCCCGTGGCCAGCACGCCGCGCGTCTTCAGATGCGCCAGCAAAGCCGGCGTGCGGCCGTCGCTGACCTGGGCGAAGACGATGTTCGTCTGAGGCGGCGTGACGGTCATGCCAGGCAGTGCAGCCAGCCCTTCGGCCAGCCGTTTCGCCAGTGCGTGGTCATCGGCCAGGCGTTCGACGTGATGGGTCAGCGCATGGTCGGCTGCGGCTGCCAGCAGGCCCACTTGGCGCAGGCCGCCGCCCACCATCTTGCGGATGCGGTGCGCGCGGCCGACCAGCTCGCGCGAGCCCACCAGCATCGAGCCGATGGGCGCACCCAGGCCCTTGCTGAAGCAGATGGACACGGAATCGAAGGTCCGCGCCAGGTCGGCCACCGTGCGCCCCGAGGCCACCGCCGCGTTGAACAGCCGCGCGCCGTCCAGATGCGTCGCCAGGCCGCGCGCATGGGCCAGCTCGCAGGCGGCATTCGTGTACTGCGTCGACAGCACCTGGCCGCCCCAGGTGTTCTCCAGCGCCAGCAGCCGCGTGCGTGCGAAATGCGGGTCGTCGGGCTTGATCGCTGCGGCGATGTCTTCGAGCTTCAGCGTGCCGTCGGGCTGATTGGTCAACGGCTGCGGCTGGATGCCGCCGAGCACCGCAGCGCCACCGCCCTCGTAGCGATAGGTGTGGGCGAGCTGGCCGACGATGTACTCGTCACCCCGGCCGCAGTGGGCCAGCAACGCGCAGAGGTTGCTCTGCGTGCCGCTGCTCATGAACAACGCGGCCTCCTTGCCGAGCAGCGCGGCGACGCGCTCCTGCAACGCGTTGACGGTCGGGTCGTCGCCGAAGACGTCGTCGCCCACCTGCGCCGCTGCGATGGCCGCAAGCATGGCAGGCGTGGGCTTGGTGACCGTGTCGCTGCGCAGGTCGACGGCGGCAGAGCCAGCCGCGCCTGATGATGGCGCGTAGTCGGTCATCGCGGTGGTCTCTGATGGGGCGCGCATGAACGCGGGCCGAGCGCCGGGCCGCCCCAAGCCGGCCGGCGGGCGATGTGCGCGCGGCTGAATGCCGGGCGCATCGCCGTCCCCTCGGGGGACCGACTGGGCTTGCCGGCGTTCAGCCGGAGCAAGACCGGGCGAGGGGCCGGGCTCATTTCAGCTCCAGGAAGTTGCGCAGCATCGCGTGCCCATGCTCGCTGAGGATGGACTCGGGGTGGAACTGCACGCCCTCCAGCGGCGTGGCCGTGCCGGCCAGCTCGCGGTGGCGCACGCCCATGATCTCGCCGTCGTCGCTGCGCGACGTGATCTCCAGCACCGCCGGGCAGGTCGCTTCCTCGATGACCAGTGAGTGGTAGCGGATGACGCTGAAGTCCTTGGGCAGGCCGGTGTAGACGCCGCGCTGGTCGGTCGTCAGCGTGCTGGCCTTGCCATGCATCTGGCGCTGCGCGCGGATGATCCGGCCGCCCAGCGCCTGGCCCATGGCCTGGTGGCCCAGGCACACGCCGAGCAGCGGCTTCTTGCCGATGAAATGCTGGATGGCCTCCACGCAGACGCCCGCCTCGTTTGGCGTGCAGGGGCCGGGCGAGAAGACGATATGGTCGGCGTTCAGCGCGGCCATTTCGGCGACCGTGATCTCATCGTTGCGAACCACCTTCACATCGGCGCCCAGTTCACCGAAGTACTGGACGAGGTTGAACGTGAAGCTGTCGTAGTTGTCGATCATCAAGAGCATTTAGAAGCCCTCCTCAACCAGCTCAGCGGCGCGCAGCAATGCGCGTGCTTTGGCTTCGGTTTCCTGCCATTCCAACTCAGGCACCGAGTCGGCGACGACCCCGGCCGCCGCCTGCACGTACAACATGCCGTTCTTGATGATGCCGGTGCGGATGGCAATCGCCAGGTCCATGTCGCCAGCAAAGCTCAGGTATCCGCAGGCGCCGCCGTAGATGCCGCGCTGCACGGGCTCCAGCTCGTCGATCAGTTCCATCGCCCGCACCTTGGGCGCGCCCGTCAGCGTGCCGGCGGGGAAGGTGGCCTTCAGCACATCGAGCTGGCCGACCTCGGGGCGCAGCACGCCCTCGACGTTGCTGACGATGTGCATGACGTGCGAGTAGCGCTCGACGGCGAAGGACTGCGTCACCTTGACGCTGCCGACGCGCGCGATGCGGCCGATGTCGTTGCGCGCCAGGTCGATCAGCATCAGGTGCTCGGCGCGCTCCTTGGGGTCGGCCTGCAGTTCGGCTTCCAGTTCCAGGTCGCGCTCGGGCGTCGTGCCGCGCGGGCGGGTGCCGGCCAGCGGTCGGATGGTGACCTTGCGGCTGCCGTCGCTGGCGTGCTCTTCGCGCACCAGGATCTCGGGGCTGGCGCCGACGATCTGGAAGTCACCCAGGTCGTAGAAGTACATGTAGGGGCTGGGGTTCAGCGCCCTGAGGGCCCGGTACAGCGCGATGGGCTCGGCCTTGTAGGGCTTGGCGATGCGCTGGCCCACCTGCACCTGCATGAGGTCGCCGGCGGCGATGTACTCCTTGGCCTTGGCCACGGCGGCCAGGTAGTCGGCCTTGGCGAAGGCGCGCGTCGGCGCGTGTGATTCGGTCCGCTGGACCTTGGGCACGCTGACCGAGTAGGTCAGCTTGTCGCGCAGCAGCGAGAGCTTCTTCTTGGCGCGGAAGAAGGCCTCGGGCTGGCGTGGGTCGGCCCAGACGATGAGGTAGAGGCGCCCGGACAGGTTGTCGATGACGGCCACTTCTTCGGACAGCAGCAGCACGATGTCCGGCGTGCCCAGGCTCTCGCCCTTGTGGTCGCGGTCCAGGCGCTTCTCGATGGCGCGCACGGCCTCGTAGCCGAAGTAGCCGGCCAGGCCGCCGCAGAAGCGCGGCAGGCCGGTCGGAATCTTGGGCTTGATGCGGTCCTGGTAGGCCGCGATGAAGTCGAGCGGGTTGCCCTCGTGGGTTTCGACGATGGCGCCGTCGGTCAGCACTTCGCAGTGCTGGCCCGTCGCACGGATCAGCGTGCGTGCCGGCAGGCCGATGAAGGAGAAGCGCCCGAAGCGCTCGCCGCCGACGACCGACTCCAGCAGGAAGCTGTTGCGGCCATGGCCGGCGCCCGAGCACAGCTTGAGATAGAGGGAAAGCGGGGTTTCAAGATCCGCAAAGGCCTCGCTGATGAGCGGGATGCGGTTGTAGCCCTCGGCGGCGAGGCTCTGGAATTCGAGTTCAGTGATCACGGCGCAAAACCTTGAATGGACAGCTTCAGGGCTTGGCGTGCAGCCCGAACGGGCAACGCGAGTAAGAGCGCGTCAGGGCGCGCCAAGCGGCATCAAACGGCGGTGGCCCAGGGACGCCAGGGCCAGGCTCCCCGGTCGCTCGACCCCATGATGTGCTTGCGCGTGATGAACATGATGCGGGCGAGTGTATTTCAAGCCGGGCCATACTTCGGCCCGCGAAGGCGCCGTTATCGCGCCACGAATACGGAGACAGACATGCGTGCATTCATCGTCGCGGCCCTGTTGGCTGCGGGTAGTTTGAGCGGAGCGAGCACCTGGGCCCAGACGGTCGAGGTGGCGAATGTGAAGTACGAGGGCGCCGTCGACCTGGCCGGCCAGAAGCTGCAGCTCAACGGTGCCGGCGTGCGCTACAAGTTCGTCGTCAAGGTCTACGCGGCGGGGCTCTACCTGACGCAAAAGGCCGGCACGACGGCCGAGGTGCTGGCCGCCCCCGGCCCCAAGCGCATCCACATCCACATGCTGCGCGACATCGACGGCAACGAGCTGGGCAAGCTCTTCACCAAGGGCATGGAGGCCAACGTGTCGCGCGAGGAGTTCGCCAAGTCCATCAACGGCGTGCTCAAGCTCAGCGAGATCTTCGCCAGCCGCAAGCAGCTGAACAATGGCGACAGCTTCTTCGTCGACTACATACCCGGCGTCGGCTCCACGGTGCTGGTCAACGGCAAGCCCTTGGGCGAGACGATCAAGGAGCCCGAGTTCTTCTCGTCGCTGCTGCGCATCTGGCTGGGCGACAAGCCGGCCGATGACGCGCTGAAGGACGCGCTGCTGGGCATCAAGAAGGAACGCAAGCAGCGCTGACCTGAAGCCCCACGCCCGGACTCGCGCGCTGAACGCGAGCGAGTCCAGGCGGTCCCGGTGGGGACGGCGATGCTTGCGGCGTTGAGCCGCTCGCACATCGCCAGACGGGCCGGCTTGGGAGCGGCCCGGCGCTCGGCCCGCAGAGCGCCCGCTCAGCCGAGCCGGATCTCGTCGAGCCGGTCGACGTACTGCCGCGCAGACACGGCGCGGATGTCCTCGCCGTGGTTGTAGCCATAGGTCACGAGAACCAGCGGGCAGCCGGCCGCGTGCGCCGCCTCGGCATCGTTGCGCGAATCGCCCACCATCCAGGTCGCTGAAGGCGGCGTGCCGAGCGCTTCGCAGGTCTTGAGCAGCGGCAGCGGGTCGGGCTTCTTGCGCGCGAACTCGTCGCCACCAAAGACGTGCTGGAAGTAGCCGTCCAGCCCCTTGCGCTTGAGCAGCTCACGCGCCGGGGCGCCCGGCTTGTTCGTCAGCACGGCCAGTGGGATGCCGAGCGCGCGCAGCGCCTCCAGCCCTTCGATGACGCCGGGATAGATGGCCGCGTGCTCGCCGTTCACCTCGGCGTAAAGGCGCTGGTACAGCGGCCAGGCGCGCTCGAACAGGTCGGGCGCGCCGCCCGCCTCGGCCAGCGTCCTGCGCACGAGATGCTCACTGCCCTTGCCGATGGTGTGCTCGATGAACTCCGGCGTGACGCCGGGCAGGCCGAGTTCGGCGAGCATGCGGCCCAGCACGACGATGAAATCGCCCATCGTGTCGACGAGGGTGCCGTCAAGGTCGAGCATGCAGGCCTGGGGCCGCGGCAGGGGGGTGGACATGGTGTTCGGCAGGCGGGGAGGGAGTTCCCCGCCATTGTCACGTTCAGGACGCCAGCATCAGATAGTCCGCCGTGTAGGGCACCCGCTCCACAGCGCCTGCGTCGGCCGAGGCGCAGGCCTTCTGAGGCGCCACGCCGCCCTGCGTGTTGACGCGCTGGATGGCGGTGACTGCGGCGAAGCGGCCCGCCGGGCCGACCGAACTGGCGTTCAGCAGCAGCCAGGGGATGGCACCGGCCTGGGCGGCGTCGGCCTTGGCCTGCGGCGCGCCACGCACGCGGCTGCCGCCCGCGGCCTGCCAGTGCGGGCCGGCGTCGTGCGTGCCGACCTGCACGCCGCTGGCGTCGAACAGCAGCGCCTGGGGACCGACGAACTGCCAGCCGTCTGCGCGGCATTCGTAGACCTGCACGCCGCGCGCGCTGATGCGCTCCAGCAGCCGCGTGCCGCTGCGTGCGATGGCCGCCGGCAGGCCGACATCTTCAGGCGCCAAAGCCACACGCTGCGCCGCCAGCGCACCGATGCGCCGGCCCATATCCAGCCCGACCTGCGTCGACGTGCGGTAGTGGATGCCCGCCCAGATGCGTGACTGGGACACCTCCTCGGTGAAGGCTTCCACGGAAGTCCAGCGATGCGTCGCACCATTGGCCGTCGGGCTGCTGGTCGACAGCTCGGGCAGGGGGCGCCCGGCGCCGTCGGCCTTCAGCACCTCACCCAGCGACGCTGCGAGGACGCTGTGGGCGCTGGGGTACTCGGGGTGCATGGGCGTGTCGATCAGCGGCGCCCAGCCGGCTTCCATCGCGGTGTCCTCGCGGCCGTCGCGGTCGCCATTGCGGATGGCCGTGACGGGGCGCCAGAAGCCATGGTGGTACTTGGCGTCCATGATGGCGATGACGCCATCGTCCATGGCCTGCGCTGCGGCGGCGAACAGCCGGGCGTTCTGCGCGGCGCTGCGTCCGGGCGCGTCGGCCACGGAGCGCAGCACGCCGAAGTAGATGGGCGGCAGCGAGAACTCCCAGAACTTCGCCACTTCGGTCTGCGCGGCCGTGCGCTGCGTGCTGGTCTTGCCGCCCAGCGCCTTCACCTCGTTGAAGTCGCGCGCCCAGGCCTCGCTGTCCAGAGCCGGCGGCGGTGCGGGGCGAAACTGCCCACCGTCGGCCATCAGCCACGGCGCTCGGCGGCCCCAGTGCGGCGTGGCGACCGACGCCGTCGGCACGTATTGGCCGGCGCTGGTGTGCGGCCGGTAGGCGTCCCTGGCCGCGGCGCCGTCGGCCGCGCGCCAGGCCAGCACGCGGCGTGCGGCGTGTTCGCCGGCGGCGGCGCCCTCGGCCACGGCGGCGGCATTGCCGAGCTTGTCCACGGCCTTGCGGTAGGCCGCAGTGATGTCGGCCTCCTGCTGCGGCAGCAACTGGATCAGTGTCGCGCGGCTTGCGGCGGCCACGGCGGCGTCGCTGCTGGCCTGCAGGCGCTGCGCGTCGGCGACGGCCTCATGCACGGCGGTCTGCACGATGGCCATGGCGCGCACGGCGGGCGGCGTGCCCAGGCGGGCCTGGGTCATCAGCTCGCCGGCGGTGAGGTTCCAGCTGGTGACGGCGTCGGCCTGTGCTGTCGATGCAGCGGCCAGCAGGGCGAGGAGGGAAACGGAAGTTTTCATGTTGGATCAGTAAAAGTGTGGGATTCGGTGCGTGAATGCGGGCCGAGCGCCGGCCGCTACCAAGCAGGCCCGCAGGCGATGTGCATGCGGCTCAACGCCGCATGCATCGCCGTCCCCTCGGGGGACCGACTGGAGTCGCTCGCGTTCAGCGAAGCGAGGCTGGGCGAGGGGCACGCAACTCAGGCGACGGTGACGACGATCTCGGCGTATTCGCTCGGCACGACGATGCCGTGGCCGCCGCCGATGTCGTGCTCGTGGGTCAGCGCCAGGATGTCGCGCTGCAGTGCGGCGCCGGCCTCGTCGCCCAGCGCGGCGAAGGCCTTGTGCGTGGGGCCGTAGTAGGTCTTGAACACGTGCAGGAAGTGCTCGGCCGAGCGGTAGCGGAAGTTGAAGTGCTTGCGCACGACGCGAAGCGCGCTGGCCGAAGGGCCGAACAACGCCGTGATGTGGGCTTCCGAGCCCCACAGCGCCGGCGAGCGCAGGCCGGCGGGCGGCGGCAGGTGCCGGCCCAGCGTCTTGAACAGCTGGCCGATGAAGCCCTCGGGCGTCCAGTTCGCCAGAGCGATGCGGCCGCCGGGCCGCACGACGCGCAGCATCTCGCGCGCGGCCGTTGCGTGGTCGGGGGCGAACATCACGCCGAAGGTCGAGATGACGAGGTCGAAGCTGCCGGCCTCGTAGGGCAGGGCTTCGGCATCGGCGGCCTCGAAGTGCACGGCCAGGCCTTCGGCCTCGGCGCGCTGGCGGCCCTTGTCGAGCAACGCGTCCACGTAGTCGGTGGAAGTGACGTCGGCATAGCGGCGCGCCGCGGCGAGGCTGGCGTTGCCATTGCCGGCGGCCACGTCGAGCACGCGTTCACCGGCGCGCACGTCGGCGGCTTCGGCGAGCTCCTCGCCGACGATCTGCAGCGTCGTGCCGACGACGGCATAGTCGCCGCTGGCCCAGGTGGCCTGCTGGCGCTGCTTGATGGCGGCATAGTCCGGAGCTGCTGCGGTGGGATTCAGGGTGGGGGTCATGATGAGAGATTCCTTGACGGTGAAGAGAGACGGCCGATGTCTTGTGGATCGGTCTGCCTATGGTTGCGGGCGGGCTGAAATCCCGCTTCACCCGGCGTCGCCCGCGCTTGCTCCAGCGTCCGTGCAAATTACCCGGCGGTGGCCATGACGGCCGGGGATCCGCTGTCGGACGTGCTGCGCAGCGTGCGCCTGCGCGGGGCCGTGTTCTTCCACGTGAGCTGCCGCGATGAGTGGTCGGCCCTCGCCGCGCCTGCCAGCGAGCTGGGGCCTGCCGTGATGCCCGGCGCAGAGCACGTCATCGAGTACCACCTCTTCGTCAAGGGCGCCGGCTGGGTGGCCGTGGACGGCGAGCCGCCGATGCGCGTCGAGGAAGGCGAGATCGTCATGCTGCCGCACGGCGACGCGCACGTCGTGTCGAGCGCCCCGGGGCTGGCGCCCGTCGACGAAGGCAGCGAGTGGCTGCTGCGCATGCGCGACGCGCCCAAGCCGATTCCCATCACGTATCGCGGCGGCATGTTCCTGCCGGGCGAGGGGCTGCCCAGCGAGGAGGCATCGACCGTGCTGCTGTGCGGCTTCATCGCCTGCGACCTGAAGCCCTTCAATCCACTGATCGACGCGCTGCCACGTCTGCTGCGCCTGCCGGCACCGGGTGTCGGTGCCTGGGTGCAGCCGGTGATGGCACAGGCTGCGCTCGAGTGGGAGGCGCCCCGTGGAGGCACCGCGGCGCTGCTGCAACACGTCAGCGAGATGGTGTTCGTGGACGCCACGCGACGCTACCTGGAGTCGCTGCCGGAACAGAGCCAGGGCTGGCTTGGCGCGCTGCGTGACCGCCAGGTGGGCCGTGCCATCGGCCTGATGCACGCCGATCCGGCCCAGCCATGGACCCTGGAGGAATTGGGCCGCCGCGCCGGGCTGTCACGCTCGGCGCTGCACGAACGCTTTGTGGCCCTCGCCGGCATGCCGCCGATGCAGTACCTGACCAACTGGCGCATCCAGTGCGGCGCGCGCTTGCTGCGCGAGGGCAGCGCCAACGTTGCCGACGTGGCGGTGCAGGTCGGCTATGACTCGGAGGCGGCGTTTTCGCGCGCGTTCAAGCGCGCGACCGGCCTGCCGCCGGCGACGTGGCGCCGGCAGCAGGCGACCGCGCCGACCTAGGCCTTCAGCAGCCCGTCCGCCTTGAACATCGCCTTGATCCCCCGCACCGCCTGGCGGATGCGCGACTCGTTCTCGATCAGCGCGAAGCGCACGTGGCCGTCGCCGTGGTCGCCGAAGCCGATGCCAGGCGACACGCAGACCTTGGCCTTCTCCAGCAACTGCTTGGCAAACTCCAGCGACCCCAGCTCTCGGTAGGCCTCGGGGATGGGCGCCCAGATGTACATGCTGGCCTTGGGGCATTCGACCTGCCAGCCGGCTTCGATGAGCCCCTTGTAGAGCACGTCGCGGCGGCGCTGGTAGCTGGCGCAGATGTCCAGCACGCATTGCTGGTCGCCTTCCAGCGCGGCGATGGCCGCAACCTGCAGCGGCGTGAAGGTGCCGTAGTCGTGATAGCTCTTGATGCGCGCCAGCGCGGCGACCAGGTCGGGGTTGCCGACCATGAAGCCGACCCGCCAGCCGGCCATGTTGTAGCTCTTGCTGAGCGTGAAGAACTCGACCGCCACGTCCTTGGCGCCCGGCACCTGCATGATGGACGGCGCCACATAGCCGTCGTAGACGATGTCGGCATAGGCCAGGTCGTGCACGACGAGGATGTCGTGCTTCTTTGCCAGCGCCACCACGCGCTCGAAGAAGGCCAGGTCCACGCATTGCGCCGTCGGGTTGGACGGGAAGCCGAACACCATCATCTTGGGCTTCGGATAGCTGCCGCGGATGGTCTTCTCCAGCTCAGCGAAGAAGTCGACCTCGCTGCTGACCGGGATGGCGCGGATGTCAGCACCGGCAATGACGGCGCCGTAGATGTGGATGGGGTAGCTCGGGTCCGGCACCAGCACGGTGTCGCCGCGGTCCAGCGTGGCCAGCATCAGGTGGGCCAGACCCTCCTTGGAGCCAATGGTGACGATGGCCTCGTGGTCGGGGTCGATGGCGACGCCGTAGCGGCGCTGGTACCAGTGCGAGATGGCGCGGCGCAGGCGCGGGATGCCCTTGCTGGCCGAGTAGCCGTGGGTGTCGGGCCGCTGGGCGACCTCGTTGAGCTTGGCGACGATGTGGGCCGGCGTGGCCCCGTCGGGGTTGCCCATGCTCATGTCGATGATGTCTTCGCCGCGCCTGCGGGCCGCCAGCTTGAGATCGGCGGTGATGTTGAAGACGTAGGGCGGGAGGCGGTCGATGCGCGCGAAACGGCGCTTGCCGCCGGAGGCGGAAGAGGAGGGTGAAATCATTGGCTGTGTACGTAAGCGCCCGGAACCGTCCGAGCGACGTGGGCGGCTTGGCGCCGCACCGCAGGCGACTCTAGCGCACTAAGCTGCGGACATGACCGCACCCGAGCCGCTCACGCTGACCGTCGATGAACAGACCGCCGTGTCCGCCCTGTGGCTGCAACCGCCCAGGCCGCGAGCGCTCTACGTGTTCGCCCACGGCGCGGGCGCCGGCATGCGGCACGGCTTCATGGAAGCGCTGTCGCAGGCCTTGTCCGAGCAGTCGGTGGCGACCATGCGCTACCAGTTCCCCTACATGGAGCGAGGCTCCAGGCGGCCCGACTCGCCCGCGCTTGCCCATGCCACGGTGCGCGCTGCGGTGGCCGCCGCGCGCGAACGCCTGCCCGACGTGCCGCTGCTGGCCGGTGGCAAATCCTTCGGCGGCCGCATGACGTCCCAGGCGCAGGCCGCCGCGCCGATGCCTGGCGTGCGTGGCCTGGTCTTCGTCGGCTTTCCACTGCACCCGGCCGGCAAGCCGGACATCGCGCGCGCGGCGCATCTGGCTGACGTCGACCTGCCCATGCTCTTCCTGCAGGGCACGCGCGATGAACTGGCCGACCTGGCCTTGCTGCGCGGCGTCGTGCAAGGGCTGGGCAGCCCGGCGACCCTGCACCTCGAGGACGATGCGGACCACGCCTTCCATGTCCGGGTGCGCAGCGGCCGCAACGATGAGCAGGTCGTGCAGGCGCTGGCGCAGGCGGTGGCGGCCTGGCTTCCTAGAATCCGGCGATGAAACCTTCGGCCGCCCCCATCGTCTGCATCGGCGGTTTCAACGTCGACCGCAAGCTGCGCCTGCTGGCCGATCCGCTGGACGGCTCGTCCAACCCCTGCGAGGCGCACGAGACGCCGGGCGGCGTGGTGCGCAATGTGGCCGAGAACCTGGCGCGCCTGGGCGTGCCGGTGGCGCTGGTCGCGGTGGTGGGCGACGACGCTGGTGGCCGCATGCTGATGGAGCAGGCCGAGCGCGTCGGCATCAACACCGAGGCGGTGCTCAAGCTGCGTCGGCAGGTGAGCGACAGCTACACGGCCGTGCTGTCGCCCGATGGCGATCTGTGCCTGGGCCTGGCGGCCATGCCGCTGGTGGAGCGGCTCAACGCCTGGGCGCTGGAGTCCAGCAAGGCCTTGCGGGTCGGCGCAGCGCTGGTGGTGGCCGACGGCAACCTGCCGACCGACGCCTGGCCGTTGCTTCTGGGCGAGGCGCAGGTCAGCGGGATTCCGCTCGTGGCCGTGGCCGTGTCCGAGGCCAAGATGGGCCGCCTGCCCGAGGATCTGCGCGGCATGCATCTGCTGATCCTCAATGCCGGCGAGTTGTCCACGGTGGCTGAGGAGCCGGGTGAGGCGCTCGCGCGGCTGCATGCGCGCGGCCTGGGCTGCGTGCTGGTGTCGCACGGCGACGCCGGCCTGCTGCTGAGTCAGGTCGGCAGCGAGCCGCGTCACTGGGCCGCGCCGCAGGTCCATGTCGTCGACGTGACCGGCGCCGGCGATGCGCTGGCGGCGGGCGTCTGCGCCGCGCTGCGGACCGACCCCGACGACGCCGATGCCGCCGCCCGCCTGGGCCTGGACCTGGCCGCGCTGACGCTGCAGACCGAGGACAGCGTCCACCCAGAACTGAACCCGAGTTTCCTTAGTGATCGATGACCTGCCGATGAACGACCTGATCCAGCTCTCGCCCGAAGTCGCCGCCGCCCGTGAGCGGGGGCTGCCCGTCGTGGCGCTCGAGTCCACCATCATTGCCCACGGCATGCCCTGGCCGCAGAACCTCGAGACGGCCCGCGAGGTGGAGGACGTCATCCGCGCCGAGGGCGCCGTGCCGGCCACCATCGCCGTCATCGGCGGGCGCATCCGCGTTGGCTTGACGAACGAGGAGCTGACACAGCTGGCCCAGGCGCCCGACGCGATGAAGCTCAGCCGCCGCGACCTGCCCTATGCCATCGCCACGGGGCAGCTGGGCGCCACGACGGTGGCCGCGACGATGATCTGCGCGCATCTCGCCGGCATCGAGGTCTTCGTGACCGGCGGCATCGGCGGCGTGCACCGGGGCGGGCACGAAAGCTTCGACATCTCGGCCGACCTGCAGGAGCTGGCGCGCACGCCGGTGGCCGTGGTCTGCGCGGGCGCAAAGTCCATCCTCGACCTGGCCCTGACGCTGGAATACCTGGAGACGCATGGCGTGCCGGTGCTCTCCATCGGCCAGGACAACTTTGCCGCCTTCTTCACGCCCGACAGTGGCCTGAAGGCCGACTTCCGCCTGGACGATGCACAGGCCCAGGCGCGCTTCATCCGCGCCAAGTGGGCGCTGGGGCTGTCGGGCGGCGTGGTGGTGAGCAACCCCGTGCCGGCCGCCGATGCGATGCCGCGCGAGCAGATCGACGCGATCACCGCGCAAGCGCTGGCCGAGGCGCAAGCGCAGGGCGTGCAGGGCAAGGCCATCACGCCCTTCCTGCTGGCGCGCATCAAGGCGCTGACCGGTGGCAGCAGCCTGGCGACCAACATCGCCCTGGTGAAGAACAACGCCGTCGCGGGTGCGCGGCTGGCGCGCGCGCTGCAGAACTAGGCGAAAAACGCCTGCTCCAGCAACGTGCGAGCAAAACGCGGCCGGTAAGCTGGCGCGTCATTACAGTCAATCCCCTTTACCTTTCGGCAGGCTTGCATGCGCGCGACCCCTCCCTTGATCCTCTGCGCCCTGCTGGTTGCCGGCCTGACTGGCTGTGGGAAAAAAGATGCCGGTGCAGCGTCACCGGCGGGCGCCGCGAGCGGCCCGCAGGCGCAGAACGTCAGCGTCATGCAGGTCAAGCAGGCCGATGTGCCCATCAGCGTCGAAGCCAGCGGCACCGTCACCGCGCTGCAGAGCGTGGACCTGCGCGCGCAGACGAACAGCATCGTCAGCCAGGTGCTCGTGAAGGACGGCCAGAACGTCAGGAAGGGCGAGCTGCTGTTCCGCTTCGACGACCGCGGCGACCGCGCCGCGGTGGAAAGGGCCCGTGCCCAGCTCGCGCGGGACCGCGCCTCGTTGAACGACCTGGAGCGTCAGTTCAACCGCGCCAAGGAATTGCGGGCGCAGAACTTCATCGCCCCGAGCGCGCTCGACACCGCCCAGTCCAACTTCGAGGCTGGCCAGGCGCTGGTGCGCAGTGACGAGGCCGCCATCCAGGCCGCGCAGGTCACCGCTGGCTACAACGAGCTGCGTGCGCCGATCAGCGGCCGCGTCGGCATCGTCAGCGTCTACCCCGGCAGCCTGGTGCAGGCCAACTCGAGCGCAGCGCCCCTGGTCAACATCGCGCAGCTCGACCCCATCGGCATCACCTTCACCCTGCCCGAGACGCAGCTGGCGTCGCTGATGGCGGCCACGCGCGCCGGCGAGCTGGATGTCGAGGCCCTGCCACCCCCAGGGTCGGCCAAGGGCGCGGCCGCGGTGAAGGGCCGTGTCACGGCCGTTGACAACCTCGTCGACGCGAGCACCGGCACCATCAAGGTCAAGGCCGAGTTCGACAACAAGACCCAGGCGCTGTGGCCGGGCCAGTACCTGCGTGTGCGCGTCACGCTGCGCACGCTCAAGGGCGTCACGGTCGTGCCCCAGGCCGCCATCATCCTGCGCGGCAACGAGCGTTCGGTCTACGTCGTCGCGCCGGACAACACCGCCAGACTCGTGCCGGTGCAGCTGCGCCAGGCGGTGGGCGAGCAGGCCGTCGTCGAGGGCCTGGACGCGACGGCCCAGGTGGTCATGGACGGCAAGCAGAACCTGCGGCCGGGCACGCCGCTGCGCATCCAGGCGGCTGCTGGCGCGGCTGGCGCTGCGTCCAGGCCGGCTTCGGGCGCCAGCAAATGAGCATCACAGAGGCCTTCATCCGGCGGCCGGTCATGACCGTGCTGCTGAACCTGTCCCTCGTCATCGCCGGCCTGGCGGCCTGGGGCAAGATTCCGGTCGCGGCGCTGCCGTCGTACAACACGCCCATCATCAACGTCGGCGCTTCGCTGCCCGGCGCGGCGCCGGAGACGATGGCCTCGTCCGTCGCGCTGCCGCTGGAAAAGCAGTTCTCCACCATCCCGGGCCTGCTGACGATCTCGTCGACGAACACGCTGGGCAACACCTCGCTGACGCTGGAGTTCGACCCGTCGCGCAACATCGACTCGGCCGCCGTTGACGTGCAGGCGGCGCTGTTCCGCAGCTTGCGGGCGCTGCCGACGGAGATGACCTCGCCGCCGAACTACCGCAAGGTCAACCCGGCCGACGCGCCGGTGCTGCTGGTGGCGCTCACGTCGCCGTCCATGGACCTGACGGAGCTCAACGACTACGCCGAGAACCTGCTGTCACCGGGCCTGTCCACCATCGACGGCGTGGCCCAGGTCTCCATCTACGGCCAGAAGCGTTACGCCGTGCGCATCAAGGTGCGCACCGACCTGCTGAACCAGCGCAACATCACGCTGGACGAACTGCAGACAGCGGTGCGCACGGCCAACGCCAACACGCCGGTCGGCACGCTGGACGGCTCGCGCCAGACGCTCACCATCCAGGCCAACCGTCAGCTCAGGAACGCCGCCGAATTCGGCCGCATCGTCGTTTCGTCGCGCGACGGCGCGCCGGTCTTCCTGCGCGACGTGGCAGACGTGCAGGACAGCGTCGAGACGAGCAAGACCTACTCCACCTTCCAGGGCGAACGCTCCATCGTGCTGGCCATCCAGCGCCAGCCGGACGCCAACACCGTGCAGGTGGTGGACAAGGTCAAGGACCTGCTGCCCCGCTATGCGGCGCAGATGCCGGCGTCGGTGCAGATGCGCACGCTGAACGACCGCTCGGTGTCCATCCGCGAGTCGCTGCACGACGTCTACCTGACGCTGGCGCTGACGGTCTGCCTGGTCGTGCTGGTCATCTTCATCTTCCTGCGCCGCGCGGTGGCGACGCTCATCCCGACCGCCTCGCTGCCGATCTCGCTGATCGGCGCCCTCACGCTGCTGTTCGCGCTGGGCTACTCGCTCGACAACATCTCGCTGCTGGGCATCACGCTGGCCGTGGGCCTGGTGGTGGACGACGCCATCGTCATGCTGGAGAACATCGTCCGCCACGTCGAGGACGGCATGAAGCCCTTCGACGCGGCCGTGCGCGGCGCCCGCGAGATGGCGTTCACCATCCTGTCGATCTCGGTGTCGCTGGTGGCAGTGCTCATCCCCATCTTCTTCATGCCCGGCGTCATCGGCCTGCTGTTCCACGAGTTCGCCGTCGTCGTCGGCCTGGCCATCCTCGTGTCGGCCGTCGTGTCGCTGACGCTGGTGCCCATGCTGTGCAGCCGCCTGCTGAAGGCCGACGAGCACCACGAGGATGGGCCGATGGGCCGCCTTTTCGAGCGCGGCTTCACATGGACGCTGGACACCTACACACGCACGCTGGACCTGGCGCTGCGCCACCGCAACTGGGTGCTGGGCGTGGCGGCGCTGAGCTTCGTCGCCACCATCTGGTTCTACGCGACCATCCCCAAGGGCTTCTTCCCCGAGGAGGACATCGGCCAGATCTCCGCCAGCACCGAGGCGGCCGAGGACACGTCCTTTGCCGCGATGACGGTGTTGCAGGACCGCGTGGCGGCCATCGTCCGTGACGATCCCAATGTGGCGGCGGTCAGCTCGTCCGTCGGCGGCGGTGGCCAGAACCAGCCGGTCAACAACGGCCGCATGTTCATCAACCTGAAAGCCCGCAGCGACCGCGCAGCGATGCCGCAGGTGCTCGAGGGCCTGCGCAAGAAGCTGCGCGCCGTGGCCGGCATCCAGGTCTATCTGCGCCCGGTGCAGAACCTTCAGCTCGGCGGGCGGCAGAGCAAGAGCCGCTACCAGTACACGCTGCAGTCCATCTCGGCCGGCGAGCTGGGCAGCTGGGCCACCAAGATGCAGGAGAAGCTGCGCACCGACGAGCGCTTCCGCGACATCACCAGCGATTCGCAGATGCGCGGCCTGCAGGCCAGCCTCATCATCGACCGCGAGCGCGCCGCCATCCTCGGCGTGCAGATGCAGGACCTGCGCAACGCGCTCTACGGCGCCTTCGGCGAGCGCCAGGTGTCGAGCATCTATGCCGAGAGCAACACCTACCAGGTCATCATGGAGGCGGGCGAGGACGACCGCAGCAGCGAGGCCGCCTTCGACAAGATCTACCTGCGCGGCAGGAACGGCAGCCAGGTGCCATTGACGGCCTTCGCCTCCGTGCAGCGCACGCTCGGCCCCACGGCGGTGAACCACCAGGGCCAGCTGCAGGCCATCACGATCAGCTTCAACTTGGCTCCGGGCGTGCCGCTGGGTGATGCGACCAAGCAGATCGCTGCCTTCACGCAGGAGATCAAGCTGCCGCCCAGCATCATCACCAGCTACGGCGGCGACGCGGCCGTGTTCCAGGACTCGCAAAGCGGCCAGCTGCTGCTGATCGGCCTGGCCGTGGCCGTCATCTACGTGCTGCTGGGCGTGCTCTATGAGAGCTACATCCACCCGCTGACCATCCTGGCCGGCCTGCCCTCGGCGGCGGTGGGGGCGCTGATCACGCTGCAGCTCTTCGGCATGGAGCTGACCATCATCGCCACCATCGGCATCGTCATGCTGATCGGCATCGTCAAGAAGAACGCGATCATGATGATCGACTTCGCGCTGGACGTGCAGCGCAGCCAGGGGCTTGCGCCCGCCGACGCCATCCGCCAGGCGGCCATCCTGCGTTTTCGGCCCATCATGATGACGACGCTGGCCGCGCTGATGGGCGCGCTGCCCATCGCGCTGGGTCTGGGTGCCGGTGCCGAGCTGCGCCAGCCCCTGGGCCTGGCCGTGGTGGGCGGGCTGATCCTGTCGCAGGCCGTGACGCTCTACATCACGCCGGTCATCTACCTGGCGCTGGACCGCTTCAGCGGCACCGGGCCGGATGTGCGCGAGGTGGCGGAGGCCACCAGCAAGGTCTGATCAGCCGAGCCTGAGCCGCCCCTCGCGGCTCTCGGACAGCAGGCGCTGGGCCGCGCGCTCGATCATGCCGATGACGGCATCGAAGCCGGCGACTGGGCCGAAGTAGGGGTCAGGCACGTCCTGGCCGGCCAGCTCGGGCACGAAGTCGGTCATCAGCACGATGCGCGCGTGGTGCTCCGGCGCTGCCTTGGCGCGCAGGGCGTCGGCGTGCTCGGCCTCCATGACCAGCACCAGGTCGTAGTCACCCAGGCTCTCGGGCTGCACGCGGCGTGAGCGCCATTTGCGGTCCAGGCTGTACTTGTGGCGCGTCAGCGCAGCGGCTGCGCGCGCATCCACCGGGCCGCCGCGCGGGTCGGCATGCACGCCGGCCGAGGTGATGGTCTTGAACACGTCGCCCAGCTTCGCCTTGAAGATGGCTTCGGCCATCGGCGAGCGGCAGATGTTGGCAGTGCAGACGAGGAGAACGGCGGCCATGTCAGTTACTCAGTTTCTCGGGACGAGCGCCGGGCCGCTCCCAAGCCGGCCCGTGTGGCGAAGTGCTTGCCGGTCGATCCGGCAAGCATCGCCGTCCCCACGGGGGACCGGCCAAGGTAATCCTTGGACGAGGGGCTCATGGCTTCGCAAGTTCCGTGCGCATGGCGTCGATGACGGCCTTGTAGTCGGGCTTGCCGAAGATGGCCGAGCCGGCGACGAAGGTGTCCGCGCCCGCTGCGGCGATCTCGCGGATGTTGTCGACCTTGACGCCGCCATCGATCTCCAGGCGGATGTCGCGACCGCTCTTGTCGATGATTTCGCGCGCCTTCTTCAGCTTGGCCAGTGCGCTGGGGATGAAGCTCTGCCCGCCAAAGCCCGGATTCACGCTCATCAGCATGACGAGGTCCACCTTGTCGATGACCCACTCCAGCACGTCCAGTGGCGTGGCGGGGTTGAAGACCAGGCCGGCCTGCTTGCCCTCGCCCTTGATGAGCTGCAGCGTGCGGTCCACGTGGGCGCTGGCCTCGGGGTGGAAGGTCACCAGGTCGGCACCGGCGCGGCAGAAGGCCTGTGCCAGGCTGTCGACCGGCTGCACCATCAAGTGCACGTCCAACAGGGCCGGCGTGCCATCGGGCTTCACCGCGTGCTTGCGCAATGCCTCGCAGATCATGGGCCCGAAGGTCAGGTTGGGCACGTAATGGTTGTCCATCACGTCGAAATGGATCCAGTCGGCGCCGGCGGCCAGCACGTTCTTCACTTCCTCGCCCAGGCGGGCGAAGTCGGCGGACAGGATGCTGGGAGCGATGCGGTATTGCGAAGCGGCAGGCATAGCCGCAGAGTTTAGGCGGCCAGGCCCTTGAAGCAGGTCGACACCAGCCAGTCGACGATCTGCGCGTCGCTGTAGTTGCCACCGGCCCGCATGACACCCAGGACCGGGTCGCAGGCGCGCGCGAACAGCGTGTAGAGCACCAGCTCGGGCGGCAACGCCGGGTCAAGCTGGCGCTGGGCTTGGGCTTCGGTGATCCAGCTGCCGAGCTCGTCGGACACCTGCATCAACCGCTCCATGTAGGCCTTGTTGCCCATCAGCGTGGCGCGCAGCGTGGAGTCCTGCGAGGGCAGCAGCGGCATCAGGCCGGCCAGCTGCTGCTGGTAGGCCCAGCGCGCCACGCCCTTGAGCCGGCCCAGCGCGTCCAGCTCCAGCGCGCGCAGGCGGGCCAGTTCGTCCTGCGTGCGCGCCAGCACCTGCACCATCGCGGCGGCGGCCAGCTCTTCCTTGGACGTGAAGTGCTTGTACAGGCTGGCCTTGGCGATGCCCACGTCGGCAACGACTTCGTCCACCGTCATCAGGTCGAAACCCTTCTCTGCCAGCAGCCGGCTCACCGACGCCACGATGGCGTCCTCACGGGCCTGCAGCACTTGCTCTCTGAATCGGGGGCGGGGCGTCATGACTCGAATTCTAGGCTGCCTGGTTACAAGCAAGACCACGGGGGTCAACTTTGAATCAGGAAGTTATAAAATAGACCACATAGTTGACAACGTGAACTGATCAGTTCACATTGCGGCCTCGCCAGTATTTTGTGAGGTTGCGATGCTGAACTGGATTGGAAAGCTGACGCGTCCGCCGATGTCGCACCTCCTGCCGCAGGGTCTCGGCGGAGAGGCCTCGCCTTCGGTGCCACCACAGGCCACCGTGAAGGCGGGATGGCTGGCGCCGCTGCTGGGTTGTGAGCCCCTGCGGTCCCTGGCCGCCAGCCGCGTGCCGGTGACGCTGTTCGCCCCGACGGACGCTGCGCTGCACCAGGCTGGCGTGTCGCCGCAGACCTTCGGTGCAGCGCTTCAGCAGGCGTGGCTGATGCGCCACCTCACTCTGCTCGACAGTCCGGCCGACTGCCTGGTGCGCATGCTGGACGGCAGCCTGCTGCGGCGCGACGGCTCCTGTCACTGGCTCGATGCCAGCGGCGTGCGCGTGCGCGACCTGGGGCCCGGCCTGGGCGTGGGCAACCTGCGCGTGCGGTTGCTCGACCGCCCGCTGGCGCCGGCCTGCGGCAGCCTGTGGGAACAGATCGCTGCGGAACCCGGGCTCGCCCGCTTTGCCGATGCCCTGGAGCGCACCGGCCTGGCACCCCTGCTGAACTGCACCGGCCCGTTCACCGTGTTCGCGCCGTCCGACGTGGGCCTGGAGCGCGCCGCTGCCCGGCTGGGGCTGGGCCGGCGGGCGCTGGAGGCCGACGTCGCCCGGCTGGGCCGGTTGCTGCGCCAGCACATCGTGCCGGGCCGCTGGACCAGCCGCGACCTGCCCTGGGGCAGCGGCCTGAACACCTGGGCCGACGCGCCGCTGCACTTCACGCCGCTCGGCAAGCTGCGCGCGGGCGGCTGCCTGTTGCAGACGCTGGCTCCGGGCAGCGACCAGCCCTGCCGCAATGGCGTGCTGCACCGCCTGCATCACGCGCTGCTGCCGGCCGACTGACGGCCAACTCCGATTCCCTCCCCCGGAGCCGCCCCAAAGGCAGCTCCGAAGCTTCCGTTCGTTCGTTCAAGGAGATTGCTCATGAGAACCACCTGGCTCAAACGTCTCGGTATCACCCTCGGCTTCGGCCTGCTGACCGCCTGCGGCGGCGGCGGTGATGACCACGATCCCAACGTCGTCGAGGTCGCTCAGCGCGACCCCGGCTTCAGCGTCCTGGCTGAGGCCGTTGTCGCCGCCGATCTCGCGGGCACCCTGTCGGGCCCCGGGCCGTTCACCGTGTTCGCGCCGACCGACGCCGCGTTCTCTTCGCTGCTGACCGAACTCGGCGTCACCAAGGCCCAGTTGCTGGCCGACAAGGCGCTGTTGCGCAGCGTGCTGCAGTACCACGTGCTCGGCGCCAAGGTCGACAAGGCGGCCGTTCCGCTGGGCAAGGCGATCTCGCCGCTGGACGGTGGCATCTTCAAGATCGACTCGGTCGGCGGCAACCTCGTCATCACCGACGGCCGCAACCGCACGAGCAAGATCACGGCGACCGATGTGATGGCCACGAACGGCCTCGTGCATGTCGTCGACAAGGTGCTGTTGCCTGCCAACAAGACCATCGTCGAGACCGCCCAGGCCCTGCCGGACTTCAGCATCCTCGTCGAAGCCGTCGTCGCCGCCGACCTGACGGCGACGCTCAACGGCACCGGCCCGTTGACCGTGTTCGCGCCGACCAACGCCGCCTTCGCGAAGCTGCTCACCGAACTCGGCGTGACCAAGGCGCAACTGCTGGCCGACAAGGCGCTACTGACCAAGGTGCTGACCTACCACGTCGTGGCCGGCCGCGTCCTCAAGGCCGACGTGCCGTTGGGCACGCCCATCACCACCGTGCAGGGCGGCACCTTCACGGTCGACGCCACGCTGGCCATCACCGACGGCAGAGGTCGAAAGGCCGCCATCACCGCCACCGATGTGCTGGCCCGCAACGGCGTCATCCATGTGATCGACACCGTCATCCTGCCCGCCCCCTGAGTTCCTCCCTCCGCAAGCCTGGCTTGCGTTTCCCTTCCCCTTCCCACTGAAAGTCGAACCACTATGAAGAAGCTTTTCGCACTGACCGCACTCTCCCTTGCCGCCCTTGGCGCCCAGGCCAAGGACATCGTCGACACGGCCGTGGCCGCCGGCAACTTCAAGACCCTGGCCACCGCGCTGCAGGCCGCCGGCCTGGTCGACACGCTCAAGGGCCCCGGCCCCTTCACGGTGTTCGCGCCGACCGACGCCGCCTTCGCCAAGGTGCCCAAGGCCGACCTGGATGCGCTGCTGAAGGACAAGGCCAAGCTGACCGCCGTGCTCACCTACCACGTCGTGCCCGGCAAGGTCATGGCCAAGGACGTCAAGGCCGGCAAGGTCAAGACCGTCCAGGGCAGCGAGCTCACCATCACCACGATGGGCGGCGTGATGGTGGACAACGCCAAGGTCACCGCGACCGACATCGCGGCGGACAACGGCGTCATCCATGTCATCGATACCGTTGTGATGCCGAAATGAAGCCCCTCGCCCAGTCGCGCCGCGCCGAACGTGGGCGCGGCTGACCGGTCTTGCAGACCGCGCTGCGGCAGTGCCGCAGCCCTTCGGCAGGCACATGTCGCCCACTGGGCGCCATGTGTCCGCCCTCAGCCCCCGAGGGGATGGCGATGCTTGCGGCATTGAGCCGCAGGCACATCGCCTGACGGGCCGGCTTGGGCGCGGCCCGGTGCTCGGCCCGAAGGCGGACGCGTCAGCCTCTCAAAGCAGACCCTCAGCGCGGGCGCGTGAACGCGTCTCGCGCCTTCTGCGCTTCGGCCCAGTGGTGGCAGCCGGGCTGGTGGTCGTTGATCAGGCCCATGGCCTGGATCAGCGCGTGCATGGTGGTGGGGCCGACGAACTTCCAGCCGCGCTTCTTCAGGTCCTTGGACAGCGCTTCGGACGGAGCCGACGTCGCCTGGTTGTGCGCGATGGAATTCTTCGGTGGCTCGAAGCGCCACAGGTAGGCGGCGAGCGAGCCGGTCTCGGCCACCAGCTCCACGCAGCGCCCGGCGTTGTGGATGGCCGCCTCGATCTTGCCGCGGTGACGCACGATGTCGGCGTCGAGCAGCAGGCGGTTGACGTCCGCCTCGCCGAAGCGGGCGACCTGGTTGTAGTCGAACCCGGCGAAGGCCGCGCGGAAGGCCTCGCGCTTGTTCAGGATGGTCCGCCACGACAGGCCGCTCTGGAAGCCCTCGAGGCATAACTTCTCGAACAGGCGGAAGTCGTCGGCCACCGGCCGGCCCCATTCCTCGTCGTGATAGTGCAGATAAGTCGCATCGCCCGGTGCAGCGGCGCACCAGGCGCAACGCGGCCGGCCGTCTGGGGGCAGGTAGAGGGGTTTCATTTGTACTTGTCGGCCAAGTGCCGCAGCACGCCGTCGCGCTCCAGCTTGCGCAGTGCCTGCGTCAACTTCTCCTCGACGGCGGCGGGCAGGTCGGCGCGCAGGGCCAGGTATTGCGGTTCTTCCTGGAAGACGGTGCGACCGAGCTTCATCCGGGCGCCCACCCGGCTGTCGGCAATGTGGTGGCGCAGGTTGATGTCCTGGCCGTAGATGATGTCGGCCCGGCCCATCGTCAGCATCTGCAGGGCCTCGCGTTCGGAGCTCACCTCGGCGATGGTCACGTCAGCCAGCAGCAGGTGGCGCGCGATGGCCGTGCCGCGCATGACCAGCACGCGCTTGGTGCGACTGGCGGCGGCCAGATCCGCCAGCGTGTCGAATTGCCGGTCATCGTCGGCGCGCTGCACGATGACATGGCGGATGACATACAGCGGCACCGGCGAGTAGCGCCACTGCTTCTCGCGTTCGGGCGACTTCAGCAGGCAGAAGAAGGCATCCACCTGGCCCTCGGCCAGCAGGCGCTCGACGCGCTTGAGCGGCACACGCCGCTCAAGGCCCGTGAAGCGCAGCGTCGGCTCGGCCTTCTCGACGGCGCGCAGGATCTCCACGCACAGCCCCGGCTTCTGCGCGGGCCCATCGGGGTCGTACTTGACGGTCGAGCCGGCCTGCTGAACGGTGCGAAGGCTGGCCTCCTGTGCCGGCGCGGCCACGCTCAGGAGGGCAGCCAACAGCCCGAGCCAACGCAGCATTTGGGGTCCTCTCACCAACATCCAATCAGCATAGCGACAATCACACCATGCCCAACCCCAGTTTCAGCTGCAGCGTCGCCGTGCAGACCCTGCCCGAGCAGACCCACCTCGAGCAAGGCCTCTACGCCTTCAGCTACACCCTCACCATCGAGAACACCGGCGACGTGCTGGCCCAGCTGATCGGGCGGCACTGGGAGATCACCGACGCGCGCGGCCAGGTGCAGATCGTCGACGGCCTGGCCGTCGTCGGCCACCAGCCGGTGCTGGCGCCGGGCCAGAGCTTTCAGTACAGCTCCTGGGCCCAGATCGGCACCCCACAGGGCACGATGCGCGGTCGCTTCCTGTGCGTGACCGAGGGCTGCGAGATCTTCCACGCGGACGTCGCGGAGTTCCTGCTGGCGGACAGCGCTTCTCTGCATTGACCTGGGACCTCACCGCGCTGCTGAACGCAGCCGACCCGCAGGCATCGCTGGCCGAGCGCAACCTGTGGCTGGTTCGCCTGCTCGAATGGCTGCGCCGCGCGCGCGAGGAGGCCGTGGCGACCTCGGGAGGGCTCGGTACGCCGCTGCCGCTCGTGCGCCTGAAGCACCTGCTCAATGTGCTGGAGCGCCACCCCGAACATGCGCGCGCCTTCGCCGGCGTCATTGCCGGCGTCTGGAGCGATGTCGACGCGGTCAGCCTCTTCGCCGAGGTGGGCTTTGCGCCGCGCATGGCGCTGTGGGGCGAGTTCCTCGGCCGCCTGCGCCGCCGCCTGCTGCCCGCCACGACGGACACACGCGATCTGGCGGCGCTGTTCGAGCTGCTGTTCGGCGACGAGGCCGATGAGGACTGGATCGCCGCCATCGACGACGAGCTGCTGGGCCGGCTGAGCCTGCTGTTTGCCGCCGCGCCCGACGACGGCTGGCGTGTCGAGGCGCGTGCGGCCATCACCGTGCTCATCAGCCATGTGCACGCCGCCGGCCTGGCCGGGCTGCTCCGTGTGCGCATGGACGCGCTGCTGCTGCACGACAAGCCCTTCCATCAGCTGCCCGCCGCCTGGGCGGCCGTGGAGCACGCGCAAGCCGGCGCCGAGGGCGACAGGGCCGCTCTGGCGTCGGCGATGCAGTACCTGCATGCGCTGCTCGATGGCTGCCGCGCCGCGGCGCTGACCGTGCCCGAGCACCTCGAAGTTCATGGCGTGTCGGTGGACCTGATGTTCGCGGTCGAGCAGCTCACTGCGCGGCTCGACCGCATCGAGGCGCTGCTGGCCTGCCTGCTGTCGCAGGAACCCCGGCGTGAGCTGCTGCGCCTGGTGGCCGGCCTTGTGCGCGTCGTGCACGAACGGCGCAGCCTGCGCACGCTGTTCGCGCGCCACTACTCGCTGCTGGCGCGCAAGGTGGCCGAGCGCAGCGCCGAGACCGGCGAGCACTACATCACCCGCACGCGCGCCGAATACCGCGACATGCTCAAGCGCGCGGCCGGCGGTGGTGCCGTCATCGCCGGCACCACCTTCCTCAAGTTCGGCATCGCCCTGCTCGGCTTCACGGCTTTCTGGGGCGGCTTCTGGGCCGGCGTGAACTACGCGCTGAGCTTCGTCGTCATCCACCTGTTGCACTGGACCGTGGCGACCAAGCAGCCTGCCATGACCGCGCCCCTCATGGCCGACAAGCTGCTCCACATCGACCGCGACGACGGCCTCCAGGGCTTCGTCGACGAGGTCGCCCACCTCGTGCGCTCGCAGGTGGCGGGCATCATCGGCAACCTCGCGCTGGCCGCCCCCCTGGTGCTGGCCGTGCAGGGCCTGTGCTGGCTGGCCTTTGGGGCGCCGCTGGTGGGTGACAAGGACGCCCACTACGTGCTGCATTCGCTGAGCCTGTTCGGGCCGTCGCTGCTGTTCGCCGCATTCACCGGCACGTTGCTGTTCGCCTCCAGCCTGATTGCCGGCTGGGTGGAGAACTGGTTCGTCTTCTACCGCCTGGACAGTGCCATTGCCTGGAACCCCGGCATCGTCGCGACCCTGGGCCAGGCGCGCGCGCAGCGCTGGTCGCACTGGTGGCGGGCCAACATCACCGGCCTGGCGGCCAACATCAGCCTGGGTCTGATGCTGGGCCTGGCGCCTGCGCTGCTGGCCTTCGTCGGCCTGCCCATCGAGGTGCGCCATGTGACGCTGGCCACCGGTCAGCTCGCCGCAGCGGTCGGCGATCTGGGCCTGGGCGTCACGGGCAGTTGGGCGTTCTGGTCCTGTGTCATCTGCATCGCCGGCATCGGCGTGCTCAATGTCGGCGTCAGCTTCTTCTGCGCCTTCAAGGTGGCCATGCGCTCGCGGGGCGTGCGGCTGGCGGACCGCAAGCGCGTCTACGCGGCCATCCGCACGCGGCTGCGGCGCGAGCCGCTCAGTTTCCTGATCCCCCCGCGCTAATCCTCCTTGCGTTCGCCCTTCTTGCGGCCCGAGAACATGGTCCACCAGATGATGAAGACGAAGATCAGCAACGCGCCGAGGGCTTCGAGAGCGAGGAGCAGCATGGGGTGGTGGGCGCGTGGAGGGCTGGCCGCGATTCTAGGAATGCTCGCCGCCTGCTCCTCGCCGCCGCTGCTGCCACCGCCGCCCGTGACGCGGCCGGTGCCGCAGGCACAGACACCGGGCGCGACCCAGCGCTGGGTTGCGGCCGACTGGAAGGACCTGCCCGGCTGGGGCAGCGACGACCTGCTCGCCGCCTGGCCGGCGCTGCTCGGCAACTGCCAGCGCCCCGCTGCCGGATGGGCGGAGTTCTGCGCCCGCGCCGCGCTGCAGACACCGGCCGACAACATGGAGGCCGCGCTGCTGCTGATGAAGCACCTGCGGCCCTGGCGCATCGTCACCGACGGCGGCGAGACCACCGGCTTGCTGACCGGCTATTTCGAGCCCCAGCTCGCCGCCAGCCGCACGCGCCAGGGCACCTTCCAATGGCCGCTGCACACGCTGCCGGCCGATCCCGCCTTGCGCCGCCTGCCGCGCCGCGACATCGACGCCCACCCTCGCTTCACAGCGCTGGAGCTGGCTTTCGTCGACGATCCCATAGCGCTGCTGCAACTGCAGATCCAGGGCTCGGGCCGCCTCGTCATGCGCGACGCCGGTGGCACAGAGCGCATCAGCCGCGTCGCCTTTGCCGGCCACAACGACCAGCCCTTTGAATCCGTCGCCAAGTCGCTGCTGGCGCGTGGCGAGCTGCGTGATGCAAGCTGGAAAGGCTTGAGCGACTGGGCGCGCAGCAACCCGGCCAAGGTGCGCGACGCGCTGGCCGTCAACCCGCGCGTCGTCTACTTCCGCGAGGAGGCGCTGACGGACGCCGGCCAAGGCCCGCGCGGCGCCCAGGGCGTGGCACTCAGGCCGGGCCGCTCCGTCGCCATCGACCGCTCGTTCATCACGTTAGGCACGCCGCTGTGGCTGGACAGCACCGAGCCGCTGTCCACCACGCCGCTGCGTCGCCTGGTGCTGGCGCAGGACACCGGCGGCGCCATCACCGGCGCCGTGCGCGCCGACCTGTTCTGGGGCTGGGGTGACGAAGCCGCGCTGCAGGCCGGCCGCACCAAGCAGCCGCTGCGGCTGTGGGCGTTGCTGCCTCACGGAGTCACTCCGTGACCTTCACGCCTTTCCAGAACGCGTAACGGCCCTTGATCTCGGCCGCAGCGGGTAGCGGGTCGGCGTAGTACCAGACCGCATCCGCATTCATCTCGCCGTTGACGAACAGGCTGAGGTACTGCGCCTGGCCCTTCCAGTGGCAGCCGGTGCGGTGGTTGGAGAAAGTCGTGTACTCCTTCTTCAGCGACTCGGGCGGGAAGTAGTGGTTGCCCTCAACCACTACCGTGTCGTCGCTTTCGGCGAGGGTCACGCCGTTCCACACTGCCTTCATCGTTTGCTCCGGGAGAATCGAGGGATGCGACGCTACCACTCCCACCTCGGCCGCGACATCGTCCTCACCGGCGGCAGCGCCCGTGACCTCGACCCGGGCCAGTTCGGCGTGCTCGCCATCGACGGCGGCGCGGGCGGGTGGTCCGTCGTGCACAAGGGGCCGGGCGGCGAGGTGGTCGACCTGAACAACGAGATGCATTTCGAAACGCCCGAAGAGGCGCTGGCCTTCGTCAAGGAGTTGATCGGGATGCTGACTGCGGAGTAGCGTCGGGGCATGCACACGCATCCCCCGCTCACGCTCTACGGCGCCCAAGCCTCCGGCGCCGTCGCCGTCGAAGCCGCGCTGACGCTGCTCGGCCTGCACTACACCGTGGTGGAAGGCGCCACCTGGGCCGAAGAGGCGGCGCGAGACCGGGTCGCCACCAGCAACCCGATGCGCCAGATCCCGACGCTGGTCATGCCCGACGGCGAGGTCATGACCGAGAGTGCCGCCATCCTGATCTACCTCGCCGATCTGGACCCGGCCGCCGGCCTGGCGCCCGCGCCGAACGACCCGCTGCGGCGGCAGTTCCTGCGCTGGATGGTCTATGTGTCGTCGGCCATCTACTCGCTGCACTGGATCAAGCCCGACGTGAAGCGCATTGGCGCACCGGAGACCTGCCGCGACACCGTCATCGAGGCCGTGCACGAGCGCATCGCCTTCTGCTGGGCCAACATGGATGAGCAGCTCAATCCCGGCGACTACCTGCTGGGCGACGAGCTGACCGTGCTGGACCTGTACGTGGCCGTCGTGTCGCGCTTCGGGCCGTGGCGCGAGCGCTTCTGCGAGGTGGCGCCGCGCATGGTGCCGGCCGTCCATCGTGTCGACGCCGATCCGCGGCTGGTGGCGCTGTGGCGCGAGCGCTTTCCGGAGGATTGAAGGCGATGCGCGGGTTCCTGCGTTGGGTGGGCCGTGGCCGGTCGCCCTGAGCTGCGCGCGTTTGCGCTTGTAACGATGCGCCGCAGGCGGTGGTTCGTCGGTATGGTCTTGGCGACGCGCCGTTGAGGAGAATGCCTTGCCAAAACCGCCCATGGCCCCGTTCGATGTCTTCATCGGCACCTGGAACACGATCGGCGAGGTGCTGGAGACGGCGACCCACCCGGCCGGCCAGTTGGTCGCGACGGACACCTACCGCTGGCTGCCGGGCCGGCACTTCATCGTGCATGACGTGGACGCGCGCTTCGACGGCCAGCCGACGCGGTCCATGGAGGTCATGGGTTATGACGCCACGAAGCAGCGGCACTTCGCGCGCTCCTTTGACGACCAGGGCCAGAGCGAAGTCTTTGTCGTCGAACTCGACGGCCGGCGCTGGCGCATCGACGGCAAGACGGTGCGTTTCGAAGGCAGCTTCAACGCCCGCAAGAGCCGGCTCGGCGGGCTGTGGGAGCTGAAGAGCCCCGGGGTGGGCTGGCAGCCATGGATACGGCTGGAACTGGCGCGCGCCTGACGGACGCGCTCTACGCATTGAGGAGCGACGCAATGATTTCCGAACGCTTCAACATCTACGGCGGACTGTTCGACATCGAGCGCACCGGCGGCGGCTGGTCCGTGCTGGCGGTGGGCAACGACGGCAAGCGCTCGCCCGCCCACTTCGTCATCCCTGAGTTCGTCGCCGACGAGGAACTCGAGCAGTTCCTGTTCGACCTGTTCCATGAGCATGCTGCCTACAAGAAGGGCGGGATTTCTCGCGTGCAGCGCTAGGGAGGCGGCATGCACATCCACGGCAGCTGCCATTGCGGCGCCATCCGTTACGAAGCGACGGTCGATCCGGAGGGCACAGGCCTGTGCCATTGCATCGACTGCCAGAAACTGACCGGGTCCGCTTACCGTGTGTCGGTGCCGGCCGTGGACGGCTCGTTTCGGCTGCTGGCCGGCGAGCCACGCGTCTATGTGAAGCGGGGCGACGCGGGAACGCGCCGTGCGCAGGCCTTCTGCCCGAACTGCGGCTCGCCGCTCTACACCTGGGACGCCGACCTTCCCGGCGTGGGGCTGGGCTTGCGCGTCGGCTGCATCGACGAGCGCGAGGCGCTGGTGCCGCGCAGGCAGAAGTGGTGCAAGTCGGCGCTGCGCTGGACGCAGAACCTCGCAGGACTGCCCGGCGCCGAAGGCGAATGACCGTGCGCGGTCAAGCCTTCCCGCCCGCCTTTGCCACTTCCCCCGGCAGTCGACAGCCTTGAGGCTTGGGTCGGGGAGTGCCCGGACAGGCGTGCATCTTCACCTCCGCCTTGACCCATGAACGCCGCACTTTCTTGGCATAGTCGCCGCGCCCGTTACCCAGGCGGGCATCAGGCCCAAGAAGGAGTGCCCTTGTTCAGGTTCCTCTTCCGGTGTGTTCTCTTTGTCGTCGGCCTCGCAATGGTCGCCGACACCGTGCTGCCGACGCGCTTCGAGCCGTTGCGGATCGACCGACACACCAGCCATAGCGAGGCCGATGATCGCGGCTTCAAGACCGGCGACACCAGCTACACGCTGCATCTGATCGGCGGCACGGTATCGACCTGCTCTGTCGGCTACGCGCTGTACAGGCGGCTGAGCGACGGGGACCGCATCGAGGTCCGCTCCACGCGACTCTTCAAGAACTGCATCCGCATCTCGCAGGGCGACGACGTCCTGGAGGACGACCGCTACTGGAAGTACGTCGGCCTCATCTTCGGCGCGCTGCTGATTGCCTTTGCCGTCGGCTGGCTGCGCAGCGACGATGACGACGACCGGGGCGGGATCGGCATACGCCTGGGTTAGCCGAGGGATCGGGAAATCCAACCTGAAGGTCGGAGGCCCGCGCTACACCTGCCCGCCCGCCTTCGCTCCTTTGCCCTGCAGCACCGGCGCATCCGGCATGCCCAACAAATCGGCCGCCAGCGCCTCGGCCACTTCGATGCCGTCGACACCGGCGCTCATGATGCCGCCCGCATACCCCGCGCCTTCGCCGGCAGGGAACAGCCCGCGCACGTTGACGCTCTGGTAGTCGCGCCCGCGGTTGATGCGCAGCGGTGACGAGGTGCGCGTCTCCACGCCGGTCAGCACCGCGTCCGGTCGGTCGAAGCCGCGGATCTGGCGGGAGAAGGCGGGCAGCGCTTCGCGGATCGCCTCCAGGCAGTAGGCCGGCAGCGAGCCATTGCCCTTTTGCTGCAGGTCGGTCAGCGTCACGCCGGGCTTGTAGCTGGGCACCACGTCGCCGAAGGCCTTGCTGACCTGGCGCTTGACGAAGTCCCCCACCAGCGAGCCCGGCGCCAGGTAGCCGCCGCCGCCCAGCGCGTAGGCGCGGCTTTCCCAGATGCGCTGGAAGGCCATGCCGTCCAGCGGGTTCACGAGGCTGCCGTCGCGCTTGCCATCCTGGCGGTAGTCCTCGGGCGTCAGGCCGACGACGATGCCGGCATTCGCGTTGCGCTCGTTGCGCGAGTACTGGCTCATGCCGTTGGTGACGACGCGGTTCTCTTCGCTGGTGGCGGCCACCACGGTGCCACCCGGGCACATGCAAAAGCTGTAGACCGCGCGGCCGTTCTTGGCGTGGTGAACGAGCTTGTAGTCGGCCGCGCCGAGGATCTCGTTGCCGGCGTGGGCGCCGAAGCGCGCTGCGTCGATCAGGCTCTGGGGGTGCTCGATGCGGTAGCCGATGGAAAAGGGCTTGGCCTCCATGTGCACACCGCGCGCATGCAGCATCTGAAAGGTGTCCCGCGCGCTGTGGCCCAGCGCAATGACGACGTGCGTCGTGTCAATCTGCTCGCCGGATTCCAACGTCACGCCACGCACCGCGCCGTCCTCGATGAGCAGGTCCGTCATCTTCTGCTGGAAGCGGATCTCGCCGCCCAGCGCCTCGATGTCGGCACGCATCTTGATGATCATGCTGACCAGGCGGAAGGTGCCGATGTGCGGCTTGCTGACGTAGAGGATCTCGTCCGGCGCGCCGGCCTTGACGAACTCTTGGAGAACCTTGCGCGTCAGGTGGCGTGGGTCGGTGATCTGGCTCCACAGCTTGCCGTCCGAGAACGTGCCGGCACCGCCCTCGCCAAACTGCACATTGCTCTCGGGGTCGAGCTTTTGCTCGCGCCACAGGCCCCAGGTGTCCTGCGTGCGCTCGCGCACGGCCTTGCCGCGTTCCAGCACGATGGGCTTCAAGCCCATCTGCGCCAGGATCAGCGCGGCGAACAGGCCGCAGGGGCCGAAGCCGACGACGACGGGGCGCGGGCCGGTGAATTCGCCGACCTGCGCGAGGAAGTGATAGCCGGTGTCGGGCGTGGGGCGGACCTGGTGGTCGCCGGCGAAGCGCGCCAGCACGGCGGCTTCGTCAACGCCGTCAGCCAGCGTGCAGTCGAGCGTGTAGACGAGCTGGATGTCGCTGCGCTTGCGGGCGTCGTAGCCGCGGCGGAAGACCTGCACATCGGCCAGTTCGGCGTCGGTGAGTTTCAGGCGCGCCAGCACGGCGGGGCGCAGGGCCTCTGACGCGTGGGCCAGCGGCAGGCGGAGTTCGGTGATGCGGATCATGGAAGTCAGGTCAGTTTCTAGCCGACAAAACAAAACAGGCCCATCAGGGCCTGTTCATCGGGATCATCAGGCGTGAGCCTGAAGAATCAACCCGAGTGCGGGCGCTTGCCCGGGTTCTTCTTGGAGCGGGTGTGGGCACCGCGCTCCAGGCTGCTCAGCTGGCCCTTGCCGGCGGTGAAGGTCACGCCCTTGGGGGCGGCGGGACGGGGGGAGGCGCGGCGGTCCGCTTCGGTAACGATCTTGTTGCCCATGATGGCTCCAGTAAAACTAGCCCACAGCAGGGGCAAAACGACGAAAGGCGCGCATTTTAGCCTCTTGGCGAGCAAACGCCTCTGGCTCAGCAAAACTGCGGATGTGCAGGCGGCCCCGCTTGGGAAACAGTGCGGTGCCGGAGCTCAGGGAGAAGACCGTGGCGGAATCACAAAACACGCAGCCGCCGAAGCGGGGCGCCCGCTGGGCTGCGTATGCCCGCAACATGGTGCGCCGTCTGGAAGCCTGGATAAGCGGCGCTGCCGCCGAGGGCAAGCCGCCCGAAGAGGCGGTGCTGTTGCGGGACCGTCGTGTTGCCATCGACCTGCCGGCCACCGAGCGCTTCGACGCGCTGGCCTTGTCGGGTGGCGGCATCCGCAGCGCGACGTTCTCGCTGGGTGTGCTGCAGGCCCTGGCCGAAACCAGTCGCAAGCGCACGGAGTCGGGGCCGAACCAGCCGCCTGACGACTTCAAGGCATCGATGCTGGCGCGTTTCGACTACCTGTCCACCGTCAGCGGCGGCGGCTTCATCGGCGCCTTTCTCGTCGGGCTGTTCGTGCCCGGGCGCCTGCGCAAGGCCGCACAGACGCCAGCAGATGCCGAAGCTGCCGCCAATGACGCACGAGCGGTGCTGGGCAGCGGGCCGCCCGAGCGCATCCGCGCGGCGACCATGGGCGGCGAGAAATCGCTGCTGAAGGCGCCGCTGGCCTGGCTGCGCGAGAACGGCCGCTATCTGACGCCCACGGGCTCTGGCGATCTGGTCTACGCCGCCGGCATGGGCCTGCGCAACTGGGTCTCGCTGCACGTCGTCATCGGCGTCGCGCTGCTGCTGGCCTTGACCCTGCTGGCGGCGCTGCGCAGCGCGGTGCTGGCGCAGCCGTGGAGCGGGCCGCTTGCCGGCCTGGAGACCGAGTGGCTGGGCAAGGCGCTGCAGGCTGCCGAGGCACTGACCGCTGCGGTCTCGGAATGCACCGCCAAGTGCCCCGCCAGCCCCGCCACGCCGCTGTCCGGCCTCATCTGGTGGAGCTCGCTGTTCGCGCTGGCCCTGGCGCCGCTGCTGTTGTGGGTGGTGCCGACCGGTATCGCCTTCTGGACGACCAGCCGCCGGCCCGATGGGGTGAGCCTGCCGATCAACCGCAGCGTGCTCGGCATGACGCTGGCGGCCGGCGTCTTTGCCGCACTGGCCGGGTTCGGCCCCGGAGAGTCGCGCGGCCTGCAGTGGGTCTGGTGGGCCCTGGCGGCGTTGACGCTGCTCGGCGTGCTCGTGCATGTGGCGATGGCCATCTTCGAGCCCAGTGCGCGCAAGCAGGCCGTGCTGCTGACGCGCTGGCTGGGCAGGGGCCTGATTGCCACCGGTGCGCTGCTGCTGCTGGGTGTCATCGAGACGCTCGGCCACACGCTCTACCTGCTGACGATCACCCAAAGTGCCTGGTTGCCTGCCGTGCCGGCGGCGCTGGGCGCGGCGCTGGCCTGGATGGCCAAGAAGATCGGTGCCTCGGGCAAGGGCAGCGCCCCGGGCTGGATGAAGACAGTGCCGTTGACGACGCTGGGCGGCCTTGCCGGCTTGGCTGTGCTGCTGCTCATCGCCACCGTGTGGGCCTGCGGCGTGCAGTGGCTGGCCTGGCAGGGCGCCAGGCCGTCCATGGCCGCCATGGCCAGCGCCGCGCATCTGCAGCTGCTGCTGATGCATGCGCTGGCCTGGCTGCTGCTGGCGGGCGGCGTGGGCCAGTTCCCGGCGTTCATCAACCTGTCCAGCCTGCAGAGCTTCTATGCCGCGCGGCTGATCCGCACCTATCTCGGCGCCAGCAATGGCGAGCGCTTCAACGGCGAGGCCAAGCATCTGTCGGCCGCCGAGCCGCTGCCCGGCGACAACCTGCCGTTCGACAAGCTCTATGCCGGTGGCCAGCTGAAGACCTGGGCGCCGCTGCACCTCGTCAACGTGACGCTCAACAAGACCATTGACCCCGCCGAGCAGCTGGTACAGCGCGACCGCAAGGGCCAGCCCATGGCCGTCATGCCCTATGGCTTCGGCATCGACGGCAGCAAGCCCCATCTCTTCAAGCCGCAGGGCGGCAAGCTGCCGCTGAACCCCGCCATGCACCTGGGCGATTGGGTGGGCACCTCGGGCGCCGCCTTCTCGACCGGCATCGGCCGCGAGACGACGCTGGGCATGTCGCTGCTGATGGGGGCGGCCAATGTGCGGCTGGGCGTCTGGTGGGCCTCGGGCGTCCACGAGCAGGAGCCGCCGCCCTGGTGGAAGCTGCCGGCCTGGCTGGGCCGCGGTCTGGGCATCGTGTTCCGCACGCAGACCTATCTCGGCTATGAGTTCACGGCCCGCTTCTACGGGCTGCGGCGGCGCTGGCAATACCTGTCGGACGGCGGGCATTTCGAGAACACGGCCCTGTACGAGCTGCTGCGCCGCGAGCGCAAGGTCGGCTTCATCCTGGCCAGCGACAACGGCGCTGACCCGGACTACCGCTTCGACGACCTCGCCAACCTGATCCGCCTGGCGCGCATCGACCTGCGCACCGAGGTCAGTGTCGTGAGCGACTTCCGCAGCGCCAAACAGCTGCCCAAGGTCTTCGGCACGACGGCGCAGTTCAGCGCCGATGGCAGCACACCGAACCCGGCCGCGTTGCTGCTGCGCGCCCAGGCCTTGCCGGGCCCCGACAACATGTCGCCGCCACCTTGCTGGATCGTGCTGCTCAAGCCGGCCAAGCAGGCCGGCGCGGCCGCCGACGTGCTGCAGTACGCCAGGACGCACCCGGCATTCCCGCAGGAGCCCACGGCCGACCAGTTCTTCGATGAGGCGCAGTGGGAAAGCTACCGCAGCCTGGGCCAGCACATTGCCGGGCGCGTGCTGGCGCCGGACGTCTGGGCGGAGCTGGAGCAGCTGATGGCCGGCCAGACGCCCTAGCGCCGACGGACCCTGCCGTCAGCCGGTCAGCCCGTCGCCTTGAGCCAGCTTTCGAACGCCGTCAGGTCCATGGGCTTGGCCAGCAGATAGCCCTGCAGCAGGTCGCAACCGCAGGCCGTGATGACGCCCAGCTCGGCGTCGTTCTCGACGCCCTCGGCCGTCACCGTCAGGCCCAGGCCCTGGCCGACGCCGACGATGGACCGCAGCAGCGCCTCGCGGCGCGGGTCGGTGTTGACGTCCTGCACGAAGCTGCGGTCGACCTTCAACTCGTCCACCGGCAGGTGCTGCAGGTAGGCGAGCGAGGACTGTCCCGTGCCGAAGTCGTCGATGGCCAGGCGCACGCCCCAGCTCTTCAGCGCATGCAGCACGGCGATGGGGTCGGTGCCGCTGGACATCAGGCCCGTCTCGGTCACCTCCAGCTGCAGTTGGCCGGGGTCGACGCGGTACTCGGCCAGCATCGCCGCCAGTCGCGCGGGCAGGGTCTGGTCTTGGAGGTCCAGCGTCGAGATGTTGACGGCGATGTAGATGGGCGGCAGGCCGGCGGCCTCGCGGTCGGCCAGCGTGTGCACGGCGCGGTCCAGCATCCAGTCGGTGATCTGGCGGATGCGGCCGCTGCGCTCGGCGAAGGGAATGAAGTCGCCCGGCGGCAGCCAGCCGCGCTGCGGGTGCTGCCAGCGCACCAGCGCCTCGGCGCCGAGGATGCGGCCGGTCTTCAGGCAGCGCTTGGGTTGCAGGAACTGGCGCAGCTGGTCCTGCTGGATGGCGGCGGCCAGGTCCGACAGCAGGCTCAGGTGCAGGGCGCGCGCGGCTTCCGCGCCGGGGTTGTAGACGGACACCGGCTGGCGCAGCCGCTTGGCCTCGAACATGGCCTGCTCGGCGCGGCGCAGCAGGGTCTCGGTATCCTCGGCATGCTCGGGCCAGTGGGCCACGCCGAGCGACACCGACAGGTCCAGCGACTGGCCCTGCCAGCTCAGCTTGTGCTCCACCTCCTCGCGCAGCTGGGCCGCCAGCGCGGCGCCGTGCTCCAGGCGGGACACCGGCGCCAGCGCCGCAAAGGTGCCGCCCGCCAGGCGGCCGTAGGCGGCCGAGCCCTCGTCGAACAGCGAGGCCAGCTTGGTGGCGGCGCCCCGCAGCAGCGCGTCGCCGGCATCGAAGCCCAGCACGCCGTTGACGGCCTTGAGCCGGTCCACGTCAATGCAGATCAGCACCGCCAGCTGCTCGCGCTCGGGCAGGTTGGCCAGCAGGCGGTTGCCATCGGCGACGAAGCGGGCGCGCTGCGGCAGGCCGGTCAGCAGGTCGATGTCGGCCATGCGGCGCAGCTCGGCCTCGCGCTCGCCCACGGCCATGGCCATGGTGTTCATGGCGCTGGCCATGTGGCCCAGTTCGTCGGCGGAATCGACCTCGATGCGGTGGCCGTACTGACCCTGGGCGATCAGCTCGGCGCCGTCCTCGGCGCGCTTGAGCGGGTTGACGATGGAGCGCGTGACGCCCACGGCCAGCCCCGCGGCGGCCAGCAGCGCGCCGATGCAGATGGCCAGCACGCCGGTGCGGTCGCGGTCGATCTGCTCGCGCAGCTCACGCGCCTTGGCCGTGCCGGCGCGTTCCTCGCTGGAGGCGAGCTGGTAGATGGCGCCGACGAACATCGACAGCGTCGATTCCGTCTCGCTGCCCAGCAGCGCGCGGGCGGCCTGGAAGTCGTCGTTCTCGATGAGGTCGCGCGCGGCGATGTAGCTGGCTCGGTAATCGGCCAGGCTCTGGCGCACATCGTCCAGGCGCATGCTGCGCGGGCCCGGGGGCAACAGCAGGCTCAGGCGCTGCATGGCGTCGTCCAGCCGGGCGTTGGCCGAGGTGATCTCGGGGTAGGCGGCCAGGCGCAGCTCGTCGTCGGGGCTCATCAGCACCAGCAGCTTGCGGGCGACGGCCTCGGCGTTGCGATTGATCTCGTTGACCGAATCGCGCACGGCGGCCTGCTCGTCGACGATCTGGTTCAGCGCGTCAGACAGGCCTGCCAGCCGCACCACCGTCAGCGCCGCCAGGCCCAGCAGCAACAGCAGCAGCAGCCCGAAGGCCAGGCCCAGCCGCGTGCGGATGCGCAGCCGCCTTGACAGGCTGGGCGCGGGCAGCGGGGCCAGGTCAGGCTCGGTCATGCCTGATTCAGGCTGCGATCATGGTTCGCTCCAGCGCGTCAGCAGCAGGCGCGCGGTGGCGACGTTGGTGGCGCAGGGCACGTCGTGCACGTCGCAGGCGCGCACCAGGGCGTTGATGTCGGGTTCATGGGGCTGGGGCGTCATCGGGTCGCGCAGGAAGATGATGCCGTCCAGCCCGCCCACCGCCAGCCGGGCGCCAATCTGCAGGTCGCCACCCATCGGCCCGCTGAGCACGCGCTCCACCGTCAGGTCGTGGGCCGCGGCGAGGCGAGCGCCAGTGGTGCCGGTGGCCATCAGTTCGCAGCGGCGCAGCAGCGGCAGGAACTCGGCAGCGAGGGCGATCATGGCGTCCTTCTTGCCGTCATGGGCGATCAAGGCGAGTCTCATCGGGCGGGCCGGCTGTTAAAAGGAGGCACGTTACACGCAGTCCAGGCGCGTTTGTGGGGAGAACTTGACAGTTCCTTCGCTTGATTGGTAACGCTCACTTCACTCGTGAATGCGGCTTGCTGGCCCATCCCGCTGCCATGCGCTGGCAGCAAGTGCAGGCAGCATGGCGGCCTGTTCACGTTCAACCCCACTGCCATGACCTTCCGCCAGCTTCACCAAGGCCCCGAACTCCTGCAGATCGCCAACGTCTGGGACGCCGGCAGCGCCGTCCTCGTGCAAGCCCTGGGCGTGCCCGCACTGGCCACCACCAGCGCCGGCCTGGCCTGGGCGCTCGGCTACGCGGACGGCAACCACCTGCCCATCGCCGAGCATGCCGCCGCCATCCGCCGCATTGCCCGCGTGGCGCGAGTGCCGCTCAGCGTGGACAGCGAGGCGGGCTACAGCGACGACCCTGCCACGGCGGCCGGCCACGTCATGCAGCTCGTCGAGGCCGGCGCCATGGGCATCAACCTGGAGGACGGGGCGGGCGAGCCGGCCCTGCTGGCGCGCAAGATCGAGGCCATCAGGGCGGCGGCAGCGCGGGCCGGCGTGGACGTCTTCATCAACGCGCGCTGCGACGTCTACCTGCGCAACCTCGCGCCCGGCCGCGCGGTGGACGAGGTGCTGCTGCGCGCCCGCGACTACGCGGCGGCCGGTGCCGACGGCCTGTTCGCGGCCGGCGTGACAGCCGTGGCCGACATCGAGGCCCTGGTAGCCGGCCAGCCGCTGCCGCTGAACGTGATGGCGCGGCCGGCGCTGCCGGGGCTGGGCGAACTCAAGCGCCTGGGCGTGCGGCGCATCTCGGCCGGCAGCGCCATCGCCGAGGCCGCGTGGGGGCGGGCGCAGCGGGCGGCGGCGGGTTTTCTTGCCGAAGGCGGCGGTACCCAGCTGTTCGAGGGTGCCGCGCCCTATCCGCAGATCAACGCTTCGTTTCCCCGGGACTGAGCGACACACGCAGCTGCAGCTCGCGCTCGGGCTGGCCGGCCGCGTCACGGCTGCTGACCGTACCGCGCGGCGCCGGTGCAGTGGCGCCGCCCGTGCGCGCCACGGTCTGCCAGCGCTCCAGCGGCAAGTCCAGCGTGGACTGGAAGGCGCTGTCACCGTCCTCCACATCGAAGGCCACGCGCACCGGTGCGCGGCCCCCGGGCCAGGTCGGCGTGACGGCAAAGCTCTGCGTGGCGCGCCGCTCGGCCTGGCGCGGCTGCGCATAGAGGCGGCGGGCGGCACTGGCAGCCGTCGTGGCAGCGGGGTCCAGCTCGACGACGGCATCCACCCATTGCAGCGCTTCGCGCGTCGTCAGCCGCAGGCTGGCACGCTGGCCGTTGAGCACCAGCAAGCGCTGGGCGGGCTGAGTTGCTGCGGGGGCTGTCGAGGTGACGACACCCGGCCCACGCGGCGACACGGTGCCCGCCGTGCCAACGACGACGGCGCCGTCGCGCACACCGGCCTGGGCGGATGGCGGCAACTGGCTGTCCACCCAGCGCAGCTCGACGGCCAGCTGGACCGCAGGCGGCGCAGCCTGGGCCAGCGCAGGCAGCAGGGTCAACCAAAAAAGGTCGCGGCGCTTCATCTGTCGCAGCTTAGCCCTGTGCCACCTTGGCCCTCAGCTTCAAAAGCTGCGGCCCGAACAGGTTGATCGCCAGACCGGCCAGCACCAGCGCGGCGGCGATGAGCTTCCAGCCCGGCAGCGGCTCGCCGAGCAGCAGCGTGCTGGCACCCATGCCGAAGACGGGCACCAGCAAGGCCATGGGCACGATGCGCCCGGCCGGGTGGCGGGCCAGCAGCCAGGCCCAGCAGCCATAGCCGAACAGCGTGTTGGCAAAGCTCTGCCACAGCACGGCGGCCCAGGGGCCGATGTCGGTGATGGTCAAGGCGGCGGCAATGCGCTCCGGCCCGTCCACCACGACGGCCAGCCCCAGCAGCGGCGGCACCGCCAGCCCGCTGCTCCAGACAATGAAGGCCAGCATGTTCACCCGGCCGGCGCGCTTGCCGACGATGTTGCCGCAGGCCCAGGAGAAGGCCGCGCCCAGCATCATTGCCAGGCCCAGCGGCGTGGTCGTGCCGTCGGTGTGGGCGACGATGACGATGATGCCGGCCGCTGCGAGCGCCAGGCCCAGCCACTGCGCGGCCAGCACGCGCTCGCCGGCCAGGCGCACGGCCAGCAGCAGCGTGAAGAAGACCTGGGTCTGGATGACCAGCGAGGCCAGGCCCGGCGAGATCTCGCTGCGCATGGCGAGATACAGCAGCGAGAACTGGCCGACCAGCACGAACAGGCCATAGCCCGCCAGATACCGCCACGCGATCTGCGGGCGCGGCAGGAAGAAGCAGGCCGGCACGAAGGCGATGGCGAAGCGCAGCACGGCCAGCGTCATGGGGGGCATGACGTCCAGCGCGTATTTGGTGACGACGAAGTTGCTGCCCCAGATGGCGACGATGGCGAGGGCGAGCAGCAGGTGCCGTGGCGGCAGGGTGGCCATGCGAGCGGGCAAAGAGGCGTGGGCAGCGGGGCGGCCGACTATGCCAGTCAGTCTGCACAGGTGCGGTTGCGGCCCTGGGCCTTGGCCTGGTAGAGCAACTGGTCGGCGCGCTCCAGCGTCTGGGCCAGTGTGTCGCCGAGACGGTGGCCGGTCAGGCCGATGGAGACGGTGACCGAGACCGCCACGCCGTTACCGACGTCGACACTCAAGGCCTGCACCCGCTCGCGCAGCCTCTCCATGCCGGCCAGGGCCGGCGGCATGCCGGTGTCCGGGAGCAGCACGAGGAACTCCTCGCCGCCCCAGCGCGCGATCACGTCGGTCGCGCGCAGGGCGCCCTGGCCGGCCTGGGCGAAGGCGCGCAGCACGATGTCACCGGCCGCGTGGCCGTGGGCATCGTTGACGCGCTTGAAGTGGTCCAGGTCGACGACGGCGACGCAAAACTCGTAGCCGTGGCGCAGGGAGCGCAGCAGCTCCTGGTCCATCAGCGCCTGCATCTGGCGGCGGTTGGGCAGGCCGGTGAGTTCGTCGCGCGTGGCGATGGCGTGCAGCTGGGCCAGGGCGCGGGCCAGCTCCTCGCGCTGGTCGGACAGGCGCCGTCGAATGCGGCTCAGCCGCGCCGTCAGCATGGCCACGGCGGGCAGCATGCAGGCCAGCATCACGAAGTGGCCGATCTCGACGGCGGGCGGGTAGGCGGCCGGCTGCACCCAGGCCATGACGGCCATGACGCTGCCGAACAGGACCAGCGCGAACACGCTGAGCCCATAGGCGCTGCGCGCGCGCAGCTGGAACATGCCGAACATCAGGATCAGCGTCAGCACCGGGAAGCAGGCGCCCCGCAGCGGGCCGGCCTGTGCGTAGCCCAGGGCCGCGGCGCTGATGGCGAAGGCGATCTGCTCGCGCGTCAGCGACGGGTCCGCCAGGCGCAGCGACCAGGCGCTGCGGATGGCCGTGTAGAAGGCGGCCATGCCGCCCAACGCGTAGACCGTCCAGGCCCACAGCGCCAGGCCGCGCTCGCCGCCACTGATGTGCACCGCGTAATGCAGCATGCCCACGCTGATGGCCATCAGCACCATGGCCAGCGAGGTCTGGCGCAGGCGCAGCCGCTGGACCGGTTCGCTGCCCAACCAGAGATCGCCAAGCCGACGGAGAAGCGACATCGCCATGGGCGGCAAGCCTAACGCGATGCCGGTGCCAGGTCTTGCCTTCGGCGGTGCAGGCTGCGGTGCTTGTTCACGCGCGGGCGCGGCTTCAGCCCACGTAGCCGGTCAGCAGGGCGCGCTCCCACTCCGGCCGGTGGTTCTGCCGTGCCAACGCGGCCATCGAGCGGTGGTCGTAAGGCACGGCGTGCTGGCTGCAATGCCAGCTGCCGGCGACCTGCTCGACGATGGCATAGGTCGCATCCGGCGTGCCGCGTTCGACGACGTAGCGCTCGGGCTCGTCCTCCACATAGGCCTGCAGACCGACGCTGCCGGGGTTGACAAGGCACTGGCCCTTGGCGGTGCGCAGGAAGCGCGGCAGATGGCTGTGGCCGCAGGCGATCAACCCGCTGCCTTGGCCGGCCAGCCGCTCGGCAATCTCTGCGGCGGTGGCCAGGCCGAGGACGCCATGGCGCGGGGTTTCCAGGAAGTGTTCGCAGTCGCTGCGCGGCGTGCCGTGGCACAGGATGATGTCGGGCGCCCATTGCCACATCGGTTGCAAGGAGCGAAGCCAGTCCAGTTCTGCGGTGCCCAGCGTGGACAGCGCATAGCCGTCGGACGCGCCGCCCGTCTCGGGCTGCCATTCGAGGATCTGCCGCTCATGATTGCCCGCCAGGCAGGGCCAGCCCGAGGCCATCAGCCACTGCGCCGTCTCGCGCGGCAGCAGTGGGCCGGAGAGGTTGTCGCCCAGGCACAGCACCTGGTCGACGCCACGGCGGCGGATGTCGGCGGCAACCGCCTCAAGGGCGGGCAGGTTGCCGTGGATGTCGGAGACGAGAGCGAGGCGCATGGGTCAGTGAGAAGCCTTGTCGATGGCCGCCACGGCTTCCTTCAGGCCCTGCCCGGTTTGCTGCCGGTGCAGGCGGATGGCCTCGATGCGGCGCTTGGGGTCGCGTGCCAGCTCGCGCACTTCGTTGCTGGGCTCAGCGCTGGCGACACCCAGGTGCAGCAGCAACGCCTGTTGCTGGACCTGGATGGCCGCGAGCCGCTGCGAGAGGGTCTGCAGCAGCGCGAGGATGGCAATGCCGATCAGGGCAAGCAGCAGTGTGTAGTCCATAAGCGGCCTCCGTGGAGTCGGGTTGGGCGAGCGGCGATTTTGCGCAGGGTTGGGCGAGTCGTCGCGTGGCTATTCACGTCGCGCGCCCGGCGTCCAGATGCCCCAGCGGCAACGCGCCCCCGGCCTTGACCTCGCCGAGCGAGAAGCTGGTGTGGATGTCCTTCACGTTGGGCAGCTTCAGCAGCGTGTTGATGGAGAAGCGCGAGAAGGCGTCGAGGTCAGTCACCATGACCTGCAGCTCGAAGGTGCCGGTGCCCGAGATGTAGTGGCAGGCGATGACCTCGGGCAGCTGGCGGATGGCGTCCTCCAGCGCCTTGGTGGCTGTCGCGGCGCTGCGCTCGGCGTCCACGCGCACGAAGGCCAGCACGCCCAGGCCGATCTTGCGGCGGTCGATCTCGGCCCGATAGCCGGTGATGTAGGCCTGCTCCTCCAGCCACTTGACGCGTCGCCAGGTGGGCGCCGCGGACAGGCCGATGCGCTGGGCCAGTTCGGCGTTGGACTGGCGGGCGTCGCGCTGCAGCTCGGCCAGGATGGCGATGTGATAACGGTCGAGGTCTGCGGAACTCATGGTTTGCCCTTGGCGACGCATCGGCGATGTGAATTGAGACGAATTCTGCTTGATCGCGCAAGGATCTTGCTATTCAGGCCTGTTTCAAGCGCTAACGCGAAAGCACCCATCCTCCCTGTTTCCCTACACTGACCGGTCCGGCCATACTGGCCACACGCCCACGCGCCAGGCCCCACAAGGGCCGCCACGCCAGGCTGCCAATCAGGAGCTCCATCCGATGAATGCCCCTCTGCCTGAGCACGTCCTGCGCGCCCTTCAAACGGTTTCTCTGGACGACAAATACGCGCTGGATTCCGGCCGAGCCTTCATGAGCGGCGTGCAGGCGCTGGTGCGGCTGCCCATGCTGCAACGCACGCGCGACGCCATGGCCGGGCTGAACACCGCCGGCTTCATCAGCGGCTACCGAGGCTCGCCACTGGGCACGTACGACCAGGCGCTGTGGGCGGCCAAGAAGCACTTGGCCAAGCAGCACATCGTCTTTCAGCCCGGCGTGAACGAGGAGCTGGGCGCGACGGCCGTGTGGGGCACGCAGCAGCTCGACCTCTTCCCCGAGAAGGCCAGGTTCGACGGCGTGTTCGGCCTCTGGTACGGCAAGGGTCCGGGCGTGGACCGCTGCATCGACGTCTTCAAGCACGCCAACATGGCGGGCACGTCCAAGCATGGCGGCGTCATCGCCATTGCCGGTGATGACCACATCGCCAAGAGCTCGACGGCGGCGCACCAGAGTGACCACGTCTTCAAGGCGGTGGGCTTCCCGACCTTCTTCCCGAGCAGCGTGCAGGACATCCTGGACATGGGCCTGCATGCCTTTGCGATGAGCCGCTTCTCGGGCCTGTGGGCGGGCATGAAGACCATCCAGGAGATCGTCGAATCGTCCGCCTCCGTCAGTGTCGACCCCGACCGCGTCAACATCCTGCTGCCCGAGGACTTCCAGATGCCGCCCGGCGGCCTGCACATCCGCTGGCCCGACCCGGCGTTGGAGCAGGAGTCGCGGATGATGAACTTCAAGTGGTACGCCGCACTGGCCTACATCCGCGCCAACAAGCTCAACCACAACGTCATCGAGGGCCCGAACGACCGCTTCGGCCTCATCACCAGCGGCAAGGCCTTCAACGACACACGCCAGGCGCTGCACGACCTGGGCCTGGACGAGGACACGTGCCGCCGCGTCGGCATCCGCCTGCACAAGGTCAACGTGGTGTGGCCACTGGAAGCGCAGATCACGCGCGAGTTCGCCAAGGGCCTGCAGGAGATCCTGGTCGTCGAAGAGAAGCGCCAGATCATTGAATACCAGGTCAAGGAAGAGCTCTACAACTGGCGCGCCGACGTGCGCCCCAACGTGCTCGGCAAGTTCGACGCCGGTGACGGCGAGGGCGGCGAGTGGAGCGTGCCCAACCCGAGCGAGCACTGGCTGCTGCGCCCGCAGGCCGACCTGACGCCAGCCATCATTGCCCGGGCCATCGCCAAGCGGCTGAAGAAGCTCGGCGTGGACGCCGACATCCGCGCCCGCCTCGATGCCCGCATGGCCGTCATCGACGCCAAGGAAGCCGCGCTGAAGTCCGAGGAACAGACCGCCGGCGGCGCCGACCGCACGCCCTGGTTCTGCTCGGGCTGCCCTCACAACACCAGCACCCGCGTGCCCGAGGGCAGCCGCGCCGTCGGCGGCATCGGCTGCCACTACATGGTCACGTGGATGCCCGGCCGCAAGACGGCCACCTTCACGCAGATGGGCGGCGAGGGCGTGCCCTGGGTGGGCCAGGCGCCGTTCACCGATGAGAAGCACATCTTCAGCAATCTCGGCGACGGCACCTACTTCCACAGCGGCAGCCTGGCCATCCGCCAGAGCATCGCTGCGGGCGTCAACATCACCTACAAGATTTTGTATAACGACGCGGTTGCGATGACCGGCGGGCAGGCCGTGGGCGAGCGCCCCGAGGGCCACACCGTCATCCAGATCATGAACAGCGTGATCTCCGAGGGCGTGAAGAAGCTGGTCATCGTCACCGACGAGCCGGACAAGTACGACGGCGTGGCACTGGCCCCTGGCGTGACCGTGCACCACCGCGACGAGCTGGACGACATCCAGCGCCAGTTCCGCGACATTGAAGGCACCACGGTCATCATCTACGACCAGACCTGCGCCACCGAGAAGCGCCGCCGCCGCAAGCGCGGCAAGCTGGTCGACCCGGCCAAGCGTGTCGTCATCAACGAGCTGGTCTGCGAGGGTTGCGGTGACTGCTCGGTGCAGTCCAACTGCCTGAGCGTGGAACCGGTTGAGACCGACTTCGGCCGCAAGCGCCAGATCAACCAGAACTCCTGCAACAAGGACTACTCCTGCGTGAAGGGCTTCTGCCCGAGCTTCGTCACCGTCGAGGGCGGCGAATTGCGCAAGCCCAAGAAGGAAGGCCGCAAGAGCCCCTTCGACACGGCGCTGGCGATGCTGCCGATGCCGGTCGTGCCCAACCCCGAGAAGGCCTGGGGCATCGTCGTCGGTGGCGTGGGCGGCACGGGCGTCATCACGATCGGCCAGTTATTGGGTATGGCAGCCCACTTGGAAGGCAAGGGCGTCATCACGCAGGACGCCGCGGGCCTGGCGCAGAAGGGCGGCGCAACCTGGAGCCACATCCAGATCGCCAACGAGCCGGAGGACATCTACTGCACCAAGGTCGGCACCGCTGAGGCCGACCTCGTCATCGCCTGCGACGCCATCGTCGCCGCCAACAAGGCGACGCTGGCCGTCATGCGCGAGGGCCGCACCTACGTGGCGCTGAACACGCACGGCTCGCCGACGGCCACGCTGGTGAACGACGCGAACTGGCGCTTCCCCGGCGCGGCCTGCGAGGCCGCCGTGGGCAACGCGGTGGGTCGTGACCATCTTGGCTCATTCGACGCCGAGGAAGTGGCCGTCAAGCTGGTGGGCGATTCGCTCTACACCAACCCGCTGATGCTGGGCTACGCCTGGCAACAGGGCCGCATCCCGCTGAGCTACGACGCGCTGATGCGCGCCATCGAGCTGAACGGCGTGCAGGTGGACAACAACAAGATCGCCTTCGAGTGGGGCCGGCGCTGTGCGCATGACCTGCCGGCCGTGCAGGCGCTGTATGCGGCGCAACAGGTGATCCAGTTCGTCAAGCGCCAGGGCGTGGACGAGATCGTCGCCAAGCGCGTGGACTTTCTGACCGGCTACCAGAACGCCGCCTACGCGGCCGAGTACAAGGCCTTCGTCGACAAGGTGCGTGCCGCCGAAGCCACGCTGGGTGGCGGCACCAAGCTGACCGAAGCGGTGGCGCGCTACCTGTTCAAGCTGATGGCCTACAAGGACGAGTACGAGGTGGCGCGCCTGCACACCGACATGGGCTTTGCCACCAAGATCGCCGGCATGTTCGAGGGCGACTACAAGATCGTGCACCACCTCGCGCCGCCGCTGCTGGCCAGGAAGAACTCGCACGGCGAGCTGGTGAAGCGGCCGTTCGGCCCCTGGATCCGCCCGGCCTTCGGCCTGCTCGCCAAGCTCAAGGGCCTGCGCGGCACGGCCTTCGACGTCTTCGGCTACACCGAGGAGCGCAGGATGGAGCGCCACTGGATTGCCGAGTACCGCGCCGGCGTGGAGAAGGCGTTGGCGGGGCTGACGACCGAGTCGCTGGCCACGGCTGTCGAACTGGCCCGCGTGCCGGAAGACATTCGCGGCTACGGCCATGTGAAGGCCCGCCACGAGAAGGCGGCCCGTGCCAAGTGGGACGCGCTGATCGCGAAGGTCTGACCACCGGACTCACGGCACTCGCATGACGGTCTCGGGCCGGCATGCGGGTTTTGTTTTTCAGGGCCTCGCCGTCGAGTGCTGGAGCACGATCAGCCAGCGGCCCTCGATCCGCTGGTAGGCAAAGCTGTAGCGCGCCGGCCGCGTCTTCGTCTGGCCGTCGACCTGCTCGATGAACTCGTATTCGCCCGAACGCACGGCCGTGTCGCCGAACAGCTTCAGGTTGCCGATCATCCAGCGCATGCGCGCCGTCGGCCGCTGCGCGATCTGGTCGAAGAACGCCGGCAGCGCCTCGCCGGACAGCGGCACTGTCGTGTATTCGTCGTCGGTGATCAGAGCGCCTGGTGCATACAGCTGCTGTAGCCGCCGCGGGTCGCGGCTGTTGTAGGCGTCCTTCCAATCCTCCAGCGCCTGCATCAGCTCGGGGACGCAGCTGCTGCGTGGGTCGTCGCAGCGCAGCGGTGCCGACACCCGCACCGTGGGCGCCGTCGTGCAGCCGCTACCGAGCGCCAGCAGCAGCAGGCAGGTCGCGGCGGCAAAGGGCCGGCGCGTCTTGTCGATCATTGCCATGTCGTGATCCCCTGGTTTGTGGGCTGATTGTGAATCTGCCCGTCGCGGGGCAATCCCTGAACGGGGCCGCAGCCGGGTTTGCCTAGACTGCGGCCCTTTGCGTCAGGGAGAACCTATGAAAAACATCGTGCGCGGCTTGCTGGCCGCTGCCGGCTTGTGCCTCGGCTTTGTCGCTCATGCAGCCGACGCGCCATCTGCCAAGCCCGCCGAGGACCCCGCCTGGACCGAGGCCAAGGCCGCCGCCAAGACCGGCCCGGCCGACATCGCCATCGCCGGCCAGGCCACGCTGCACCTGCCGGCCGGGCGCGTCTTCATCCCGCAGCCCCAGGCCGGCAAGCTGCTGCGCGCCATGGGCAACCCGGGTGAGCACAACGAGCTGTCGGGCGTCATCTTCCCGGCGGGCCAGGAGCAATGGTTTGCCACGCTGCGCTACATCGCCTCCGGCTACGTGAAGGACGGCGACGCCAAGGAGTGGAAGGCCGACGAAATGCTGGCCAGCTTCAAGGAAGGCACCGAGGGTGCCAACGAGGAGCGCAAGAAGATGGGCGTGCCGGCGCTGGAGATCACCGGCTGGGCCGAGGTGCCGGCCTACGAGGCGACCACGCACCGCCTCGTCTGGGCCATGAGCTCCAAGGAAAAGGGCGCGCCGGCCGATGCCGGCCAGGGCGTCAACTACAACACCTACGCCCTCGGCCGGGAGGGCTACCTCAGCCTGAACTTCGTCACCGAGCTGAAGGACCTGCCGGCCGAGAAGCCCGAGGCCAAGGCGCTGCTCGGCGCGCTGGAGTTCGACAACGGTAAGCGCTACGAGGACTTCAATGAGTCCACCGATCACGTCGCCGAGTACGGCCTCGCGGCGCTGGTGCTCGGCGTGGGCGCCAAGAAGCTGGGCCTGCTGGCTGTGATCTTTGCCTTCCTGGCCAAGTTCGCCAAAGTCATCTTCATTGCCGCCATCGGCGGCGGTGCCGTCATCACCAAGTTCGTCAAGCGCAAGAAGCCGAGCGAGCCGGCCGCCTGATGCTCAAGCTCCTCGCCCTGCTGTTCACGGGCGCCAAGTTCGGCAAGCTGTTCGTCACCGGCGGCAGCATGCTGATCTCGCTGGTCGTCTACGCCTGGATCTACGGCTGGCGGTATGCGGCGGGGTTCATCGTGCTGCTGTTCGTGCACGAGATGGGCCACTTCATCGCGGCGCGCTACAAGGGGCTGAACGTCGGCGCGCCGACCTTTATCCCCTTTGTTGGCGCCTGGGTCGAGCTCAAGGACATGCCGCACGACGCGCAGACCGAGGCCTTCGTCGGCCTGGCCGGGCCGCTGCTGGGCACGGTCGGTGCGACGGTGGTCTACCTCATGGCACGAAGCTGGGGCGTGGACTGGCTGTTAGCGGTGGCTTACAGCGGGTTCTTTCTGAACCTGTTCAACCTGATCCCGATCTCGCCCTTCGACGGCGGCCGCATCACGGCGGTGCTGTCGCCGCGCATCTGGCTGCTGGGCGCGCCGATGTTGGTGGCGCTGTTCTTCTGGCGCCCCAGCCCCATGCTGATCCTGATGGCCCTGCTGGCCTGGCCGCAGCTCATCAAGGCCTGGAAGCACCGCGCCGACAGCGTTGAGGCGCAGACCTACTACGCCGTGCCGGCGGCCGTGAAGTGGGAGTACGCGACCTACTACCTCGTGCTGGCTGCCTACCTCGCCGTCATGTGCCACGACGTGCACGAGATGCTTGCCCACGCACGGATTTAGCGCCGCGAAAGCGGTGGTCGCGGGGCCCATGCCCACCGCTTTCGCAAGCTCAAGGTTCGCCGCACGCGCAGGGTGTGCGGCCTAGACTGGCTTCATGCCTGAGCCGTCGCGAGCATCGACTTCCCGTTCACTCTGGCCCGGCCTGCTGCTCGCCGTGCTGGGCGCCATCGGCTTCTCCGGCAAGGCCATCATCGTCAAGCTGGCCTACCGGCACGACGTCGACGCGGTCACGCTGCTGATGTGGCGCATGCTGCTGGCGCTGCCGTTCTTCCTCGCGATGGCCTCGTGGGCCGGCCGGGGCAAGCCGCCGTTGACGCGGCAGGATTGGCGCGACATCGGCGTGCTGGGCTTCACCGGCTACTACCTCGCCAGCTACCTGGACTTTGCCGGCCTGGCCTACATCACGGCCAGCCTGGAGCGGCTCATCCTCTATCTCAACCCGACGCTGGTGCTGTTGATCTCGGTGCTGTGGTTCAAGCACAAGCTGCAGGCGCGGCAGGTCATCGCGATGGCAGTCAGCTATGCCGGCGTCGTTGCGGTGTTCGCGCACGAGCTGAGCTTCGAAGGCCCAGGCACCGCCATCGGCGCGGCACTGGTGTTCGCCAGCGCGGTCAGCTATGCCGTGTACCTGTCGCTCAGCGGCAAGGTCGTGCAGCGGCTGGGCTCGCTGCGGCTGGCGGGCCTGGCCAGCACGGTGGCCTGCGCGCTGTGCATCGCGCAGTTCGCACTGTTGCGGCCGGCGTCGACCTTCCTCGTGCCGGAGCCGGTGCTGTGGCTGTCGCTGCTGAACGCAACGGCCTGCACGGTGGCGCCGGTGCTGATGGTGATGATGGCCATCGCCCGCATTGGCGCGCCGCTGTCGTCGCAGGTCGGCATGGTCGGCCCGATGAGCACGCTCATCATGGGCGTGCTCATCCTGGGCGAGCCGATGAACGCGTGGATCGTGATCGGTACGGTGCTCGTGCTCGGCGGCGTGTTTCTTGTCAGCCGCCCGTCACGTCAACCGTAGAGCACCTTCGGCAGCCACAGGCCGATGGCGGGCCAGATGTAGAGCATGACGATGGCGATGACCTGGATGCCCATGAAGGGCAGCATGCCGACGAAGATCTGGTTCAGCGTCACGTGCGGCGGGGCCACACCCTTCAGGTAGAAGGCCGCCATCGCCACCGGCGGGCTCAGGAAGGCGGTCTGCAGATTCAGCGCCACCAGCAGGCCGAAGAACAGCGGGTCGACGCCGAAGTTGTCCAGCAGCGGGATGAAGATGGGCATGAAGATCACGATGATCTCGGTCCACTCCAGCGGCCAGCCGAGGATGAAGATGATCAGCTGGCTGAGGATCAAGAACTCGGTCTTGCTGAGGTTCATGCCCAGCACCCACTTCTCCACCAGCTCCTGGCCGCCCAGCAGTGCGAAGGCGGCCGAGAAGATGGCCGAGCCGACGAACAGCCAGCAGACCATGGCGCTGGTCTTGGCGGTCAGGAAGACCGACTCGCGCACCTCCGTCTGCAGCCGCGCCTGGCCGTAGGCCAGCACCGCCCACAGCAGCACGCCGGCGCCGGCGATGGCACCGAAGCCGACGCTGACGGGCTGCGCAGCCAGGCCCTCCTTGTGCGCCAGGAACCAACCCACGCAGACGAGGAAGGGCAGCCACAGCAGCAGCCAGACAATGAACAGCGGTCGCCGCTCGCCCGGCGCGCGCTTGTTGATGACGGAATAGATGGCGGCCAGCACATAGCCGCCGAAGGCGCCGACGGCGGCCGCCTCGGTGGGCGTGGCCAGGCCAAAGACGATGGAGCCCAGCACCGACAGGATCATCACCAGCAGCGGGAAGAAACTCGTCAGCAGCAGCTTGAAGATCTCCAGGCGCTGGAAGTTCAGCATCGCGTAGAAGCCGACGAGGACTGCGGCGGTCACCGCCCAGCCGATCCAGCTGCGGCCGGTGCCGGCGGGCGGCATGGCTGCGGCCGACGCGGCCTCGGCGGGTTCAGCGATGGCGGCGGGAGCAGGCGCAGCGACGGGCTCTGTGACCGGCGGTTCGGCGACGCCGGCTTCGGCGCTCGCAGCTTCGCTCGGCGGTTCGGCCAGGCCGCCGTCGGTGGGCGCTTCGGGCGGCGGCTCTGCCAGCCCGCCTTCGCTCGACGGCGGCGGCGCCTCGCTGCCCATCACCTGCGGCGCATCGGCGCTGGGCACCTCGGCCGCGCGCGGGTTGTGCGCATGCAGCCAGCCGATGCCGGCGACGAGCAGCACCAGCGCCACCGGCAGCAGCGCCACGCCGAGCTGGCGCAGCACCGGGCCCTTGTTCGGCTCGCGGCCCAGCGCCTTCAACAGCGCCGGCAGCGCGGCGCGCAGGCGCCCGTCGCTCAGCCGCTCGGCCAGCGGCGGCAGGTTGACATGCCGATCCGCGGCGGACAGCGGTGGCATCAGCGCCGGCTTGAGCTTGGCCAGCACCACGACATAGACGACGTACAGGCCCGCCAGCATCAGGCCGGGGAAGAAGGCGCCGGCATACAGCTGCACGACCGACACGCCGGCCGTGGCGCCGTAGACGATCAGCATCACCGACGGCGGTATCAGGATGCCCAGGCAGCCGCCGGCCGTGATGGCGCCGGCCGAGATGCGCACGTCGTAGCCGCCCTTGAGCATCTGCGGCAGCGCCAGCAGGCCCATCAGCGTGACGACTGCGCCGACGATGCCGGTGGCCGTGGCGAACACCGCGCAGGTGAAGATGGTGGCCACCGCCAGCGAACCCGGCACGCGCGCCATCGCCAGGTGCAGGCTCTTGAACAGCTTCTCGATCAGGTTGGCCCGCTCGACGAGATAGCCCATGAAGACGAACAGCGGGATGGAGATGAGCACGTCGTTGCCCATCACCTTGAAGGCGCTCTGCACCATCAGCGCGAGCGTCTTGCCGGTGTCGAAGTCGTAGGCCAGCCAGGTGAACAGCATGCCCATGCCCATCAGCGTGAACGCCGTGGGGAAGCCGAGCATGATGGCCACGACGACCAGCGCCAGCATCATCAGCCCGAGGTGGCCGCGCGTGACCTGTTCGGCGCTGATCAGCACGAAGCCGGTGCCGGCGACGATGAGCGCCATCAGCACGAAGCCGAACCAGAGTTCCTTGCGGATCTTCATGGCGTGGCTCCGTCTGCGTGGACCATCTGCTTGAGCTTGTCGACGTCGACTTCCTCGACGTCCTGCTCACGGCTCGGCCAGGCGCCCGTCTGGAGGCATTGCAGGCAGCGCACGATCTCGACGATGCCCTGCAGCAGCAGCAGCAGCCCCGCCAGCGGGATGACGGCCTTGAACGGGTAGACCGGCAGCGGCGTGGCGCTGAAGGTGGACTCGCGGATGGCGACCGCGTCCTGGAAAAAGGTCCAGCCGGCCCAGGTCAGCGCAACGATGCCGGGCAGGAAGAAGACGATGTAGAGCGTCAGGTCGATGGCGGCCTGCGTGCGCGGCTGGAAGAAGCCGTAGAGCACGTCGCCGCGCACATGGCCGCTCTTGGACAGCGTGTAGGCGCCGGCCATCATGAAGAGGGTGCCGTAGCCCATCAGCTGGGCGTCGAGGTTCCAGTCGTGCGGCTCGTTGAGGATGTAGCGGGAGAACACCTCCCAGCTGATCAACGCGGTCAGCAGCACGATCAGCCAGGCGAATGCCTGGCCGATCCAGGTGGACAGCCGGTCCACGGCGAGCAGCAGGGTTTTCATGGGCGGGCAGGAAAAAGGGGCGCGAGGCCCCTTTGGTTCGTCGTCCGGATCAGGCCTTCTTGGCCGGTGCGGCGCGGAAGTAATGGTTGTAGGCCATCTTGTAGTCGACCGTGTAGTCGTTCTGCCAGCCGCCGGCGCGCTGGGCGAAGGCCTTCTGGCTATCGAGCACCTTCTTGAACAGCGGGTTCTCGGCGGCCTTGGCGGCGGTGACCTTGTCCCACGCAGCGAGCTGCGCGCGCAGCACGCTGTCGGGCGTCTTGTAGAACTTCACGCCGGCCTTCTTCAGCTCGTTGTAGTCGGTGCTGTTGCGCTCGATGGCCTTCCAGCTCATGTCCGCGCTGGCGGCCTGCACGGCGTAGTCGATGACTGCCTTCAGCTCCGCCGGCAGGCCGTCGTACTTGGCCTTGTTGAACAGGATCTCGAACTGCTCGCCGCTCTGGTGGAAGCTCTGCAGCATGCAGGTCTTGGCCACGTCGGCAAAGCCGAGCAGGCGGTCGCTGGAGGCGTTGTTGAACTCGGCCGCGTCGATGAGGCCGCGGTCCAGCGCCGGCACGATCTCGCCGCCCGGCAGCGGGTTGACGGCCGCGCCCAGCTCCTTGAACACGTCGACAGCCAGGCCGACGGTGCGGAACTTCAGGCCCTTCAGGTCTTCCGGTTTGCCGATGGGCTTCTTGAACCAGCCCAGCGGCTGCGTCGGCATCGGGCCGTACAGGAAGGACACGACATCGATGTTCAGCGCCGCGTAGATCTCGGCCAGCATGGCCTTGCCGCCGCCGTAGTTGTGCCAGGCCAGCACCATGTTCGGGTCCATGCCGAAGGCCGGGCCCGAGCCCCACAGCGCCAGCGCCGTGTTCTTGCCGTAGTGGTAGGCCACGACGCCGTGGCCGCCGTCCAGCGTGCCCTTGTTGACCGCGTCCAGCAGCTGGAAGGCCGGCACCACCGAACCGGAAGGCAGCACCTCGATCTTGAGGCGGCCACCGGCCATGTCGTTGACCTTCTTGGCGAAGTCCTGGGCGTACTCGTGGAAGATGTCTTTCGCCGGCCAAGTGGACTGGAAGCGCAGGCTCACGGTCTGTGCCGTCGAGATCATGGGCATCGCCAGCGCGCCGGCACCAGCTGTGGTGGCGGCGGCCGTTTTGATGAAGCGACGACGTGCACTGGGTGTCTGGGTCATGGGCTTGTCTCCAATTGGATATGTTTGGCTGCGCCTCGAACAGAACTGCGGCCGGGCGCGCTGGCCGCGGTGCCCGACTGTCTGGCCGCGCCCTCGCTGCGCGCAACTGGGTCAAACCCAGTGGTGGCCGCGGGTCATCTCAAGCGTGTCCGGCCTCAGCGATTCAAATTCGCTGAACAATGGCGACAAGGTCGGTGAACCGACTGCCTGCCAGCGAGGAACACACTGCGAGCCATGATGAGCACTGCCACCCGCTACACCTCCGTTGCCGTCGTGCTGCACTGGCTGATGGCGCTGGCCATCATCGGCAGCTTCAGCGTCGGCCTGTACATGGCCGACCTGCCGTTCTCGCTGACGCGGCTCAAGCTCTACAACTGGCACAAGTGGGCCGGCGTCACCATCCTGGCCCTGGCTGCCCTGCGCCTGCTGTGGCGCCTGACGCACCGCCCGCCGGCTGACCTGCCGATGCCCGCCTGGCAGGCGTTCGCCGCGCATGCCACGCACAACCTGCTCTACATCGCCTTCTTCGCCGTGCCGCTGCTGGGCTGGGCCTACAGCTCGGCGGCGGGCTTCCCCATCGTCTGGTTCGGTGTGCTGCCGCTGCCCGACTTCGTGCCCAAGGACAAAGCGCTGGCCGATACGCTGAAGGAGCTGCACAAGTTCGCCGCCTACGGGCTGGCCCTGCTCGTGCTGGCCCACGTCGCCGGCGCCCTCAAGCACCGTTTCATCGACCGCGACGGGCTGCTGGCCCGCATGTCGCTGCGCCGCTCCTGATCAGGAATCCCACATGACCAAACTTCTCTCTGCCCTGTTGCTCGCTGCGGCGATCCTGCCTGCCCAGGCGGCCACCCTGCAAGCCGACAAGAGCGACCTCAGCTTCACCTTCAAGCAGATGGGCGTGCCGGTGGACGGCAAGTTCAAGAAATTCGAAGCGCAGTTGGACTTCGACCCCAAGAAGCCGGAGACAGGCAAGATCGCCTTCACGGTCGACCTGGGCAGCGTGTCGCTCGGCGATGCCAGCTTCGACGCCGAACTCGCCAAGACGCCCTGGTTCGACACCAAGCGCAACGGCAAGGCCACATTTGTGTCCGGCGGCATCAAGGCCACCGGCCCAGGCAAGTACGACGTGGCCGGCAAGCTGACCATCAAGGGCGCCGTGCGCGATGTCGTCGTGCCCATCACCCTCGCCAATGGCGTGGCCTCAGGGGCACTGCCCATCAAGCGCCTGGACTTCAAGATCGGCGACGGCGAATGGGCCGACACCTCGGTCGTCGCCAACGATGTGACCGTCAAATTCAAGCTGGCCTTCGCGGGCCTGTAACCTCTTCCTTCCCCCACCCCCGGAGCTCCCCTGATGAAGAACGCACTGCTGCTCACCGCCCTGCTTGCCGCCGCTGGCGCTGCCCAGGCACAAAGCGCCACCTACGCCATCGACCCGACCCACACGGCGGTCACCTTCGAGGCCAAGCACTTCGGCACCAGCACGCTGCGCGGCCGCTGGGACAAGAAGGAAGGCAGCGTCACGCTGGACAAGACGGCCAAGACCGGCAAGGTCGAGTTCACCATTGACATGGCTTCCATCTCCACCGGCGTTGTCCCCTTCGACGGCCACCTCAAGAGCAAGGACTTCTTCGCTGTCGAGGAATTCCCGACGGCCAAGTTTGTCGGCGACAAGTTCACCTTCAATGGCGACAAGGTCACCAGCGTTTCCGGCGACCTGACGCTGCGCGGCGTCACCAAGCCGGTCACGCTGACGGCCACCGGCTTCAACTGCTACGAAAACCCGCGCCTGAAGCGCGAGGTCTGCGGTGGCGACTTTGAAACGACCCTCCAGCGGAGCCAGTTCGGCATCAACTACGCCCTGCCCGCCGTCACGCCGGACGCGATCCGACTGCTGATCGAGGTTGAGGCCATCAAGCAGTAAGCGCTGCCGGTCGCCGCATCTGACAAGCCCGCTTCGGCGGGCTTTTTGCTGGTCAGTCGGCGGCCGTCCGTGACGTATTCACGGGGCCGTCACCAGGGTGTCACGCCGGGCCGGACGGCCTGTCGCGCACCCATGCAGTTCGTCACCCGCACCGGCCGGCGCGTCGCCCGGGCAGCGCGTGGCCAGACACCCCTGCGTACAGTGGCATCAACGACGACAAACAGGCCATGACTCCCTCCTTCACCCCCAGCCCCCAGCAAAAGCTCTGGCTCGAGCGCTGGCAGCGCCTTTCAGCCACCGTGCTGCGCTATTTCCATGCCTACGCCGGCTGGCTGGTCGGCATCAGCTGGAAGCGCTTCGTGCTGCTGGCGCTGGCGCTGCTGATCGGCGTCAACGTGCTGAAGAACCTGCCGCCCTTCACCTGGCGCATCAGCGAGCAGGTCGAGGAGCAGGACCACGGCGACTCCCGCCGTCAGCTCAAGAAGGCCGCCGAGAAAGCCAAGCAGGCAGCCGAGCAGGCAAGGAAGGCCGCCAAGAGCGTGCCCTACGAGCTGAAGGTCGACGAGCGCGGCGTTCACCTCCGCCCGGTGCCGGCCGCGTCCGGCGCCAGCGCCGCCAACGGCGAGCCGGCCGAGACCGCCCCCGCCATCGAGATCGACTTCCCCAAGAGCGCCCGGCCCGAGGACATCCGCGCCGCGCTGGACGAAGCCAAGGACAAGCTGCAGCAGCTCAAGCACGACGCCGACGAGGTGCGCCAGGCGCAGGAGCAGGCCGCCGACGCCCAACGCGCGCTGGAGGAGGCAACGGCCGAGGTCAGCGAGGCGCAGGCCCAGTCGCGCCGCAGGGTCACCGTCATCCGCATGGGCGACTCCATGGTGGACCTTGCCATCCTGTGGGTGCTGGCTTCCGCCGTCATCAAGGCCATGTACAAGGGCCGCATCCAGGCTGAGGTGAAGGCGGCTCAGGCCACCGAGAACGCCGAGAGCGAGGCGCTGAAGCGCCAGGTCATCGAGGCCCGCATGGCCGCGATGCAGGCCCAGGTCGAGCCGCACTTCCTGTTCAACACGCTGGCGAGCATCGACCACCTCATCGAGACCGACCCGCCCACCGCCAGCAAGATGCAAAAGAACCTCATCGCGCTGCTGCGGGCCTCCATGCCCACCATGCGCGAGGCCAATGCCAACGGCGCGGTGCGCGATCTGGGCCGTGAGCTGGCCGTCATCAAGCCCTACCTCGAGATCCTGAAGATGCGCATGGAAGAGCGCCTGCATACCGAGATCGATGTGCCCGAGGGCCTGATGTCTGCCGAGTTCCCGCCCATGATGATCCAGGGCCTGGTGGAAAACGCCATCAAACACGGCCTGGAGCCCAAGGCCGAGGGCGGCCTGCTCAGGGTCAAGGCCGAGATCGTGCACGGCAAGCTCGCCGTCACCGTGGCCGACACCGGCCTGGGCTTCGGCCGCGCCGCCACCAGCGGCACCGGCGTGGGCCTGGCCAACATCCGCGAGCGCCTGCAGCTGCTGCACGGCAACCGCGCCAGCGTCACCGTCACCGAGAACCAACCCTCGGGCACCGTGGTCACCATCACCGTGCCCTACCGCAGCCGCAACGACGAAGGAGTCGCAGCATGAAGACCTTGTTCAAGATCCTGTTCATCGGCACTGCGCTGATGGTCCTGATGGCGATGTTCGGCGGCTTCGCGCTGCTCAACCACCACGGCCCCGACATGCATATCGTGCTGGACGACGGCGAGTTCTTCTTCGGCGGCAGCGACTTCGGCGACTGGCTGGGCGCCAGCATCGGCCTCTTCGTCGCCGGCATCGTCTGCGTCATCGTGCTGCCGCTGGTGCTGCTGCTGGGCGTGGCCTTGCCGCTGCTCATCGTCGGCGGCGTGTTGACCGTTGTCGTCGCCAGCCTGCTGGGTGTCGGCGCGCTGCTGGGTTCGCCGGTGATCCTGCTGGGCCTGCTGCTGTTCGTCGTGTTGCGCAACCGCCGCCGTGCCAACACCGCTGTGGCGCGGACCGAGCCGGTCTGAGCTAGTAGCATCGGCGGCCATGAGCAATGCACCTATCCGCGCCGTTCTGGCCGACGACGAACGACTGATGCGCGAACAGCTGCGCAGCCGCCTCACCGAGGTCTGGCCGGAGCTGGAGATCGTCGCCGAGGCCAAGAACGGCCTCGAAGCCGTGGAACTGACGAAGGAACACAAGCCCGACCTCGTCTTCCTCGACATCCGCATGCCGGGCCTGACCGGTGTGGACGCCGCGCGGCAGATCGCCCAGCTGCCGGAAGACGACGACTGGCTCGTGCCCGAGATCGTCTTCATCACCGCCTACGACCAGTACGCCGTCGAGGCCTTCGAGCAGGGCGTGGCCGACTACGTGCTCAAGCCCGCCGAGCGCGAGCGCCTGCAGCTGACGGTGGCGCGCATCAAGAAGCGCCTGGCGCAGCGCGAAGGCAGCGAGTCGGTCGAGACCTCGTCGGCGCCGCTTCAGCAACTGCTGCACAAGCTGTCATCGCAGATCAACCCGAGCGGCAAGCCGAGCTATCTGCAATGGATCCAGGCGACAGTCGGCCAGGCCATCCAGATGATCCCGGTCGACGATGTACTGTTCTTCATCAGCGACGAGAAGTACACGCGCGTGCAGACGGCCAAGGTCGAAGCGCTGATCCGCAAGCCCATCAAGGAGCTGGTGGACGAGCTGGACCCGCAGGTGTTCTGGCAGGTGCACCGCTCAACGCTCGTCAACGCGCGGGCCATCGATGGCATCACGCGCGACTTCCGTGGCCGGCAGTTGGTGGGCGTGAAGGGGCTGACGGAGAAGCTGGAAGTGAGCCGGAGCTACACGCATTTGTTCAAGGGCATGTGAGGTCATGCGCCAGCTGACCCGGGGCGCGTTGCTGGCCTGTGTCGGCGGCGTGGCGTTGCACACCGGGACCGTCGGGTTCCGCACCGATTGGCGAAGACGGGCTGAGCGCCTCAACGCTCGTAGGGCGGCTCGCGACCCGCTATCACCGTTGCCACGCATCCTCGTATGGCGAGTCTCGACTCGGCCTACCCGGCGGTTGAGCAAGGCGTTAGGCGTCTACGCGCGAGGTCCAATAGCCGGGCTTCTTGCTGTGCGGTGCAATGGCGACAACCAAGACCTCCGTTGCAGAAGCTCGGTAGACGAGACTGAACAGGAAACCCTTGACGCGAAAGGTCCGCGTTTCGTTGTACGACGGCGCTCCACCGTGCGGATGGCGCGCGGCCATGCTGGAGGCCGCTTCAACGGACGCTTCGAATTTGGCCGCCGAACCCGGCCTGGCTTTCGCGTAGTACGCGAGCTCTCTCAAGAATTCGAGCTCTGCGGCGGGTAGGAACCGGACCTTCATCCGTTGGCAAGCTTGCGCGCCTTGGCAAAAACTGCCTCTCCGTCGATAGCCTGGACTTCGCCTCTGTCGTACTCGGCCAAGCGCTTCTCAATCTCAGCTTCCCATGCGGGATCAAGCGCCGAAGACGCCCCTTCGTTCAAGGACTCCAGCAGGCCATCGACAAGGCGCTCACGCTCCTCCGGGGGCAGCAGGCGCCCCTTCTGAACCAGTTCAGCGACTTGATCGTGCATGGCAGCTCCTTGTGCCCACAAAGTCTACGTCGGCGGCCAAGCCCGGCGGATCCGACGTCGACTGATCCGCTGAATGTCGGGGTTGCGACCGCAACTACGGGGCTGGGTGGGCGCAGGAGCGCGGGCAGGCCTGATGCTTCGTGTCCCCCGGCCCGCTGCGCGAGCCTCCTCCTTTACCTTCGCATCAGGCCTGCCCGCACTCCCGCTAATCGCTGCACTGGTTTTTGCGGCGAAACACTTCTGGTGGAAAAGCCGGGATGCGGCTGCGCGCAATTGCGCAGGTAAAGGAGGAGGTCGCGCAGCGGCCGGGGGACACGGAGCAATTGCGTGCAGCCGCGTCCCGGCGCCAGACGCTGTCTCCTAGAGCTTCACCGGCCCCGCCGCCTCTTCACCCGACACCGTTTCTCGCCCCTGCTGCTGGCGGCACCAAGCCACCAGCAGCCACCAAGCCGAGGCGCTCGCCGCCGTGGCGATGAGCAGCCGGACAAGAAGCACGGCACCTCCCGTAGGCTCTGGCGCATCCGGGGCTGCGATGAATGGCCCCAGCTCAACGACCGCCAGCATTGGCGCGACGGCCCACAGCGGAATCAGAAGACATACCTTGCCGATGCGCAGCCACTGACCAGTGAATGCAGAGTGCAGGCCCACCAAGAGCGAGGCAATCGGCCATGCGACGATCAGCAACGCAACGAAGCCGACCAGAACCGTAGTTGCGTGCATGACGACTCATTCGGTCAGAGCTTCACCGGCCCCGCCACATCCCCACCTGACACCGCCGCCCGCGCCTGCTGCTGCCGCACGCGATCCACATAGCCATCCGCACGCTGCAACTGCGCCTCGATGAGCTTGTTGTTCGCCCCCATGGTCGCAATCGCCTTGGAGCGGAAGTTGTCCATCGCGTCCATGGCCTGGAAGGTCTGGTCGAACATGGACTGGATCTGCTCGATGCCCAGCATGGGGTTGGACGCGAACTCGGCCGTCTGGTCGACGTGTTGGTTCAGCGCCTGGCCGGTCTGGTTGATGAGGTTGCCGATGGTCGCGTTGACGCCTTGCAGCATCTTCATGACCTCGATCTGGTTGCCGGTGGCGCGCGCCACGGTCTGGGCCACGGCCAGGGCGCTCATGCCAGTGGTGGCGACGCGGTCGCAGCCGATCATCATTTCGCGGCCGGTCTTCTTCAGCACGTCCAGCGCCAGGTAACCGTTCACGCAGACGGCCTGCTGGGTCTGGATGTCGGCGAGGTTCTGGCGGGCGTAGAACAGCACTTCCTGCTCCAGCGCCTTGGCCTTGATGGGGTCGGTTGCCTGTAAGGCCTGCACGCGCTCGGCCAGCCGCGTGTCCAGCGTGCGGGCGAAGCGCGCTGCTGCCGCCAGGGACTGCATCGCCTCCCACAGCTTGCCGCGCGTGGACTCGATGTCGATGACGTCCTTCTGGATGCCGTCCTTGGCCGCGTAGAGCTGGGTCATGCTCGTCTGCAGCTGGCCGGCGGCGCTTTCGAATTTGCGGAAATAGGCCTCCAGCTTGTTGCCGAAGGGGATCAGCCCGAGCAGCTTGCGCGGTTGCAGCAGATCGCCGTCCTTGCCCGGGTTCAGTTCGTCGAGCTGGCCGCGAATGGCGGCAATGGCCTTGTAGGCCGGCGTGTCCGTCGCGCCGACGAAGTTGCGCTGCATCAGGCTGCCCTGCATCAGGCTGGCGGCCAGGCTGATCTCCTGCCGGCCGAGTTGGAAGGCGCTGTCGAGGCGGGCCTTGAAGGGCTCGCTGTGCAGGTCTTCCTTCTCCAGCGCGTCGATGAAGCGCTGCACCTGCTGGTCGACCTGGGTGGCCACCTCGGGCTTGAGCGGCACGGCCTCGACGGCCTGCGGCGGCTCGACGGGAATGATGACCTCGGGCGCGGTCAGCGTGAAGGCGGGCTTGGTGGTGGTGTCGCTCATGGTGTCTTGGCTCCGAACTTTTGCTTCAGGAATTCGCTGTGCCGCAGAAAGGCCTGGGCGTCCTGCCCGGCCAGGTCATCGCCCAGCTGTTCGACCTTGCCCTCCAGCTCGGCCAGCACGCCCTCGAAGGTGGCCTGCGCCGTCATGCCGTTGCTGAGCAGCTTCTTGGTGGCGAACTGCGGCGGGATGCTGAGATAGGTGTTCAGCGCGTCGGGCAGGTAGCTGATGGCGATGTGCCGCGCATGGAAGCTCTCCTGCAACGGCAGCTGGCCCTTGCTGCGCTCCCACTGGTCGAGCAGCGCTTCGAGCTTGCTGCACAGATGCTGGATGCGCGTGGCGAGCGGGCCAGGGATGCGCTGGCCGGGGTTGTGTTCGGTCAGCCGCCGCACGCCGCCCAGCGCCCGGCTCATGGCCTCGCGGGCATCGCCTTCGTCCTTGAACTCCAAGGCCTCCCACTCGGCCTCCTTGAAGCTGGGCCAGCCCCACCACATCGCGCCGACGACAAGACCGCCTGCGTAGCCGAGTGCTGCCACACCCAGGCCCAGGCCGCCGAGCAGGCCCAGCGCCTTCAGCACCAGCACGGCGGTTGCCGCGAGCAGGCCGCACCAGTTGGCCGGTGCGTTGAGCCATCGGAAAAGCGATGTCATTGGTAAGAGCGGATGTCCTTGAACACCGCATACAAAGGCGTCTTGCGCGCATCGAACACGCGGCCACCGGTGATGGCGACGAGCTGTTTCAGGTCGGCCTCGGCCGCGTCGCCATACAGCACCATGAAGACCGGGATGCCGCGGACGTCCTCGGGCATCTGCTCATAGGCCTGCTTGAAGGCGTCCAGGTTGCGACCCACGGTGTTCTTGCCGTCGGTGAAGGCGATGACCGAGTACTGGTAGTCGGGCTTGAGCTTGCGCTGCTCCAGCATGTGGTTGAGTGCTGCCAGCACCGAGTCGTACAGCGCCGTGCCGCCGGCCATGCGCAGGCCGTCGGCGGCGTCGCGCACGCGTTGCAGCTCGGCCTTCTTGGCGTCGGTGTCGGCCTGCGGCGCCACGCCCTTCTTCACCGGGCTGCCGGCCGGAATCTCGAACAGCACCGGCTCGCGCGGCCGGTCGCTGAAGGGCAGGAACCACAGCTTTTCGCGGTTGGTCAGCTTGGCCACGCGGCCGGTCAGCGACGCATCGGCGCCGGCCAGGTAGTGAATGGCCTCCACCAGCTGCTCGCGGCGCTGGCCCTGCATGCTGCCGCTGGTGTCCAGCACGAAGGTGCTGGCAATGGGCTTGCGGAACTCGTTCAGATAGGCGTCGATGAGGCCATCAGCGAGCTGGCGGTCGGGCGAGAACGGCAGCTCGACCTGGAAGCCGCGCGCGGGCAGGATGTCAGCCACCTGTGCGGCGAGCTCAGCCTTCATGGGCCGGCGCAGCGTCTGCCTCGCCAGCCACAACTGGGCGGTGTCGCCCTTCAGGTAGTCGACCACCTTGAGGTAGTCGGCCCGCTTGGCGTCGTTGAGCAGCATGAAGGGGTAGTCCGCCGTCGAAACACCCTCGAACGGATAGATGAGGTGGAGCTTTTCGCGCAGCTTGCCGCTGGCGTTCAGGCTGAGCAGCCAGCTCTCGTAGTTGATGAAGGCGTTGGCGCGCGTGCCCTGCAGCTTGGTGAATTGCTCGGCCAGATAGGTGGAGTTGTCGCCGACGATCTTGTAGCCGGTCAGGAAGTCGGCAATCGCCTGCCGGTCCACGTCCGCTGCCGTCAGCGCCTCGCCCTTGCCGCCCGTCGCCGCGACGACGCCCAGCAGCGCCATGAAGCCCTGGTTGCTGGTGGCCGGGTTGGACAGCGCATAGCGCAGCTGGCCCTGCTTGGAGGCGCGGGCGATATCGGCCCAGGTCAGCTTGGCATCGGCCTTGTTCCAACCGAAGCGAGCCGCGTCGCTCTCGCTCACGCCCACGGCGATGGGCGACAACATGATCTTTTCCTGCAGCTTCACGCGGCCCTGGCCGGCGGCGTCGCTGAGCAGGTATTTGGCGTTGGCAAACCAGGCGACGTCGGCGTTGGGCGTGCCGCTCAGCACCTCCTGTGTGCTCTCCATCGTGCCGCCAAAGCGGAACTGCACGGCCACGCCGGTGGCGGCCTCGATCTGCGCGGCCAGCGGCTCGATGTCCTTGAGGTCGCTGGTGGCCAGCACGCGCAGCGTGGTCTTGGCCGCAGACGGCGCCGTCTGGGCGATGGGCGCGTCCTCTTTCTTGCCGCAGGCAGACAGCGCCACGGCGAGCACGACAAGGGCAAGGCGCCGCATCATTGATTCATCTCCCGGCTGACGGTGTCGATCATGTCGAACATCAAATCGAAGCCCGGCGGGTCGACGACCTGGCGCAACTGCGTGTCCACGGCCAGCCCGGCCTGCTTGGCTGTGGCGGCAAACGCAGCCGGGTCGCCGGTGCGGAAACCCTGCTCCAGCGCGATGGCTTGAAGCTCCTTGTTCGTCGCCAGCAGCTCGGCCAGCTTGCGACCGCGCTCGTTCATCGCCACGATGACCAGCTTGTTGACGATGGTCGGCTGCGGGTACATCAGCACCATCTCCGCCCGCAGGCCGCCGCCGCCGTTCTTCTGCGCCTGGGCCAGCATCTGGCTCTCGTAGATGAAGGCCAGCGGCGTCTTGCCCATGCCGATGGACAGGTAGTCGTCGAAGGCGCCGTTGACGTAGTTCTCCTGGAAGCCCTGGCGCTTGAACAGCTCGGCCAGCTTCAGCGCCAACGCATTGCCGCGCGTGCGGTCGCTGACGACCTCGCCGTTCAGCGCCTGCGAGGTCAGCGCCAGGTACATCGCCGCCGAGTTGCTGCGCCGGATGTCGGTCGTCGACACCAGCACGCTGCGCGACACGGCGTAATCGCCGCTGTCCTTCAAGTCGCGCCAGCGCTTCTTGGCGAGCATGGCCTCGGTCAGCTTCTCCATGTCCAGCCCGTAGACCTTGGGGCCCAGCGGCTTGGCCATCTGGTTGGCGACCAGTATCTTGGCGACCGGCTCCCACGAGGCCACCACCAGCGGCGTGTGGAACGGCGAGCTCTGCGTGGCCGGCTTGTTGGCCTTGCGCGCCGCGTCCAGGATCATGTTGGCGGCCACCACGCCGCTGGCCAGGAAGAAGTCCGGCGCTTCGTCCAGCTTGCCCGCCATGTCGCGGCTGCCTACGCGCACGGCCTGCACCGGCAGGCGCTGGGCGGCCAGCAGCTTGGCGACGCGCTCATCCTTGAAGAAGGGCTCCACGTCGACCGCGATCAGCCCCTTGAGCGGTGCCGTCTGGGCGACGACCGCCTGCTCATGTTCGAGGACTTGAGTCTGCTGGTTGCTGCGCAGCGCCCAGAACAGGGCGCTGCCGAACACGGCCAGCACGATGAGGGTGCCGGCGATGCGCTTGGGGTTGTTCATCTGGCTTGTCTGCTCCTGTCGATCTGGACAGGTGCGGAGTGTGCCCGCTTCAGGGGCACAGCCGAAAGTCAGGCGCCGTCAGGAATTACCTGAGCGATTGGCTGAGAGTCATTCAGCCGCGAACGCCTTGCACGCCCGCCGCGCACGCGGCAGGGCCTGCCGGTTTACTTCTCCACGAACGCCCGCTCGATCACGTAGTCGCCCGGCGTCGTCGTGCTGCCTTCCTTGAAGTTGCGCACTTCCAGCATGGCCTGCATGTCCTTCAGCAGCTCGGGGCTGCCGCACAGCATGATGCGGTCGGTCTCGGGGTCCAGCGGCGGCAGGCCCAGGTCGGCCTGCAGCTTGCCGGTCTGGATCAGGTCGGTGATGCGGCCGGTGTTCTTGAACGGCTCGCGCGTCACGGTCGGGTAGTACAGCAGCTGCTCGCTCGCAAACTCACCGAGGAACTCGTGTTGATGCAGGTCGACCGTGAGATGGTCGTGATAGGCCAGCTCGTTCACGTGGCGCACGCCGTGCACGACGACGACCTTCTCGAAGCGCTCATACGTCACCGGGTCGCGCACGATGCTGATGAAGGGCGCCAGACCGGTGCCGCTGCCCAGCAGATAGAGGTTCTTGCCCGGCAGCAGATAGTCCACCAGCAGCGTGCCGGTGGGCTTGCGGCCGACGACGATCTTGTCGCCCGGCTTGATGTGCTGCAGGCGCGAGGTCAGCGGGCCGTCCGGCACCTTGATGCTCAGGAACTCGAGGTTCTCCTCGTAGTTGGCGCTGACGATGCTGTAGGCACGCAGCAGCGGCTTACCGTTCTCGCCCTTCAGGCCGATCATCGTGAAGTGGCCGTTGGAAAAACGCAGGGCCTGGTCGCGCGTCGTCGTGAAGCTGAACAGGCGGTCGGTCCAGTGGTGGACGGTCAGGACGGTCTCTTCGTGGAAGGCACTCATGGGCGTTGATCTTGGCGGGGTTAACCCCGGGATTTTCGCCCGGAAGTGATATCCGCCCGTCACATAAGGGTCAAGCAATTGCGTTGACGGCCTTCGCGTCAGTTCCAGCCAGGTTCACGGCAGACCCCGCGAGGGGCCGGCCGTGTGGGTCAGCGCACGATCAGGAAGTACTGGACGCCGCTGGCCTGGACCTCGTTGCTGCCCGTCTGCACCACCGCCACCCGCTTGTCGTCGCTGGCGTGGTAGACGGCCAGGCCGTACGACTGGGCACCGTTGATCAGCGGCAGGCGGACGTCGCCGGCAGGGAACAGCAGCGAACCGGTGAAGCGCTTGAGCACTTCGGCGTACTGGGATGTATTGGTGCCGTTGTTGGTCACCGCGAGGGCCTCTGCCGCGGTGGCACTGTGGCTGACCGACAGGGCAGCCATGCCCAGTGTGCCCAGGTATTGCAGGTCCGAGGTTCTGTAGTAGCTGCCGCCGCTGGTGAACAGCAACGACTCGTCACCCGAGAGCCACATGGGATTGGGTGCCGAGTAGTTCGTCGACGATTGACCGTTCGAACCCGTGAAGCTGCCGGTGCTGACATTGACGCCGGTCCAGTACAGCGTTGAATAGTCGCCGATCAGCACACGGCCCAGCGACTCCGACATCACGCCCCGCGGATTGCTGGAGCTGCTGTAGAGGCTGCCAGTACCGAGCGTGACACCCGTGCGCCCGTTGATGGCGACGGTGCTGGTGTAAGGCCACGAGTTCGAGCCCGCCACGAACACGATGCCCGAGTTGGCCGTGAACACGTCCGTCTGCGAGCCTGCCGTGCCCGTTGTGGCCAGCAGCGAACCGGCAACGACGTCCACCAGGCTGACGCTGCCCTCATGCAGCAGGCCTGCCAGCCGGCCGTCGGCCGACAGCGACAAGGCCTTCACCGCCGTGGGCAGCGCGATGGCGACATCGGTGCCCGCCGAGGGGTCGACCAGATGCAGCTGGTTCGGGTTGGCAGAAACAACCACCAGCTTGTTCTGCGACTTGCTGAAGCGCGTCAGCAGCGGCTTGTAGGCTAGCGGCACGGTGCCCGCAGTGGCGCTCAGCACGGTGATGCTGACGCCGGACACGGCGCTGACCTGGCCATCCGTCACGGTGACCGATGCGTAGTAGCTGCCGGGAACGTCCGGCGTGAAGCTCAGCGCGGCGCCGTTCGGCGTGGCAATGCTGGCGTTGGAGCCCGTTGGGCGGGTGTCAAGCGCCCATTGGTAGGTCAGCGTGCCAGCGTTGTTCTTGCTGTAGCTGCTGGCTGCCGATGCCGTGATGCTGCCGCCCTGCAGCACCATGGCCTGGCTGCGGTCGAGCACCACCACCGGCGCATAGTAGCCGACGTCGACGGTGACGGATTGAACCGCGCGCAGGCCTGCCGGGTTGGTGACCGTCAGCGTGGCTGCGTAGCGACCGTCCTTGTCCGGCGTGAAGCTGGGCGTGGCGGTGGTGGCGGCGCTCAGGCTGGCCGTGCTGCCTGCCGGCAGCGTGTCCAGCACCCAGCTGTAGGTGAGGGCGCCGCCCGCCGGATCCTGGCTGCCCGTGCCGCGCAGCGTGATGGCGCTGCCGGTGGCAGCGACATAAGCCGGGCCGCCGGCCTGGGCCACAGGCGCTGCGCTGGCTGACACGATGGCCACCGGGCCCCAGTCGGCCTTGACGGCGACCCGGTGGATGGCCGACACGCCGGTGTTGCGGTCCACGGCCGTGTATTGCAGCGTGTAGGTGCCGGCCACGTCGGGAACGAAGCTCACGGCCCACGCGGACGTGCTGGTCAGCTGCGCCAGCGCACTGTTGGCGGGCTTGCCCGCGACCGCCCAGGTGCCCTCAACGTTGGAAAACCAGTAGCCGCCGCCGTCCAGCGACACGATGTTGCCCACCGCCGCGTCGAGGCTGCTGTTGGCGACCACCGTCGACACGCTGGTTGACACGGCGAGCGCCGGCGCGAGCTTGGCGGCATCGAAGGTGTGCACCGCATCCGCATAAAGGCCGGACGACGAGGTCGCCCTCACGCGCACCTGGTAGGCGCCGACGGCGTCAGGCGTCAGTCGAGCCGTCGTGCCCGTGGTGGCCAGCGTCGCGGTGTTGCCAGCGGGGGCCGACAGCAGCGAGAACGCCAGCGTCACCGGGCCGCCGTTGGCATCGGTGCTGCCCGCGCCGTCCAGTGCGATGACGGATCCGACCGACACGGACTGGGTGGGACGGATGTTCGTGGGGCCGGCGAAGCTCACCGACGCATCGACGTTGACGACCGGCACTGCGGCAGTGACGGTCACCGGTAGCATGGTGTTGGCCGTCGTGCCGTTGGCCCCGACCTGCAGCGTGAACTGGTAAGCGCCCGCCACATCCGGCGCGAACGTGGCCGTCGCGGTCGTGGCGTTCTGCAATGTGGCGGTACTGCCGGCGGGTTTGGTCGTCACCGTCCACAGGTAGCTGGTGATGCCGCCCGACACAGACGTGCTGCCTGTGCCATCGAGCGTCAGGGTGCTGCCCACCGGCGCCTGCACCGTGGCATTGCCCGTCGTCGTGACGGCCAGGGCCGTCGCGCGAATGACTGCGGTCGGCGGGTCGGCCGCCACCGGGTTCGTGGTGGGCGCGCTGCCGTCACCACTACCCCCGCCACCACCGCAGGCACTCAAAGCCAGCAAAGCGGCGGCTGCGCACGCAGCCACGGCCGCGTGCCGAATCGTCTTGATCATGATCACTCCCTGAACGCCGCGCCTTGGACTGGCCGGTCGAGGGCGGATGTTAGTGAGGGTTCGATGTCACTTTTACCGGGACTGCCCGCGTTTGAGGGGTCGCTTCGACGGCCACGGCCAGCATGCGCGCGCCCGGGCCCTCGTTGCTTTTGACGTCCAGCGGGTTGTAGAGCGCGCAGGCTTTCAGCGACAGGCAGCCGCAGCCGATGCAGCCCGTCAGCCGTTCGCGCAGCTGCTGCAGGCCCGCGATGCGCGCGTCCAGCAGCGGGGCCCAGCCAGCGGAAAGCCGCGTCCAGTCGGCCTTGGTCGGCGTGCGGCCGTCGGGCAGAGTGGCCAGCGCGGCCTTGATCTGCGGCAGCGTCAGCCCGACGTTTTGCGCCGCGCGGATGAAGGCGACGCGGCGCAGCGCATGGCGCGGGTACTGGCGGTGGCCGCCGGAACTGCGGCTGCCGGCCAGCAGGCCCTCGGCTTCGTAAAAGCGCAAGGCACTCGTCGCGACGCCCGCGCGCCGGGCCAACTGGCCAATCGTCAGCAGGGTTGCCGACGAGGTGCTTGACTTCAAGTCAACTTCAACTTCGAGCATGGCGGCCATGTTCCCACGGACGAGGTCCCCCTGCTGATGAAAATCGTTGTCCCCGCCAGCATCGCCCAGCTGCACCACCTGCTCGACGCCGGCCAGGCGCTGTCCGCCACCTACCGCGGCCAGATGAGCAACCACCTGCCGATGGCCCAGCAGGCGCTTCTGGAGCTGGGCGCGTCGGCCGCGCGGCTGCAGGCCTTCACGGAGGCCGGCGAAGCGTTGCTGGAGCCGCGCATCGCCTCGCGGCCGGCGCGCATCGTCGTCGAGCGAGACCTCGGCCGACCGGACAGCGACGCCGCCTGGCGCGCCCACTTTGCGGCGCTCATTGCCGAGCGGGGCTCAGGTGCCGCGCTGCGCGAGGCGCTGGCCCTGCTGCTGCCCGGCGCGGGCGCCATCGCCTTCCACGGCCTCATCCGCACGGGCCACGCCGTGCTGGCGGGTCACGAGGGCGAACTGGCAGCAGGCCTGGCGCATTGGGCGTCGCACTTCATGCCGCTGCCGACGGCCGATGACGGCCCGCCGCTGGAACTGACCGAGTGGCTGAAGGCGCTGGCAGAGCTGCCGCGCCCCGTCTACCCGCCAGGCAGCCTCATCACAGGTCGCATGCAAGCCTGGGGCGATTCCCCAAAGTTCGGCGCCATCGGCGGCCGCCTGCGCCATGGCCCTGACACGCGCCGCGACCTCGCCGTGCTGGCCGCCCGCACCTACGCCGCCACCGGCAACTTCACCGTGCTGCACCTGCTGACGGCGAGCCACGCGATGAGCGTGCTGCAGCCCTGGTGGCCGGCGCCCGAACTCGCACGCGGTTTCAGCGTCGCCGCCGCATCCGGCCTGCTCGCCAGCGGCGCGCCACCGGCGCTTGCGCTGGACCGCCCGCCCAGCCGCCCCTGGCCGGCGCTGATCTCCGCCGCCTGCGCGCAAGACGACGCCCATGTCATCAAGCTCACCCACGCCGCCTGGCGCCTGGGACGCCGTTGGCCCGACCCCGCCTGGCGCCGCGCCGTCGAACGCATCATTCCAGTTTGATGGAATGTAAATTCCAGTAAACTGGAATACATGACCAAGGACAACATCACCGAACTCATAGGCCGGCGGCTGCGCGAGCTGCGCGCTGCCGCCGACCTGTCGCTGGACGCGCTGGCGCACAAGAGCGGTGTCAGCCGCTCCAACATCTCGCTGATCGAGCGCGGGCAGAGCAGCCCCACGGCGGTCGTGCTGGACAAGCTCGCGTCGGCGCTGGGCGTCAGCGTCGCGTCGATGTTCGAGGTCGGGCCCGCGCCAGCAGCCCCATCACCGTTAGCCCGCGTGGCCGACCAGCCCGTATGGAGCGACCCGGCCTCTGGCTATGTCCGCCGCAACGTGTCGCCGCCTGGCGTGTCGCCGCTGCAGCTGGTGGACGTCGTCTTCCCCGCCGGTCAGCGCGTGGCCTTCGAGACGTCGGAGCGCGACAGCGACATCCACCAGCTCGTCTGGATGATCGACGGCGTCATGGAGATCGCCCACGGCGCCGACCAATGGCAGCTCAACGCGGGCGACTGCCTGGCCGTGCGCCTGGATGCCCCCATCCGCTTCCACAACCCGGGCGGCAAGCCTGCCCGCTACCTCGTCGCACTGACCGGAGCCAAGCCATGAGCGTCGTCATTCGCGAACTCGACGGCACCGAGGCGCTGGCCCGCGTGGCCGAACTGGCCGAGGTGCTGCGCGACTGCGTCGAAGGCGGCGCGTCGGTCGGCTTCATGCTGCCGCTGGCCGAAAGTCGGCCCGAAGCTTTCTGGCGCAAGGTTGCGGCAACCGTCGCGGCCGGCGAGCGCCATCTCTTCGTCGCCGAGGACGACACTGGCTGCATCTGCGGCACGTTGTCCCTCGTCATCGACATGCCCGACAACCAGCCGCATCGGGCTGATGTCAGCAAGATGCTCGTCCACCGGCGCGCACGACGCCAGGGCGTGGCCGAGCGGCTGCTGCGTGCACTGGAAGTAAAGGCGCGTGAGTTGGGCAAGACAACGCTGGTGCTGGATACCGTCACCGGCAGCGATGCGTCGCGGGTCTACGAGCGGCTTGGGTGGCAGAAGGCGGGGGATATTCCCAACTACGCGTTGATGCCGGACGGGCCACCGTGTTCGACGACCTACTACTTCAAGCCGATCTGAAGCCGATGCCGCGTCTTTCGCGGACCTCCGGCTTCGCCCGATGCTCCGCCTCCAGCTGAGCTAAAAACTCATCCGGCGTGAACGCCTCGCCGAGGATTTCGACCTGTTGCCTCACCGCCGCAAAGTCGCCGTGTGTCAGGCAGTCCATCGATACCAGCCGTGAACGCTGCTCGTCGGTTGGCGCTTCACCCGCCTCGCGCTCGAACATCGCCACCCGCTGCTCAGGCTTCAGCGCCTTGAACCTGATCTTGAACGCAAAGCGCCGCAGTGCCGCCTCGTCCAGGTCGTCAAACAGATTGGTCGTGCAGATGAAGAGGCCGCTGAAGCGCTCCATGCCGGCCAGCATCTCGTTGACCTCCGACACCTCGTAGTTGCGTTCCGCACGCTTGCGGCTGCGCAGAAAACTGTCGGCCTCGTCCAGCAGTAACACTGCTCCTTCGCTCTGCGCCAGCTCAAACATGCGCGCCATGTTCTGCTCGGTCTCGCCAACGAACTTGCTCGAGATGTCGCTGGCGCGCTTCACCATCAGCGGCCGGCCCAGCGCCTGCGCGATGTGTTCGGCCAGCGCGGTCTTGCCGCTGCCGGGCGGGCCGTAAAAGCACAGCTGCCCCCGGCCCTTGCGTTGCAGCGCCTCGACGATGCGCGGGATCTCGAAACGGCTTTCGCAATTCAGCAGGTCCAGCGCGTAGCTCGTGACGCAGGGGCGGGCGACGCTGCCGCCGTCATCGCGGCCCAGGGCCTTGTCAGCGTTGAGCAGCTGGCGTTCGATCAGCTTCTCCGCGTCGTCCGCCGAACCGGCCAACAGGGCAAAGCGCACGGCGGTGCGGATCTGCGCCGGGGTCAGGCCCGGTCGCTCGGCCAGCTTGGCGACGAAGGCCTCGCTGACGACGACATCGCCCAGCGACTTCGCCACGAGGCCACGGCGCGCGCCGGGCGGCGGCGACTTCAGTTCGAGGTGGTACTGGAAGCGGCGCCTGAAGGCCGGGTCGATCTGCTCGATGCGGTTGGTCACCCAGATCACCGGCACCGGATTAGTCTCAAGAATCTGATTGACCCAGGCCTTGCCGCTGACCGAGTTGCCCACGCCGCCTTCGGCGCTGGCATCCAGCCGGCTCAGCAGCGAGGCCGTGTCGCTGGACAGCGGCGGGAACACGTCTTCCACCTCGTCGAACAGCAGGGCCACGTTGGCGCTGGCCTTCAGGAAGACCTGGCTGATCTGCAGCGAGCGGTAGCGGTCGCGGCCCGACAGCGAATTGCCGTCGCGGTCTGCGTATTCGACCTCGTAAAGGTCCAGCCCCGCCGCGGCGGCGGCCACCTTGGCCAGCTCCGTCTTGCCCGTGCCCGGCGGGCCGTAGAGCAGCACGTTGACACCGGTGGCATGCGTGGCCACGGCCTGGCGCAGCAGGCCTTGCAGCAGGCCGAGGTCTTCGGCGACGAACTGGAAGTCGCTGCTGGCCAGCGTGCTCAACGTGGCCGGCCGCGTGAACACGGCCATCAGGTCGTGCGGGCCCTGGTATTCGCGCATCAGCACGGGCGGCAGCTGATCGCTGACCTTCATCAGGTCGGCCAGGTCGGTGATGTTGTGCTCGGAGATCAGGTTCTCGACCATGCCGATGCGCTCCAGCCGCGAGCCGGCACGTAGCGCCTCGGCGACTTCGCGCTCGTCCACGCCGGCGACGGCGGCGATGGCCGCGAACGCCTCCTGCGCCGTGTTGACCTTGAACTCCACCAGCGCCCCGCGCAGCTCGCGCTGGTAGCGGGCCAGCGTGCCGTACAACAGGATGGCGCGCTCGGCCGGGTTGAGCTGCAGCAGCGTGCCTAAAGCGGCGATGTTCTTTTCGACCAGCGTCGACTCGCGCTTGAGCTGGCGTTCCAGGTGCTCGCAGGTGGTGGCCAGCAGGGCCATCATGTCCTTGGGCGCGTCCTTGACGTATTCGTCGAGATAGAAGAACAGCGTGCCTTCGGAGAACGGCCCGCTCCACTGGCCGAAACGGTCCAGGAAGGCCTCGTCGCTCAAGCTGTCATGCCCGCGCCACAGTTCGTTGCCGGCGCAGCGCTGGGCCAGGTAGCCGCGCAGCCGTTGCAGCACGCGCGTGGGCCAGACGAGATGGCGGCCGGTGAAGGAGAGCAGACCGTTGAAATCGCGCCGCAGGTTGAAGCGGCCGGCGTGCCGCACGGTCAGCGTCAGCACGAATTGCGAGCACATGCGGTCCAGCACGGGGGCGCTGTCCAGGCCGGGCGAGGGCAGCACGCGGACTTGCGTCCGGGAGGCTGTCTCAGCGGCGACTCGCTTCACCATCGAATGGGCTCCTTGCGCGGCCGGAAGCGGCCGCTGCGAACCCATCTTGTATCAGGGTTGGCGACGAAACAATGCGTCGCCCATCCCACAAATCGTTCAGTGCATCACGACCGGCTGCTGGCCCATCACGGCATAGCGCTCGATGAAGGTGTCCAGTTCGTCCTCTGAAGGCTCGCCGCCGTCGATGAGCGCCTGCACGCCCTGCTGGAAGGATTCCGCCAGCGCGCCCTCGATGAAGATTTCCTTGCGGGCGAACTTGTCGACGATCTCGAAACCACCGCGATTGATCTGCGGACCCGTCTCGACGGCCTGGGGCACGTCGGTCGGTACGTCGAACTGGACGACGATGAAGCTGTCGGAGTTGTAAAGCATGTGCATGGCGTTCTCCCTGGTGCTTCAACTGCGGGTGTGGCCAGGGGTTTCAAGCCCTGGTTGGACCAGATACTGGCAGAACGGGGCTCAGATCGGGTCATCCCGTACGCCTACATGATGTAGGAAGCGTCAGGAGTTCACGTGGGCCAAGGTGATTTCGTACCCCCTCGTCTCGGGGTCGCCCTGGCGCAGACGCACCGGCCAATAGCCGCGCGCCGGGTCCAGCCACAGGTCCACGCCAGGGTCGTGCGGCCCCAGCGGCTGGCGGCGCAGATGCAGGGTGCCGGCGTCGTCGGGCTCGGCATCCACGGCCTCGAAAGTCCATTCATGCAGTTCTCCGCGCAGGCCGGCCACCCAGACGCGCCAGTGGCCGCCAGGGGCCGCGGACTGGGCGCTTGAGGCCTGCACGAGCGCGGCCAGTTGCAGCCACCAGGACAACCGGTCCTGCGCGCCATCGGGCAATTCGAGCCGCGCGGGGCTGGCTGAAAAGCTCAGGCGCCGGCCTTCGGCGTCGAAATTGACGGCCTGGCGGTCCTGGCCGCCGCGTTGCAGCGCAAAGCGCTGCGGCGCCAGGCCGGCGCTGCCGGTGCGCCCCAGGCTCTCCAGCGCCGGCAGGGCGCGCTCGCCGATGCGGCGCGTCAGGCGCAGGCTGTAGCGGCCATCGGCTTCGGGGCGCCAGTCCAGCAGGGCCTCGCCGTCCTGGCCGCCCTGGCGCAGCCGGAAGCGCCAGGCGGCCGGGCCGGCCAGGCGCAGCAGCGGCGTGTCGGGCGCGACGCTCGGAGCGTCCACGGCTGGCACGGGTGCTCGTGTCGTGGGCCGCGTCGAGCGAAGGGCCGGCTGGGGCAGGGCGGGGGGTGCCGGTTCGGGCAGGGCCACGGGCAGGATGGGTGGTTGCAGCAGCGCCACATTCACCGCCTTCGCGGGCCCCACCGCGTCCTCCCGCGACCGCTCGCCGCCCAGCAGCGCCGCGTGCGCGAGCACGCTGGCCGCCAGCGCGAGCAGGGCGGCGCGGGGCGGGAGCAGGAGAGCGCGCATCGCACAATGCTGCCATCACCCTGAACCTTCCCCCATGAAACTCGCCAGCTATGCCGACGGCTCGCGCGACGGCCACCTCGTCGTGGTATCGCGCGACCTGACCCAGGCCCACTACGCGACCGGCATCGCCACCCGTCTGCAACAGCTGCTCGACGACTGGGGCTTCATTGCGCCCCAGCTCGAAGACCTCGCCGTGCAGCTCAACCACGGCAAGCTGCGCCACGCCTTCAATTTCGAGCCCGACAAGTGCCTGGCACCGCTGCCGCGCGCCTATGGTTGGGCGGTGGTGGATGCCGAAGGCGGCGTGCGTCGCGAGGCGGGCAGCTTCTCGCCGCCGCATCAGCCGCTGCGGGCCGTGGCGCGCGGGGAGGTGGCGCTGGCCGCCATCGCTGGTGACCTGACCGCCACCAGCGACGCCTCGGCTGCCTTGGACGCGCTGCGCCTGCTGGGCTTCGCCGTGGACTGGCGCATCGATGGCGAACTGATTGCCACGCAAGCCGCGCCGGTGGTCGTCACGCCCGAGGAACTGGGCGACGCCTGGGGCGCCGGCCGCGTGCAGGCGCGCCTCCACACGCTGCACAACGGCGCCAGGCAGTCGCCGCTCGACGTGGCAGCCACGCCGGGCGATGCGCTGGCGCGCCTGGCGCGGTTGCGTGCGCTGCGCGCCGGCCAAGTGGCGGGCGTGGCACTGGGCGCGCTGGACTTGAATTTCGCCCCTGGCGACAGCCTGCACCTGGACCTCAAGACCGCCGCAGGGGCCAGCCTCTTCGGCGCCATCGATCTCGACCTGGCCCCGCCACCCGCCGCATGACCCAAGCCATCCTCATCGACACCGACCCCGGCCAGGACGACGCCATCGCCCTGCTGCTGGCCGCAGCCAGCCCGGAGCTGGAACTGCTCGGCGTGACGACCGTCGCCGGCAACGTGCCGCTGGCGCTGACGACGCTGAACGCGCGCAAGGTGCTGGAGCTGGCCGGCCGGCGCGAGGTGCCCATCTGCGCCGGCGCCGACCGGCCGCTGGACGTGCCGCTCGTCACCGCCGAGCACGTGCACGGAGACACCGGCCTGAACGGTGTCGAGCTGCCTGAACCCACGCTGGCGCTGGACCCGCGCCACGCGGTCGACTTCATCATCCAGACGCTGCGCGAACGCGAGGCCGGCACGGTGACGCTGTGCCCGCTCGGGCCGTTGACCAACATCGCGCTGGCGCTGCGCCAGGCGCCGGACATCGCACCGCGTATCCAGCGCATCGTGCTGATGGGCGGCGGCTTCTTCGAGGGCGGCAACGTGACGCCGGCGGCGGAGTTCAACATCTATGTCGACCCGCAGGCCGCGCACGAGGTCTTCACCAGCGGCGTGCCCATCACGATGGCGCCGCTGGACGTCACGCACGAGGCATTGACGACGGCGGCCCGCATCGACGCCATCCGCTCGATCGGCAACCGTGCCGGCAGCGTCGTGGCCGCCTGGATGGAGTTTTTCGAGCGCTTCGACGAAGAAAAATACGGCCAGGACGGCGGCCCGCTGCACGACCCCTGCGTCATCGCCTGGCTGCTGCGCCCGGAGCTGTTCACGGGCCGCGACTGCAATGTGCGGGTCGAGACGCAGAGCGAGCTGACGCGCGGCATGACCGTCATCGACTGGTGGGGTGTCACCGGCCTGCCGGCCAACGCCCAGGTGTTGCGCCACGTCGACTCGGATGGATTCTTCGCGCTGTTGACGCAGCGGCTGGCGGTACTCGCCTGACCGGCTGGTAAATCCCCGGTCGACATCATTTCTGACCAATGTAAAAATTCACGCCAGGGATTGACCCGGAAAGAGCGTGGTGCTCTGCGGGCGTATGCACCCAAGGCGGTGCAGGCGGGAGATACAGGTGCCAAGCCGGGAAGAACTGCTGGAGGTGATCGCCATCCAGACCGAGGTCGCCCGGTTGGGCCTGGACCTGGGTGGCTTGATGAACCTTGTCGTGCAACGCACGCTGAGCCTGGTGGGCGCCGACGGCAGCGTCGTCGAGCTCGCGGAAGGCGATGACATGGTCTACCGCGCCGCGGCCGGCATGGCCAGCGACAGCCTCGGCCTGAGGCTCAAGCGCGGCGCCAGCCTGTCGGGCCTGTGTGTCCGCCAGGGGCACACGCAGCACTGTGACGATGCCCTGATCGACCCCCGCACTGACCGTGCCGCCTGCGAAAGGCTGGGTCTGCGCGCCATGGTCGTCGTGCCGCTGCGCCATGAGGGCGAAACGGTCGGCGTGCTGAAGGCCATGTCGAAGCAGGTGGCTCATTTCGATGAACGACACCTGGGGCTGCTGGAGCTGCTGTCCGACCTCGTCGGCGCGGCCATGTATTTCGCCACCCGCTACGCCCCCGGCGAACTCTTCCACAAGGCCACGCACGACGGCCTGACGGACCTGCCCAACCGCTCCCTGTTCCTGGACCGTCTGCGCTCCTCGCTGGCCCAGGCGGTGCGGGATGGCCAGCCGCTGGCGGTCGTCATGCTGGACATGAACGGTCTCAAGCCGATCAACGACCATCACGGCCACCGCGCCGGCGATGCAGTCCTGCGGGAGTTCTCGCGGCGACTCGTTGCAGGCGTGCGCCAATCCGACACGGCGGCGCGCCTGGGCGGCGATGAGTTCGGCGTGCTGTTGCGCCCGCTGGCGCTGGATGGCGGCCTGGAGGCGACAACGGCTCGCCTGGCCGGCAAGCTCAACGGCGCCTTCGAGTTCGAGGGCCGCCTGCTGCCGGTGGGTGCGAGCATGGGCGCGGCCTGCTTCCCCGAAGACGGCAACGATGTGGTCCAGCTGGTTGAACTGGCCGATCAGCGGATGTACCGGCACAAGCGCTCGTTGCAGCATGTAGCCGCTTGACGGCGGCCTGACGCAGCGCGGTGGCAAGATCGGCGCCAGTCCGACTGGAGTCCGCCATGCAACGCCGCCACATCCTTGTCTGCACCCCTGCCGTGCTGCTGCTGCGCCCGGCCTGGGCGCTCAACCTCAGCGAGGGCGACGCCAATGCCGGCATCCGCACGGCGCTGGAGCGCGGCGCCAATACGGCGGTGGCGCTGCTGGGCCGACCCGGTGGCTTTTTGAGCAACCCGCTCGTCAGGATCGAACTGCCCGGCTACCTGAAGGACGCGGCCAAGCTGCTGAAGGCCACCGGCCAGGGCGCCAGGCTGGATGAGCTCGTCACCGCCATGAACCGCGCCGCCGAGGCGGCCGTGCCGGCGGCCAGGCCGCTGCTGGTCAAGGCCGTGAAGGACATGAGCGTGGAGGACGGGCTCAAGATCCTCAAGGGCGGCGACGACTCGGTGACGCAGTTCTTTGCCGACAAGACCCGTGAACCGCTGGGCCAGCAGTTCCTGCCCATCGTCACCAAGGCCACCGAGCGGGTGTCGCTGGCCGACAAGTACAACGCCGTCGCCAAGAAGGCCTCGGGCTTCGGCTTGGTGCGTGGCGACGACGCCAACATCCAGCAGTACGTCACCGCGCGGGCGCTGGACGGGCTCTACCGCATCATTGGCGAAGAGGAAAAGAAGATCCGCCGTGACCCGGTGGGCACCGGCAGCGCCATCCTGAAGAAGGTCTTTGGCGGTCTATGACTTCGGCTGGAAGCCGTGGGCCTCGTGCCACTCGGCGAGCGACATGTCCGGGTAGCCGTCAAAGCGCGGGTCGCTTGGATGACCTTCCACCTCCACCCAGGGCGCCTTGGAGCCCGCCATGCAGTGCACATGCCCGGGTGGCGAGGGCAGCGGCGTGTCTATGGCGCTGGCATGCGGGTGCACCAGATCGGGCCAGGTCGGGTCCCAAAGCCAGAGCGCGCTCCCGCATTTCATGCAGAAGTAGCGGCGGGCGCTGCTCTTGTGCCGGCCCTCGCCGCTCTTGTCCGGCAGCTTGGCGCGATAGATGCGCAGGTGGCGTTTGCCTTTGACCTTCATCGTGTGCGTGAGCGCGCCGAGGTTGATCGCATAGCCGCTGCCGCCGGCCGTCTTGCGGCAGATGGAACAGTAGCAGCGCATGAAGGGCACGGGCGAATCCGCCTCGACCGAAAACCTGACGCCGCCGCAGTGGCATGAACCTTCAAGAAACATGGGCGGGGCTCCGCAGGATGTCGACCTGCCGATGGTCGCAATGGCGATGCCAACTGGCCATCCCACGGGGCGACTGGGCGGGCGTGCGCACGTGAACGACAATCCCGGCCCTTGCCCGTGTTGTGGGCTGCTGTGCGCGCTAGCCGCTTTGCGATGAATTCCGATCTTCCCGATCCCGTCTCCCCGTCCGAAGAACCGGCAGCCGCTGCGCCCGCGCCCGCCGCTGTGCCCGAGGCCACGCCCGAAATCGAGAGCTCTTCCGAGAGCCCTTCCGAGAGCCTTGCCGAGAGCACCGCCGAGGCGCCGTCCGAGGCCGCGCCTGAAGCCAGCACACCTGCCGTCGCACCGTCTGCAGCCACTGGCGACGCCACCGCCGAACTCAAGGCCTTGTTCCCGGCGCTGTTCACCGGCAAGCCCAAGCCCGTCAAGCTGCGCGTGCAGGCCGACATCCAGGAGCGCGCGCCGGGCAAGTTCAGCAAGGCGCAGCTCAGCGCCTTCCTGCGCCGCCACACCGGCAGCACCAGCTACCTGATCGCGCTGACCCAGGCCAAGACCCGTTTCGACCTCGACGGCAAGCCGGCCGGCGAGATCAGCGAGGAACACCTCACCGTCGCCAAGGAAGAGCTGACCCGCCGCAAGGGCCTGCAGCAGGAGCGCCAGCAAGCGGACCAGGCGCAGCACCAGCTCGAGGCGCAGCAGCGCCGCAACCGCGGCCAGTTGCTGTGGGACTTCGAGCGCACGACGCTGACCGAGGCCAACTTCTGCGTGCTCAAGGGCGTGAAGCCGGAAGAGCTGCCGGGCCTGCTGGAGATCGCCCGCAAGGAGCGCAGCGAGGCCCCGCCCGAGGCGCCGCGCGAGGTGCGTCGCGACGACCGCCGCCCTGGTGGCGGTGCTGGGGGCCGCCCCGAGGGCCGTGGCGAGCGTCGCCCCGATCAGCGTTCCGACGGCCGGCGTGACCAGCCGCGCGGCGACCGCCCTGCGCGAGGTGAAGGCGGCCGGCCGCCCCGGCCGGGTGCCAGGCCCGATCAGCCGCGCCGCGATCCGGGCGTCAAACGGCAGGCGCCGCAGGGTGCCAATGTGCAGCCGGCGGCCGCAGAGCCGCCTGCGGCCGACAAGGATCAGACGCCCGAGTAACGTTGCTCCAGGTAGGCGAGGAGGGTGCGAATGGTCTGCGCCTCGCCGCCCACCGGCCGTCCCGGGCGGGGCGCGTCGTTCCAGGCAAACAGGTCGACGTGCAGCCAGTCCTGCTGCGCGGGCAGGAAGTCCTCCAGGAAAAGCGCCGCATTGATGGCGCCGGCCAGCGGGCTCCTGCCGGTGTTGACGAGGTCGCCGATGCTGCTTTCGATGCCGGCGTGATACGGCGCCCACAGCGGCATGTGCCACAGCGGGTCTTCCAGCTTCAGGCCCAGGTCGACGAGGTCGCGCGCCGTGTCCATGTGCTTGGCGAACAGCGCCGGCAGCTGCGGCCCCAGCGCCACGCGGGCCGCGCCGGTCAGCGTCGCCAGGTCGATGACGAGGTCGGGCTCGCTCTCGGCGGCATAGGCCAGCGCATCGCACAGGATGACGCGGCCTTCGGCGTCGGTGTTGCCGATCTCGATGTGCAGGCCTTTGCGCGTCTTCATGACGTCGCCCGGCCGGTAGGCATTGCCCGCGATCGAGTTCTCCACCGCCGGGATCAGCAGCTGCAGCCGCACCGGCAGCTTCAGCGCCATGATCAACGTGGCCAACGCCAGCGCGTTGGCCGCCCCGCCCATGTCCTTCTTCATCTGGCGCATGCCCTCGCCGGGCTTGATGTTCAGCCCGCCGGTGTCGAAGCAGACGCCCTTGCCGACGAGCGCCAGCTTCGGGTGCTTGGGGTTGCCCCAGTTCACTTCCACCAGCCGAGGTGAGCGCGTGCTCGCACGGCCGACGGCATGGATGCTGGGAAAGTTCCGCTTCAACAACGCGTCGCCGACCGTCTCGGTGTATTTGGCGCCGTATTGCGCGGCCAGCGCCTTGGCAGCGCCCGCCAGCTCGGCCGGGCCCATGTGCTCGGCCGGCGTGTTGACGAGGTCGCGCGCTGCCACCGTCGCGGCCGCCACGGCCAGGCCGCGTTCGGCATCGGCGCCGGTCTTGAGCCACAGCGTCGCCGGCTCGCGCTTGGCGGGCTTGTACAGGTCGAAGCGGTAGCCGCCCAGCTCCCAGGACATCGCCGCGCTCTCGGGCAGCAGAGCCAGGCCGGACTCGTCCAGCCGGTAGTCGCCAGCGGGCAGCGCCAGCGGCAGGGCGCTGAGCGCAAAAGGGTGGGCGGCGTGGGCAACGCCGGCAAAAACCTGCGTCAGGCGGCCATCGGCGCCGGGCAGCAGCGCATGGCTGTCGGCCGCGCCGACGAAGCCGACGGTGGCCAGCCAGGCACGGGTCGCTTCAGGCAGGTTGGGTGCCAGGGCCTGGAAGGCGGCGCGGTCGACGACGGTGATGGGGGTGGCCTTGGCCGGGGGAGATTTCTTCAGCTTGACGGTCATCGGTCAGCTCCGGATCGAAAAACGGCCATTGTGTCGGCATGCCACGAGTGCAAAGAAGTGTGTACGACCTGTCAACCGCGTCTCGCAAGCCGGCGTTGTCCCCTCAATCGCGCAGCAACCCACCGCGAGACGGCCCGACAACAGGCCAGACAAACCCAATGAAGATCCAGACCCGCCAGGAACATTCGCAGCGCCGCTTTCCCGTCCCCGAGATGGGCCCGGCCTGGAGCACCGAAGAGTCGGTCGAGAAGGGCCGCAAGCACGAGCCCTTCGATACCGGCTTCTACAGCGGCGAACGCCGCGGCCTCAACCGGGCCCTGCGCCTGGACCGCAAGCGCTGAACCGCGAACGGGGCCGGTGGCGCGCCGGCCCGTCCTGATTGCCACAACCCGCCCTCCGGCTGACGGACGGCGGGTTTTGTTTTGTAGTGCCGCTTTCGCAGGAAATCGTGGCCCGGCTACCGCGGCAGCTGCACCGAGAATGTGCCCTCATGAAAGCTGAACGTCGTTCCATCGCCTTTTTCTCCGGCATCCTGCTGTACTGCTTCGGCGCCGGGGCGGCGATGAAATACGCCACGACCGGCCTGCCGCGGCAGATCTACACGCAGCTGGGCGGGCGCAACAGCCTGCCCGTCATGTTGGGCGAAGCCGTTGCCATTGCGCTGCTGCTCTTGCTCATTGCGGCGATCTGGGGCTATCTGACGCTGCGTCCGTCGCGGCGCCGCCACCGGCCCTATGTGGCCTGGATGATGTCCGGCGTGGGCGTGGCCTGGGCAGGCTGGCTGATCTTCGGGGCCTTCAGCTTCGCGCTCAAGCCGCGTGCCTACTCGGCGCCGCTGCAGACCATGCTGCTGTCGTCCAGCGCGGCGCCGCTGTTCGGCGCCTTGAACATCTTCGGCGTCATCGGTGGCGTCTGGGTGGCCGGTGCGCTGGCCACGCGCAAGCAGCTCGGCCTGCCCAGCACGCGCTCGCGCCGCCGACCCAAGGATGACGTTGCGGCCGACGGTGGCCCCGACAGCACGGTCTCGACCATCGGGCCGCACACGGTCTCCCCGCCGCATTGAGTCGCACGCTCTGCCCGCGTTGCGAGCGCCCCGCGTCCACCTGCCTGTGTGCGACGCTGCCGACGCCGCCGCTGGCCCACCGCACCGAGCTGCTGATCCTGCAGCACCCCGCCGAGGCGGGCCATGCCAAGAACACCGCTGCGCTGCTGACGCTGGGCCTGCAGCGGGCGCGGCTGCTGCGCGGCGAAGCGTTTGACGCCAGCCTGGCCGGCCCGGGCACGGCGCTGGTCTACCCCGGCGAAGGCGTCACCGCTGCCCCGGCAGAGGTCGACCGCCTCATCCTGCTCGACGGCAGCTGGCGCCAGAGCCGCCGCCTGCTGGCCGCCAACCCCTGGCTGGCCGCGCTGCCGCGTGTCGGCCTGCCAGAGCAGCCCGGCCGCTACGCCATCCGCCGCGCCCACCGCGCGGGGCAGCTGTCGACCTTGGAGGCCGGCCTGCATGCGCTGGCCCTGCTGGAGGGCGGGCCGGAGCGGTTTGCGCCGCTGTGGGCGGCGTTTGAAACCTTCATCGAGGCCGGCCTTTACAGAAGGGCAATGCGTTTGACCTAGCATTTCGGGATGCCCTCGTTCCTGCGTCCCGTCCTGCTGGCCTTGCTGGCCGCTCCCTTGCTCGCTCTGGCGGCGCCTCCCGAGGCGGCCACCGAGCATGTGCAGGCCCGCCTCGTCTCCAGCCATGCGGCGGTCGCACCGGGCCAGCGCATCACGGTTGCGCTGGAGCAGAACATCAAGTCGCACTGGCACACCTACTGGCTCAACCCGGGTGATTCGGGCCAGGCCACCACCATCGCGTGGACCGGCGCCGAGGCCGGTCCCATCCAGTGGCCGACGCCGTCTGTGCAGGCCATCGGCCCCATCGTCAACTACGGCTACGAAGGCCGCCCGGCTCTGCTCGTGGAAATGACCGTGCCGGCCGACGCCAAGGTGGGCGGCCGCTTTCAGCCGCAGGCGGAGGTGAAGTGGCTGGTCTGCAAGGACGTGTGCATTCCCGAGCAGGTGAGCCTGGGCCTGGACCTGCCCGTGGCGGCGGATGCCAAGGCCGGTGCCGACGCGGCCCAGCTTGACGAATGGCGCGGCGCCATCCCGAAGCCGGCGCCGTTTGCGGTGCAGCTCAAGGCCGCGCCGCAGGGCGTCACGCTCGGTGGCCCGACCGCCGGCGTCAGCAAGGCCTATTTCTTTGCCGACACCTGGGGCGCCGTGGCCCACAGCGCGCCCCAGGCCCTGAAGGCCGAGAACGGTGGCTGGGCGCTGGACATCCCCGCCGGCGACGAGCCGCTGGCGGCAGGCAAGCCGCTGTCCGGCGTCATCGTGCTGACGACCGCCGCTGGCCCGCAGGCCTGGACCGTCTCGGTGCCCATGCCCGAGGGCGCGGGCAAAGGCCCCGGCGCGGCCGGCGTGGAAGCGCCTGCCGCCGCACCAGCGCCGGTGCCCGAGAGCGACCTCGGCCTGCTGCCCGCGCTCGCCCTGGCGCTGGTGGGCGGCCTCATCCTGAACCTGATGCCCTGCGTCTTCCCGGTGTTGTCCATCAAGGCCCTGGCCCTGGTGCGCGAGGGCAACAACCACAGGGCCGAGGGCCTCGCCTACACGGCCGGCGTGCTGGCCAGCTTCGTGCTGCTGGCGGCCGTGCTGATCGCACTGCGTGCCGGCGGCCAGCAGGTGGGCTGGGGCTTCCAGTTCCATTCGCCGGTGTTCGTGCTGGTGGTGGCCTATCTGCTCTTCATCGTCGGGCTGAGCCTGTCGGGGCTGTTCGAGATCGGCGGCGGCTTCACCGGCGTCGGTTCCAGCCTGGCGGCCCGCCAGGGGCTGGCGGGCAGCTTCTTCACCGGCGTGCTGGCGGCCGTCGTCGCCACGCCGTGCACGGCGCCCTTCATGGGCGCGGCGCTGGCCTTTGCGCTGTCGCAACCGGCGGCGATCTTGCTGGCCGTCTTCCTGGCGCTGGGCCTGGGCCTGGCGCTGCCCTTCCTCATCCTCGCCTTCTGGCCGGCGGCGCAACGCTGGCTGCCGCGGCCGGGCGCATGGATGGACAGGTTCAAGCAGTTCCTTGCCTTCCCGATGTACGCGGCGGTCGTCTGGCTGCTGTGGGTGCTGGCGCAGCAGACCGGGCCGGACGGCGTGGCCATGGCGCTGATCGGACTGGTGCTGATCGCCTTCGGCCTGTGGTGGCGGCACAGCAGCGGCGCGAGCCTCATCGGCACCGGTGCAGCGGTTGTCAGCGTCTTGCTGGCGCTGGGCGTGTCGGTGTGGATCAAGCCAGTGGCGACCGACGTGCGCATGGAGGCGTCGACGGAGGCCTACAGCGCCGAGCGCCTGACCGAACTGCGCGCGCAGAACAAGCCGGTGTTCGTCAACCTCACTGCCGCCTGGTGCATCTCCTGCCTCGTCAACGAGCGTGTGGCCCTGTCGCGCCCCGAGGTGAAGGACGCTTTCACAAACGCCGGCATCGTCTACCTGAAGGGCGACTGGACGCGCGAAGACCCGCGCATCACCGCCGTGCTCAAGGCCCATGGCCGCTCCGGCGTGCCGCTCTACCTCTACTACGCACCGGGCGCCACCGACGCCCAGGTGCTGCCGCAGATCCTCACCCCCGGCCTCGTCATCGAGGCGGTTTCCTCTCCTGCAACCCCACGGAGTTCGACATGATGAATTTGCTTCGCCGTTCGCTGATTGCCGCTGCGGTCGCCGCCCCTGTGCTGGCCTTCGCCAACGTCAATGTGGAAGCCCCGGCCCCCAGCTTCAAGGCCACCACGGCCGATGGCAAGACGGTCAACCTGGCCGACTACAAGGGCAAGACGGTCGTGCTGGAGTGGACGAACCACGACTGCCCCTACGTGAAGAAGCACTACGGCAGCAGCAACATGCAGGCCCAGCAGAAGGCCGCCACGGCGCAGGGCGTGGTCTGGCTGCAGGTCATCTCCTCCGCGCCCGGCCAGCAGGGCTTTGTCGACGGCGCCACGGCGCAGAAGCTCAATGCCGACCGCGGCGCCGCGCCCACCGCGACGCTGCTCGACCCCAAGGGCGAGCTCGGCAAGCTGTATGGCGCGCAGACCACGCCCCACCTCTACGTCATCAAGGGTGACGGCACGCTGGCCTACAAGGGCGGCATCGACAGCCTGGCCACGGCGGACAAGGCCGACATCCCCAAGGCCGAGCCCTACGTGACCCAGGCGCTGGCGGCCGTGGCGGCGGGCCGCAAGGTGGAGAAGGCGTCGACGCGGCCTTATGGCTGCTCGGTCAAGTACGCCTCTTAAAACACCGACAGCCCGGTCTTCGCGACGAACAGCTCCAGCGCCCGCCGCCCCAGCAGCGAGTTGCCGGTGGCGTCCAGCGCGGGCGACCAGACGCACAGCGTGAGGTGGTCCGGCACCACGGCGACGATGCCGCCGCCCACGCCGCTCTTGCACGGCAGGCCGATGCGGAAGGCGAACTCGCCGGCTGCGTCGTAGGTGCCGCAGGTCAGCATCAGCGCATTGACACGCCGCGTCTGCGCGCTGCTGAGCACGGGCGTGCCGGCGAGCGGGTGGCGGCCGTCGCGGCACAGATAGCCGGCGGCGCAGGCCACCTGCTCGCAGCTCATGGCAATGGCGCACTGGTTGAAATAGACGTCCAGCACTGTCGCCACATCGTTGTCCAGCGTGCCGAAGGCCTTCATGAAATTGGCCAGTGCGTTGTTGCGAAATCCCGTGTCGGCCTCGGACTGCGCCACCTCGGCATCGATGGGGATGGGTTCGCCGCACAGCCGGCTCAGCATGGACAGCAGCTCGGCCTGCGCGTCGCCCAGCGACACAAGGCGGTCCGCCACCGCGATGGCGCCGGCATTGATGAAGGGATTGCGCGGGATGCCCCGCTCCGACTCCAGCTGCACCAGCGAGTTGAACGGGCTCCCCGAGGGCTCCCGGCCGATGCGGTCCCAGAGCGCCTCGTCCAGCGAGCGTATGGCCAGCGTCAGCGAGAACATCTTGGACATGCTCTGGATGGAGAACGGCACGGCGCTGTCCCCGGCAGCCGCCGTCACGCCTGAGCAAGTGCGCAGCGCGATGCCGAACTGGGCCGGCGACACGCGGGCCAGCGCCGGGATGTAGCTGGCCACGGTGCCACCGGCCGTGCCGAGCAGCGGGCGCAGCTCGGCGTTGATGTCGTCGAGGATGAGCTGGAAATTCATGAGCGGCATTCTGGACTTCAGAATGCCGGCCCATGCAAGCCCTGCTCGACGCCATCGCCACGATGGCCTTTCCCGCCGATGCCCAGCGCCTCTTCCACGGCCGCGGCGGCCTCTTCGCCGGTTGCGAGCACCTGGCGCTGGACGCCTACCCGCCCGCGCTGCTGCTGACCAGCTTCGAGCCGCTGGAGGGCGAGGCGCTCATCGCCATTGGCGCCGCCATCACCGCACGCTGGCCCGAGGCGCCCTGGGTCTACCAATGCCGCCAGGAAGGGGGCCGCGTCGAGACCCGGCTGATGGCCGGCGCCGTGCCCGAGCCCCACGTCGTCAGCGAGGCTGGCACGCGCTACGGCGTCCACTTGCTGCGCGGCCAGAACCACGGCCTGTTCCTCGACATGGCCGAGGGCCGGCGCTGGGTGCGCGAGCACGTCCAGCCGGGCGACAAGGTGCTGAACCTGTTCGCCTACACCTGCGCCTTCTCGGTCGTCGCGCTGCAGGCCGGCGCGGCCGAGGTCGTCAACGTGGACATGAGCGACGGCGCGCTCGCCATCGGCCGCCGCAACCATGCGCTCAACGACGTGACGGCCGGCGCCAGGTTCCTGGCCCACGACATCTTCAACTCCTGGGGCAAGCTGACGCGCGGCGGGCCGTACGACCTCGTCATCTGCGACCCGCCGAGCTTCCAGAAGGGCAGCTTCGTCGCCACCAAGGACTACGCGCGGCTGGCGCGGCGGCTGCCGGATCTGCTGGGCCCGGGCGGGCAGGCGCTGCTGTGCCTGAACACGCCGAAGCTGGGGCTGGATTTCCTGCGCGATGTGATGGCGGAGAACGCGCCGGAGCTGGTGTTCGTCGAGCGGGTGGCCAACCCGGCGGCATTTGCCGATGTATCGGCGGACAAGGGATTGAAGGTGCTGGTCTATCGCCAACGCTGAGACGTGCAGCCCGACGCTGCGGGCTCCTGCACAACGACCGTCGAGTCTTTCAAGGGTGCGATGCTGGTTCGATCTCGCTACGGGCCGGCACCGGGATGAACACAAGCGCTGCCAGCGCGCTCAGCGCCAGGCCAGCCGACACCCACAGCACCTGGGCGCCGAGCGCGGCCAGCAGCAGGCCAAACAACCATGGCGCCAGCGCCTGCGCCAGCCGTGCGGGCAGCATCAGCAGCCCCTGGCGATGCCCGTAGCCCGAGGGGCCGAACAGGGCCAGCGGCAGCGTGCCCTTGGCGATGGTCAGGATGCCGTTGCCCGCGCCGTGCAGCAGCGCAAAGGCGGCGGCAACCGGCGCCCCGAACATGACGAGCAGGGTGGCGCCCAGCGGGTGCATCAGCGCGGCGATGCGCGCCGAGTGCAGCGGATGCAGCCGCCGCAGCAAACCGAATTCCAGCAGCCGCCCGGCCACCTGTGCGGGGCCGACCAGCATGCCGATGGCAACGACAAGGCCGGGCGCCGTTCCCATCGCGGCGAGGAGGCCCGGCAGATGGGCCGCCATGGCCGTGCTGATGAACCAGGTCACGGCGAACACCCAGGCCAGCATCAAAGCCGTGCGAAGAGGGGGTGCGGTGGACGGCTCACCAAGGGTGGCCGGTGCGCCGCTCGTCGTGACCGGTGGCGTCGAAGCCGCCCTGGGCAGCCAGGCATTGAGCGGCAATCCGATGAGCAGGTGCAACGCGGCCCAGGTCCAGCAGGCGCCACGCCAACCCACTGCGTGGTCCAGCGCTGCACTGAGCGGCCAGCCCACCGTGCTGGCGAAACCGGCGATCAGCGTGATGCCCGTGATGGCGCTGCGCGCCTCATGCCCGTACAGCCGCACCAGCGACGCAAACGCCGCTTCATACAGGCCACTGCCCATCGCCACGCCCATGACCACCCAGGCCGCGAGCAGGCCGAGCGGCCCGGTCGCCATGGCCATCAATGCCAGGCCCAGCGCAAAGATCACGCTGGTGGTCATGAGCACCGGCCGACCGCCCCATCGGTCGATGCGCCGGCCGCTGTGCGGACCGATGAGCGCCGAGACGACCAGCGCCACGGAGAAGGCCGCGAACACGGTGGGCTCCGACACCCCCAGGTCGACCGCCATCGGCCGCGCCAGCATCGCCGACAGGTAGTAGGACGAGGCCCAGGCCAGCGTCTGCGCCGTGCCCAGTGCGGCGACGACGCGGGTGCGGCTGGCCGGCATCGTCATCCGCAGCAGCGCGCGGGCGCTGCGGCTTCCGCCGCCGGCCTGGGCGCGCAACTGCTGGGCCCGCAGCCGCGCTTCGGCGCCGCGACGGCAACCGCTGCGGCCTGCGGTGCCGGCCCGCAGCAAGCCGTGGATGTGCCTTCGGCGGTCGGGTTCGCCGAGCAGACGCCCGTCTCCGGCAGCGCCAGCTCCACGCGATCCGCCGCAGCAAGGTCGCCGGCGATGGCCGCGACGACCGAGCGCGCCTGCTCGAAGCCCGTGGCCATCAGGAAGGTGGGCGCACGGCCATAGCTCTTCACGCCCAGCGTGTAGAAGCCGGGCTCGGGGTGCGCCAGCTCGCGGTGGCCGTGTGGGCGCACCGTGCCGCAGCTGTGCAGGTTGGGGTCGATCAGCGGGCCCAGTGCCTCGGTGGATTCGAGCCACGGGTCCAGCTTCAGGCGCAGCTCGCTGGTGAGCGCGAGGTTGGGGCGTTGGCCGGTGGCGCAGATGATTTCGTCGATGCCTTCGACCGCGACGGGCTGCTGCCTGGCGTCAAACCCGGTGAGCCGCAGTTGGCCGCCGGCACGCTCGATGCGCATGACTCGCAGGCCGCTGAAGAACTCCAGCGCGCCACCGTCGCGCAGCCGGCGCAGCGACGCGCCCAGCGCGCCGCGAGCCGGCAGCGCATCCGCATCGCCGCCGCCGAACACCCGTTGCAAGGCCGGTGAGCGCACGGCCCAGGCCAGCTGCGTGCCCGGCGACTGCCTGGCCAGCTCGGCCAGCGCCAGCAGCGCGTGGGCGGCGGAGTGGCCGGCCCCCACGACCAGCGTGCGCCGGCCTTCGTAGCGGCTGCGCAGCGCACCGGCCACGTCGGGGATGCCGTAGAAGATGCGGTCCTGCGCCTCGGCCTCACCAATCGCCTGCAGGCCGTTGGCGCCGACCGGGTTGGGCTGGTTCCAGGTACCCGTGGCGTCGATGACGGCGCGGGCGCGTAGCTCGTGCATCTGGCCGCGTTGCTCATAGCGCACGAGGAAGGCGGCTTGCTCGCGGCCGGCGCTCTTCACCTTGTCGAAGCCTTCGCGCGTCACCGCCAGCACGCGGGCGCCGAGCTTGAGGGACGGCGCCACTTGAGCCAGCGCCGCGAACGGCTGCAGCACGCGCCCGACGATCTCGCCGGCGCGTGGCAACCCGGCGGCCGGCGGCGCCGCCCAGCCGGTGGGCGCAAGCAGCCGTGCCATCGCAGGATCGACGTTGAACTGCCAGGGCGAGAAGAGCTGGACGTGCCCGTAGTCGAGCAGGTTGGCGCCAACGCTTGCGCCGGCCTCCAGCGCGACGAAGGGCAGACCGCGTTCGACGAGTTGCGCCACCGCCGCCAGGCCGACGGGACCGGCCCCCAGGACCGCGACGGGCAACGCTGCATCTGCCACCGGCGCCTCGCGCAGCATCAGCGCCATCAGCGCGGCGCTGGCCGGGCAGGCGCCCTGGAACTCAGCCGAGGCCTTCAGCGCCTGGGGCGCGTCGTCGGCCTGCATGCGCTTGAAGCCGTACTGCGCGAAATACGCCGGCGCCGTCATGGTGAGCAGGTACAGCGCCGCGATGTCGCGCGAGCGGGCGTCCTGCAACAGCCGCTCGACCAGCAGCCGGCCTATGCCCTGCTTCTGAAGGCCCGGCGCGACGGCCACCGAGCGCAGCAAAGCCACGCTGCCGTAGATCTCGGCGCCAGCGCAGCCGACGACCTCGCCATGGCGCGTGGCCAGCAGGTAGTTCGGCAGGTGTGATTGCGCACCTTCAGTGGGTAGCTGGTTGGCCTGCAGCAGGGCTGCGACGGCGGGCCAGTCGGAAGCGCCGGCCTGGCGCAGGGAGATGGGGATGTTCAGCAACATGGTTTGGACTCCCGGGTCGTCTCGGGGAACAGCGGGTCAGGCATGAGGGGCCTTGGCGGAGGGCGTTGACGCAGCCGGCGCCGACAGCAGCCGATGGACGAACACTGCCAGGGCGGCGCCGGCCAGTTCGGCCAGCACGAAGCCCGGCGCGCTTGCGGGGGCGATGCCGGCGAAGCTGTCGCTGAACATGCGGCCGAACACCGCGGCTGGGTTGGCGAAGGAGGTGGACGCCGTGAACCAGTAGGCCGCGCCGATGTAGGCCGCCACCATGGCCGCCACGCGCGAGGGCGGCGCGCGCAGGATGACCAGCAGCAGGCCGAAGGTCGCCAGGCTTTCAGCGATCCACTGGCCGGTGCCGCTGCGCACCCGGCTCGAGAACTGAAGGATGCTCATGTCGAACATCGCATGCGCCAGCCAGGCGCCCAGCATGGCGCCGATGAGCTGCGCGGCGATGTAGGGCAGCAAGGCCGTCACCGGCAGCTCGCCCCGCCAGGCCATGACGGCGCTGACGGCGGGGTTGAAATGGGCGCCGCTGACCGGGCCGAACACCTCGATCAGCACATAGAGGCCGCCGACCGTGGCCAGCGTGTTGGCCAGCAGCGCGATGGCGGCGTTGCCGCCGGCCAGCCGCTCGGCCATGACGCCCGAGCCGATGACGACCGCCAGCAGCAGCGCGGTGCCGAGGCCTTCGGCGAGGAGCTTGGCGCGCAGGCTCATGCTCAGCTCTTGCAGATCGCGGCCAGGGCCGCTTGCAGCTCGGCCTTGCTCAGGCTCTGTAGCGGCAACTGCAGGAGCTGCAGCATGCGGTAGCCGATGGCCTGGCGCGTCAACTCGAAAGCGCGGCGCTTGCCCTCGTCGCCGCCTTCTGCGTTGGATGGATCGGCGTAGCCCCAATGCACCTTGACCGGCTGATCGCCATTGGCGCTGGAGAAAACCGGGCATTGCTCCGCCGCCGCGCTGTCGCAGACGGTGATGACGATGGACAGCGGCGGGGCGCCTTCCTGGCTGAACTGGTCCCAGCTCTTGCTGTAGTAGCCGCGGGTGTCCACGCCCGCGTTCTGCAGCGATTCAACAGCGAAGGGGTTGATGCGGCCGCTCGGTGCGCTGCCGGCGCTGTGCGCCCGCACGTCACGGCCAAGCTTGCCGGCCCAGTGGTTGAGCATGCCTTCGCCGAGCACGCTGCGAGCGGAGTTGTGGGTGCAGAGGATGAGAACGTGGGTGGTCATGGCGGGGTTAGCAGGCGCAGGAAGCCGGGCCGCTCTCCACGGCGCAGGCGGCGCCCTGGCAGCAGTTCTGCGTGAGGTAGGCGAGCAGCGCGTTCATGTGCTTGTAGTGGGCGCGGTAGATGAGGTTGCGGCTGGCGCGCTCCTGGGTCACCAGGCCGGCGTTGACGAGTTCCTTCAGGTGAAACGACAGCGTGGCCGGCGGCACGCCGAGGGCCTCGTGGATGGCGCCGGGCGTCAGGCCGGCCTCGCCCACCACCACGAGGGCGCGGAACACCTGCAGGCGCAGCGGCTGGGCCAGGGCGGCGAGGCCCTTGATGACATCGGTTTCTTCCATGATTCGAGTTTGCTGGAATAATGGAATAAACGCAAGCTCAACGGAGGCGCGCGCTGATGCGCCGTCAGCACGGATTTTCCCGACCCTAACCTTGGCAAAAGACTGGCGGCGCGCGGTCCGCCTAGCATCGCCTCCCTTTCCCGCTTCCCGCCAGGCGCATGACATCGCTCTTCGGTCCGCAACGAGTGATGGCACTTGCTCCCAGGCGGCGCGTGTTCGCGGCGTCGGCCGTCTGCCTGGGGCATGCGCTGCTGCTGCTGGCGGTCTGGCAGTCCAGGCACGCCGCGACCGGTGAAGTCCAGGCGCTTCGCTCGGTGCTGATCCTTCTGCCTGCGGAGCGCCGTGAACGCATCGCCAGCAAGGCGGCACCGCAGCTGCCTGTCCGCAGGCCCGTCGATGTTCCCGGCCTGCGCAGCGAGCCGGCGGCGCCGGCCGAAGCGATGCCCGGGGTCTCGGTGGCTGCCGTGCCGGGCCATGCGACCGAGCCAGGGCAGGGCGCCATCGGCATTGCCATGCCCGGCCTTGCCGCTTCGGGGCCGGCCGTGCTGATGCTGAAGCCGCATCGCGACGTGATGCTCGGCGCGCTGTCCAACCCCGCCGTCAACGACCCGCGCAGCAACTCCCCCAAGCCGACCTTCGAGGAGCGCATCGCCATGGGCCTTGACCCGGATCTGTGCGTCAAGCTGGAGCGCCTGCCTGACGGCAGCATCCGTCGCTCCATGGGCAAGATGGTCAGGGCGCAATCGGCGATCCAGAACAGCCACGGTGCGGGGCCGCATGGGATCAGGGTCTGCAGCTAGGGACCCGACGGGTGCTGGACCAGCAAGGGCGGCCAGACTCGGGCATATTGCGGCCTCATGACCGACACCGCCCTTCCCACCCCCGTTCCCGCTGACGACCTGCCCGCCGTCGTCGAGGCCCTGCGCGGCGCGCGCAGGCGTTGGCGCGACGCCCACCGGCGCGGCGGTGACGGGCGCGAGCTGCCCTCGCGCGAGCTGCTGGCCGCCATGGTGCAGTGCCTGTCGGGCGCGCTGTTCCCGATGCGCCTGGGCCCGCCGACGCTGCGGCCCGAGGATGAGGATTTCTACGTCGGCCACACGCTTGGCACGGCCATGGTGACGCTTCGCCAGCAGGCCGCGCTGGAGCTGCGCCACGATGCCCGCCAGCGCGGTGATGCCATGCCGGCTGCCGATGCCGCCGAGCTGGCTGGCCGCTTCCTGCGCGCACTGCCGGCCGTGCGCGAACTGCTGGACAGCGACGTGCTCGCCGCCTACCAGGGCGACCCGGCCGCGCGCAGCGTCGACGAGGTGCTGCTGTGCTACCCCGGCGTGCGCGCCCTCATCAGCCACCGCCTGGCCCACCAGCTCTACGGCATGGGCCTTCCGCTGATCGCGCGCGTCGTCGCCGAGCTGGCGCATGCCGAGACCGGCATCGACATCCACCCCGGCGCAACCATCGGCGCGGGCTGCTTCATCGACCACGGCACTGGCGTCGTCATCGGCGAGACGGCGGTGCTCGGCGAGCGGGTGCGCATCTACCAGAACGTGACCCTCGGGGCCAAGAGCTTTCCCACCGATGGCGACGGCAACGCGCTCAAGGGCCAGCCGCGCCACCCCATCGTCGAGGACGAGGCTGTCATCTATGCCGGCGCCACCGTGCTGGGCCGCATCACCATCGGCCGTGGCTCGGTCATCGGCGGCAATGTGTGGCTGACGCACAGCGTCGCGCCCGGGAGTGTCATCACGCAGGCCGACATGCAATCCCACGCTGCGGTTCCGCCAGCCGAATAAGCATCTGCGCAAAGCAGAGTTCACGCGGAGGGCGGGCCTGCCTAGAGTGGCCGGCAAATGACCCGCCTGCTCACCTTCCCAGATTCCCAGCATCAGGTCCTGTCCATCCGGGCCAAGGCGCTGGTGTTCGACGACCCCGCCTCGCGCGCGCTGCTGGCCCAGGCCGAGCGCGTTGCAGCCAGTGACGCGACCGTGCTCATCGTTGGCGAGACCGGCACCGGCAAGGAGCTGATCGCCCGCCACATCCACCATTGCAGTGGCCGCCGCGGCCCCTTCCTGGCGGTCAACTGCGGCGCCTTCACCGAGCAGCTTGTCGAGGCCGAACTCTTCGGCCATGAGGCCGGCTCGTACACCGGTGCCACCAGCGCTCGCGCCGGCTGGTTCGAAGCCGCCGCCGACGGCACCCTCTTTCTCGACGAAGTGGGCGACCTGCCGCCCGCCGTGCAGGTCAAGTTGCTGCGCGTGCTGCAGGAGCGCCAGGTCGTGCGCATCGGCTCGCGCAAGGCCATCGACGTGCGTGTGCGCCTTGTGGCCGCCACCAACGTGCGACTGGAGCAGGCCGTGGCGGCCGGCCACTTCCGCGCCGACCTCTACTACCGCCTCAGCGTCGCCACGCTGCAGCTCGCACCATTGGCACAGCGGCCGGGCGACATCCTGGCGCTGGCCGAGCATTTCATCGGCGTCTACAGCAAGCGCCTGGGCCTGACTGATGTGCGCCTGGCCCCCGACGCCCGCGACGCGCTGCTGGCCTATGCCTGGCCCGGCAATATCCGCGAGCTGGAAAACGTCATCCACTACGCCCTCATCATCTGCCGCGACGCGCGCATCGTGCGCGAAGACCTGCAGCTGCATGCCGTCGCACGGCCGCATCAAACGCCGGCGCCAGTGCCGGCGCCGGTGGACGAGGAGGAGGTGCTGGAGCGGGTCTTCGAGCGCCTCTTCGACGAGGCGCCGCAGGCCCTGCATGCGCGTGTCGAGACGGCACTCATCCGCGCCGCCTACCGCCACTGCCACCACAACCAGGTTCACACGGCGGCGCTGCTGGGCATCACGCGCAATGTGCTGCGCACCCACCTGAAGCGGCTGGACATGCTGCCGCCGGCGCGCGTGGGCAGCGGCCCGCAGCAGCAGCTGGCACACGAGTCTAACCATCAGGACGAGCGCATCCACGCTGCGGCCTGAGCGACGTCTCGCCAGGTGCTTCGATGCGGACAGTGCGCTAAATAAGCAAACGCGAAATGCTTAGTTCTTGCGCCGGCAGGCGCTGCGCACACTGAACCGGTTCTTCAGATCTCTTTCACCACACCGATGAACTCCACCACCTTTGCCCGCCGCGCAGCAGCGTCGCTCGCCCTGACCTTCATCGCCACCGCCGCCCAGGCCCAGGGCGGTGGAGACAGCCCCTACGGCCTTGCGTCCGTCTGGACGAACAGCGACGCCGTCACCAAGGCCGTGCTTTTCACCCTCATCGCGATGAGCGCGGGCAGCTGGTACGTCATCATCACCAAGCTGCTTCAGCAGGCCCGCTTGAGTGCCCAGTCGCGCGCCGCGCAGAAGGATTTCTGGAACGCCGGCACCGTCAAGGCGGGCGCCGAGAAGCTGTCGCCCAAGAGCCCCTACCGCTACATCGCCGAGGCCAGCCTGGAAGCCACGCAGCGCCATCACGGCCTGCGCGCCAAGGTCGACTTCGCCGACTGGGTGGACCTCTCCCTGCACCGCGCCACCGAGCGCGTGCAACGTCAGCTCTCCACCGGCCTGAGCCTGCTCGCCACCGTGGGTTCCACGTCGCCCTTCGTCGGCCTGCTGGGCACGGTCTGGGGCATCTATCACGCGCTGACGGCCATCGGCGTGGCCGGCCAGGCCTCCATCGACAAGGTGGCCGGCCCGGTGGGCGAGGCGCTCATCATGACGGCCATCGGCCTGTTCGTCGCCGTGCCGGCGGTGCTGGGCTACAACGCGCTGCTGCGCCGCAATGCCCTGGTGCTGGACGACGTGCGCGACTTCTCCGGCGAGCTGCACTCCGTGCTGCTCGGCTCGGGCTCGGGCCCTGAAGAGCACGCCGCCACCGAGCAGCCACGGCATGCCGCCGGCCTCAGCCCGGCGCTGGCCTGAGGCGGCTGCGTCATGGCCATCCAGTTCGCCCAGGGCGCCGACGAGGCGGTCTCGTCCATCAACACGACGCCGCTCGTCGACGTCATGCTGGTGCTGCTCATCATCTTCCTCATCACTATTCCCGTCGTGAACTTCTCGGTGCCCGTGGAGCTGCCGCACCAGCGCAACGAGGTGCGCGAAAGCCAGCCCAAGGACATCGTCATCACGGTGTCCCGCGAGGGCAGGCTCTACTGGTTCGACGCGCCCGTGGCCAGCAAGGACGCGCTCTTCGAGCGGCTCAAGGGCATTGCGCAACAACAGCCCCAGCCCGAGGTGCACATCCGCGGCGACGCCGGCAGCGACTACGCCCCCATCGGCCGTGTGCTGCTGGCCGCCCAGCGCGCCGGCATCGCCAAGGTCGGCTTCATCACCGAGCCGCCGGCCCGTTCGCCATGAGTGCCTCACCATTGAAGAAGGCGGCCCGCGCGCGCCGCCAGATCACGTCGGCCCTGCCCGTGCCCGACATCAACACCACGCCGCTGATCGACGTGATGCTGGTGCTGCTGGTGATGCTCATCATCACCATCCCGGTGCAACTGCACAGCGTCAACCTCAACCTGCCCATCGCCCCGCCCAGCGCGCCGCCGCCCGCGCCGACCGAGGTCGTGCGGCTGGATATTGCGCCCGGTGACGTGCTGCTGTGGAACGGTGAAGCTGTGGCCGATGAAGCGACGCTGCGATCCCGCCTGGCCGCCGCAGGCCAGCAGAGCGTGCAGCCCGAGGTGCATGTGCGTCCGCAGCCCGGCGCCAGGTACGACCGCTTCGCCCTCGTCATGACGGCCGTTCACCAGGCCGGGCTCACCAAGCTCGGCGTGACCGGCAGCGAGCAGTTTCTCGACGATCAGTAAGCAGCAGGAGAGATCACGATGAGTGCAGTCCTTACTCCAGGGATCTCCGGCGGCCTGACGCTGGACGACACCCGCCCGGCGCCGCGCAGGCTTGAGCCTCACCTGCCGCCGCCGCTGGCCCTGCCCGCCACCGCGCCGCTGCGCTCCCAGCTCAAGCCGCCGGCCAGCGCCAACCGCGGCACCGGCATCGCCGTCGTCGTCGGCCTGCATGTCGTGCTGGGTTATGCCCTGACGACGGGCCTCGCGACCAAGGCCGTCGAAGCCATCAAGAAGCCCATCGAGATGGCGCTGCTGCCGGAGGTACTGCCGCCGCCGCCGCCTCCGCCACCACCGCCCAAGGTCGTCAAGATCGAGCCGGTGCAGAAGGTCGTGCCACCGCCTGCCTATGTGCCGCCGCCCGAGGTGGTGCCCATCGTCGCGCCGCCGCCGCCCATCCAGGCGGTGCAGGCCACGGTCCCGAAGGAGCCGGTCGTCGTGGCCGCCGCGCCGGCCCCGGTGCCCGTGCCGGCGCCGCCCGCCGCACCCCCGGTCATCAAGCGCGAGATCAGCCTCGCCTGCCCCGGCTATGAAGCCGTGCTGGCCACCGCGCTGGAGGAAGCCATCGAGCGTGTCGGCCTAAAGGGCACCGTGCAGACGCTGATCAAGATCCGCGGCAATCAGGTCATCGACGTGGCGACCCTGACCGGCCCCAAGGAGTACCACAAGTACGTGCAGGCAGCGGTCAAGCGCATGCGCTGCGCGGCCGGGGGTGCGGATGAAGTGCAGGTCTCGCTGCCGGTGATCTTTTCGTGAACCGGAAGCCCGAGAAACCGGGCTCAGGCCGCCGGTGACCCGTGCAGAGTCCCGTTTGGTTCACGGTAGGGATTTGCGGGATCAGGTGCTGCCACCCGCAATCACCGTCGACTTCACCAGCCCGAAAGCGCCCACCGCCTCGTCCAGATCCCAACGCTCCACCACGCCGCTGCCACCGGGGCCCGTTCGGATCACATTGACCGAATTGGAGATGCCACCCCGCACGCGATTGCTCAGCGCGGTGCCGGCCTGCACGGCGCAAACGGCCCGCGGCAACCCGTGCAGCGGCAGCACATAGGGCAGATGAATGTGGCCGCCCAGGATGGCGTCGGCGCCTGCATCCGCCCAGCGCCGCACGGCATGCTCGTGGCCCCGCAGCAGGTTCTTCACATCGACTTCTTTCGTCACTGCCACTGGCTGATGGACGGCAACAAGGCGCAGCTGCTGCGGCCCGGCCCGTGCCAGGCGCTCGGCGACGCGGGCTGTCTGCGCGTGGGACACCTCGCCGTGCTTGTGCCGCCAGCGGCGCGTGGTGTTGATGGCGACCACCAGCAGGTCGTCGCGCTCGAACTCGCCTTCCAGCGTCGGGCCGAACGCACGGGCGTAACGACCGTAGGGCTGGAACACCCGCGCGAAGAGGTTGAACAGCGGGATGTCGTGGTTGCCCGGAATGACCAGCTGCACCGGCACGTGGAGCCTGTCGAAGAAGGCCTTGGCGCGTGCGAACTCGTCGGCGCGGGCGCGCTGCGTGATGTCGCCGGTGACGAGCAGCAGGTCGGGGCGCAGTTCCTGGCAGAAGCGCTCCAGCGCCGCCACGGCCACGGGCCGCTCGGTGCCGAAGTGAGGGTCCGAGACCTGCAGCACGACCGTCATGCGCCGGCCTCCGCGTTGGCCGCCCGCGCGTCGTGCCGCTCCGGTGCCAGCCCGGGCGGGCGGATCAGCATCAGGGGCTGCGGCGCCACCTCGAAGCGCAGCGGCAGCGGCAGCCACAGCACCTCGCCGTCGGTGGCGACCTTGATGCGCCGGGCGCCCAGGGCGCGTGCGTTCACGGTCAGGCGGCGAAAGGCGAAGTTCTGCACCTCGCTCGCCTCGCCCAGGTGGCCGAAGGCGCCGCGCGCCAGCAGCGCCAGCAAGGTCAGGCGCCCGACGGGCTTCAGCATGATGCCGGCCAGGCAGCCGGCGTCGATGGCGCGCGACTCGGGCAGGCCGACCTGCTCCATCTGCAGCGCGTTGTTGCCGACAAAGAGCGTTGGCGTGCGGACCTGGCGGAACTGGCCGCCGTACTCGACGGTCAGGCGCAGGCTGCGGTGGCCGCGCAAGAGGGTGACGATGCCCGCGCCGAACGCGACCAGCCGGCTGCGCCCGAACTGCTGCTTCCAGGCCTCGCGGTCCTCCAGCAGTTGGGGGTAGAGGCCCAGGCTGGCGTTGACGAGGAAGACGCGCCCGTTCAGCAGCCCGACCTGCACGGGCACGGCGCCTTCGGTCAACAGCACGCGCAGCGCGGCGTCCAGCTCGGTGGGAATGCCGTGGGTGCGGGCAAAGTAGTTGAAGGTGCCGCGCGGCAGCACGCCGAAGGGGCAACCGCTGCCGAGCACGGCCTGGGCCACGCCGTTGATGGTGCCGTCGCCGCCGGCGGCAACGACGATGCCGTTGGCCTCTTGGGCACGGCGGAGGGCCTGGCCGGCGATCTGATCCAAGCGCCCAGGCTGCTCGACCGGGAACAACTCACAGCGACGGCCGGCAGCGGCGCAGGCCGCCTCGACGGCCGGCCCGACCTCGTCGCGGTCACCCGCTCCCGAGGCGCGGTTGAAGACGACGAACAGCGGCTGGAGGGTGGCGGGCATGGCGCAACCATAGCCGCCCGACCCGCATGCTTCGTCAAGCCGCCGCACAACGCGCGCTTGTCCGACAGGCGCGGTGGTGATGGCCGCCCCCCGGGAGGGCAGCGGCCCTGCGCTCACATCTTGTAGGTCAGGCCCACGTTGAAGCGACGGCCGAACTGGAAGTTCGACTGCCGCAGCGGCGTCAACGGGTTGGAGTAGGTCACGCGCTGGTTGGTCGCGTTCTCGACACCCAGGCGCAGCTGCAGCTGCGAGGTGACCTGCTGCGACACGTTGGCCGACACCCAGGTCTCGGCGCCGTTGAGCAGGAATTCTGTGGAGTCCCAGGTCGGCGCGCGGTTGTACGCCGAGTGGTGGTTGGCCGCCAGGCGGGCCTCGAAGCCGTTGCGTGAGTACCAGAGCGTCAGGCCGCCGTTGCTCTTCATCAGGCCATTGGTGGCAATGGGCGTGAAGGTCGCGCCGCTGCGGTCGGCGTTCTCCTTGATGTTGCTGTCCGTGTAGGTGTAGTTGGCCATCAGCCCCAGGCTGTTGAAGGGCGCGGGCAGGGCGGTGAAGGCCTGCTGGTAGACCAGCTCGATGCCTTGCACGTGGCCGCCGTCACGGTTGACCTGGGATGTGTAGAAGGCCGGCTTGCCTTCGAAGGTGCCCGCCACCGAGGCGATGCCGATGTAGTCGCTGATCTTCTTGTAGAACATGCCCACGGAGACGAGGCTGTCCTTGTCGAAGAAGCGCTGAAACGTCAGGTCGACCTGGCTGGCCATCATGGGCTTGAGTTGCGGGTTGCCGCCCGAGACCGTCGTCGGGTTGACGTTGTTCGGGTCGGTCGTGACCGTGTGCGCGGCGTTCATCACGTCCAGCGGTGCGCGGGACATGGCGCGCGAGACGCCGAAGCGCAGCTGGTTCACGTCATCCGCGTCGAGGTTGAGGATGAGGTTGAGGCTGGGCAGCACGCGCGTGTAGCTGGTGCCGCTGGAGATGCCCCTGGGTGTGCCGCCGTTGAGCTGCTCCATGCCGTAACCGGTCTGGCTGGTGCGCACGGCGCGCAGGCCGACGTTGCCGCGGTAGGTCAGGCCGCCGAAGGCGCTGCCGCCCAGGTCGGCCTGCACGAAGGCAGCGGCGCTGTCCTCGGCGGCCCGCCAGTTGTTCTGCACCAGGTTGGCATCGGTCGGGCTGCGGCCGGCGTCGCTGAGTGCGGCGGCGCCGAAGTGCCTGGTGATCACTTCATCGAAGTTGCCCGTCAGTTCGACGAAGTCGGGCCGCCCGTCGACCTTGACGCGCTGGAAGGCGCTGGTCGGGATGGCGGCGGCGGCGTAGTTCCACGAGACCTGGGAATAGGACTTCTCGCGCTGCGTGGCGCGCACGCCGAACTTGAGCTTGTTGACGTCGCCCCACGTCACGGCGCGGCTGGCGGTGAGCTGCTGCGAGTTCAGCGAGTCGTCCAGCTTGCCGGTGTAGGTCGGGCCCCATTGCTCGAACACATGGGTCGAGAAGGCGGCGTGGTTGCCGGTGTCGGCACTGAAGCCGTAGGTCATCGAGCCGTCGCGCGGGAAGCTCCAGGTCACCGAGCCGGGCTGCAGCATGCTGAGTTGCACGGCCGACCAGGCGGTCTCGCGTTCGGCGGTGGAGCGGGCGACGTCGACGTCGAGCGTCCAGCCGTCGAGCTTGAACTTGCCATTCACGCCTGCGGCGAAGTTGCTCATGTTCTGCTTCCAGCGCGAGTTCAGCGTGTTCATGTTCACGCCGGACACCGTCGCGCCGGTCACGTAGCCGCCATCGGTCGTGACCTTGCTGTAGGCGCCGCTCTGCCAGCCGTCCCAGTTGCCTACGCCGTCCTGCACGTGCGTGAGCGTGGGCTCGTAGATGTTGGAGCGTGCGGAGTAGATGTCGGCGGTGAAGGACGTGTCCTTGTTGGGCCGGAACTCGATCTTGCCCAGCACGCTGCCGCGCTTGTTGGTGCCCTTCTTCACGCCGTTCTGAAAGCCCCAGGGCGTCTTGTCGATCTTGCCGTCGCCGGTCACGTCGGCCGAGTTGTTCTCGTTGAAGCCCCAGTGGTCGACACGGTCCTCCACAGAGGGTTGGTTGTAGTAGCTGAAGGCCAGCGCGACGCCCAGCGTGCGGTTTCCGAACTGGTCGACGTAGATGCCCCCCAGGCGCGGCGCGACCTTCTTGGCGCCTTCGATCCTGCTGCCGAGCTGGTAGTAGAGCGCGTCCGCCTTCAGAGACAGCGTGCGCTCGCGCCAGGCCAGCGGCGAGACGGTCTGCAGGTCGATGCTGGTGGCGATGCCGCCTTCGACGATCTCTGCGGACTGCGTTTTGTAGACGGTGGCGCCCGACACGGATTCCGCCGGGAACATCTCGAAGCGCACTGCACGGTCGGGTTCGGACGACGCGAACTCGCGGCCGTTCATCGTCGCGCCGATGAAGCGCGGACCCAGGCCGCGCGCGACGATCTGGCTGGCGTTGCCGCGGTCGCTGCCGGCGGACAGGCCGGGCAGGCGGGCCAGGGATTCGGCGATGGTCGTGTCGGGCAGCTTGCCGATGTCTTCCGATGCGATGACTTCGACCATGCTGTTGGACGCCTCCTTGGTGTCCAGCGCCTTGCGCACGGAGGCACGGATGCCGCTGACGACGACGGTCTCCAGCTTGCTGGCATCGCCGTCATTCGGCGCCGTCTGGGCGGCCGCCGGCAACAGCAGCGCGGCCTGGATCAGCAGGCACAGGCGGGTCGGGGTGAAGGGGTTCTTGGGCATGGGGTCTCCGGGTCTTTAGTTGTGGATACGGCCCTTCCCAGGGCCTTTCCGGTCATGGTACGAACCGGTTACATGCGTCAGATATGGCTTTTTCGCCGGCTGCTATGTCGATTTCTGAAGCCGTGGTGTGGGCGCAGCACCGCGGGAAACCACCCTGATTTGCCGGATGAGGCGTCCGCTGACACCGCCGGCTGCCGCCGGGCCCTAAGGTGGCTGAGCCTTGAAAGGATGCCCCGATGGACACCACCACCCACCACGACCTGCCCGACCTCTTTGCGCAGCTCGGCCTGCCCAATTCGACGGATGACATCCAGGTCTTCGTGCTTGAGAACCGGCCGCTGCCGCAGACGCTCAACCTGTCCGAGGCGCCGTTCTGGAACGCCAGCCAGGTGGCCTTCATCCGCGAGCAGTGGCACCAGGACGACGGCGACTGGGTTCACGTCATCGACGAGCTGAACGCGCTGCTGCGCGAGCATCCGGCCACGGAGAACCTGACTCAGGCCGAGCCCGCGAGCCCGGCCGCTGCGGCCGGCACGGGCGCCAGCATGCGGCTGTGAACCGATGAAACAGCCCACCTGGGCGGCACTGCTGGGCCGCAATGCCCAACTGCTGCAGCGCGCCGCGCAGCCGCTGCGTGAGCGGCGCAAACCGCCTGCCGGCGCGGGCAGCTGGCTGATGGGCTCGGTGCTGACCGAGTCCGGCCCGCGCCGCTACTGGCTGTTCCGCCCCGACGGCGTTCGCTTTGGCGAGAAGCTGCCGCTGATGGTGATGCTGCATGGCTGCCACCAGGACCCGAAGAGCTTTGCGCAGAGCACCCGCATGAACGCGGTCGCGGCGCGCGAGCGCTTCCTCGTGCTCTACCCCGAGCAGCCGCGCCTGGCCAATGCGCAGGGCTGCTGGAACTGGTTCGACACACAGTCCGGCCGCGCCTTCAGCGAGGCGGCGTGGATCATGCGGGCCATCGATCAGGTCAGCGTGCTCTACGCGGCGGACCGCAACCGCACCGCCGTGGCGGGCCTCTCGGCCGGTGCCAGCATGGCGGCACTGCTGGCCACGCGCTACCCGCAGCGCTTCAAGGCGCTGGCCATGCACTCCGGCGTGCCGCCCGGCGCGGCGCACTCGACGGTCTCCGCAGTCGGGGCGATGCAGGGCCGGCGCCTGCCACATCCGCTGCATGCTGCGGCCGAGCCCGCCGAGGCCTGGCCGCCGTTGATGGTCATCCACGGTGAGGACGACGGCGTCGTCTCGGCCCGCAATGCCGGCGCGGCGGCGCAGATGTGGTCGCAGGCCGCCGGTGCCCGCGAGGGCGCACCGCTGGCGCAGCAGCGCGGCAAGCGCTATCCGATGACGGTGACCCACTTCAAGCGCTCGCGCGAGCTGGTGGCCACGCTGGTGCAGGTGGGCAGCCTGGGCCATGCCTGGAGTGGCGGTGCGGCGCGCCAGCGCTTCAGCGATGCCAACGGGCCGGATGCCTCGCGCATGGTGTGGCGCTTCGCCGAGAAGCAGTTCGGCGCGCCGGTTCGGACCCGCGGCAGCACCTGACTGCATACCTGGGCCGCCGGGCCCTCAGGGGCTGCGGAGCTCGCCGGTCGTGTCTCCCACGTTGGAACGCAGCAGCTTCACGACGCCTTCAACCAGGGCGGCCGGCTCCAGCGGCTTGGCCAGGTGCATCTCGAAGCCGGCGTCCAGGGCCCGCTGGCGGTCTTCCGCACGGGCGAAGGCGGTGAACGCGGCGGCCGGTGTGTGGCGGCCGGCGGGATGCTCGATCTCGCGGACCAGCCGGATGAAGTCGTAGCCATCGACGAGCGGCATGCCGATGTCGCTCAGGATGGCGTGCGGCCGCCGTTCACGGAAGATCTCCAGCGCCTCCTCGGCGCTGCCCGCCTCGGTCACCTCGGCCCCCGCCACGCGCAGGGCATAGGCCGCCGCGCCGCGACCGTCCGGCTCGTCGTCGACCAGCAGCAGGCTGAACCCGCTCAGGCGGTCGTCGTTCTCGAGCGCCTCGATGCCTTCGAGTGCCGGCTCGGTTTCGGCTGCGTACTGGCGCTGGCGCGCGAGCGCGGGCAGGCACAGCGTGAAGGTCGAGCCTTTGCCCGGCCCGTCGCTGCGGGCCTTCACCTTGCCGCCGTGCAGGTGGGTGAGCTCACGCACGATCGACAGGCCGAGCCCAAGGCCGCCATGGCGGCGGGTCATGGAGGAGTCCTGCTGCTTGAAACGCTCGAAGGCCTGTTCGATGAAGGCCGCCTCCATGCCCTGCCCGTTGTCGTCCACGGCAATCTCCACCGTGTCGGCTTCACGTCGCACCGCGACCTCGATGCGCCCGTCGCGCGGGGTGAACTTCACGGCGTTGTTCAGCAGGTTCAGCACCATCTGCTGCAACCTTGCAGCGTCGGCCATCAACACGCCGGCGTCAGGGTCGGCAACCATCGTCACGGCTATGCGCTTGGCCGTGGCCGCCGGCATGATGGCGTCCACCGCAGCGCGCACGATGACGGCCGGGTCGGTGGGTTGCAGCTCCAGGCGGAGCTGGCCCGATTCGATGCGGCTCACGTCGAGCAGGTCCTCGACCAGCCGGGCCTGCATGCCGGCATTGCGGGCGATCGCGTCGATGGCGTGCTTCAGCGTCTCCGGGTCCGGCACCCGGCGCTGCAGCACCTGCGCCCAGCCCAGGATGGCGCTGAGCGGCGTGCGCAGCTCGTGCGAGACGGTCGCCACGAACTCGTCCTTGGCCCGGCTCGACTGTTCGGCGGCAACCTTTGCCGCCTGCGCATTGCGCAGCGTCTGGTCGCGCTCCGTTTCCACGCGCTTGCGGTCGGTGATGTCCTGGGTCAGCTTGAGATAGCCCAGCAGTTCGCCGCGCGGCCCGCGCAGCGCGGTCAGCACCACCTCGGCCACGAACGGCACGCCGCCCTTGCGCAGGCGGGTGCCTTCGCCCTTGTACTCGCCGGTGTTGGCGGCCACGTCCATCTCGTGCTGCGGCCTCCCTCGCTCGCGGTCTTCCGGCGTGAACAGCTGTGCGAACGGCATGCCGATGGCCTCTTCGGCCGTGTAGCCCTTCATGAGCTGCGCCCCGACGTGCCACGACGAGATGCGGCCGTCCACGCCGACGGTGAAGATGGCGTAGTCGCGCACGCCGCTCACCAGCGCGCGGAACTCTTCCTCGCGCTCGCGCAGCTGGTTCGCCATCTCCCGGATCGCGCGGCGCTGCTCGTCCATCTCGACGCGGTAGGTCAGGTCGCTGTTGATGGCGATGGCGCCGACGATCTCGTTGTCGACGCGGATCGGCGCCGCCGTGCCACGGATCAGCACGTCTTCACCGCTGGGCTTTGTCGCCCAGGTGTCCATCATGGCGGTCTCGCCCTTCAGGGCACGCGCAAAGGGCAGGCGCTCGGGCTCCACCAGCGGGCCGTCTCGTTCGTAGCGCACCCGAAAGCGCTCCCCGAGTTCGCCGATGCGCTGCTGCAGGTCCGCCAGCGACGTCGCGCCCAGCAGCGCCAGACCCTTCGCGTTGCATTCGGTGATGCCTTCGGCATTGCCGACGTACAGCGCGTCGGGAATCGCATCGATGATGGCGCGCAGCTTGGCAGCCTCGCGGTCGGCCTTGGCGCGCTCTTCACGTTCGGCGGCCAGCGCGCGCTGATATTCCTCGCCCGCAAGCCGCAGGCCCGTGCCGTCCTGCATCACCTTGAGGAAGGCGACGACCGTGCCGCCGGTGTCCCGGATCGGCGTGACGCTGCCGTTGCAGTAAAAACGGGAACGATCCCGCTTGAGCATCCAGCGCGAGTCGTCGGCGCGGCCGTCGAGCTCGGCCTGGCGCAACTCCTGAGCCGGCACCCCGGCGGCCACTTCTTCGGGTGTGAACACCACCGTCACCGGCTGCCCGATCCAGTCCGCCTCGTCCCAGCCGAGCACCTCGCGGACGCCTTCGTTCCAAGAGGCGACCCGTCCCTGCCGGTCGATCAGAAACATGGCGTGGTCCCGCACCTGGCGGACAAACACGTCAGCCGGGATCCGCGTCAGGGGGAGAGGTGGCAAGGGCTCTGGCGACTGCATGGGCGCCATGCGGCAAAACATGTGCCCGTGACCTGCCTGCAGGCCGGTGTGGCGGTTTGCCGAGAAGCAGTTCGGTGCGCCGCTGCGATGACGCGGGTGGCTCGCCGCCGTCAGTCCTTGAGCTTGAATGCCAGCTCGGTCACCCACTGTTCCATGTCGGGTTGTTCGGCGGGGTCGGTTTCGTAGATCTCCAGCCGGCAGGCGAAATGATCGCCGTCCGCGCGCTCTTCAACGTCGAGCGGCTGTTCGGTGAGCCGCACCCAGCCGATCAGCAGGGCGGTCACCGCCTCCAGCTTGTCGGGGTGCCCGTGCCAACGCAGCGTGACGAACCTGCCCGCCGGCAGCGTCCTGAACTCCACGTGTTCCGTCGCCGTGCCGTGCCGCTCGACGGCAACGCCGGCCTCCACGTCCAGCGTCTCGGCCATGTTGATGCGGCGGTAGTTGTAGAAGGCCGCGCCGATCGGCTGTATGCCTTGCTCGGCCAACGTCTTGAAGACGATCGGGAAGCCCTCGTCGGCCGGCTTGAGCATCTCCTCCATGCGCACCGTGAAGCGCATGAAGGCATAGGCCTGGGCCGGCCGCTCAATGATCTGGGGCAAGGTCAGCATGGTGTGTTCTCCTCAGTGGATTCAGTCGATCTGGCCGCCGCCGGTGGCATTGGCGACCGTCGCGGTCATGGCCGAAGCCAGGTCGCTGGCCAGCAGCACGGCTGCATCGGCGACCTGCGCCAGCCCGGCGATGCGGCGCAGCGGCGTGGTCTTGGCGTAGTCGCGATGCAGGTCCTCGAAGCTGATGGCGCGTTCGTCGGCCTGCGCCTGCCAGACGTCGCGCACGCCCGGTGCATCGGGGGACCCCGGCGAGCGCACCCAGCAGACCCGCACGCCCGAAGGACCGTGCTCCATGCCCAACTGGCGCAGGAAGTGCTCGACGGCCGCGCAAGCGATGCCGAAGCCGCCAATCGAGGGTGACGGCCAGCGCGCCACGTTCGCGGTGATGCCGACGATGGCGCCGCCGCCGTGTTGACCCATGTGGCGGGCCATGAGGGTGCCGGTGTGAAACCAGCTGAGCATCGACAAGCGGACCGGCTCGAACACGGCCTCAAAGCCCATGTCCGCCATGGGCGAGCCCTGCGTGTCCGCCCAGGACACCCCGTTGAACATGAGCCGCACCGGCCCTGCGGCGGCAACCACGGCGTCGAGATGGGCCTGGATAGCCACGGGGTTCGTCGCATCGACCATCGTCACCTCGGCCCGGCCACCGCCCGCCGCAATCTCTGCGGCGACCCGTTCCAGTGGGCCCCGGTTGCGCGCGGCCAGATAGACCCGCGCCCCTTCGCGCGCATAGGCCCTCGCCACCGCGCCACCGACGGCGCCACTGCCGCCGTACACGACGGCCACCTTGTCCTGGAGCAACATCAAGCACCTCCCTGCACACATCCGACGACGAGCGACGGTCGCCGGTTTCGACACGGGCAGTGGAAAAATTTCCGCAGGTGCTGTGTTGTCGGCGGCAGGACTGCGCCCCTGGCAGGTCGGCGCTGGGCGCGCATGACCGTCGGCTGCGCTTGGGGGCGCGCCTGGACGAGGCTCTATTTCACCGCGTTGATCTTCTCGATCAGCGCCCGATGGCTCGGCAGGTCGACCAGCGCCCGGTCGGCAAAGCGCTGGATCTTGGCGAACAGCTTGTCGGCCTCGGCCACCTGCGTGAAGTCCTCGCGGCCGGCGCTGAGGTCGGTGCTGAAGCCCATGCCGTACAGGATGTACTGGTAGTTGAAGAAGGCGAAGGTCTCGGTGTCCAGCACGAAGTCGAAGCGGCCCGGCGGGCGCAGCTGCCACTGCTCCAGCAGCTCGGCCAGGCGCTCGGGGATGGTGGCCGGGTCGGCGTTGTCGCGCCAGAACGGCTCTTCACGTTTGCTCAGGCAGTAGTGCAGCTTCAGGAAGGCGACGATGTTGTCGAAGCGCGCCACCATCAGCTCGTTGAAGCGCCGCGCCGGCGCCTCCATCGAACCGCTGTGCGGCAGCATCTCGGCAATCATGCCCACGGCCGCTTCGATGAGTACGAGGCCGGTCGATTCCAGCGGTTCCAGGAAGCCGGCGGACAGGCCCACGGCGACGCAGTTCTTCACCCACTGCTGCTCGCGGTAGCCGGGCGCGAAGGGGATGCTGCGCATGGCGACGTCTTCAGTGCCGCAGTAGGTACGCAGCACCTCGGCGGCGCGCTCGTCGCTCATGTGGCTGCTGCTGTAGACACAGCCGATGCCACGCGAGCCGTTCAGGCCGATCTCCCACAGCCAGCCGGCCTCGTGCGCGGTGGCGATGGTGCAGCTCTCCATCGGCGCGTCGGGCGCATCGACCGGCAGCTTGCAGGCCAGCGCCCGGTCGGCAAACAGCTGGCCGCGGCAGGACTTGAACGGGCTGCCCAGGGCCTTGCCGATCAGCTCGGCGCGAAAGCCCGAGCAGTCGATGTAGAGATCCGCCTCGAAGCGGCCCTGGGGCGTGTTCAGGTGGGCGATGGCACCGCGCGCGTCGAGCGCCACGTCGGTCACCGTGCCCTGCACATGCTTCACGCCCAGCTCGCGGGCGCGGTCGGCCAGCAGGCGGGCCAGCTTGATGGCATCGAAGTGGTAGGCGTAGTTCAGCGGTGCCGCGTAGGGCGCCTCGCCCACGCGCTTGGGCGCGCGCTGGCCCTCGGCCACCTTGTATTGCAGCGTCATCGCCTGCGCGAAGGGCGGGCGCCTGGCCTCGTCCTGCAGCAGCCAGTAGGGCACGAGGTTGATGCCCTCGGCGTAGAACGGTGCCTCGAAGGGGTGAAAAAACTGCTGGTGTCGGCCGGCGGTGGGCGTCTCGGCCCAGTCGACGAAGCGGATGCCCTGCTTCATCGTCGCCGAGGTCTCGCGGATGAAGCTGGACTCGGCGATGCCCAGGAACTGCAGCGTGCTGCGGATGGTGGGGAAGGTGCCTTCGCCCACGCCGACGCTGCTGATGTCGGGCGACTCCAGCACGGTCACCTCGAGGTGGGCGCGCTCGGCCAGGCGCAGGGCCTTGGCCAGGTAGGCGGCCGTCAGCCAGCCGGCAGTGCCGCCGCCGACGATGAGGATGCGTCTCTTGTTTGACATGTCAGTTCTTCAGGCTTTCGGGCCGAGCGCCGGGCCGCTCCCAAGCCGGCCCGTCGTGGCGATGTGCTTGCCGGTCGACCCGGCAAGCATCGCCGTCCCCTCGGGGGACCGGCCAAGGTACGCCTTGGACGAGGGGCTTCATTTCTATGCGCGTACGTAGAGATTCTTCAGCCACTGGTGGCCGGTCTGGGTGCCGTGGGCCCAGTCCTCGTCCTCGTCGCTGGGCTCGGCCACATAGCCGGACGGGTTGAGCAGCTTCACGCGGCCGGCGCGGAAGGCCGACACGCGGTGGGTCACGAAGGTCAGGCCGTGTTCCAGCGCCGTGGCGGCCAGCAGGCCGTCGCGCGTGTTGGCGTAGGGCAGCTGCGCGCGGCGGCGCACGACAGCCGCGTCCACCGCCAGCACGCGGCCCTCGAAGGCCGGGGTGACGCGCTCGTCGATCCACTCCCGCACCACCAGCCCCGCCGCGCGGTCCTTGCGGCCCAGGCGGGCGGCGGCGTTCTCGATCTCCAGCAGGTTCAGCGCCGAGATGAAAAGCTTCTGCCGCGGAATGCCGGCCGCCCAGGCCATCAGCCCGGCGTCAGCGGGGCCGGCCTTGGCCTTGCGGAGTTCGAGCACGATGCCGGTGTCGAGGAGGAACATCAGTCAATGGCCTCGCGGTGGTCCCAGGCGCCGTCGGATGCTGCGTCGGCGGCGTCGATGGCCACCACCTCGGGCATGGCCAGCATCTCCAGGATGCTTTCGCCCTCGCCGGTCAGGCGGCGGTATTCGCCGATGCTCATCAGCACATGGGTGGGCTGGCCGCGGTCGGTGATGACCACCGGCTCGGCCTGCGCGGCGCGCTTGGCGATGCTGACATCGCGGTTGAACTCGCGGCTGGAGAGGAGCTTCATCGTGGAGGCGTAATGTACCTACGTACCTTCGTCGCCACAATCGGTGAGTAGGTACATAGGTTCGTGTCTGCTCGACCCAATGGACATCGAAATGCCCGCTGGCACAGTGCGTTGCAGCAGGTCGTGTCAGCGCGATTCAGCTGGAGACAACGTTGTCGTCGCGCGCTTCGGGCGGCTGGCGTACGGCAGAACCGTAAAAAACCAAAAAAGGCAGTTCATGGATTTCAACTTGATGGCCATCCTCGGCGACGTGTTCGCCAAGCATGGCGCGGCGGCTCCCACAGCCGCGCAGACGTACGCGCCGGGCGACTTCAGCATCCACTTCTTCCTGCAGCTCGCCCTCATCATGCTGGCCTGCCGCGTCGTCGGCTGGGCCGGCCGCAAGTTCCTGGGCCAGCCCCAGGTCGTCGGCGAAATGATCGCCGGCGTCATCCTCGGCCCGTCGCTGCTGGGGCTGTTCTTCCCCGACATCCAGGCCGCCATCTTCCCCAAGGAGATGAAGAACGTGCTGTACACCGGCGCCCAGCTCGGCGTGGGCCTGTACATGTTCCTGGTCGGCACCACGCTGCGGCTGGACCACTTCGCCACCAAAGCCAGGAGCGCCATCGGCGTGTCGGTCTCGGGCATCGCAGCGCCCTTCTTCATCGCCTTCCTGATCACGCCGCTGCTGCTGACCGTGCCGGGCCTGTTTGCGGAGGGCATCTCGGTGGCCAACGCGACGCTCTTCATGGGCGCCTGCATCGCGCTGACCGCCTTCCCCATGTTGGCCCGCATCATCAACGAGCAGGGCCTGGCCCATACCTCGCTGGGCACGCTCGCTTTGACCGCTGGCGCCTTCGACGACGCAGTGTCCTGGTGCGTTCTCGCGCTGGTGCTGGCGGCCTTCGGCGCGGGCCCCGGCGTGGCCGTGCTGGCCATCGGCGGCGGCGTCATCTGGGCGGCCTTCGTCATGCTGTTCGGCACGAAGCTGCTGGCGCCGCTGGGCCGCATGGTCGAGCGCGACGGCCACATGAGCCACACCGTGCTCGGCATCACGCTGATTGCTTTTTGCGTCTCCGCCTTCGTCATGGACGCCGTCGGCATCCACGCCATCTTCGGCGGCTTCATCCTCGGCGCCGTCATGCCGCGCGGCCTGTTCGCCGCCGAGCTGAAGAAGAAGGTCGAGCCGCTCACGGTCATCCTGCTGCTGCCGATGTTCTTCACCTACTCGGGCCTGAACACGCGCCTGGACATGATCAATTCCGTCGACCTGCTGCTGATCGCCCTGGGCGTGCTCGCGGCCTCGGTGCTGGCCAAGTTCGGCGCCTGCTACGTGGCGGCCCGCCTGGCCGGTGAAGACAACCGCACCGCCCTGGGCATCGGCGCGCTGATGAACTCCCGCGGCCTGATGGAACTCATCATCATCAACATCGGCCTGCAGAAGGGCATCATCGGCCCGGCCCTGTTCTCGATGCTGGTGCTGATGGCGGTGGTGACCACCATGATGGCCACGCCGCTGTTCGAGCTGTTCTATGGCCGCAAGGCGCGCGAGTCGGGCGAGCTGGGAGCCGTGCCGGACGGTCGCACGGCCGGCGCACCGGCAGGCAGCTCGGCCTGACGGGCCGGTCCGGAACCTGCTTTGTCAGCGGCCAGGCGGTTACGCACCGACCTGGCACCGGCTACCGAGGAGACCCATGAACGAGCTTGCCCCCAGCGCCATCGCGCGGGCGCCCGAGGCCGCGCCTACGGGCAGGCGCACCGATGCCGTGCCGAGCACCATGACGGCGCCCGGCTACACGCTGCGTTTCGGTGCCATCGCCTGCTTCGGGGTTTGCCTCGCCATCGGCGTGCTGGCCTTCAGCTCCTTCAACCTCGGCCTGCTGCTGGCGCTGGGCTCGTTCGGCTCCACGGCGGTGATGATGTTCACCTTCCCGGAGCTGCACTTCTCGCAGCCCCGCAGCGTTGTGGGCGGTCATTTCATCTGCTCTGCCGTGGGCCTCGCGGCGCTGGCGCTGTTCGGCCAGGCCTGGTGGGCCCTGGCCCTGGCGGCGGGGGTGGCTTGCGCTTTGATGATGCTCACGCGCTGCATGCACCCGCCTGCCGGCTCCAACCCCGTCATCGTCTTCCTGGTCGCGCCCAAGCTCAGCTTCCTGTTCTTCCCGACGCTGTTCGGTGCGCTGGCGATGGTGGCGGTGGCGGTGCTGTACCACCGGGCCTGCCGGCGGGTGTATCCGCTGTATTGGTACTAGCCGCCCTGCCGCTCAAGCCTTCACTTCGACCACCTGCTCAAAGCCGCCAAAGATCATGCGTTTGCCGTCGAAGGGCATGGGCGGGTTGCCGGGCGTGGACGGGTCCATGCGCGGGTCTTCCATCATTTTCTTCATGCCGGCGTCGCGCGTCGCCTTGTCGGGCCATTCGACCCACGAAAAGGCCACCGTCTCCTCGGCCGTGGCCTGGACTGCGCGGCGGAAGTCGGTGACCTTGCCGTCGGGGACGTCGTCGCCCCAACCTTCGATCACGCGGATCGCACCCAGCTCGATGAACATCGCGTCGAAATGGCGCGCGTGGTCAATGAACTTCTGCTTGTTGGCGGTGGGGACCGCGATCACGAAACCATCGATGTAGGACATGTCTTCTCTCCTGTTAAGTTGATCGGACGGGCGCACCTGTCAGGGCACCTCCGCACCCTGTCGACGAACGACGGGAGGCCAAATCGACATGGCGTGCCTGGCAGGCCCGCAACTGACTCAGGACACGAGCGCGAAGGTGACGTAGCCGTCACCCTCCTCGGCCAGGTGCTTGATGCCCGACGTGCTGGCACTGATCGCAATGAACCGGAGCTGCCGTTGGACTTCCTTGGCGTGCTTCGCAAGTTCGAGAGCGGCGGCTAGCCTTTCGCTCGCATGAGGGGCGAGATCGGTGTACTGGAGCTCCAGGTTCGCTCCGGCGGTCATGAGCGATTTCAGGAACGCGGGTTGGAGCGTGTTGCTGTGCATGTGATGTCTCCTTGGGGCGGGGGCAGCATAGTCCTGCACAGACATCACATGGCAGCGCCCCTCGGCGCTCGCGTCAGTTCGACGGCGGCACGCCGTCGTCGGGCTCACGCGCCAGGTCTGCACTCAGCTCGCCGGTCCCGGCATGACGCCGGTCGCGGGCGTGGGCCTTGCCGAGCGCTGAGTCGAGGGCCTTGGTCAACTTGCCGGCCGCCCCCTCGATGGCGAAGTGCAGGCTTTCGGCCTGGTGGCTGACGGCGATGTTCTTCAAGCCCGCCACGCGCGCCTCGAGCAGGCAGCGCATGTCGGCGGCGCCCGACTTCTCGCTGCCATTGACGTCGCCCAGATGGGCTTCGACGTGTGTCACCTGGCCCACGAAGCGGTGGACGGCGTCGCGGATGACGCCCTCGACATGCTCGATCAGCTTCTCGCGGCCTTCGACATGGTTGTCGGTCTCGACGTGCACTTGCATGGCATTCCTTTTTCAGCGCACGGACATCGCACGGCAGAGGTGAGGGGCAATCATCGTGCCATCAAGGAGGCTGCAGGCCGATGGCCGCCCACAGCACCATCGCCGCCGCCCTGTCGTCCCGACCGCGCAGCATCGGCCGCTGAAGATAGAAGTCCAGCGTCGGCCCGGCCGGCGTGCCGGCGCAGACGTCGCTGAAGCCGCCGTCCGCATCAATGCGGCTTTGCACGCCGGTCCAGGCGCGGACGATGGCGGCATCGACCTCACCTGGGGGCAGCCAGCCCTGGCGGCGCGCGGTGGCCAGCGCGGTCAGGGTCATGGCCGTGACGGTCAGCTCGCCGGTGGACTGCGGGTGGTCCAGCACCTGGCGCCACAGGCCGTCCGCGCCTTGCAGCGGCAGCAGGGCTTGCAGCTGCTTTTGCAGCCGTGCGAGCAACCGGGCGCCGTCGGCCGATGCGGATGGCACCGGCCCGGCCAGCGCCGACGCGAGCGCCAACGAGGCGAAGCTGTTGCCGCGACCCCAGGCGACGGGCGAGCCCTCGGCATGGTCGAACAGGCCGTCGGATCGTTGCAGGCGCGCGCACAGGTCCAGCAGCGACGCGCCCAGCGCTTCGACGGCACGCGGCTGCTCGGCGGCGGGCAGCAGCGGCATTGCGCGGTCGAACAGCAGCGCGGGCATGAAGAGGTCGTCGGTCCAGGCGCGCAGGCCGGCGAGGCGCGGGCCTTGCGGCGTGTCGACTATTGAACTGCGCAGGGCCTGGCGTGCCAGTTCGCCAGCGGCCTCATCACCATCGAAGCGCGCGGCCTCGGCAAAGCTCGCATAGCCGGCGCGCGCGGGCCAGTCGGTGGGCGGCGTGGGCGTGACGGCCTGGCGCAGCGCGGCCAGGGCCTGCTGGCTGCGCGGTGGCAACGCGCGGGCCAGCCGGCGTTGCGCGGACCAGATCAGCGTCGTGATGTAGCTCAGCGGCGCATGGGTGGGGTAGCGCTCGGCAATGAGACGAGCGACCTGGGGCGTCGAGCCGTGGGCAAGGGCGGGCAGCATCACGGTGGCCAGCAGCTCGCGTCGCCTCATGCGCCCAGGCCCAGAAACGTCAGCGCAAAACCGAGGGCGGCGCACAGCGCCAGCAGCCGCAGCACGCCGAGCTTGAAGCGGAACAGCGCGATGCCGGCCGCCACGGCGATCACCGCCGAGACCCAGTCGAAGCGCCCGCCCCAACCCTGCGGCCACAGCACATGCCAGGCGAAGAACATGGCCAGGTTGAGGATGACCCCGACGACGGCGGCCGTGATGGCCGTCAGCGGTGCGGTGAACTTCAGCTTGCCGTGGGTGGACTCGATCAGCGGCCCGCCGGCCAGGATGAAGACGAAGGATGGCAGGAAGGTGAAGAAGGTGACCACCGTCGCGGCGGCCGCGCCGGCCAGGAAGAGGGCGTCGGGCCCGAACAGCTGCTTCACCCAGCCGCCGACGAAGCCGACGAAGGCCACCACCATGATGAGCGGGCCGGGCGTCGTCTCGCCCAGGGCCAGGCCGTCGATCATCTGCGTGCCGCTCAGCCACTGGTGCTGCTCCACGGCGCCCTGGTAGACGTAGGGCAGCACCGCGTAGGCGCCGCCAAAGGTCAGCAGCGCAGCCTTGGTGAAGAACCAGCCCATCTGCGTCAGCGCACCGTGCAGGCCGTGGGTTAGCACGAGTGCAGCCATGGCGACGGCCCAGAGCCCCAGGCCGATGGCGAGCACGCGCGCCAGCCGGCTGCCGGCGAACAGCGCGTGGGGCGGCGTGGGCGTGTCGTCGTCGATGAGGGCGGGGCCGTAGCTCTGCTGCTTGCTGCCATGGCCGCCGCCCGTGGCGAAGACCTGGGGCGCATGCCTTCCGCCGAAATGGCCGATGGCCGCCGCGCCGAGCACGATGAGGGGGAAGGGCGCGTCCAGCGCAAAGATGGCGACAAACGCGGCCGCCGCGATGCCCCACAGCCAGCCGTTCTTCAGCGCCCGCGTGCCGATGCGGTGGGCCGCGTGGACGACCAGCGCCGTCACCGCCGGCTTCAGGCCGTAGAACAGGCCGGCCACCAGCGGCAGCGTGCCCCAGGCGAGGTAGACCCAGGACAGCGCGATGAGGATGAACAGCGACGGCAGCACGAACAGCGCGCCGGCCACCAGCCCGCCGCGTGTGCGGTGCATCAGCCAGCCGATGTAGGTGGCGAGCTGCTGGGCCTCGGGGCCGGGCAGCAGCATGCAGTAGTTGAGCGCGTGCAGGAAGCGCTTCTCGCTGATCCAGCGGCGCCGCTCCACCAGCTCGGTGTGCATGATGGCGATCTGCCCGGCCGGCCCGCCAAAGCTGATGAAGCCGAGCTTGAGCCAGAAGCGCAAGGCTTCCCAGAAGCCGACGGGCTGCGGCCTCGGTGTGAGGATGTCGTTGTTCAACTTCGGTCCGCCAGTGGTCACGCTGGCCGCAATGTAGCCAGCGTCAACGCGCTTGAGCCTTCGCGATGTTGTCGCGCAGCGTTGCCGCCATGTCGCTGCTCGCCGGCACCTCGGCCAGCACGCGGCGCCAGTAGCCAATGGCCGCCGCTGTATCCCCGCGCTCCACCGCCGCGCTGCCCAGCAGGGCCAGCGTGGGCACGTGTTTCGGGTCCAGCCTGATCGCGCGTTGCAGCAGCGCCTCCGGCTCGCCGGCCAGGCCTTCGCCCTTCACCAGGGCGAGCGTGACGGCATGCTGGCTCAGCGGGTGCGGGTCGTTCGGGCGCAGCCGTTCCAGCTGCGCATAGGCGGCCAGGGCATCCTGCGGGCGGCCGAGCTGCTCGTAGGCGCGGGCGAGCAGGGCCCAGCCGTCGGGGTCGTCCGGCGCGCTTTGCAGGCGATTGGCGAGGCGCTGCACCATCTGCTGCACGGGGTTGGCCGCTGCGGGCAGGGGAGGCGGAACGAGGGCATCGGGCCGGCCCAACTGCGCGTAGAGGAATCCGGCGGCCAGCGGCAGGGCCAGGCCCAGTGCGGCGGCGGTGCGCCAGGCGCGTGGGCCGGTAGGGCTGAGCAAGGCGGGCGCCAGTGGCAGCAGTGCGGTGAGCGTCAGCGCCGCAGCGGCAAGCAGGAAGAGTGTCATCGCCCGCCCTCGCGCCGTTGGCCGTGCCGCCAGTAAACGAGCCCGCCGATGGCCAGCAGCGCCAGCGGACCGAACCACAGCGGCGCGGTGCCGGCATGCAGCGGCGGGCGGTAGAGCACCTGCTCGCCGTAGCGCTGCACGAGCTCGGCGCGCAGGTCGCCTTCGCTGCGGCCGGCGGCCAGGCCCTCGCGCAGATGGCGCTTCATGTCGACGGCCAGCGGCGCGTTGGACTCGGCCACGCTCTGGCTCTGGCAGACGACGCAGCGCAGTTCCTGCGCCAGCCGCTCGACACGCCTGTCGAGATCCTCGGCAGCATGCGCAGTGAGCGAAGCGGCCAGGGCGGCTAACGCAACGACTTCACGCACCTTGCAGCCTCTTGATCAAAGGCAGCAAGCGCTTGTTCAGGTCCTCCGCCGTCACCGGCCCGGTGTGGCGCAGGCGAACGATGCCGCGCCGGTCGATGACGAAGGTCTCGGGCACGCCGGTCACGCCCCAGGCCAGACTGCCCTTGCCCTCGGGGTCACGCCAGGTGAGCGTGTAGGGGTTGCCGTGACGCTTCAGGAAAGCCAGGCCCAGCTCCGGCGTGTCGCGGTAGTCCAGGCCGACGACGCGCACACCGCTCTGCTCGGCCAACTGGCCCAGCACGGGCAGCTCGGCGCGGCAGGGCGCGCACCAGGAGGCGAAGACGTTCAGCACCCAGACCTCGCCGTTGGTTGAGGCCGCATCGCCGTGCAGGCGCTCCAGGTTGAGCGCGGGCGCGGGCTGGCCGATCAGCGGCGACGTGGGTTCGGCCTGCGCGTCGCGTTGCAGCAGGCCGCGCCCGAGCAGGGCCACTAGGGCGGCAGCGCCCAGCAGGGGCAGCAGGGCGGCAAGGCGGACCTTCATGGGGTCGACAAGGTGGGTGCGAGAAAGGGCGAGGCGGTTGCGCTGGCGGCTTGCGCTTTCGGCCTGCGGCGATGGGCCACCACGCCCCAGGCGCCACCGCCGGCCATGGCCAGCACGCCGATCCAGACCCAGGCCATGAAGGGCTTGACCTGCACGCGCAAGCCCCAGCGGCCGTCGGCATCGGCGTCGCCCAGGCTCACGTACACGTCGCGCCAGAGGCCGCGCGAGATGAAGGCTTCGGTCATGGCGACCTGGCGGCGGCCGTAGACGCGCTTCTCGGGCGTCAGCAGGAGTGGGCTGGCGCCACGCTGCCAGCTCAGCGTGGCCCGGGCGGCGCGGTAGTTGGCGCCGTCAACGGCCTCCAGCTTCTGAAAGCGCAGCGGGTGGCCGGCCACGCTCGCCTGCTCGCCCGGGGCCAGTGTCAGGTCGTGCGCGTGCTCCAGGCTGCGCACCAGCGTCACGCCCAGCACGAAGACGGCGATGCCGCCATGCGCCAGCCACAGCGGCGCGCTGTGCCGCCAGGCCGCGCGTTGGCGCCAGGCCAGGGCCAGGGTGCCGCCCAGCGCCCACAGGCCGGTGGCGATGCCGGCGGCCATCCACAGCGTGCCCTGCAGGCTCAGTGCCAGTGCGGTCGCTCCAGCAAGTACGGTCAGCGCAATTGGCAACAGCGGCCTGGCGCGCCGAAAGGCGGCCACTCGCCAGCGTGCCAGCGGCCCGATGACGAGCAGGGCCACCAGGGGCAGCATCAGCGGCGGGAAGACGGCGTCGAAGTAGGGCGCGCCCACCGACAGCTTCGTGCCGCTGATGACCTCGGCCGCCAGCGGGTAGAGCGTGCCCAGCAGCACCGTGGCGGCGGCCGTGGCCAGCAGCAGGTTGTTCAGCAGCAGCAGCGATTCGCGCGAGCCCAGGGCGAAGGGCTCCGCCGGCGGGGCGCGATGCGCGCGCCAGGCATAGAGCGCCAGGGACCCGCCCACCGACACGGCCAGCAGCACCAGGATGAAGAGCCCGCGCGCCGGGTCGCTCGCAAACGCATGGACCGAGCTGACCACGCCAGAGCGCACGAGGAAGGTGCCCAGCAACGACAGCGAGAAGGCCAGCAGCGCCAGCAGCAGACTCCAGCGCAGAAAGCCCGGGCGCTTCTCGGCCACGGCCAGCGAGTGGATGAGGGCCGTGCCCAGCAGCCAGGGCATGAAGGCGGCGTTCTCGACGGCGTCCCAGAACCAGAAGCCGCCCCAGCCCAGCTCGTAATAGGCCCAGAAGCTGCCCAGGCCGATGCCTGCCGTCAGCGCGGCCCAGGCGGCCAGCACCCAGGGCCGGGCCCAGCGTGTCCAGCGCGGTGAGATCTCCTCCTCCAGCAGCCCCGCCACGGCGAAGGCAAAGCCGACCGCGAAGCCGACATAGCCCATGTAGAGCAGCGGCGGGTGGGCGGCCATGCCGGGGTCCTGCAGCAGCGGGTTCAGGTCGCGGCCGTCCAGCGGCGCGGGCAGCAGGCGGGCGAAGGGGTTGGACGTGAAGGCGATGAAGGCGAGGAAGCCGGCCGCGATGGCGCCCAGCACGCCTTGCACCCGGGCGGCAAAGGGCGCCGGCAGACCGTCGCTGCGCCAGGCCACTGCCGCGCCCCAGGCGGCCAGGATCCACACCCACAGCAGCAGCGAGCCCTCGTGGCCGCCCCAGGTGGCGGTGATGCGATAGCCCACTGGCAATTCGCTGCTCGCATTGGCAGCAACATAGGCGACCGACATGTCCAGCGTGATGAAGCTGGCCACCAGCGCGGCCAGTGCGGCGCTGAGCAGGCCAAAGCTCACCACCGCGAGCGGGCGGCCCAGCGCCATCCAGCGCATGTTGCCGCGTTGCGCGCCCCACAGCGGCAGCACCGTCTGCGCAACGGCGACAGCCAGCGCCAGCAGCAGCGCGAACTGACCCAGTTCGGCCGTCATTCTGCAGAGGCCTGCTTCAAGGCCGCAGCGGCTTCCGGCGGCATGTAGTTCTCGTCATGCTTGGCCAGCACTTCGTCGGCGACGAACTGCAGGCCCGCCAGACGCCCCTGCGCGACGACGCCCTTGCCCTCGCGGAACAGGTCGGGCACCTGGCCGCGGTAGCTGACGGCCACGTTCTGCGCGCCGTCGGTGACCGTGAAGCGCAGGCCGCCGGCCTCGCGCTGCACCGAGCCCGGCGCCACCAGGCCGCCGAGGCGGAAGCGCTTGCCGGCCGGCGCCTCGCCGCGCGCAATCTCGCTGGGCGTGACGAAGAAGACCAGGTTCTGGCTGAAGGCCTTCAGCACCAGGCCGCCGGCCAATGCCAGCAGGGCCAGCATGGCCAGCAGACCGAGCAGGCGCCGATGACGCGGCTTCATCGCGCGGCCTTCCTGAGCGTCCACAGCTCAAGCGCAATGCCGATGGCGACGGCCGCAAGCGAGAGCCAGACGAAAGCGCCGTGTTCGCCGAACAACTCCGTCATGCCCAGCTCCCGATGGCGCGCGGCCAGCGGGCCTCCGACTCGACGCGCGCCTGCAGAAGCAGACGTGCACGCGTCAGCACCGCCGCACCGGCATAGGCCCAAAAACCGAACGTCGACAGCAGCAGGCCGGCCAGCATCTGCGGCGCGATGCTGCTGCCGCGCAGGTTGATGGAGGCGCCCTGGTGCAGGGTGTTCCACCAGGTGACCGAGAAGTACAGCACCGGCAGGTTGAGCGCACCCACCAGGGCCAGCAGCGCGCCGGCCTGGTCGCCACGGCGTGGGTCGTCAGGCGTGTCGACGGCCGTGGTCAGCGCGATGAAGCCCACATAAAGCAGGGCCAGCAGCAGTGCCGAGGTGAGACGCGCGTCCCACACCCACCAGGTGCCCCACATCGGCCGGCCCCACAGCGAGCCGGTGATGAGCGTCAGCACGGCGAACAACGCGCCGGTGGGCGCCAGCGCCCGCATCAACACAAGCGCCAGGCGCGTCTTCCACGCCAACCCCCACAGCGCCCAGAAGGCCATGGCGCCATAGCAGACCATGGCGATCCACGCGGCTGGCACGTGCAGGTAGAGGATGCGGTAGGTCTCGCCCTGCTGGGCGTCGGTCGGCGCGATGAAGAGGCCGAGCGTGAGGCCGGCGCCTATGCCGAGCGCTGCCAACAGCCACAGCACGGGCAGCAGCCGGCCGGTCAGCGGCAGGAAGTGGGCGGGGCTCGCGTAGCGCCAGAGGGGGTGTGGAGTCGTCATCAGTCGAGCATCAAGGAGAGGGCGGCCGCGGTGGCCCAGGGCGCCAGCGCCAGCAGCACGGCCAGCCAGGCGCCGAGCAGGAGCAGGGCCGAATCGGCATTCGCGCCGCCGTTGGCCGCCGCCGTGCCGAAGACGAGCACCGGCACCTCCAGCGGCAGCAGCAGCAGGGCCAGCAGGCCGGCCCCGGTGCGCGCATGCAGCACCAGCGCCGCGCCCAGGCCGCCCAGCAGCGCCAGCGCCGGTGTGCCGAGCAGCAGGCTCAACGCCAGCGGCAGCGGGTCTTCAACGCCGAAGGCCAGCGCCAGCACGGGCGCCAGCAGCACGAGGGGCAGGCCGCTCAGCGCCCAGTGCACGGCCAGCTTGAGGGCGACGGCCAGCGGGCGCGGCAGCGGCGACAGCCACCACTGCTCCAGGCTGCCGTCCGCCAGATCGGCGGCGAAGAGGCGCGGCAGCGACAGCAGGCTGGCCAGCAACGCGGCGATCCACAGCAGGCCCGGTGCCAGTTCGCGCAATCGCGCGGGTTCCGGCCCGAGACCGAGCGGGAACATCAGCGCCACGCCGATGACGAAGGCCAGCGGCGTCAGCCACTCGGCCGGCTGGCGCAGCGTGCTGGAGCATTCCCGCTGCGCCAGTGCCGCAGCGGCTTGCAGGCCGGGGCGCATCAGTTCGCTGTGGCGCCGGCGCGCCACCCGCACAAGAAACTTGCGGGCCGAGCGCCGGGCCGCTCCCAAGCCGGCCCGCCATGGCGATGTGCGAGCGGCTCAACGCCGCGAGCATCGCCGTCCCCGCGGGGGACCGGCCAAAGTACGCCTTGAACGAGGGGCCTCATGACTTCCCGAGGCGTAGGTTGCGAACGCTGCGTTTGAGCGGCAGGGCCTGGTGGCTGGTGAAGACGGCGCTGCCGCCTTCTTCGGCATGGCGGTCCAGGCGCTGCGCGAGGCGGTCGGCCATGGCGGCGTCCAGCGCAGCCAGGGGTTCGTCCAGCACCCAGAGCGGGGCCACCTGCGGCAGCCACAGCTGGGCCAGCGCGGCGCGGCGGCGCTGGCCTTCGGAGAGCTGCGCCAGGCGCAGGCCGGCCGCTTCGTCCAGGCCCACGGGCGCCAGTGCGGCTAGCGCCTCCGGCTCGCTGCACGGCTGCCCCGCCAGGGCCGCGCTGCTGCGCAACTGTTCGATGACCGAGAGCTGGTCCTTCAGGCCCGGCTTGTGGCCCACATAGAGCAGCGACCGCCCGACGTGCACGCGGCCCACGCGCGGCGCGCTCAGGCCGCAGATCAGGCGCAGCAGGCTGGTCTTGCCGCTGCCGTTGGCACCCTGCACCCACAGCAGCTGGCCGGGGTGCAGTGCCAGGTCGAGGCCGTCGAACAAGGGCCGCCCGCCGCGCGATTGGCCAACCCGCTGCAGGATCAGCGAAGGCGGTGTCGACGGCAGGACAGAGGCGGTGGGCATGCCGGCACTCTAGGCAGCGCGCATCCCCAAGCCAACGAAGCAAAACGATTGAGCTTCTTCATTGCGCGGCGCATGATTCGCCGCCCTTGGCCTCAGGAAGCGTATGAGACGACTGTTGCTTGCGTTGGTGTGCGGTGTCGTGGCGTCCCTGGCCGCCTGCGCCGGCCTGCCCTGGATCGGCAGCGGCGGCGGGGCCAGGATCGCGCTGGTCATCGGCAACTCGGCCTACGAGAACGCGCCGGGCCTGACCAACCCGGCCCACGACGCCGCTGACATGTGCGCCGCGCTGAAGCGGGCCGGCTTCAAGGCGATGTGCCACACCGACCTGCGCGACCGTGCCGAGTTCGAGGCGCATGTTCAGGCCTATGTCGACCAGCTCGGGCCGGGCAGCGAGGGGGTGTTCTATTACTCCGGCCACGGGGTTCAGGTGGGCGGCGCGAACTTTCTGATTCCCACGGCCGCCTCCACCCGCAAGGCCGGCGAGGACGCTCAGCGCCCGCTCTATCCGGTGTCCGAGTTGTTCAGCCGGCTGGGGCAGCGGCCGACGCGCTTCCAGATGGTCATCCTGGACGCGTGCCGCACTGAGCTGTTCAAGCCAGGGGCGGGTGGACGCGGTGCGGGTGCGGCACCGGCAGCACCGGCGCCGAAGTCCAACCTCGTCCGCGCCATCGAAGCCACCGGCAGCGCGGGCACGGGCCTCGCGCCGATCACGAACGCGCCGCGCGCCACCTTCGTGCTTTATGCGACCGGCTCTGGCCGCGCCGCCTTCGACGGCGATGGCCGCAACGGGCCGCTCACCAAACATGTGCTGCGGCACGTGGGCAGCAAGGGTCTGCTGGTGCAGGACTTCTTCGGCCGCGTGATCACCGGCGTGGAGAAGGAAACGCTGAGCGCCTACTACGAGCGCCAGACGCCCTATCTCTACGGCTCCTTCGGCGGCAAGTTCTGCTTTGCCGGCTGCACACCGATCGAGCTGCCGCCGCAGTACTGACGACGCTCAGAAACTGACGACGACGCCCAGCGTGAAGCCCTGCGTGTTGTCGCGGCCGTCCTGGCCGGTCGCGGGCAGTGCATCCTTGGAGCGCAGCACCTGCATGCGGTAGCCGCCGGTGACAGTGCAGCGCAACCGGTCAGTCGTCAGCGCGTAGCTCAGGCCCACCTCCGTGAGGCCGTACTCCGACTTGAAGCTGATCCGGGCGTCGGGCTTCGTCTTCAGCCGCCCCAGACCCAGAGACCCATAGATGGCCAGGCCTTCGCCGATGGGCGCACTGGCGCTAAGGCCCAGCACGGGGCCGGACGTGCGGTAGACATCGAAATTGCCGCTTTGCTTCATGCCCTTGTAGCCCAGCGTGACGGCCAGCCCGGGCAGCACGCTATAGCCGATGTTGGCGTCGAACTCGCTGCGCTTGCCCGTGGTGCCGTCATCGAAGCTGTAGCGTGTCGACGTGAGCGCGCTGAGCGTGCCCCGAAACTGCCCGTAGCGCACGCTGATGCTCGGCATGAGCGCCGTCTTGGCGTTGGCGGTGATCTGCTTGAGCACCTCGCCGCCACCGCTTGGCACGTAGGTGAACGACGTCCAGTCCGTGTTCCAGGCGCGCAGCCCGGCGGACACGCTCAAGTCGGCGTCCTGCGCCAACGCAGCATCAGCGCTGCACAGGGCCCCTGCGATCAATACAACCCGCTTCATGCCGGCCTCCTTGCCAAGTCGAGGCCAAGGTAGTCCAAACGCAGGGCGACCGAAAGACCACAGGTGATGACTCATGGGCTGTATTGAGGATGCCGACAGGGATTGGCTCCGTGCGATGGCTGGGCTATGTTTGCGCGATGACCTCCCGTCGTTCGCTGCTTGTCCTGCCCGCCCTGGCTTTCCCGTCGGCACTGTTCGCGCAGGCGCCGGGCGCCACGCAGGCGGCGCGGGCCCTTGTCGACGCCACGCCGGCCGCCCAGCGCGCCGGCCTCATGCATCCCTTCACCGACACCGCCCGCAGCGACTGGCACTACACGCCGCGCCGCCGCGACGGCATGGCGTGGAAAGCCATGTCGCCCGCCCAGCGCGAGGCCACGACGGCGCTGCTGCGCACGGCGCTGAACGAGCGGGGGCTGGACAAGGTGCGTGCCGTCATGGCGCTGGAGATCACGCTGCGCCAGCTCGAAAGCTTCGGCCTGTCACGCGACCCGGAGAACTACGCCGTCGCCCTCTACGGCGAGCCGGGCTCGGCCGCCTGGGGCTGGCGCATCGAGGGCCATCACCTGTCGCTGCATTTCAGCCTGGCCGGCGACCGGGTCGTGGCCACGCTGCCGCAGTTCTTCGGCGCCAACCCGGCGACCGTTGCGCGCGATGTGGGCGGTCACGCGCCGCGAGCAGGCTTCCGGCTGCTGGGCAGCGAGGAAGACATGGCGCGCGCCTGGCTGGCCAGCCTGAGCGCGGGGCAGCGTGCACGTGCCGTGTTCAGCACGCGGCCCTTCGGCGACATCGTCAGCGGCAATGTCAGACGCGCGAGCCCGCTGGACGCGGTGGGCCTGCCCTTGTCCGACATGGAGTCAGCCCAGCAGGCCCTGGCGCTGGCGCTGATCGCCGCCTTCGCCGACCATCTGCAGCCCGACCTGGCCCAGGCGCGGCTGGCGCGCGTGCGGGCCAGCCAGCTGGACACGATCCGCATCGGCTGGGCCGGCGCGCTCAAGGCCGGTGAGCCGCACTACTTCCGCATCCAGGGCGCACGCTTCCTCATCGAGTTCGACAACTCGGGCGGCAACCACATCCACTCGGTCTGGCGCGACTTCGACGGCGACTTCGGGCGCGACGTGCTGGGCGAGCATTACCGCAACGCCGAGGCTGGTGCGCACCGGCCTCGGCCGTCTACCTCACCTTGATCACCACCTTGCCCTTGGCCCGGCCCGTCTCGACATAGGCCAGCGCCTCGTTGGTCGCCTCGAACGGAAACACCCGGTCGACAACCGGGCGAATCGCTCCCGCATCGATCAGCTCGGTGATCTTGCCCAGCTGTTCACCGTTGGCGCGCATGAAGAGAAACACGTAGTTCAAGCCGAGGCGGGCCGCCGTTCTTCTGACCCTGGCGCTCAGCAATCGAATGACGAGCTGCACGAACCACGGTGCACCCTGGCCCCCGGCAAACGCGGGGTCGGGCGGTCCGGAGATGGAGATGAGCGTGCCGCCGGCTTTCAGCACGCGCAGCGACTTTTCCAGCGCCGCCGTGTCCTGGCTGTGCAGCACCACGTCGTAGTCCTGCAGCAGCGCCTCAAAGTCCTGGGTCCTGTAGTCGATGACGACGTCGGCGCCCAGGCGCTTCACCAGGTCGATGTTGGCGCTGCTCGTCGTGGTGGCCACCGTGGCGCCGAGGTGCTTGGCCAGCTGGATGGCGAAGCTGCCCACGCCGCCCGAGCCAGCCTGGATGAAGACCTTCTGCCCCTTGCGCAGCCCCGCGTTCTCGACCAACGCCTGCCACGCGGTCAAGCCCACCAGCGGCAGCGATGCGGCCTCTTCCATGCTCAGCGCTTGGGGCTTGAGCGCGAGGGCCGTTTCCTTGACCGCCACCTGCTCGGCGAAGCTGCCGATGCGGAAGTCGTCGGGCCGGGCATAGACCTCGTCGCCCGGCTTGAAGCGCCGCACCTGCGACCCGACCTGGGTGACGACGCCGGCCACGTCGTGGCCCAGCACCAGCGGCAGGCGGTAGGGCAGGATGAGCTTGAACTCGCCACTCCTGATCTTGGCGTCCAGCAGGTTCACGCCGGCGGCATGGACCTGGAGGAGCACCTCGTCGTCTTGCAGGACCGGCTCTGGCACGTCGGCCAGCCGCAACGCGCGGCTCTTGCCGTAGCGGTCGAGGAGGAAGGCCTTCATGACGCGCTCGCCGTTGTCACCGCATCCAGCCGCAGGTCGCGTCTGACGCCGGCGTCCACCATGCCGGCAGGCGCGAAGGTGCGCAGCAGTCGCAGGCGGCTCGCGAGCCCACCGGCCGTGTACCGGAGCTTTGGTTGCGTTGCGCTGGCGGCCTTCAGCACGACGTCGGCAACGACGCCCGGCAGGTCAGCGGTCGCCATCACCTCCTTGACTCTCTCGCTCACGCCCGCGCGAGCCTCGCGGTACTCGTCGAGCTTGGCGTCGGGCTCCATGAAGTTCGCATCGAACGGCGTCTTGGTGTAGGCCGGCTCGATGACCGAGACGCGGATGCCCCGGGTGCGCAGCTCATGGTCGAGCGACTCCGAATAGCCTTCGACCGCGTGCTTGGTGGCGGCGTAGAGGGCGCCATAGGGCATGGGCAGGAAGCCAAGCACCGAGCCGATGTTGATGATGCGCCCGCTCTTGCGCAGGCGCATCTGCGGCAGCACGGCGCGGGTCATCCGCACCATGCCGAAGAAGTTGGTGTCGAAGATGGCCTGCGCCTGCGCAATGGAGCTCTCCTCGGCGCCGGCCGGTGCCACGCCGAAGCCGGCGTTGTTGACGAGCAGGTCGATGCGGCCTTCCAGGTCGATGACCTTCTGCACGGCAGCCTTCACCGAATCGTCCAGCGTCACATCCAGCGCCAGCATCTCAAACCCGTGCTGCCCGCGCTGCCCCGCCTGGCGGCCCTGCCGGCTGGTGCCGTAGACGGTGTAGCCCGCCGTGGCGAGCCGCTCGGCGGTTGCCTGGCCTATGCCCGAGGAGGCGCCCGTCACGAGGGCGACCTTGCTGTTCTTCATGTTCATGGCGTTTCTCTGTCCGCGTGTGGAGTTGTCGGAACTCGTCGGCTGACGCGGCGCTCGGCGAGTTGGGTTGCTGCTGTCAGAGGGTTGATAGCTTTATTGGCATGATGATCGTCATATTTGAAGACGAGCAGAAAGGCAACGTTCCATCGGTGGCGTTCAGGATAGGGCGGGGAGCAGGCGCTTCAGCGCAGCGTCGAGCAGGTTGTCGGACAGCGCGGGCTCGTCGACGGCGCGCGCCAGCAGCAGCGCACCGACCATGGTGGACAGCGTCACCAGCGCCTGCTCGTGAGCGGCGGCCTGGCCCCAGTCGGGCGACTGGCGGGCGATGAGGTCCACCATGGCCTTGATGTGGCAGGTGGTCACCCGGCGCACCTCGGGCGCCTGGCGCGACGTCTCGGAGCCCAGCGCGGCCAGCGGGCATCCCAGTTCAACCTGATCGGCGTGGCCGCGGGAAAGGTAGGCGCGCAGCATGGTCTCCAGGGCCTTGTCGGGCGGCGTATGGGCCACCACGTCGGCCGCAGCGGCAGCGGACTCGGCGCAGGCCTGGCCCGCCGCTTCCGCCAGCATGGCCTCCCGCGAGGCGAAGTGCGCGTAGAAGGCGCCATGGGTCAGGCCGGCCTCCTTCATGATGTCCGCGACGCCCGTGCCGCCATAGCCGCTGCGACGGATGGCCCGTGCCGCGGCGGAGACGATGCGTTCGTGGGAGGCCTCCTTGGCAGCCGCCCTGGCGTTGGAATTCTGTTGTCGCATGATGCGCATCATACTTGAGTTCAGTGGTTGCCGTCGTGATCTTTCTCGCGCTCCTGCTGTGGTGGGCGAGACGCGCATGCGCATTAGCGGCATGAGCTCAGTCAACTTCTTGATCACTGAGCCGCTTCTGCACGTTTAAGCTAACGGCTCATCTGCTTGTCTCCTCCGCCCACCCTGGGTGGCTTCAACCCTTCGCGCCGCACTGCGGCCGAAGGGTTTTTTCTGGGCTCTTTGCGAGTTGCGTCCTCCCCTACCTTCGCATCAGGCCCGCCTGCTCCCCTGCTTGGCGTTGCATTTGGAATGCGTCGCAGGCCACATTCTGTGGAACGGCCGGGATGCGGGTGCGCGCACTTGCGAAGGTGAAGGAGGAGGCCCGCGAGCGGGACGGGGGACACGTAGCAAGTGCGTGCACCCGCGTCCCGGCTTGGCCCGCTCGTCGCCAATGCAGTCGAGGCGTGCCCTACTGCGCCTTCACCTTCAACCAGTTCAGGTTCCACTCCTTGCCGACCGACTTCAAGCGCAGCGTGTGGTTGCCGGCGGTCATGGCGAAGCTGGGGCTGGCTTGCGTGACCCAGGTCTGCCAGCCGCCGGTGTTGGGCACGGCCATGGCGTCCACCGCCTTGACGCCATCGACCCAGACCTCGAAACCGGTGCTGCCATTCGCGGTCGCCAGGCGGTAGTCGATGCTGAAGTTGCCGGCGGTTCCAACGTTGATCTTGAACTCGATGTAGTCGTCCGGGTCGAAGTGGCCGACGTTCTGGCCGCCGCCGATGTCGCTGGAGTTTTCGAGCTGCACGCCGCTCATGGCAGTGAAAGATTCCGCTTCGAGGGTCGCCGGGACAGGCACGTATTGAATGGCCGTGCTCGCGGGATCGCTGTAGTAGCTTTCGTTGCCGGCGGTGAGTGAAGTCACCACGTAGTAGTAGGTGGTGCCGCTGACTGCGGTGGCGTCCGTGTAGCTGGCGGTGGCGACCTTCTCCGCCAGCTTGCCGTACGTGCCACCGGCGCTGGAGGCGCGGAACACGTTGTAGCCCGTGACCTTGGCATCCGTGCTGGCGTTCCACGTCAGCGCGTTGCCATTGCTGCCTTCGATCAGCTTCAGGTTGGCGGGGGGCGCCGGCAGCTGGAAAACGTCCGGCGCGGTGCTGCTCACCAGCCATTGGGCCAAGCCTGAGTGCACCTCGTACGCCTGGGTGGCATAGCTCTTGAACAGGGTCTCGATCTCTGCAACGCTGGCGGTGGTGAAGTCCACCTTGCCGTTCATGTCGATGACGTCCTTGCCTTGCACCGGCTCCTTGTCGAGCAGGTACATCTCGGCCCAGGTGTTGGCGCTGCCGTTGTCCTTGAAGACGCCGTTCAGCGCGTAGGTCTGGCCGCCTTGCAGCGTGATCGCCTGGTAGACGCCGCCGTTGATTTCGCCGGTCACACCGTCGGGGCGTGTCACGCGGAGGACGGCGCCTTCGCTGCCGGTGGGTGTCTTGCCTGCGCCCGCATAGCTGAAGTCGAGGTTCAGCTTGCCGCTGATGGTCAGCGCCGTCCAGCCCGTGCTGGCGCCGAAGCTGCCGTTGGTGATCACTTCCGCGTTGGTGGCGGTGTTGGTGATGCTGATCTTGTCGAAGGTCACATCGGGATTGCTGCCGCTCACCGCGCCGCTCTTGATGACGAAGTAGTAGGTCTTGGCGCCGGTGCCGCCCACCTTGATGGTGGGCGCCTTGACCGCGCAGGCATTGGCAAAGCTGGCGTCCCATCCCGCGCAGTCCCAGGTGCTGGCCTTGGCCACCATGCCCACGCCCGTGTCGAAGTTGGTGTTCACGGCGTTGGTGACCATGCCCCAGGTGCCCTTGCCCGAGCCACCCGCCGGGCTGACGAGCTTGTACGACCAGGACGTCGATGCCCAGCCATAGCTGGCGTAGGTGTCGTAGGTGGCGCGGCCGATCTGGCCGCCCAGGTCCAGGCCTGCACCCTGCCAGGGCTGGAACTCGCCCACGAGCAGGGGGACCTTCAGGTCGCTGACCTGCTTGTTGTAGGCACAAACGCCGCCGGTGCCCGTCGCGCCGCAGCGCAGCCAGTCGCGGTGGACCATGTAGGCCGAATCGCCGGGGCGATCGCCGAACAGGCCCGGGTAGGGGTGGATCTCGAAGGCGACGTTGGTAAAGCCTTTGGCGGTCGGGTTGCCGTAGGCGTCGATGCTGCCGTAGTGGCTGGGCAGCAGCACGATGTGCTTGTCGTCGATGGCGCGGATGGTTTTGTACAGGTCCTCGACGCGCGCGACCATGGCTTCGGCCGTGGAGCCCCAGGGCTCGTTGAGCGGGTCGTAGGCCGCCACCACCGGCTCGTCCTTGTACTTGGTGGCGATCTGCTGCCACAGCCATTTGGTGCGCTCCTGCGCCTCGGTGTCGGTCCAGTATTTGTTCTGGCCGGCGCAGCCGGTGTGGTCATTGGGCGTCTGCCCGCCGTGGGCACCGTGCAGGTCGAGGATCACGTAGATGCCGCGCTTCTTGGCCTGGGAGATGCTCCAGTCCAGATACTTCCAGGCATCGGCGCGCAGCGTCCTCGGCTTCTTTTCGTCCTCGATGACGCTCCACAAGATGGGCAGGCGGACGACATTGAAGCCGAAGGCCTTCAGCTGATCCCAGTCCCGCTCGGTGATCCAGCTGTCGCGGAAGAGCCTGATCAGGCGCTCCTTCTCGTCGTAGCCGAAGCGCTCCGTCAGCTTGGCTTCGAGCGTGCACTGGTCGGTCACGCCGTTGCCGCCCTGACCCATCATCCAGAACTCCTGCACCAACCAGTTGCCGAGGTTGGTGCCTTTCAGCAGCACCTGCTTGCCAGCGGCATCGACCCACTTCGTGCCCTCGGTCTTCAGCTGGGTGAGGCTGTCGGCGATGACTGGCGGTGCAATGGGCGGTGTATCCGGCGCACTGCTGCCGGAACTGCCTCCGCAGCCAACCAGAAATGCCGAGCCGAGCATGCCCGCCATCCATGCGCCACGCGCGCTGCCGCCCACGAACCATCGTTTAGCCACGTCTTGTCTCCGTTGATTGATTGGAATCGGTTCCAATTCAGTATCTGAGAGGCAGTGATGGCTTGTCAACTTTGCCTAGGGCGCGCTGTTGCAACCGGCTCAGGGGCCAGAGTTCTCCACGCGCAATATGTGGAATCGATTCCACGCTTGGTCTTGGGGCAAGTGCAAAGCAAGAACCTCATAAGCGTTCTCACTTTGCTTCGTTTGCCGACAAAGGCGCCGACCGTAGCCTTGTGTGGTTTTCGCATGAGGGCCGCCATGAATGCCACAGTTTTCGAGGAACCCGCCCAACGGGTGCAAGCCTCATCTCCACAGCGCATCGAGATTCGCCCGCTGCCGGGCAGCTTCGCCGCCGAGGTGGTGGGCCTGGACCTGCACCAGCCGCTGGACGAAGAAGACTTCCGCCGCATCCACCGAGCGCACCTGGACCACCATGTGCTGGTCTTCCGCGACCAGCGCATCAGCCCTGAGCAGCAGATCGCCGTCAGCCGCCGCTTCGGCCCGCTGCAGATCCATGTGCTGCACCAGTTCCACCTGAAGGGCCACCCGGAGATATTGATCGTCTCCAACATCGTCGAGAACGGCCAGCCCCAGGGCCTGGGCGACGCCGGCCACTTCTGGCACTCGGACCTGTCGTACAAGGAAACGCCCAGCCTCGGCTCCATGCTGCTGGCGCAGGAGCTGCCCAGCGAGGGCGGCGACACGCTGTTCGCTGACCAGCACAGTGCCTGGGTGGCACTGACGCCCGAGCTGAAGCAACGGGTGCGCAAGCTGCGCGCCGAGCACTCCTACCTTGCCAAGTACGAGGAGCTGCGTGAGCGCAGCCCCTGGCGGCCCAAGCTCAGCGACGAGCAGGTGGCGCAGGTGAAGCCGGTCGTGCATCCCGTCGTGCGCACCCACCCCGAGACCGGGCGGCTGGGCCTGTTCGTCAGCGAGCACTTCACGACGCGCATCGTCGACCTGCCTGACGGCGAAAGCCGTGCGTTGCTGGCCGAGCTGTTCCGCTACGCGGCCCTGCCCGAGCTGCAGTACCGCCATCGTTGGCAGCCTCACGACATGGTGTTCTGGGACAACCGCTCCGTCACCCACCTAGCCGCCGGCTGCCCGCCCGAACTGCGCCGCCGCCTGCACCGCACCACCATCGAAGGCGACAAGCCGTTCTGACCATGACCCTGTCCAAGACATTCCGCCGCCTGGCGCTGGCGACTCTGTTCGCGTTGCCCCTGGCCGCCCAAGCCGAAGGCCGCATCCGCATCGCCGAGCAGTTCGGTGTCGTCTACCTGCTGCTCGACGTGGCGAAGGACCAAGGGCTCATCCAGAAGCACGGCAAGGCCCAAGGCCTGCCTGACGTGCAGGTCGAGTTCATCGAGCTCTCGGGTGGCGCGGCGGTCAACGAGGCGCTGCTGTCCGGCGGCATCGACATCGCCGGTGCGGGCGTCGGCCCGCTGCTGACGATCTGGGACCGCACCACTGGCAAGCAGAACGTGCGCGGCGTGGCGTCGTTAGGCAACTTCCCTTACTACCTCGTCAGCACGAACCCCGCGGTCAAGACCATTGCCGACTTCGGCGACAAGGACCGCATCGCCACGCCGGCCACCGGCGTCTCCGTGCAGTCGCGCATCCTGCAGCTGGCTTCCGCCAAGCTGTGGGGTGATGCCCAGTTCAACAAGCTGGATCGGCTTCAGGTGGCGCTGCCTCACCCGGAGGCGACGGCCGCGCTCATCAAGGGCGGCACCGAGATCAATGCCCATTTCGGCAACCCGCCGTTCCAGGACCAGGTGCTCGCCGGCAATCCATCGGCGCATGTGGTGTTGAAGAGCTACGACGTGCTGGGCGGGCCGGCTTCGGCGACGGTGCTGTATGCGACGGAGAAGTTTCGCAAGGACAACCCGAAAACGTATCGGGCGTTCGTGGATGCCTTGGCCGAGGCTGCTCGGTTGGTGAAGGCGGACCCCGAGAAGGCGGCTGACATCTACCTGCGGACGAACAAGAGCAAGGTCGACCGGGCATTGCTGCTGAAGATCATTCGCAACCCTGAAGTCGAGTTCAAGCTGACGCCGGAGAACACGTTTGCGCTGGCGGATTTCATGTTTCGGGTGGGGGCGATCAAGACGAAGCCTTCATCGGTGAAGGACTACTTTTTTGAGGATGCGCATTTAGTGGGGGGCAGTTGAGGCTAAGGATGCTTTGGCGAGGTGCGGTGTTTGCCCGGTGCATTGCCGGGAGTCCGCCCCGGCGGTCGGGTAACTTTCTTCTGCGGGGCCAGAAGAAAGTCACCAAAGAAGAGGCCCTGAACCGCACGCGACCGCGGCGCCGCCAGGAGCGGCGCGCGAAAACGACCAGAGGCATTTCGGGACAACGCGAGCCGCTGCGCTCTCGCTGCTGTCCTTGTGACGAGTGCCATGGCGCGCCCCTTCACGCCGCCTAACGCGCGGCTGCACGCCGGGCTCACCAGAACAGCCGCGTCGCTGGGGCGACGCCGCAGAGGTGCTGGCAGCGACCGCGTCGCCCGAGCGACGCTGAATTGGGGTGGCTCGTGAGCACGGCGTGCAGCCGCGCGTTAGGCGGCACGACGCAGCGATGGATGGCGGTGGTGACAAGGACAGCAGCGAGAGCGCAGCGGCTCGCGTCTGCCCGCTGACCCAACGGCTGTTGCACGGCGCAGCTCGTGCACATGGTGCTGGTGTGCGGTTCAGGGCCTCTTCTTTGGTGACTTTCTTCTGGCCCCGCAGAAGAAAGTTACCCGGCCGCCGGGACGGACCCCCGGCAATGCACCGAGCAAACACCGCACTTCATCAAAGCAACCCAGAGCCGAACAGCCAAAGCACATGACCGCCACCGCCCCCCAAGAACACGCCGCGCTGGCCGCCGCTACGCCAACCCCGCTGCTGCAGGTCCGCAACCTCACCCTCGAATACCGCAGCGAAAACAAGACCATCCGCGCCACCCACGAAGTCAGCTTCGACGTCCACCAGGCCGACCGCTTCGTCCTCCTCGGCGCCTCTGGCTGCGGCAAGAGCAGTCTGCTCAAGGCCATCGCCGGCTTCCTCCCGCCCCACTCTGGCGACATCCTTCTGCAAGGCAGCGAGATCAAAGAACCCGGCCCCGACCGCGTCGTCGTCTTCCAGGAGTTCGACCAGCTGCCGCCCTGGAAGCGCGTCCTCGACAACGTCGCCTTCGGCCTCATCGCCTCGCGCCAGTGCGGCAAGGACGAAGCCCGTGACCGCGCAGCCGAAGCGCTGCAAACCGTCGGCCTGACCCGCTTTGCCGATGCCTTCCCTCACCAGCTCAGCGGCGGCATGAAGCAGCGCGTCGCCATCGCCCGGGCCCTGGCCATGCGCCCCCGCGTGCTGCTGATGGACGAGCCCTTCGCGGCGCTTGATGCGCTGACGCGCCGCAGCCTGCAGGAGGAACTGCTGCGCCTGTGGAAAGAGCTGGGCTTCACGCTGCTCTTCGTCACCCATTCCATCGAAGAGGCACTGCTCATCGGCAATCGCATCCTGCTGCTGTCGCCCCACCCGGGCCGCGTGCGCGCAGAGCTGAACGCGGACGCCTTCGAGATCGCCAGTGTCGGCAGCGCCACCTTTCAGGCCCAGCAGCAGCGCATCCACCGTCTTCTTTTCGAGCCATGAGCGACGTCCACCCCGCCAGACCCGAGTTCGAGCGCGCACTGCCGCCGCTGCCCGCCTTTGCCTCGCTCGCGCCCCTCAGCCGCCTGCAACGCCTGTGGCGACGCGACGGCATCCGCCAGATCGTCGTGCTGGTGCTCATCGCCGCGCTGTGGGAGATGGCCGCGCGCTGGGCCGGCAACGACCTGCTGCTGCCCGGCTTCCTGCAGGCGGCCCAGGCCTGGTGGACCGACCTGCGCAACGGCGAACTGCTGACGCGCACGGCGGCCTCGCTGTCCCTGTTGCTGCGTGGTTATGCGCTTGGCGCGGTGCTCGCCCTGACGCTGTCGGCGCTGGCGGTTGCCACGCGCCCGGGTCGCGATGTGCTCAATACGCTGACGGCCTTGTTCAACCCGCTGCCGGCCATCGCGCTGCTGCCGCTGGCGCTGCTGTGGTTCGGCCTCGGCTCGGGCAGCCTCATCTTCGTGCTCGTGCACGCGGTGCTGTGGCCGCTGGCGCTGTCGACGCTGTCGGGCTTCCACGGCGTGCCCGAGACCCTGCGCATGGCCGGCCGCAACTACGGCCTGCGCGGCATGCGCTATGTGCTGCAGATCCTCGTGCCGTCGGCGCTGCCGGCCATCCTGTCGGGCCTGCGCATAGGCTGGGCCTTTGCGTGGCGCACGCTGATCGCGGCCGAGCTGTTCTTCGGCGCGTCCTCGGGCCAGGGCGGCCTGGGCTGGTACATCTTCCAGAGCCGCAACGAACTGCTGACCGACCGCGTCTTCGCCGGCCTGGCCACCGTCGTGATGATCGGCTGGCTGGTGGAGCGCTTCGTGTTCGACACCGTCGAGCGGCTGACGGTGCGGCGCTGGGGCGTGCAGCGCTGAGCGGTGTCAGCCTCGCTGTTTCAGCGGCGCTTGCGCGCGGCGCCGGCCAGGGCCAGCGCCAGGCCGGCCAGGGCCAGCGAGGCCGGTTCGGGAACCGTGCCGCCGCTCTGCTGCAGCGCTGCGGTCCAGCTGGCACCGACGCGGTTGGCCGACACGTTGTTCGCCCAGACGCAGGCGCTCTTGCCGGTCAGGCAACTGGTCTCGTTGCTGGCGTTGTTCCACCAGCTACCGAGCTGGGCCCCACCCCAGGAGGTGAGGACACCGGTGCCGGAAACGCCGCTGGTCCAGTTGCCGGCCGCCAGCACGTTGCCGAGCGCATCGGTGCGGAAGGTGCCGCCGCTGCCCGGGAGGCTGATGACCGCCGACTCGAGCCACCAGCCAGAAGCGCCCTCCTGGCGAAATGACACGAAAGTGAAGTCCGCCCAGGTCTGCGACGCGGTCGAGGTGCCGCCGTTGTCGACGACGATGGTCGTCTTGTAGCTTTCGCCAATCACGGCGCCGGGCACGGTGGTGGCGGCCCTCACGGTCGTGACCCAGGTCAGCGCGACGGGGGCGGCCTGGGCGGGCACGGCATGCAGCGCGAGGGCTGCGGCGCAGCAGAGCAAGTTGAGAGCGGGTTTCATGGTGTTGTTCCGAGGCGGCTGGGCAGGCCGGCTACTTTTAAGAATCTAGCTGCGGGAAGCAGCGAGCATGCCATCGCCGGCCCGGTTGTCAGTCAGGTCGACACCCGCAAACGCAGGTGTTGGCGACGCGGCCGCAACGGCCCTGAATTCGGCTGGAACCGGCTGTTGCAACTTGGCGCCCGCCCACATGGCGTGCCCGGCCATCGCTACCTAACATCGCGATTCCACTCACCCATCTGAACAGGAGAGCGCCCGTGGAAACCCAGGAACTGCATCGCGGCCGGCTGATCGACCACATCCAACTCGTCGTGCGCGATCTGGCGGCCAGCCAGCGCTTCTACGAGGCGGTCTTCAAGGTGCTGGAGATCCCCATCGGCGGCACGGGCGACAGTTATTTCTGAGCCGATGAACTCTTTGTGTCGACCGCCCAGAGCGACGCCGCGCAGGGCGAGCTGACCGGGCGCGTGCATATGGCTTTCCAGGCCAAGGATCGCGCCACCGTGGACGCCTTCCACAAGGCGGCTCTGGCCAGCGGCGGCAAGGACCATGGCGCCCCCGGCGAGCGGCCCTACCACCCGGGCTACTACGCCGCCTTCGTGCTGGACCCCGATGGCAACAACATGGAGGCCGTCTTCCACGGCGAGGCCAGGCGGAGTGCAGCGTCGGTCAAGGTGACCTTCTGAGCGCCGCCGGGCCGCTCAAGCGGGCTCAGGCCAGCGCGTCGCCCAGGTAGCGGGCCGTCCGGCTGCCCTGGGCGCGCGCCACCTGCTCCGGCGTGCCGCAGGCCACCAGCCGCCCGCCCTCGGCGCCTGCTCCGGGGCCGATGTCGATGACCCAGTCGCAGGCCGCCACCACGCGCATCTCGTGCTCGACGACGACAACCGTGTTGCCGGCGTCCACCAGTCCGTTCAGCTGCGCCAGCAGCTTGTCCACGTCGGACGGATGCAGGCCGGTCGTCGGCTCGTCCAGCACGTAGAGGGTGTTGCCGCGCTGGGCGCGCTGCAGCTCGGTGGCGAGCTTGATGCGCTGGGCCTCGCCGCCGGAGAGTTCGGTGGCGGGCTGGCCCAGGCGCAGATAGCCCAGGCCGATCTGCTGCAGCAGCGTGAGCGGCCTCGCCAACGCGGCGTCCTCGGCGAAGAAGCTCAGTGCCTCGTCCACCGTCATGCCCAGCACGTCGGCAATGCTCCTGTCGCGCAGGCGGACCTTCAGCGTGGCCTCGTTGTAGCGCGCGCCGTGGCAGGCTGGGCAGGGCGCGTAGACGCTGGGCATGAAGAGCAGCTCCACGCTGACGAAGCCCTCGCCCTCGCAGGTCTCGCAGCGGCCCTTGGCGACGTTGAAGGAGAAGCGTCCGGCGTCGAAGCGTTTGGCGCGCGCCGCGGGCGTGGCGGCGAAGAGCTTGCGCACATGGTCGAACAGGCCGGTGTAGGTGGCGAGGTTGGAGCGCGGCGTGCGGCCGATGGGTTTCTGGTCGACCTGCACCAGGCGGCGGATGTGCTCGGCGCCGGCAGCGATGTGGCCGTGCGTGACCTCGCGCGAGGGGCCGTCCGCTTCGTCGTCTTCTTCAGCGTCCGGCGCAGGGGGCTCGTGGCCGAGGACCTGGCTGACGAGGTCGACCAGCGCCTGGCTGACCAGGCTGGACTTGCCCGAGCCCGAGATCCCGGTCACCGCGGTAAAGCTCCCGAGCGGAAAGGCCACGTCGACGACGCGCAGGTTGTTGCGTGTCACGCCGGCCAGCTTGAGCCAGGCGTGCGGCATGCGGCGCAGCGGCCGCTCCGGCGCGATGCGCGGGAACAGGTAGGCAGCCGTGCGCGAGGCCGTCACCCCCTCCAGGCCTGCCGGCGGGCCGCTGTAGAGCACCTCGCCGCCCAGCTCGCCGGCGTCGGGGCCGACATCGACGATCCAGTCCGCCTCGCGCATCAGGCCCAGGTCGTGCTCGACGATGAAGAGGGAATTGCCGGCCGCCTTCAGGTCCCGCAGGGCGTGGAGCAGCGCCTCGCCGTCGGCGGGATGCAGGCCGGCGGAGGGCTCGTCCAGCACGTAGATGACGCCGAACAGGTTGGAGCGGATCTGCGTGGCCAGGCGCAGGCGCTGCAGTTCGCCGCTGGACAGCGTGGGCGTGCCCCGGTCCAGCGACAGATAGCCCAGGCCCAGGTCGTTGAGCGTGGTGATGCGCGCCAGCATGTCGTGGGCGATGCGCTGGGCGGCGATGAGCTTTTCCTCCGACAGGTTGGGCGTGCGGCGCACGTCGGGCGCGGCCGCGTGGGCGTTGCCGCCGGCGGCCACGCGCTGCGCCGTGTGCGCCTTGGACGTGGCCCTGCTGACGCCGTGGCCCTGTGAGGCGGCATGGGCCGAGCCAGCGGCCGCCGGGCGCAGCACCTCGGCCAGCGCGCGCAACGGCATGCGCGACAGCTCGCCGATGTCCAGCCCCTCGAACGTGACCGACAGCGCCTCGCGATTGAGCCGCTTGCCCTCGCAGGTCGGGCAGTCGCTGGCCACCATGTAGCGCGACACGCGGCGCTTCATCAGTGCGCTCTGCGTCGTCGCGAAGGTGTGCAGCACGTATTTGCGCGCCCCCATGAAGGTGCCCTGGTAGCTCGGTTCCATGCGGCTCTTCAGCGCGGCGCGCGTCTCGGCGGGCGTGAAGCCGGCATACACGGGCACGGTGGGCTGCTCATCGGTGAACAGGATCCAGTCGCGCGTCTTTCTCGGCAGGTCGCGCCAGGGCGTGTCGACGTCGTGGCCGAGCGTGACGAGGATGTCGCGCAGGTTCTGGCCATGCCAGGCCGGCGGCCAGGCGGCGATGGCGCGCTCGCGGATCGTCAGCGACGGGTCGGGCACCATGGACTGCTCGGTCACCTCGTAGACGCGGCCCAGGCCGTGGCAGCCGGGGCAGGCGCCTTGCGGCGTGTTGGGAGAGAAGTCCTCCGCGTACAGCATGGGCTGCTTGGGCGGGTAGTGGCCAGCGCGCGAATAGAGCATGCGCAGCAGGCTGGACAGCGACGTGGCGCTGCCCACCGACGAGCGCGCGCTGGGCGTGCCGCGCTGCTGCTGCAGGGCCACCGCAGGCGGCAGGCCGTCGATGCTGTCGACCGCCGGCACGCCCACCTGGTCGATGAGGCGGCGCGCATAAGGTGCGACGGACTCGAAGTAGCGCCGCTGCGCCTCGGCGTAGATGGTGGCGAAGGCGAGCGACGACTTGCCCGAGCCCGACACGCCGCTGAACACCACCAGCGCGTCGCGCGGCACGTCCACGTCGACATTCTTCAGGTTGTGCTCGCGGGCGCCGCGAACGCGGACAAAGCCCTGCTGCGGGCCACTGGTTTTTGCCATGCCGAAATATTCGCCGCCTTGGAGCGGGCCGCCTGTAGGACTCGCGCTGATCCCGCGACGCACCCGATGCGGCAGCCGGCGGCATTACATGAAGGTACTCGCATACGATCCCGGCGCCGTTCCGGCAGCGCCTCCGAGCATCCTCCCGATGAGCCACACCCCCGACCCCCAACGCTACGAACGACAGCCCTACCGCCGCAGCGGGCGCAGCGGCCTGCTGCTGCCCACGCTGTCGCTTGGCCTGTGGCACAACTTCGGCGATGTCGACCGCTACGACACCGCGCGCGAGATGGTGCTCGGCGCCTTCGACCGCGGCATCACGCACTTCGACCTCGCCAACAACTACGGCCCGCCGCCCGGCTCGGCCGAGCTGACGATGGGCCGCCTGCTGGGCGAGGAGCTGCACGCCCACCGCGACGAACTCATCATCTCCACCAAGGCCGGCTACCGCATGGGCCCGGGGCCCTACGGCGAATGGGGATCGCGCAAGTACATGCTGGCCAGCCTGGACGCGAGCCTGAAGCGCCTGGGCCTGCCCTACGTCGACATCTTCTATTCCCATCGCCCCGACCCGGACACGCCGCTGGAAGAGACCATGGGCGCGCTGGACCATGCGGTGCGCAGCGGGCGTGCGCTGTATGTGGGCGTCTCCAACTACTCGGTTGAGCAGACGCGTGAAGCCAGCGCCATCCTGCGCCGGCTGGGCACGCCCTGCGTCATCCACCAGCCCCGCTACAGCATGCTGGACCGCTGGGTCGAAGGCGGCCTGCTCGAGACGCTCTCTGAGGAAGGCATCGGCTGCATCGCCTTCTCGCCACTGGCCCAGGGCCTGCTGACGGAGCGCTACCTCGCCTCGGCCATCCCGGCCGACTCGCGTGCAGCCAAGGGCGGCTTCCTGAAGCCCACCGACGTCACCCCCGGCCGCGTCGCAGTGGTGCGCGCGCTCAAGGCCTTGGCCGATGCGCGTGGCCAGACGCTGCCGCAGCTGGCATTGAGCTGGGTGCTGCGCCACCCGGGCATGACGTCGGTGCTCGTCGGCGCCAGCCGGCTGGCGCAGATCGACGATGCGCTCGGCGCGGCCAACGGCGCGCCGTTGACGGACGAGGAACTGGCGACGGTGGAAGCAGCGCTGCGCCTCGAAAAGCAGCCGGCCTGAGGCCGGGTCATGCTTGGCGCGGTGTCGACGCACCGTGCCAGCCTGTCCCAGCGCTTCCCGCTGGAGTGACATCCGTTGACGCGCGTTGAGGCGTGCGAGCAGCGAGAGAATGACGGCCCCAAGCCAGCCTGCCCCTATCGACGGCTGGTGCCGCCAGACTGCTCATGACCGACGCCCAATACACGACCTTGCCGCAGTGGCCCAACGCTTATCCGTCCAGCGGCGCCAGTGCCACGTTGAAGCTCCTCAACGAGGATTTCATCGTGACCGAACTGCCGCTGCAGCTGCCCGCCGGTGAGGGCGAACACATCTGGCTGGACATCGAAAAGAACGGTGCCAACACTGCCTTCGTCGCCCAGCAGCTGGCCGAGGCCGCCGGCGTGGAGGAACGGGACGTGGGCTACGCGGGCCTCAAGGACCGCTACGCCATCACCCGTCAGTGGTTCAGCATCTATCTGCCAAGCGGCAAGCACGGCGAGACGCCCGACCTGACCCTGCTTCAGCACGCGGAGTTCAAGGTGCTGAGCCAGAGCCGCCACGTGAAGAAGCTGCGCCCCGGTGATCTGCAGGGCAACCGGTTCCGCATCGTGCTGCGTGAGGTGACCGGCGACCCGGATGCAATGAAGGCCATCGAGGCCAATCTCAAGGCCGTGGCGTCGCATGGCGTGCCCAACTACTTCGGCGCTCAGCGTTTCGGCTTCGAGGGCGGCAACGTCGAGCAGGGCCGGGCCATGCTTGCGCGCGAAATCCGCGTGCGCAACCCGAAGAAGAAGGGCATCTACCTGTCGGCGGTGCGCTCCTTCGTCTTCAATGAAGTGCTGGCGCTGCGCATTCGGCAGGGACTCTGGGGCAAGACCCTGCCAGGTGACGTGATGGACGAGGCGGGCCGGCCGACCGGACCGCTCTGGGGACGGGGCCGCGTCACTACCACCGGTGAAGCGCAGGCGCTGGAGAACGGCGTGGCTGCAAGTCATGCCACCTTGTGCGACGGCATGGAGCACGCCGGCCTGGACCAGCAGCGCCGCGCCCTGGTGGCCAGCCCGGCGGACATGTCATGGGAATGGCCCCAAGCCGATCAACTGGTGCTCACGTTCTCCCTGCCCGCCGGGACCTACGCCACGTCCGTTCTGAGCGAAATACTCCGCACCACGGAGCCGGACCGGCACACGGAGAACGAGTCCACCGCCGTCGAATGACGGTGTCGTCGCCTCAAGCGGTTGCCGCGCGGTGCTGCACAGCTCAGTTCGCCGCGAAGCAATACAGCAACCCCGCCCCACCCGTCGCCACCAGCTTGGGCTGGCTGCAGCCGCGGCTGCCGTGGGCGGAGTTCCACGAGGCGTTGCCGCCGCCGGTGCGGTCGAAGTGGCCGACTTGCACGGAGCCATCTTCGGCGTCGCTCGTGTAGTTCCGGCAGGTCTTGTCGGCACCTTCGGGGAAGGCTCGGCCGTCGGGCGTGGAGCCGGTCAGGATGTCGTGCTCGTTGGGCGTGTCGCCGGCGGCCTTGGGGCGCTCGCCTTTTTCGGTCAGCGCGGTGTTGCGCGTCAGGTTGCTGCCGAGCTGGGCCAGTTCCACGGTGTCGCCGTGCAGGTGGGCCACGTCGCGCGCCACGGGCTGGCCGCGCACGTTGGTCCAAGGGCCCTTGCCGATGCGGTCGCGCGCGTTGACCGCGTTCGCGCCCTGCGTGCTCAGGTAGGCCTTCCAGCTCTTGAACGGCGTGCCGGCTGCGGTGGCCAGCTTCTGGCAATGCGCATCGGCGCCTTCCAGGCCGCCGTAGTTGGCGCCGTTGCCACCGCCCACGCTGGTGACGAAAAAGGTGAAGGGCGGGGGCGGCGGTGCGCTCGCGGCACCGGCGGGCGGGGTCTGGGCTTGTGCGTTGAGGGCAAGCAGGGTGGCAGTGGCGAAGAGCAGTTTTTTCATGATCAATTGCTGTTGCGGAAATCGTCGTGGCAGGCCTTGCAGGTCTTCTGCAGGGCGGCGAGCTGGGCCTTGACCGCGGCGACGTCGCCACCCTGGGCGACGCGGGCCAGCTCGGAGGCTTCCTTGCCGAATGCGGCCTGTGCGGCGGCCGCACCGGCGGTGTCGCTGAACAGCGTCGCCTTCACGGTGGTGTCCTTCCAGCCCTTGCCGGTCTCGGTGCCGGGCGGGAAGAGCGACGGCAGGCCGCTGTTGGCCAGCGCCGCGATGGCGTTGGCGGCGCGGACGACCTCGTCCTTGTTGTACGTGCCATCCACATTGGCCTTCACACGGCCAGCGTTCCAGGCGACGACCTGGTAGGTGGACTGGCGCCACTTGATGAGCTGTTCGGGCTTGGGGGCCTGCTGGGCCTGGGCGGCGGTGGCGAGCAGCGCCGCGGTGACGAGGAAGCGTGATTTCATCGTTGCGTTGGGTGGTTGGGGAAATGGAATCAGCGGCCTGCCAGGCGCTCGACCTCGGCGAGCACCGCGGCCACGTTGGCGGCCGGCGCGAGGCCGCCCACGGTGGCGACGACGCGGCCGTCCGGCCGGATGACGAAGCTGGTGCGCTCGGCGCGGGCGTGGGTGATGTCCTGGCCCTGGGTCGTCTTGCGGCCGGCCGGCGTGGCGGTGGTGGCAATGTCGAAGGCGCGGGCGATCTGGCCGTCGGCATCGGAGGCGACGGTCAGCTTGCCGGCGCAGGTTTCGGGGTCGGTGGAGAACTCGCGCAGCCGCAAGGGCCTGTTCACATGGCGGCAGCGGGCCGCGTTGTGACCAGGAAGCCCGCGAGCAAGGCGCAAACCGCAGCCGGGCTGGTTGCCCGGCGAGGATTTGCAACGCCGCGCGCGGGCTTCCTGGCCACAACCCGGAGGGAAGGCCAGCAGGCAGAGGTCACTCCGCGTTGCGCCGCTTGCCCGCATATCAATGCGGGCGGCGCGTCGCGCCTTGATTGGCCTCCGCCTGCTGGCCTTCGCGGCCCACTGCCGCCATGTGAACAGGCCCTGAGCCGTCGCCCGACACGCCGATGACGCTGGCGCCGGCGGCGGTGAAGCGGGCCAGGTTTTCGGCGAATTCATGCGCCTGCAGGTTGCAGCCGCCGGTGTAGGCGGCCGGGTAGAAGTAGACGACGACGGGGCCCTTGGCGAGCGCGTCCTTCAGCTGCACGTCAACCGTCTTGCCGGCCAGTGCGGCGGTGGCCTTGAAGTCGGGTGCGGCGTCGCCGGGTTTGAGGGCGGCGTGGGCGCTGGCCGCGAGGGCCAGCAGCGAGAGGGCAAGGGTGATCTTCATGGGCGTTACGGGAGTGGCTTGTAGGGGTCGTGGCAGTCGTTGCAGGCCAGCGCGATGGCACGGGCCGACTGGGCGGCGGCGGTGATGTCGCCCTTGGCCACAAGGACGGGAATAGCGGCCGCGAGCTTTTCGCCGTCGCGGGAGAAGCCGACGGCGTCTGCGGCCGGGTAGTCGCGCTCGAAGTACAGGGCCATGTCGGCGTAGAGCTTCTGCAGGGCCTGCGCGTCGGCGACCGCCGCGTCGTGGCGGCCAGCGGCGAGGTGCTTCTGCACGGTGACTGTCTTGGCGTCGACGGCTCGCATCCACGTGTTGAGTTCGTGGCGCGAGGCGGCCTGGGTCAGGGGGGCGGTGAGGAGGGCCGCGGTGACTGCTAGGGCAAGGCGCTTCATTTCGGTTTCTTGTAGACCTCGTGGCAGGTCTTGCAACTGCGGGTGAGATCGCTGAGGTGGTCCATCGCGGCGTCGTAGTTGTCGGCCTGGACGGCGGTGGCGATGGCGTCGGCATGGGCCTTGGATTTCCGCGAGAACTCCACGCCGCGTTGCGCGTCTGGTTTCGCGCTGAAGTGGTTTTCGACCTGCTGGAAATAACGCGCCAGTTCCTTGGCGTCGCCCAGGGCTTTCTTGTTCTGCAGGCTGATGCGCGAGTCGAGGTTGTGCAGCGTCTCTTCGGCGTCGCGCATGTCGTCGGCGGTCAGGGCTTGGGCGGCGATGACGCTAGTCACGATCAATAGCGGGAGAAGGGCAGCGAGGGTGGGGCAGGGGCGCATCGGATTGGGTGTTGGTATTGCTGTTGTCTTGGTATTGGTTGCTTTGGCGGGGTGCGGTGTTTGCTCGGTGCATTGCCGGGAGTCCGTCCCGGCGGCCGGGTAACTTTCTTCTGCGGGGCCAGAAGAAAGTCACCAAAGAAGAGGC